>DAOUAL010000077.1:0-6682 GCA_034433515.1 Anaerolineae bacterium | reverse complement strand
GGATAAAAGAGCCAATCGTCGTACACGTTCTCCAGCAGATCACCGCTGTAAAGCGCGATTGCTTCTGCCAGACGATCGCTGTGCACGCTCAACTGCTCGAACGCAGACACATCCAGCCAATAGTCCGAGTGGGGATTCCATTGTGCGGTTTTGGCATCGAGGAGAAGCCACGGGGTGTCGTTGTGAGCAGGTGGCAACGCATGGGCGAGGTGATGCAGGTGGCGCCGGACGTTCGCACGCGCATTCGATTCCGTTTCATCGGGCCAGAGTGTGAACGCCAGCGTTTCGCGCGCGATCGGTTGTTCCGCATGCAACAGAAGAAAAGCGAGTAGCGGTAAAGTCTTGGGGGTGCAGAAAACTTGAGTGGCTGCGTATCGTCAAAAAACGAAACTGCCCCAGGAGATGAAAACGCAACATAGTCGTCCCTGCCATGAACAGCAAGCCAACGCCGGCGATCACGGTTGAAAGGCAATCATCACCTGCCGTCAAGTTGTGGACAGAATAACAGGAACATGTCAAGGTGTCAAGGGTAGTTTCGGTGGGGGTTACGGCTGGTGCAAAGTCGGATCAGGCGACTGAAGTCGCAGCAACCAACACCCCAAGCCCGCCTGCGCGGGCTCACCGAGCCGACGCAGGTCGGCTTCGGGTGGTAGTTGAGGTGGTTTCAACCGCTTGTCAATAGACTTGGCCCAAGCCCTAAATGACACTTGACTCCCAAAACGTTTTGGGTATAATGCACGCAAAGAGCCAAAACGTTTTGGGAGTAACATGGCTGTTACCATCCGCGATGTGGCGAAACGACTTCACCTCTCGATTACCACCGTCTCCCGCGCGCTCGATGGTTACAATGATGTAGCCGCCAAAACCCGCGCGCGCGTCATTCGCACGGCACGCGAAATGGGCTATGTGCCCAGCCGCGCCGCGCGTCAACTGCGTCGTCAACGCACCGACACCATTGGCTATGTCATTCCTGCGCGGGCACCCTACTTTACCGATCCCTTCTTTGCCGAATTTATTGCCGGCTTGGGCGATGCCACCACCTCGCATCATCTCGATCTCTTGATTTCGACGGCACCCCCCGACACCGAAGCCGAACGTGCCATCTACACGCGTTGGATTCAGAGCCAGCAAGTGGATGGCATCGTCTTGAGCCGCATGCGTCTGAAGGATTGGCGTGTCAAATTTCTCGCACAAAATAATTTTCCGTTCGTCGCGCACGGGCATGTGCGCATGCGCGTAGATTTTCCGTACATCGAATTGGATTCGTACACCGGCTTTGTGCAACTGGTCAGACATTTGGCCGAACATAGACATCGCCGGATTGCTTACATTGGTGCACCCGCCAAATTTACTTTGCAAGCCGAACGTTTCGCCGGCTACCGGCAAGGTCTAGCCGAGGCGGGGCTGGTCTTCGATAAAACACTTGTCGCCGAAGGCGATCTCACGCGCACGGGGGGGTATCTCGCCGCGCAACGATTGCTCGCGCTACGCAAACGTCCCACCGCGATCATCGGCGTCAACGATCTCACCGCAATTGGCGCGATGCGCGCCGCGCGCGAACACGGACTCGTTGTGGGACGCGATATTGCAATCGCTGGTTATGATGGCACCGAAGATTCGGAACACACCGACCCGCCGCTCACCACGCTCAAACAACCGATTTATGATACCGCCCACCAATTGGTCGAAATGTTGCTCAAGCGCATCGCCGGCGAGCCGCTAACCGAACCGCACATTATTCTGCAACCTCAATTAATTATCCGCCAATCTACTGATTTTGATCGTTCATCCTAGCCCCTATTTTCATAATGAGGAGGTGGTGCCAAACGGCAATGGGTTATTGTTTGATCCAAACCCAAGTTCGCTGATTGTTAGGAGGAGATCCAAATGAACAAACGATTCTTCACGCTCATTCTCATCACCGTAGTTTTGGCTTTGCTTGCGGCATGCGCGCCCGCGCCAACCCCCGTCCCCACCGCCGCGCCGCCAACCAAGCCCCCTGCACCCACAACGGCTCCCACCGTTGCACCAACAGTCGCCCCACCGCAACCGCTCGTCTTTCTCTCCACCCAATTGACGCCCGTCGAAGAGCAAGAAAAGATGCGTAACATCATTCTCAAAGATTTCACGGGCGCCAAGACCGAGTTTATCTCCGATGCGGAAGGGGTCGTCGTGGATCGTATCCTGGCAGAACAAAAAGCCGGCAAGGTCAATGTGGGTGTGGTCGGCTTGCTGCACGGGACCTTTCCCAACTTGCTGGCCGCGAATGTGTTGGAAGACCTCACCCCCCTCGTCGCCAAGTTGAGTGATCGCCCCATCGTCAAAGAATTTCTCACGCTGGGCAAACTCGGCACCGACAAACAGTACTATATTCCTTGGATGCAAGCGACCTACATTATGGTCGTCAACAAAAAAGCATTGCAGTACCTCCCCGCTGGCGCAAATGTGGACTCGCTCACCTACACCCAACTCGCCGAGTGGGGCAAGAACATCACGAATGCGACCAAGGAAAAGAAAATCGGCTTCCCCGCGGGTCCCAGCGGTTTGATGCATCGCTTGACGCAAGGGTACCTGTATCCATCGTACACCGGCGGCTTGGTTACCACCTATCGCAGTGATGACGCAGTCAAGATGTGGACCGATTTCAAAGCGATTTGGGAGTACACCAATCCGCAATCCGTTACCTACAACAATATGCAAGACCCGCTACTCTCGGAAGAGGTTTGGATTGCGATTGATCACACGGCGCGCGTCGTCAACGCGTTCAAGAACAAGCCCAATGACTTTATCGGTGCACCGGCACCGGCGGGTCCCAAGGGTCGGTACTATATGAGTGTGCTGGCTGGCTTGGGCATTCCCAAAGGTTCACCGAATCGCGCCGGGGCTGAAGCCATCATCGAGTACCTCACGCGCCCCAACGTGCAAGCAGTCACTCTGCGCGAAGTCAGTTTCTATCCCGTCCTCGAATCGGCTCTGCCAACTGACCTACCCGATTATGTGCGCCTTGAAGCGGAGGGCGTGGTCAAGCAATCGAAAGCACCCGATGCCAAAGTCGCGCTGTTGCCGATTGGTCTAGGTGCCAAGGGCGGCGACTTTAACAAGATTATGCAAGACACTCTCACGCGCATCGTGTTGAAAAATGAAGACATCAAAACGGTGCTGAACGATCAAGCCAATCAACTCAACGCGTTGATGACTGAACTCAAAGCCCCGTGCTGGTCACCCGACCCACCCAGCACCGGTGCGTGCCAAGCCAAGTAATTCGATTAGACCTGTCAGGTCTTGGACCTGACAGGTCTCTGTGAGGTGCCGATGCGCGCTAAATTGGATACCGCGTTGCCCTATGCTCTGCTTGCCCCCACCTTGATCTTTGTGACCTTGCTGATCGTCGTGCCGATCGCGCAAGCGTTTCTCCTTGCTTTCCAATCCGCCGATGGATCGTTTACGCTTGCCAACTTTGAAAAAATGATGCGCGATACCAGTTTCAACGACGCGCTCAAGTTCACGTTTCTCTTACTCATTTTCATCGTGCCGCTCCAAGTCGTTTTTGCGATTGTGATGGCACTCTTGATTCACACACGCTTCAAAGGACACACGATCTTTCTCTACATCTATGCGATTCCCCTTGCCATCTCCGATCTTGCGGCAGGGATCGCGTGGCTTTCGATCTTTACCGAACGCGGCTATCTCAATTCGATTTTGAACGAACTCGGCATTCTGGACCGACCGTTTTTATTTCTCTCGTACCAAAACTTGCCGGCGATGTTTGGCACGATTGTCGTCGCGGAATCATGGCGCGCCACCGCGATTGTGATGACGATTTTGCTCGCGGGCTTGCAAGTGATTCCGCGTGATTATTTCGAAGCCGCTGATGTGTTCGGCGCAACGACGCTCAAGCGCACCTTGTTCGTCGTCTTGCCCCTGTTGCGCCCCAGTTTGCAGAACGCGCTCATTATCCGCACCATCTTTGCTTTCCAAACCTTCGCGGTCGTGTTTGCGCTGGCTGGGCGTGTGATTCCCGTCCTCGCCGGCGAATCGTACAACTGGTACGTCGCCAATCGCAATCCCAACATTGCGGCGGCGTATGCGGTGCTCGTGTTGGTCTTTACCGTCCTTGCCACCTGGTTCTATTTCCGCTTTTTCCAAACCAGCGCGGCAGAAGCGGGTTATGACTGATTTGGGATTGCAGATTGATGATTGGGTCTGTCGCACAGCCACTGGATCTGTCCAACCCAAATCCTAAATCATAAATCGTAAATCTGAAATGAGGTTCTATGCGCTCTTCTCTTTCTCGCCAGTATATTCTCAACCGCGTGTTGCTCTACGGTGGCGCAATCTTGCTCGCGCTCTGGACGCTGGCACCACTCTACTTGATCGCGCTAGCGGCGTTCAGTACACGCCAAGCGACCTTTCAATGGCCCAAGCCGCTCCTGCCCACCGACTTTTCGACAGACACGATGCAATTCTTTGTTGGTTCGCGCGGTGTGTTGGACTCGGTCCGGAACAGCATTGTCGTTGCGTTAGTAACGATTGCGGGCAGTTTGCTCTTGGGCGCACCCGGCGGTTATGCCCTTGCGCGTTTTCGCTTTCGCGGCAAAGAAGCCATTTCGCTCGGTCTGCTCATCAGCAAAATGTTCCCTACCGCAATTCTTTCGATTCCGCTTGCCGTCACCTTCATCCAACTCGATTTGTACGATACCATTTGGGGGGTCGCACTCGCGCACATTGCGATGGCGTTGCCGTTCGTCATCATCGTTACCGCCGGCATTTTCGTCGGCGTGCCGCGCGATTTGGAAGAAGCTGCACAAACGTTGGGCTGCAATCGCTTGCAAGCATTTCTGCGCGTCGTGTTGCCGCTCGCGCTCCCCGGTTTAGCGGCGGCGGCGATCTTTACATTTGTGATCTCGTGGAACGAAGTGTTTGCCGCGACGATTCTCACACTACGCAATCGCACACTGCCCGCCCAAGTGCTGAGCGGCCTCAACGATTCGCCGTTGTACTATCGCTACGCGGGCGGATTCTTTATGATCGTCCCTGCACTGATTTTCATTTTTCTGATTCGTCGCTACTTGCTCAATCTGTGGGGCAACATCGTCCGCTAATTTCAGATTGCAGATTTCAGATTTCAGATTTCAGATTTTTCAATCTGCAACCTACAATCTGCAATCGAAAATGGGGTCCTTATGGCTGGTATTCGCTTTCAATCCATTCGCAAAACCTTCGGCAAGGTGATTGCCGCAAACGATGTGAGTTTGGAAATCAAGGACGGCGAGTTTATGGTCTTGCTCGGTCCCAGCGGGTGCGGCAAGACCACGCTCTTGCGTTGCCTCGCGGGGCTAGAACGCGTGGATGGTGGGCGCGTTTTTATCGGCGAACGCGATGTAACCGATCTCGCGCCACGCGACCGCAAGATTGCGATGGTGTTCCAGAGTTACGCCGTCTTTCCGCATCTCACCGTGTTCGATAACATCGCCTTTGGTCTCAAGATGCAAAATCGTCCACGCGACGAAATCAAACGTCGCGTCGAGGAAAGTGCGCGTTTGTTGGAACTCACCGATTTTCTTGGACGCTATCCCGCGCAACTTTCGGGCGGACAACGCCAGCGCGTCGCCGTGGCGCGCGCGATTGTGATGCAAGCCGCCGTACTGTTGATGGACGAGCCGCTCTCGAATCTCGACGCGCTCTTGCGTTTGCAAATGCGCGCGGAACTGAAACGCTTGCACCAAGAGATCAAAGCGACGACGATTTACGTGACGCACGATCAAGTGGAAGCGCTATCGCTCGGTGATCGAATCGCCGTGATGCAGAACGGACGCATCGTGCAGTGCGATATGCCGATGAACATTTACGATTATCCCGCGAACAAATTTGTCGGCGGATTCATCGGCACGCCACCAATGAACTTTTTGCCCGGCGTCGTGCGCGTGAACGGAAGCGGTACCACTGTCATTGTGGGAGATGCGCACATTGCGCCATCACCCAAGTTTGCGTCCGCGCTCGCCGCCAAAAACGGTCAACCGATTTTACTCGGCATCCGCCCCGAAAACCTTGTGCTCGCGCCGGCGCAACAAGCCAACACGATTCGCGCGCGCGTGCGCGTCATCGAGCCGCTTGGTTCGCACAAACTGTTGACCGTCCAAGTGGGCAACGAGATTTCCAAAGTGAGCGTTGCGCCCGATGAACGCGTCGCACCGAACGACGATGTGTGGCTCCATTTCGATCCCGAAAAAATTCGGTGGATGGATGCGACGAGCGGGGAGGCAATTCGACCTGAGGTTGGGTAGTTGGATAGTTGCATCGTTACGTCGTTGCGTCGTTTCATCGTTGTATCGTTACGTCGTTGCATCGTTCCAACGATCCAACGAACCAACGATGTAACGAATCAACGAACTAACGAACCAACGAACTAACAAACTATGAATGAACTCATCGCAAACGCACAGCGTGTTCTTCGCCTCAACGACACCGGCGAATTTACCAAACCCTCGCCGCGCCAATATCCGCATCAGTGGAACTGGGATTCCGCATTTATCGCGCTAGGTCTCGCGCATTTCGATTTGCCACGCGCGTTGAGCGAAGTGCGTTCGCTATTGCGCGCGCAATGGCGTGATGGAATGATCCCGCACATCATCTATCCCACCGGCGCGTCCGATTATTTTCCGCCGCCGGAATTTTGGCAAAC
>DAOUAL010000076.1:0-34211 GCA_034433515.1 Anaerolineae bacterium | reverse complement strand
GGTTTGGGTTTGCCATCCGGCGTACTGCCGCGCACAATCCAAATGCATTGGGGCGGGCACACCTTGGCGCAAATCCCGCACGCCGTACACCGTTCATACCCCACCCCTTCTTTGCCGGTCGCGGGATCAATTAGGGGCTTGCCATTCTCATCAAGTTTGGGTTCGTACACCAGAAAAGGCACAAAGCGAAAATTTTCCGGCACCGGCAATTTTTCTTCCGGATATTGCACCGTGATGATGCCATCGCCTTGGACGCTTTGGCGGCGCGCAAATTCTTTGGGATCGTAGGGGCGACCCAGGTGACGCAAATCACCAAGATAGGTTTTGATGACCCGGCTCATCGTATAACGCAAGCCGTTGAGCATGCCTAATCCAAAAGCCATTTTCTCATTCCTCCGCTATGAGGTTTAGCGATCCACCTCGCCCATCACCACATCAATCGAACCCTGAATGACGATGAGGTCAGCCACTTTGAATCCTTTTGCCATTTCGTTGAGCGCGCCCAGGTTGATGAACGCCGGCGCACGGACGTGATAACGATAGGGATTGGGACTGCCATCGCTGACGATGTAAAAGCCCAGTTCGCCTTTGGGATTTTCGGCGCGCCCGTACACTTCGCCCTTGGGCACGCGAATCTGATAATTCTTTTTGCCGGTCATAATCTCGCCGGCGGGAATTTGTTTGAGTGCCTGTTTGAGAATCTTGATGCTCTCGCGCATTTCAGCGATGCGCACCATAAAGCGATCATAGATGTCGCCGATCCGGCCGGTGGGAATGTCGAACTCGAACCGATCATAGATCGAGTACGGCTCGGCGCGGCGCACATCGTACTTGACCCCCGATCCGCGCAGCACCGGCCCGGCGGTGCTGTAATTGATTGCCAGATCGCGCGGCAAGACGCCCACATTCTTGGCGCGCGCGAGGAAGATTTCATTACCCACCAGATACGCTTCCATCTCATCGGTAACGCGCGGCAAGCGTTCGTCCACCAAATACTGCACCTTGTCGAGGAATCCATCTGGCACATCGCGCGCCAGCCCGCCAAAGCGCATATAGTTGCACATCATTCGGGAGCCGGACGCGGCTTCGAACAAATCGAGAATGAGTTCGCGTTCTTCCAAACCGTAGATCAGCGGTGTGTAGAACGCCCCCAAATCGTTGAAAAAGAAACCCAGCGCGGCGATGTGGCTCACCCAACGCGTGAGTTCTGCCATAATCACGCGAAGGTATTCCGCGCGTTCCGGCGGCTTGAGGTTCATCAACTTTTCAACGGTGATCACGTACGCCAAATTGTTCGCCATCGAAGTGAAATAATCGAGGCGATCGGTGTACGGAATGTTTTGCAGGTACGTGTTCCGTTCGCCAATTTTTTCGTGATTGCGATGCAGATAACCCAGCACCGGCTCCACCGAGACGACCGTTTCGCCATCAATCACGGTCTTGAGCCGCAAGACGCCGTGCGTGGACGGATGTTGCGGTCCGATGTTGATGAGGATTTTATCGGTGAGGATGCGCGACGCGGTCAGTTGTTGCGCGCTGACGACCGGATATTCTTCACGCGGCGGTTTGTACGACAACGCATCAAAGTTGGCGGGGTAGCGTACATTATCGTGCCAGGGGTTGCGGTCTTCGGCGATGACGTGATGCCCCTGGTCCCAGCGTGTACCAAAGGGTTTGTGGTCCTCTTCCCAGTAGGGTTCTGTATAGTCTTTGCGAAGGGGATGTCCTTCAAAACCTTCCCACATCAAAATACGGCGCAAGTAGGGATGGCCTTCAAAGCGGATGCCCATCATATCGTACACTTCGCGTTCTTGAAAATTTGCGCCGTGATAAACGGGGGTCAGCGAAGGCACGGTAGGATTTTCGCGTGCAGCGTTGACTTTCAAGGTCAACGGTGCGCCACCGCGATCCACCGAGGTCACGTGATAGACGACTTCAAAGCGATCTGGATAATCTACACTCGTCAGGTTGTTGAGATAATCGAAGGCAAGTTGATCGTGCAAATAGCGTGCCACCTCGAGCAGTTGAGACCTTTTGATGACCAACGCTTGGGGGCTCACGGATTCAACCGCATCGGGCAAAACGGCTTTGATTTGCTCCGCTACAACCTGCGGATCGTTGTACTTGGTTTTAGTTTCAGGCGGCATAGGGGGTTGATTGACAGCCATTGTCACAAACTCCTGTGAGTGTTTCAGGTTTCATTGTTTCAGGTTCAACGGGTACCCTGTAACCTGAAACTTATTTCTTCTCGCCCTTGGTTTCTTTGATGATCTTGACCGCCCGCGCTTCCAGTTTTGCCGGATCCGCGGCGAGTTCGGTGATTTCGGCGGCGCGGCGTACGTCAAAGAGGTCTGGTCCCAGCACCGGCTCTGGCACGCCTTCGATCTCACCTTGGCGATACCAAGGCACATCGCGGATCGATTGTTGATCAATTTTCTTTTGGAGTTGCATCAAACCGTAGAGCAGGGCTTGCGGGGTGGGAGGACAACCCGGGACATAGACATCTACCGGTAAGAATTTATCAATGCCGGAGACAACGTTGTATCCTTCTTTGAAAGGACCACCGGCGGTAGCACACGCACCCATCGCGAGGACATACTTGGGTTCTGCCATCTGATTGTAGAGCCGCACAATCGCTGGTACCATTTTCTTGGTGACCGTCCCAGAGACGATCATCAAATCGGCTTGGCGCGGTGAAGCCCGGAACAGTTCCATCCCAAAGCGCGCAATATCAAACCGACTCGCGCTGGTGCAAATCATTTCGATGGCGCAACATGCCAGACCAAAGCCCATCGGCCAGACGGAATTGCGGCGACCCCAATTGTAGATCATATCTACAAAGTCAATGACCTTGTTCCAGGGACCGGTCCACACACTGCGGCGCATTTGTTCGTTCAGCCATTCTTCTTCACTGTTGGCAATTTGAATGGCGGGTTGTTTTTGTTCGTCTGTCATAGTCTCCCTCATTGGAGTGAAATACCATACTTTGTCTATTATATCATCAAGTTATTATTACAGCAAAATTGTTAGAAAGGTGTGAAGAAGATTGTGCCGCGATTAGAATGGTGTAAAAAGCAAACAGGCAAAGTCACCGATGACTTTGCCTGATCGTCATGTTGACATCCCCAGATCACTGAAGCTTGCCGGCGTACAAGTCCATCACCGTTGCGAGGAACTTGAGCGCTTCGGGTTTGGGCCGCTGGAACGAGTTGCGTCCAATAATTGAACCGAACCCGCCGCCATCACGGATGCCACGAATTTCCTCAAAGACCGCCGCATCGTCCTTGGCGGCGCCGCCGGAAAAGATGACAATGCGCTTGCCGTTGAACGCGCTTTGCACGACATGAGCCACGCGTTCGGCGAGGGTAGCAGCGGGCACCTTGTATTTCTCGTACACTTTTTTCGCTTCGGCTTGTTCGAGGTAGGCGGTGGGTGGTTTAACTTTGATAATGTTCGCGCCCATCTGCGCCGCAATCTGCGCGGCGTACGCCACCACATCGAGCGCGGTCTCGCCTTCCTTGCTCAAGCCCGAACCGCGCGGGTACGACCAGACGACCACCGCCAAGCCGTACTGTTTGGCTTCGTAGGTTACTTCGCGCAACTGCTCATACATCGCGCGAAAGTGAGACGAGCCGGGATAAATGGTGAATCCAATCGCGGCGCATCCCAAACGCAACGCATCGCGCGGCGTGGAAGTGAGCGCGGGCATCGGGTCTTTTTCATCGCCCAAGACCTCGTGGTTGTTGATTTTCAAAATCAAGGGAATTTGCCCGGCATACTCGTCTGCCACCGCTTCGATGAAACCCAGCGGCGCGGCGTACGCGTTACAGCCAGCCTCCATCGCCAGTTGCACATGATAATTGGGATCATAGCCGGGCGGATTGGGCGCAAAACTGCGTGCAGGACCGTGTTCGAATCCTTGATCCACTGGCAAAATCACAAACTTGCCCGTGCCGCCCAACTTGCCGTGATTCAGCATGCGCAAAAGATTTGCCCGCACCCCGGGATTTTCGTGCGCATACCAACTCAAAATTTCTCTCGCGCGATCAGTCAGTACCATTTTTGCCTCTCCTATTCAAAAAAATAATTGTTTGCCAACGTGTGCCATTTTATCACCGCCGCTAACATCCGTCAAAGCGACTGTGCAAAGTGAGTGCAATTTCACGTTGGGAGGCAAGTTTCGTATATCGCGCTCGGGCTTTTTGGGGTTCGTAGGGAGGTGATTTTGCAATTTTCCAAAATAATCTGATAGAGGATGCTTGAGCATCTGGTTTGTAGTAGGCGATTGATCGCCTGTTCAGACGGCGCGATGAATCGCAAAACTACAAACCTATTTGTTCGTAGTGAGGCGATTCATCGCCGCCACCGGTTGCAAGGAATAAAGCAATGCAATCTCCACAAAACTTTTGGGGATTATTTCGCCGCTTGGCGGCTCGCAATGACAATTACGGAGATTCCTTGCCTTTGCGTTTTTCCTGCGCCTGTTTCAACATTGCTATTGCCTCATTCACACCCTCCGGCGGCACAGGCGCGGTGCGAAGTTGACCGACGACCAATGACGGACGACCGAGCAGTTTATAGTTCCACCAACGCCTTGAACCTTGGATCCTCACGGATGAAATCAAAATCAGGATCACGCCGCGCGGCGCGACCTGTCAGGTTTGGGAAACCTGACAGGTCTTTACTCATTTACCTCCGCGTTTTTCCTGCGCCTCTTTCAACATTGCTATCATTTCCTCAACTCCCTCCGGCGGCACAGGCGCGGTCTGCAACAAGGTATAATAATCAAATTCGATTTCGCCCCCCGGTGTCATTTGCGCGATGGCTTCCTTGAGAACCTGCAACGCTTGATCCTTGTTGCCCAGACAGAGCAACGCTATTGCCTTGTTTTCCAACAACCCTGCCGGCGATTGCCACCGCGCGCGCCACGCGGCGTCCCATTGCGCCAGCGCGTCCTGCAAATGCTTGTCACTTTCAGGTAATCCCTGATGCCGCGCGAGGACACCCAACGTAACGAGCGGTGTAAACGTGTTCTCTGGAGCAAGACGAATACGTTCGTTCAATTCGCGCCGCGCCTCATCGAACTTGCCCTGCTTGATGAAAATGCCAGCCATATTGTTGTGCGGATACGCATCCTTCGGGTCGAGTTCAATCGCGCGCTGATACGCCGCCAGCGCCGCCTCATAGTTGCCCAATTGATAATACACGTTGCCGAGGCCGTGGTGGCACATTGCCTGAAGACGCATATCTTGCAGTTGCTCGGCACCTTGGAGCGCATCCTGAAAGTACCGAATGGAATCCTCGTATTTTCCCTTTGCCCAATACAATCCCGCAAGTGTAAATTGCAGTTCGGCGCGCGCCGCGAGCGTCTCGTCACCTTCAGGCAAATCTTTGAGTAATGCTAGGCGCAGTTCAATTTTTGCATCGGTATCTTCGCGCAAGGTGCGGTCGTCAAAATCGCTCCACGCAAGCGCACGCCCGATTTTCGCCGCGTGGGGTTCTGGACGATCCATAAACTCGATGACGCGATGACGAAACGCCCAAAAGTCGGGAGCATATTTGGGCAAAGCAATCGCTTCGGCTTCCGTCAACCAAAAGACGGCGCGGAGGTGATAATCTACAAAATATTCTCGCCGAATGTTGAGCGCGCGGTAAGCATTGCGACCATCCACCCCGCCGCCGTACTGCAACCCCCACACAAAAAAGACGGTGTGGGCGCGGTCAGGATGTTCGGCGAGATGAAAGGGAATGTCGGCATTTTCCTCGTCCACCGAATAGAAGGTCGTCGTCTGTCCCAGTTCGCGCAGGCGGGCAGTCAGCGCAAATTGAGCATCCGTGCAGACGAAATCTGACGCGTAGATCGCCAGCAGAATCGAAGGGCGGTCCCACTTGAGCGCCAATTCCAGTTCGCGAAAGAGCATGTCAACCCGCTCTTCGAACGATTCTTGGGTTTCAGTTTTGAACAGTCGAGTCATTGTCGTACTCGGCAGTCTCATCCAGCAGTTTGAGCAGTGCCGGATGAACGTCGCACCAATTTTCATTGTTGCGATATTCCAACAACGCGAGGAGTTGCAACAAAGGGCGCAGACGGTCGTGATACTCTAGGCGATTGTGGCGATGCACAGCGCGCAAGAATTGGCGATCCACCGGATCAAGAAAACGGCGGTATTCGTTGCGGACCTCGATGACCGCCCACTCGACATCGGCAAGTTGAATCTGCGCCGATTTGCGAATGCGCGCGCGGCTGATCGCCGTGCGCATCAAACGCGCCATTTCTCGAAAGACGCCGCCGCTGTAGGTGATTGCCATATCCAGCGCGTCGTCCGCAAGGAGGGTAGGCATCATCCGCTTGTGCGCCAGCAGCCGCATCGTACGGTACCCTTCGTCATCGCGTGCCTCGGGTTGATCCTTGGCATGTAGTTTGACGTTGGGCAGAAATATTGCCAAATCGCGGATCGCATCGAATTCTTTACTGTAGAACAATGCACTCGAGATGGTGTAAACGATGGCACACGTCGGTTGGAGCATAATCTCGCGGCGGTCGTGAAAGATTTTCTTTGCCAGTTCGAGATCGGGCTTGTCCAAATCGTCAATCAACACCAGCGGCGAACGTCTCTCTCGCGCCCAAATAGCCGTCGCCAGATCATTGATTGTCTTGATCAGTCCCGTCACGTTGCGTTCAAACACCTGGCGTAATTCCGAACGGGTGGCGGGTTCGAGTTTCATTTTGAGCGCGGCGTTGGCAAAGAACGCGTCCAACCCTGCCGCGATTTCAAATTCCGAAGTGCGTCCATTGAGGATCGTCCTCACCTCGGTTTGAATGCTTCCACGCCAACTATCGAGTTCCTTCATCAATTGGTCAGGGAGTTTGCCACCTTGTTGACGGTAATCGCGGTACAGATGCGAACCAATTGCCAACAGCACATCCCGAAAATCCAAATCGTTAATGTCAGCTTCATTACGGATACTGAAATGAAATGGCACGAATTTTGCCTTGATGGCAGGGTCGGCGGTCAGACGGAGCAGTTCCGTAGATTTGCCGCAACCGCGATGACCTGAGAAAAAGAACTTGGGTGGTTGGACAAATGGCGCACACAAGGCATCTTGCAATTCCGCCACCGGGTTACCTGGCCGATCAACGTAAAAGGGATTGGGGCTGCCGTCGGGCAACGGTTCTAATCTCAAATCGAGTTCAAAATTGAGCCAGGCGCGATCAAGGTCTTGAGCCGTGATGTATTGAAAATTTTCCATTGCCTTCATCCTTGCTTACCGTCTTGGCAGTATTATATCACAGCGGTCTAGGGGTGACAAGCAACTTGCCTTTCACGTCAGGACTGTTGCAAAGTCGGGTGCGGGCGGTTGAAACCGTTGCAACAACTACCCGAAGCCGCCTTTCGGCGGCTAGAATCCAGCCTGCGAAGGCAGGCTTGGGGTATCGGTTGCTGCGATTTTAATCGCCCAATGTCTTGTCAAGCGACTTGGCACACTCCCTGCATTTCACATTGGGGGCAAGTTTCACTGGGCAAATAAATTCGCAACAACCACAACACCAAACCGACCTCCGTCGGTTCAAATCCAGTCGCCATAGGGCGACTTGCAAATTCATTTGCCAGTAAGTTGCCCCTATCTTGCCTCCCGCCTACGCCTTCCCCGCCAACTTGCTCTGCACAAACACCCACGGCGCGCCCAGCGACATCCACGCACCGATGATCGCATAGCGCACAAAATTCATCGCCGCTACATCGCCTAGCAGCGGTTTGAGCCCCAGCCGCAATCCCAACGCAATGGCAATCCCAATCGCGAACTTGAGCACTTGTTTCCACCACGCGCCGCGCGGCTCAAAGCGCACGTACTTTTCCTCCAGCACCAAGCCAATGCCAAATCCCAGCAGCGCGCCGAGCGGCACCGCCGCCGTATCCAAAAAGACGATTGCCAGCGCGAGCGGGACAAGCGTGGCAAGCACGAGTTTCAGCGCGAGCGAGGCGCGCGCGTTCAGCCACGCCGCGACGCCCGGTTCGAACGCGGCATACCCCGCGACCAGCACGATGCCGATGAGCGCGCCCGCGATCACATCTTGCGGAAAGTGATCGCCCAGGTACATCCGCCCGATGCCGACGCCAAGCGGAATCACGATAGCGAGCGCCCACCACAGCGGTCGCCGCAACTGCGTGGCGAGATTGCCCCACGTGACGAGCGTCCCTTGCGTGTGCCCGCTCGGAATGCCATACCCCGTTGTTTTGATCGGCGCGTAGAGTTTGGGGTCAACGTCGTGGGGGCGTGGCGCAGCGAACACATTCTTCAAGAACGCGTTCACCCACGCCGAAAAGAGAAAGAGAAACGCCAGCCGATACCCCACCGCTTTGTGGAAACACCAAAAGATCAAGGGGAAGAAGAGCAAGTAAAATTCTTCATCACCGAGGAAATTGATGGTGAGAAAGAATTGATCGAGCAGCGGACTGCGAAACGTTTGAATCCAGCGCACGACTTCGAGTCCCCATTGAATCAAGCCGTCCATTGTTCCTCCAGTTTCCAATGAGCCAAAGGTTCAATGAGCCAATGAGCCAAACAATCGCCTCAAGAAGAAATTTGGTTCATTGGTTCATTGGCTCATTGGTTTATTGGTTCATTGACTCATCGCCTTTTGCTTTTTCACTTCCGCCAGCAACTCTTCCGCATTCTGTCGCGTGGTCGCCGTTGCCGTGCCCAGCATATTCGCCAATTCTTCGATGCGTTGCTTGTGCGTCAACTCTTCGATTTTCGTGATCGTCCGCTCGCCGACGATTTCCTTGTGAATCCTAAAATGCGCGTCGCCGTACGCGGCGATCTGCGGCAAGTGCGTGATGCAAATGACTTGGTGTTGCGGGATACTATCGGTTCGCCGCGCGCTCGGCGTGAGCGCCCACAACTTGTTGCCCACCACGCCACCCGTGCGCCCACCAATGCCTTGATCAATCTCATCAAAGATGAGTGTCGGCGTGTTATCTGCCACCGCCAGCACCGATTTCATCGCCAGCATCAAGCGCGAGGTTTCCCCGCCCGAGGCAATCTTGGCAAGTGGTTTCAGTGGCTCGCCCGGATTCGGCGAGACCATAAATTCCACCTTATCAATGCCGGTCGTGTCCACCGCCACATGCCGACCGTTGATGGGAACACCCTCCGGATCATCCGCCTGTTCGATCGCGACCCCAAATTGAGCTTTCGCCATCCCCAGGTCTTGGAGTTGCATTTCGATTTCGCGCGACAACCGTTCGCCGGCAGCGCGCCGGGCTTGCGAGAGTGCACTTGCTAGTGTGCCGATTTCTTTGAGCAGTTGCGTTTCCTGTTTCCGCAACTCTTCAATCCGTTCTTCGCTCCGGGTGATCGTGGCGAGTTCCGCCGCCGCATTTTCACCGTACTGGAGAATCTCTTCGATCGTGTCGCCGTACTTGCGTTTGAGCCGGAAAATCAAATCGAGGCGTTCGTCAATTTGCTGAAGGCGTTCCGGGTTGTGATCCACGCTATCGCGGTACGCGCGGAGCGAACGCGCCAAATCATCGGCTTGGGCAAGCGCGCTGTCCGCTTCTTCGCGCAATGCCTTGACCGACGCATCGTACTTTTCCAAACCGGTGATCGCCTGCAGCGCTTCGTTCAACAAATCAATCGCGCCCTTGTCCTCTTCGCTTTCGCCATACAGCGCGCGGTACGCGTGATCGGCAAGATTGGCGCGCAATTCGGCATTGCCCAACAATTCGCGCTCTTGCTTCAACACTTCTTCTTCGCCGATGCGCAAATCGGCTTCGGTAATCTCGTCCACCACATACGTCAAGCGATCCACGCGCCGCGCTTTTTCGCGTTCGTCCACCATCAGACTTTGGATCTCTTTGCGTGTCGCGCGCAACGCTTTGACTTTATCAGCGACGCGCGCGCGTTGCTCCCACAGGTTGCCATAGCGATCCAAAAAGTCAATGTGCTCGCGCACGCGCAACAGCGAAAGGTGTTCGCTCTGTCCGTGAATGTCCACCAGATATTCACCGATCCGTTGTAACGCGTGCAACGTTACCGTGCGTCCGTTCACGCGGCACACGTTCCGCCCCTCGCGGCTGATCTCGCGCGTGATGATCAGATTATCATCTTCGTGTTCGATGCCAATTTCATCGAGGATGGGAAAAATATTTTCGCGCGCGGCGGCATTCAACACAAACATGCCTTCCACGCGCGCCTTGTCCGCCCCTGCTCGCACAAATTCACTTTGCGCGCGCCCGCCCAATAACGACCCGACCGCATCAATGATGATGGACTTGCCCGCGCCGGTTTCGCCGGTCATCACGTTAAAGCCGCGATGAAATTGCAAATGCAAATGATCAATGATTGCAAAGTTGGTGATGTCTATTTCAGCCAGCATAATATCTCCAAGGGCAATAGTGCATTAGTGCGATAGTGCGTTAATTCCGCTAACGGTTTGCAAAACTATCGCACTATGGCACTATCGAACTAATCAACTTTTCAATCGTGCATACACCGTACTCACCGCCAGCACCAAATAAATCCACAACCCGAGATTGAAAAACGCGCCCAGCAATCCGCCGGAAGCCAGGAGGCGCATCAAATTGGGCGTGCCGATTGCCAAGAACAAAGGGAGCGCGCCGGCAACCAGGAAGGCACCCAGCACAACAGTTGCGCAGGCAACTAGCCAAATATACTTGGCGCGGCGGCGTTGAATTGCCCAGCGAATCACTTCGGCAATCGCACTGCCGGCGAGGGGGCCATAAAAAATCGCGATGAACCAAAAGCCGCCGAGCAACAAGGCAATCGCGCCGCCGATCATCGAAGCCATCAGCCCCACCACAGCAACGATCACATAATCGAGGGTAGTCGCGTTGTAATAGCCGGCTTGTTGAATGTTCATACACGTCTTGCACCGATACCCCACCGGGGTACGCACCACACATTTGATACACACCGGGTTGCCACACTTGTTACACCGCAAGAGGGTTTCGGTTTTAGGATGGTTGACACAGTAAACTGGCGCAGTGGACATAGATTTCCTCAAAGAACAAATTTTCGCATGGCTATTTTACCATGAAATTGCAAAACGGAAAACGGAGATCAGAAATTCTAAATTGGAAACACCATCAGCGCCCAGCCGACCAGACAAAAAAAGGGTCCGTAGGGCAAAGCCACATTCAGCAACAGTCTTCGCGTTTGGATCCATTGATAGAGGAGAAAGATCGCAAAGCCGGCGCCCGCCAGAAAAATCGTGTACACCATCGCCGGAAAAACGGCGGGAAAGCCAACGACCACCCCCATAAACGTCGCCAGATACACATCGCCGCGACCAAACGCGCCACCTTGGACATTCAATTTGCGCAGACGCGCATACACGCCGGCAAACGCATAGATGCCAAACACGATGACGAACGCGCTAACCCCACCGAGCAAGGCACGGGTCAAGCCCATCGGCAAGAAGGCACTTGCGACAATCGCAAAAAGCGTTGCGGGCACAAGCACAATCGGAAAGACCGCGCGATCTTCCAAGTCAGTAATAAGCGTGTGCAAAAAAACTAAGGTATAGATCGCAAAAAAAAGTGTTTGCACGGTCGCACCAAATCGTGTCCACAAGAAGGTAAACGCCAGCGCAGTAACCCCCAGCACGGCGAATGGTCGCCACACCAAGGTGAGTCTGGTCGGCGAAGTGCCCAGCATCCAATCGGCTAGCCAATTGATCGCTCCGCCCGCCAAGCCGCCTGCCACTGCCACGAGAATCATTTCCATTTTGACAAAAACTCCTTCGCTGGTTATGATGCAGTTATGCTAGATCAATCTTCACCCGTGCCCAGCCGATTTGTTCCTTTGGATCGTTTGAGTTTACTCACCAGTTTGGTATTGATCGGCTTGACCTTGTCCCTCTTTCTCGATTTGCCGAGCGCACACGTGGAATTCTCTGCGCTGGGTTCGGAAGCCAGTTTCACCGCGGCGGGCAGTTGGCTCATTGCCTTCTTGCTCGCTGCGCTCACCGCCGCCGGCATCAATTCGATTGTGCGCGCGCATCCGCGTGTCCACCTCATCGAAACGCGGTACATTTTTACCTTGTGGATTCTCCCGGTGCTCATCGTCATCACGGCAACCTTACTGCTCTCGCTTGCCGATGTGCGCGCGTACGGCGTTTATGGTTTAATCCTGGTCCTTGCCGCTGGCATCTTTTTTCTTGCCGTCATCATCGCCGAGTATATCACGATTGATTTGAGTGATCGGTGGTACAGCGCGGCGCGGATGGGCTTGAACTTGGCGGCGTATCTCATCGGCTTGATTCTTTTTGCAACGATCTATAGTCTCAAGATTCGCAGTCTGTACTCCGCGCCGCTCATCGGTTTGGCTGCCGGCTTGCTCGCGTTGGACTTGTTGCGCAGCAGCGAAGCCGATTTGGTGCGCACGTGGATTTATGCCGCCGCCATCGGCTTGGTCATCGGTGAAAGTGTGTGGGCGCTGAATTATTGGAACTTGACCGGGTTGATTGGCGGCGCACTCTTGCTGATTTTTTTCTATGCGTTCGCCGGCATCACGCAACAATATCTTTGGCAGCGGCTCAATCGGATTGTGGTGATTGAGTACACCATCATCTTCATTGGCGCGCTTGTGCTCCTCTTTGGGTTGCGTCCGTAAACCTCATTGAGATGGTCCACTCAACCACACGGCCCCGGCAATCACCATCGCTCCACCGAGTATCTGCCACACTTCCAACCGTTCGCCCAACAACACAAACGCGAGCAAACTTGCCATCACCGGCTCGATGGTAGCGACCACGCTGGCGTTGCTCGCCGGCACCTCGTGCACACCCAGATTGAACGCCGTAATCGCTCCCAACGTGGGACCCAAGACGAGTCCCAGCAAAAAGACCCACGCCGTGGGTTGTTGAATGACGATTGCCAAATCGTGCGCGTTCTGAAAGGGCAGCAAGAACAAGGCACCAAATAATAATTCGTACGTCGTCAATGTCCACGTGGAAAATTGCTTCATCCCGGCTTTGCTAAACATCGTAAAGAGCGCGTAGGTGAACCCGGCGCCCAAGCCAAACAAAATTCCTACCCCGTTCAAACGCAGTTGCGTCAAATCGTAGGCGCGTGCCACGAGCGCACAGCCGGCAAACGCCAAGCCAATCGCCATGAGTTTGCGCGTGGTGAACGGCTCGCCCCAGACGCGCCACGCCATCAACGCCACAAATGCCGGCGCGGTATAGAGTAGCACGACAGCGGTGGTTACGTTTGTGAGGATGATTGCTTGGGTGTACACAAAATAAAATGCACCCACCCCGAGTACGCCGTAGAGCATCAGCCACGCCAGCGAAGTACGCGTGAGAAAAAGTAAATCGCGGCGGAGCAGAATCAGCAGACTGAAAATAATGACGAAGGAAACGCCGGCGCGCAAGAATGCCAGCCCCAAAGCGGAGAGACCGTACCAATCGTGGAGCGTGCGCATGAACAAGCCGATGGTGCTCCAAAGCAATGCTGCGAGCACCACCCAGACATAGCCGCGTGCGGTCGGTCGAATCATAGCAGCGCAAAGATACCATTGCGGTGCGGTCGTGTCAAATGTCTGTACCCGGCTCGTTCAGCAGAAAAAATATCAGGCTTTACCCAAAAGCCTGATCGCTTTCTTACAAATCGGGCAGATTCAAAACCTTGATCAAACGTTGGTGCACTTGGTCAGGCACTGTCTCTGGTGGAGCATCGCGGTACAACGCAATCGTCTTTTTGATCGTATCAATGACAATGCGACAATGATCACACGCGGCTAAATGCTCTTCGATCGCGCGACAAATGGATTCCTTGGCTTGCTCGTCAAGGTACTCCGGCAAGTACGCTTGCAACTCTGCACAGACCTGTGTTCGCGGATGACTCATACCGCCGACTCCTTTTGAAAGGGATGCGCTTTGAAATAGGCAGACAGGTTTTCCCGCAACATCATCCGCGCGCGATGCAAACGCGTTTTCACATTCGGCACACTAATTCCCAACACCTCGGCGGTTTCCTGCACCGACAGTCCCTCAATGTCGCGTAGCACAAACACCGCCCGCATCGTTTCCGGCAACGCTTCCACGGCTGCATCCATTTGTGCGCGCACTTCGCTATTGAGCAACGCCTCTTCTGGCGTAATGCCCCAATCCACAATCTCGCGCGGCATCATATTTTCGCCATTGTCCGCTTCCATCGGCTCATCGAGCGAGACGGCATAATCTTTGCGCGCGCGCAATTTCATCAAACTCGCGTTCGTGGCAATGCGATAAAGCCAGGTCGCAAATGCCGCATCGCCTTGAAAATCGTTGAGATGGCGATAGACGCTGATAAACGTTTCTTGCAAAACATCTTCCGCATCTTGCGGATCGCGCACCATTTTGCGCGCCAGATTGTACACCCGTTGTTCGTACTTTTTGACCAATTGCGCAAAGGCATGCTTGTCCCCGCGCTGGGCGGCTTGAACCAACGTGAGATCATTGTCCATCATCTTGGCGCCATTATCGCCGAAATGGGCATCGAACGCAAATTCAATTTGAGCGGGCTTGAACTCGACCAAGAAATCGAATAGAATCTACGCCGAACCACAGGGGTTGTTCATTCGTCTTCGTCTTCGGCGCGCCTGTCGGCGAATGAAAATGAACTACGCGTAGGACAAATTTCCAATTTGTCCCACATTTTTCAAGGGAGCGGTTGGATGAAAAATGCGCTTGGTAGTAGGGCGATTGATCGCCCGTTCCGACAGCGCGATGAATCGCGCAACTACAAACCTATTTTCAGAGGAGTTATTCATTCGCCGTTGGCGCACCAAAAGTCGAATGAAAATGGACTACGCATAGGACAAATTTCAAATTTGTCCCACATTTTTCAAGAGAGGTTACCGATGAATTCTCGTACGACCACCATAGGGCTAATCGTGCTTGCAACGATTCTATTCTCTGCGTGCGCCGTGTCAACGCCGGTCGCCACGCCGCACACAACCAATGTGCCACCCACAATCGTTCCCACACCAACGCAAGCATTGCAACCACAAATCGTTGCGCCCACGCCGGTGTGTAACGCACTCGAAGCAACACCGGCAATGACCGAGGGGCCCTATTATAAACAAAATTCACCCGAACGCACGACGTTGATCGAACCCGGGAACACCGGCACGCGCCTCATCATTACCGGTTATGTGATCACATTGGATTGCCAACCGATTGCGCGGGCGCGCGTGGATTTCTGGCAAGCGGATGACAAGGGCGTGTACGATAACGCCGGCTACAAATGGCGCGGCTATCAATTGACGGACGAGGCCGGACGTTATTCAATGGAAACTGTGATCCCGGGTTTGTATCCTGGCCGCACCCGCCACATTCATGTCAAGGTTCAAGCACCCAATCAACCGGAACTCACCACGCAACTCTATTTTCCCAACGAAGCCGGGAACGCCACCGATGCGATTTTCAATCCCAAGTTGGTGCTCACCATCCGTGAAGTGAATGGAATTCAAGTCGGCACATTCAACTTTGTGCTGAATGTCAAATAAGGGAACCTCTTTTACCCCAGAGGTAACCCTACGTCGCGGAGTGTTACTTTTGGGTGAACCTGCGCGACTTGCTCCGTTACGTCGCGTACTACGAATCAAACCACGATTGAATGGGGTGCGACCGCGAGCGTCGAGAAACCCTATAAAAATCTCTGCAAACTCCGCGCACAGCGAAAGCATAAAGATTCCCCCAAGCGATTGCCTGGGGGAATTTTTCTCAACTGCCTTCTTGCTCGATCACTTGTTGCGTAACCTGATAGACTTGAGCCAACGTCTGCTCACGCGCGCGCTCCAATCGCTCGATGCGTTTTTGGAATTGCGCGGTCGCATAGTTTACAAAATCATCGAGCACGAGACCAAATGGCACGGGATCGTACGCCGCAAACGCATCACCAATGATGCCGATGGCTGGCATCAGCAATTCATTCATCTTGGTTTGGATCACTTGCCACACGGTCTTGTCTGCCACAATGAGCCGCGAAAGCAAAAATATGCCGTACGCAATGTGGCGTGCTTCATCCTGCTTGAGCAAGTTAATCCCTTGGCACAATCCCGGCATCAAGCCCTGTTTTTCGAGCGTTGTCAAAAAAGCATGATAGCCGGTTTCTGCCAACACCCCTTCAACGATCATATTGTACGTAACCGATGCTTCGGCTTGCGCCGCCGGCGAGGGATCGGTGAGCAAACGGCGCATCGCGCGCGGCAATGCCTCGTAGAAAATCGTACGATAGTTGGCAGTGTGATAACGGCTGAGATCGTACGACGCGCACGCCACATCGGTTAGGAATCGGTTAAAGAAATCCGTGTGCTTGGCTTCTTCCCACAGAAAGGTCGTCAAGAACATTTCTTCTTCCAGCCGACCCTCTTGCGCCATCACCAGCACCAGCGGTAACAAGTCGAGTGTAACCGCTTCTTCGCCGGCTTGAAACAGCGCGATCAAGCGCACGATCAAATCGCGTTCGTCCGGCTTGAGCCGCGCCCAATCAAGCATGTCTTGCGTCAAGTTGATCTCGCTGGGATTCCAAATGCCCAATCGTTTGGCTTTTTCGTACAGGCGCATCGGCGGCGTATCGCGTTGCAAGCCGCGTGTGGTCGTAATGAAGGATGAATGAGTCGGTTTCTGCTTCAAATATACAACCTCTCTGGATCAATCTCTTCGCGCCACAAGCGCAACTCGGCTACGCTGGGTGGTTCGTTCCCACGCGATCGGGAATGATTAACTCAAACCCGGTGTTGGCAATTACATCGTCCACCGTAACGCCGGGATGCGTTGCTACCAATCGCATCCGACATGTCGCCGGATCGTAATCCATCAGCGCCAACGTCGAGACAACATTGACCGGACCACTCCCGCGTGGCAAGCCGGCGCGTTCACGCGCCCCCACGCCACTGAGGTAACCCGGCGTTGTGATGAAATCCACTTTGGGCACAAAGCGGCGTTTGTCGTGTTGCATAATCGCCACCGTGCGCCAACACAAACTGCCTACATCGTTACCGCCGCCGCTGCCGGGCAAGCGCGCTTTGGGATGATCGTGATCGCCAATCGTGGTGCTGTTCAAGTTGCCATAGCAATCAATTTGCGCGCCGCCCAGAAAACCATAATCAATAAAGCCGCGTTGCGCCGTCTCCATCGTATCGCAAATGCCGGACGCAATAATCGCTTTGTGAAACGTGCGCGCTTCGCCGACCGCCCGCGGCAATTTCTCCAAAATCGCGCCGGTGCCGCCAAACTCAAAAACCGGGACAAGGTTCGGCGCGTGCGTTTTCATCGCCAGCATTGCCGCCAACATTGGGATTCCAGTGCCAATGAAGGCAGTCGTCTCATCTTGAAACAAGCGCGCCGCGACGCAGATCATCAATTCAGATTTGGAATATGGTTGTGAGGACATTTGGGATTTCTCCGTTTGGGTTGGTTGGCAATTCAAAAAACGTGATACGTGATTCGTGAACATCACGCAACACGCATCATATATCACGCCTTTCCCGCTGCTCCACCAACTGCTTCAACCGTTCCGCGCCAATCAAGTCCAAGTACTCTTGATGATTCTTGACGCCGTACACATACTTGTCCAGATATGCTTGCGCGCCTTCTGGCGTTTTGCTCGCTTCGATCCATTCGCGGTACACCGCATCATCGCGTTCATAGAGATACGCCATTTCGCCGGGATGCGAGCCGAACGGCGCGTGCACCACCGCATCCACCAAATAGTACGGAATGATCGTGCGATCCGGATATTTGCGAATCGCTTCGGTGGGGACGATTTCTTCTGCACTGATAATGAGGCGTTTGCTCGCCCGCGCCATTTCGAACGCAAAACCGGTAATGCCCTCAATCTGCGCATTCCCAAACCGATCGGCGCGATGAACGTGGATGAGTCCCACATCGAGGATGAGCGCGGGAAACAGACAGACCGGCAAACCGGTGAACGGATCGTTGACGACCTTTGCCGCACTATAGTTGAACGTGTCCGATCCCAGCATCGAACGAACCGGGATAAAGGGGACACTCATTGCCGCCGCTTTCATCCGCCACGAGATCGCGCCGTTCGACCATTCGACGCACGTCTCCACTTGGCCCGACTCGACCGCGCGGCGCAATGCGTACGACGTGCCGTACACTTCCAAACCGATGTAGGTGATGTCGAGTTTCTTGACGAGCCCGGCGGCGAGCCACAAATCGAGTTCGGCGACGCCCTGCCCGCACACGCGCAAATCTTTTTTGTGTTGGCGAATCACTTCGCGGGTGAGCGACATGGGGCAACGCACCGTGCCGTACAATTCCGTGCCGATGTAGCACCCATCGTACACAAATCGGCTGACCGCTTCTTGCTCGGTCATCAACTTGTCAATCAATTTGCGCGATTTTTGGGTGCGATTCCATTCACGGAAGGCTTCGAGGTCGGGCGGTTGAATCAGTTCGCCGCGCCCTTGTGCGAGAATCTCCATTGATGCTCCCTCCTCGGTGAGGAATATGCTTGCAATCCAATTCTATCACGCAACATTGGAATGTCAAAAAGATCGGGCTTTATCTCCGCGTTGGCGTAGGACGCCCTGTTGGCTGAACGATGATCGGCGTTGGGAAAACGTACGGTCGCTTGGTTGGCTCGTCCGTTGGAGTGCGCGAGGGGATGGGCGTGCGCGTAATCGTAGGGGATGAGGCAAACGTAGGTGTGACGGTTTGAATTGGTGTCGCCGTCATCGTTGGTGTCGTGGTTTCAGTTGGGGTTGGCTCTTCGGTTTCGGGGGACGTCTCGGTCGGCAAAACGTTGGTTTCTGGAGACGTCTCGTGAATGAGCAACCCGATCAAACTAACCAAGAGGATGCCCAGCACGATGTCAGTGAGAATCGCTAGAACCAGCAAATGTTTTTCTCGCACGCGGAACAGTATACAACATTCCGCGCCATTGAAAAAGATTCGAACCGCACGGGTTCAAGGCTGTTGCCAAGTCGGATCGGGCGACTGAAGTCGCAGCCACCAACACCCCAAGTCGCCCTACGGCGAGTACAGACGAGTCGCCGACTCTCCACCAGCCGACGCAGGTCGGCTTCGGGTAGGGGTCGCAAGCGTTCACGCCTTTTCGATTTCGATGAATGGTCGAATTTTTCTGCGTGAACGCTTGCGATGGCAGTGGTTTTAACCGCCTGTCAAGGGACTTGGCCCTGCGCACGGGTTATGCCTTCCGCAGCTCAGGCAGAAGGCGTTCATAGAATTCCAAGCACCCCGGGTTCATCAACGCATCGCGATTAGACACCGGACGACCATTCACAATGTTCGTTACCGCGCTCTCGACCTTTTTCATATTGAACGTGTAGGGAATATCCGGCACTTGGACGATCAATGCCGGCACGTGGCGCGGCGAGGCTTTTTCACGCAGGGTTTGCTTGATGGTCGTTTTCAGTTCATCGGTCAAGGTATAACCGATCCCAAGTTTGACAAATAGGATGATCCGCTGATCATCGTGCCATTGTTGACCAATCGCCAAACTATCGGCAATGCCGGGAATTTTCTCTACGATATTGTAAATCTCCGCCGTGCCGATGCGCACGCCGGCTGGCTTGAGCACCGCATCAGAACGACCGTAGAAGGTGATGCCACCCGTGTCGCTGTGAATCACGATGTAATCGCCATGCCGCCATACATTTTGGTTGGGATAATAGTTAAAGTACGCATTCCGATATTTCTGTCCATCGGGGTCATTCCAAAAATAAAGCGGCATGGATGGCGAAGGTGCTTCACACACCAATTCGCCTTGCTCATCGCGCACCGGTTGTCCGGCTTCGTTGAACGCATTGATTTTCATCGCGAGGGCAGGTCCTTGCAGTTCACCGGCATAGACGGGGCTCAGTGGATTCCCCGCCGCAAAACAGCCGTTAATGTCTGTGCCTCCCGAAATCGAATTGAAATGCAAATCGCTTTTGATCGCGCGGTAAACGTACTCAAACCCTTCCGCCGAAAGCACAGAGCCGGTTTGCGATATTTCTTTGAGCGAAGACAAATCGAATTCCTTGCCCGGCGCCACGCCCAACGATTTGAGATAATTGAGATAGGTGGCGCTGCAACCAAAGATCGAAATCTTTTCCGCCTGAATCAAGCGCCACATGGTACGCCAGTCCGGATAATTGGGATTGCCATCGTATAGCACAATTGTGGCGCCCACCGCGAGCGAACTCAAGAGCCAGTTCCACATCATCCAACTACACGTGGTGATGTACAGAATCTTGTCCTCGCGTTTCAAATCGGTATGCAAGAGCAATTCTTTCAAATGATTGATGAGGACACCATACCCCTGCACCATACATTTCGGTTTGCCGGTGGTACCCGAGGAGAACATGATGTAGAGGGGATGATCAAAAGACAATTGCTCAAAACGAATCTCGGTTGCGTTGCGGGCGAGGAAATCGTCGTAACGCACCGCACGCGGAATCATCGCAATATCCGGCGCATCGGTCGCATAGGGGACGACGATCGTTTGAATCAGCGAAGGGATTTGCTTTGCCAATTCCGCCGCATTCGCGCGCGTATCAAAGAGTTGACCTTTGTGATAATAACCGTCCACCGTGAACAGCACTTTGGGTTCAACCTGACCCAAGCGATCCAAGGCGGCTGACGCGCCCAGATCAGTCGCGCAGGAGGACCACACCGCGCCGATACTCGTCGCCGCGAGCATGGCCACAGCCGTTTCGATCAAGTTCGGCATATAGCCCACTACACGATCGCCGGGTTGCACGCCGATCTGGCGCAGCGATTGCGCCACGCGCGCCACGGTGGCGTACAACTGGCGGTAGGTCATCGTTGCCGATTTGACGGTCTCGCCTCTGAACACAAACGCCAAATGGTCGTCGCGATAGCGCAAAAGATTTTCCGCAAAGTTCAGGCGCGCACCGATAAACCACCGCGCGCCGGGAAATCGGTTCAAATCGTCCACCACTTGGGCATACGGTTGCGAGGCGCGCATCGCTGCAAAATCCCACAGCGTTTCCCAAAACGCGGGAATGTGCGTAACCGACCAATGATACACATCGGAATAGGTGGCGAGGGGTGTGCCAAATCGTTGATTAACGATTTCGATAAAGCGTGTCAAATTGGCATTTTGTTGACGTTCCAACGAGGGAATCCAAAGTGGCGTCTTCATCGTCCGCAATCTCCTCCATATCAGGATGGCTGTCCATGCACCTGTAATCCACGGCGATTATACAACATCCCTTGCCATTTGGCGTATCGAATTTTGGGGTTTTTGGGTCAACTTGACGCCCAACGGCTTAATGCCAACCTGCAAAACAAAACTGGTGATTACTCACATCTCCATTTTACCGCCGAGACGTCGAGAAGGCAGAGAAAAAAATAAGAAAACTCGGCGATCTCCGCCTCTGCGGTGAGTTTTAGGGAATCACAAAAAAACAAAATATTGACACATTGAATCATCTCTGTTATACTCGCGGTCAAATCCAGCCCTTCATAGGAGGTGGTGAACAAGAGTTACCCATCGGTGTGTAATCGAGCAATCATTTTCTCGGGGAGGAGAAGAATGAACCGCACGTTTTTATTCACGGCACTCGTTTTGCTCGCTCTTGTTTCTGTAGTTGCTTGTACGACCGCTACTGCCCCTACCGCATTGACCTCTGACCTCAAGGGGAAAGAGATCAAAGTCGCCGTCGAGAATGCCTACCCGCCCTTTAACTTTATTGACAAAAAGACCAACCAGGGTGCCGGGTGGGATTACGACGCGTGGACGGAAATTTGCAAACGCCTCAACTGCAAGCCCGTCTTCATCGAAGCCGCATGGGAAGGAATCTTTGAAGCCGCTGCCGCCGGCAAGTATGACGTGGTCGCCGATGGCATTACGATCACCGACGAACGCAAAAAGACCGTTGCCTTCTCCGATTCATATATGCACTATGGTCAGGTGATCATGGTGCGCGCCGATGAAGCCACCATCAAAGACCTGGACTCGCTGAAAAAAGCCACCACGATGGTTGGCACACAGCTGGGGACCACCAACGAGACCAAAGCCATCGAACTCGTTGGCGAAAAGCGCGTCAAGAGTTTCGATACGTTTGATGCCGCCACCATCGCTCTCTTAGCCAAGAGTGTGGACGCTGTCATCATTGACGAACCTGCCGCCATGGGCTTTATCGCGGCGAACAAAGGCAAACTAAAAATTGTGGGCGAGCGCCTAACCAGCGAAGACCTTGCGTTTGTGTTCCAAAAAGGTAGCCCGCTCATCGAGCCGGTCAACCAAGCCCTTGCCGCGATGAAAAAAGACGGCACGCTCGACGCCTTGTACAAAAAGTGGTTCGTGGACTACGTGCCCGGCCAATAATCCTACCTACCAAACCGGTCAGACCCTTTCAATCTTTATCAGAGCGTCTGACCGGTTTGTGCAAGGAAGCGCATGACATCTGAAGGAGCAACCGCACCGCTAGTCCCGCGCGGCCGACTGGTACCCTTGCCAAGTTTTGAAAGAGCGCCCTGGTGGGCGTTAGCACTGGCGTTCGGATGGATCATTATCCTCTACAGCATCCTCACCGTCAGCACTTATCGCGACACCTTTCTATTCATTGCCGAAGGTATCCAACTCACCATCCGGATTGCGCTGAGTGCCTATGTGCTGGCGGTCACGCTGGGTCTCATCCTGGGCCTGGGACGCGTGTCCCGCCATCCACTCTTTTACAACGCCGCGACGTTGTATGTCGAAGTGTTTCGTGGCTTGCCGATGTTGGTGATCGTACTCTATGTTGCCTATGTCATCATGCCCGGCGTTGAACACTTGATTGCGCAACTCTTGCCCGCCTTCAGTCTGGAGGGGATTGATGACAGTGTGCGCGGCACGATTGGCTTGGGCTTGGGATACGCGGCATTCGAAGCCGAAGTCTTTCGCGCCGGGATTCAGTCCATCGAACGCGGCCAGATGGAAGCCGCACGTTCGCTGGGGATGACCTATCCGCAAGCCATGCGTTACATCATCTTGCCTCAAGCGATTCGCCGGGTACTGCCGCCGTTGGGCAATGATCTCATTTCGATTCTCAAAGATTCATCCTTGGTCTCGGCGCTGGCAGTACGCGAACTCACCCAAATGACCAAGTTGAACCGCGCGCGCACCTTTCTCTCGCTCGAATCGTACAACACCGTTGCCTTTCTGTATCTAACCATGACCTTGTTCCTTTCGATGGTGGTCAAAACCATCGAACGCAAATTACGGATCGAATAAATCTGTGGCATCGTCTGAACCGATTATTCGGATTGAAAATATTCACAAACGTTTTGGCAAGGTGTATGCCTTGCGCGGCGTCAGCACCACCGTTCGGCGGGGTGAAGTCCTCGTCATCATCGGACCGAGCGGCTCGGGCAAATCCACCTTGTTGCGCACGATCAACGGCTTGGAACGTCCGGATTCGGGGCGCGTGATCGTGGATAATATCACGGTGGATCACTTGTCGCAGCACATCAACGCGGTGCGTGCCGAAGTGGGAATGGTCTTTCAACAATTCAATCTCTTTCCGCATCTGACGGCATTGGAAAATATCACGCTGGCACAACGCATCGTCCGCAAACGCACCCCGGAAGAAGCGGAACAGATCGCACGCGATCTATTGAAAAAAGTGGGGATTCCAGAAAAAGCCAACGCTTATCCGACTCAACTTTCTGGCGGACAACAGCAACGCGTCGCCATTGCGCGCGCCCTTGCTATGAACCCCAAGATCATGCTCTTTGATGAACCCACGAGCGCACTCGATCCGGAAATGATCCGCGAAGTCCTGGATACGATGTTACTTTTGGCGCGCGAAGGAATGACCATGGTCGTCGTCTCGCACGAGATGGGGTTTGCCAAAGCCGCCGCCCATCGCATCATTTTTATGGATGAAGGTACCATCATCGAAGATACGACACCGGAAGAACTCTTCACACACCCGCGCGAACCGCGCACCCAAATGTTCCTAAGCCAAATTCTTCACTAACCCAAGGATCGGAGAAATTTTTCATGGCTTTACTCAACGCCTCCCAAGTTACAAAACGCTTTGGCGGCTTGACCGCTGTGGACAAGGTGGACCTCGTTATCGAAGAAGGGATGATTGCCAGTTTGATCGGACCCAACGGGGCTGGCAAGACGACCTTTTTCAATTGCATCACCGGCTTTTATCGTCCCGAAGAAGGTCAGATCACCTTTAACGGTCAATCGCTGGTGGGCTTGCGACCTGATGTAATTACCGCGAGCGGCATCGCGCGCACGTTTCAAAATATTCGTCTCTTTAACAATATGACCGCACTGGAAAATGTGATGGTGGGGCAACATTCGCGGATGAAAGCAGGGGTGTTCGGTGCGATTCTGCGTGACCGCCGCACGGTGGAAGAAGAACGCGCCGTCAACCGTCGCGGGCGCGAATTGCTCGAGTTTGTGGGATTGCGCGGCTATGAAAACGAACTTGCCAAAAATCTCTCCTACGGCGATCAACGCCGCTTGGAAATTGCCCGCGCCTTAGCCACGTCCCCCACGTTACTCTTGTTGGACGAGCCCACCGCCGGGATGAACCCCCAAGAAACGGCTGAGATGGTGAATTTCATCCGCCGCCTCCGCGACGAACTCAAGTTGACGATTTTCCTGATCGAACATCAGATGAAAGTGGTGATGACGATTTCCGACCGCGTGAGTGTACTAGATTTTGGCGTGAAAATTTGCGAGGGCTCACCGGCGCATGTTCAACAAGACCCCCGCGTGCGCGAGGCGTACTTGGGCAAAGAGTACGCGGAACACGCCGCGTGACCGAGGTAAGCCGTTATGCCAATTCTTCAAGTCAACGACATTCATTCCTACTATGGCAACATCCACGCCCTCAAAGGGGTTAGTCTGACCGTTGAGAAAGGCGAGATTGTTACCCTGATTGGTGCAAACGGCGCGGGCAAAACCACCACGCTCAAAACCATTTCTGGGATAATGCATCCCCGCCACGGGACAATCCTTCTCGATGGTGAAAACATTGAGCATTTGCCACCGCACCAAATTGTGATGCGCGGCATTGGTCAATCCCCCGAGGGGCGCAAAATTTTTGGCGCGCTCACCGTTTCCGAAAACCTCGAATTAGGCGCGTATGCCCGCACCGACAAAGACGGGATTCGACGCGATATGGAGTTTGTCTTTTCCTTATTCCCGCGCCTGGCTGAACGCCGGCATCAATTAGGAGGCACCTTATCCGGCGGCGAACAACAAATGTTGGCGATTGGGCGCGCCTTGATGACTCGCCCCCGCGTCCTGATGCTCGATGAACCTTCGATGGGGCTGGCGCCGGTGTTGGTCGAAACCATTTTCGAAACGATCCAAAAACTAAATCAAGAGGGCACTACCATTCTGTTGATCGAACAGAACGCCGCCAAAGCATTACAAATTGCTCATCGCGGTTACGTCATCGAGACCGGGCAAATCGTGCTATCGGACAGCGCCGCGAATCTGCGCAAAAACGAACGGGTACGCAAAGCCTATCTGGGTGAAGCATAGCGGGATTGACATACACGAGCCAAGCGTTCTATAATTTGGGTAATGCATCAAGAATTGCACTCAGCCACGTCTCAACGCGGAGATCCCATCTAGGCAAGGAGGTGAGGCACGCTTTGATCTCGTTCTGGTGTGATCGCAGATGTTCCACGCGACTGGGTTTGGCGAACCCAAGTGACAGCCACTTGATACTGGAACACCTGCCCATTTTGTCAATATCCTGAGGAGGAGAAGTACAATGAAGATCAAGTTTTGGTTCGTGGCAGTGCTTGTCATTACAGCCATCTTTGTTCTTTCGGGCTGCGCAACGGGTCCAGCCCTGACCTGCACCGACAAACTCGGTTGTATCACCGTGGGACCCAATGAACCCATCCATCTTGCCTATGCCATGGTCGTCTCGGGTGAGAATGCGACCCTGGGCACCGACACCAAGTACGGCGCCGAACTCGCGATTGACGACAAGGGTGGTAAACTGCTCGGTCATCCGATCAAATTCGATGGACAAGATAGTGGCTGCTCCGCCGAGGGTGGTCAAACCGCCGCCACCAAACTCGCTGCCGACAAGACGATTGTGGGCGTCATCGGTACAAACTGCTCCAGCGCCGCACGCGCCGCGATCCCCATCTTGTTAACCCAAGCCGGCTTGTCCATGATCTCGCCCTCCAACACCGCGCCTGACCTCACCGATCCTGCTAAGCATGTGGCGGGGTACTTCCGCACCGCTCACAACGATAAGGTGCAGGGCGCCGTTGCCGCCGAGTTCGCTTTCAAGCAACTCAAAGTCACCAAAGCCGCCACGATTCACGACGGTTCGATCTACGCTCAGGGTTTGGCGAACGTCTTTGCCGAAAACTTTAAGAAACTGGGGGGCACCATCACTGCCCAAGAAGCGGTCAATGTGGGCGACAAGGATATGAAACCGGTGCTCACCCGCATCGCCGCTGGCAAACCTGACCTCGTTTACTACCCCATCTTTGTTGCGGAAGGTGGTTTCATCGCCTCGCAGATTCGCGATGTGCCCGGGATGGAAAAAGTGGTGATGATGGGCGCCGACGGTATCTTCTCGCCTGACTTTTTGAAAGCCGGCGGCAAGAACACCGTAGGTATGTTCTGGTCCAGCCCCAACTTTGAAGCGTTCGGCGGTGGCTACAAGGAAATGGTGGACAAGTACCTCAAAAAGTACAACGTCAAAGGCGTCCTCGCCCCCTTCCACGCGCATGCGTATGATGCCGCGATGATCTACTTTGCCGCCATCGAAAAAGTGGCGCAAAAGGGATCGGATGGCTCGTTGTTGATCGGCAAGCAAGCGTTGCGGGATGCCATCGCCGCGACGAAAGATTTCAAGGGCTTGACCGGCAACTTGACCTGCGATCCCTATGGTGACTGTGCGGATCCCAAGATCGCCATCTACCAAGCCACGGCGGACGACTTTGCCAAATTGCAAATGCCAACCAAACCGGTGTGGTTCCCCGGCGGGCCCGATTACAAACCATAATCTACAGCCCGGTTGGGTATGAAGGTGGGATGAGCCGGCATTGCCGGCTCATCCTCCACTGCACGCAAGTAGGGAGAAGACATGCCTAGTCGCTTGAAACGAATCAATATCGAAGATATTTTTATGTACCTCGTTGGCGGGCTGATTGTTGCTTTGGTCATCATTGGCTCGATTTCTACGCTGAGCGCGGGCAAGTATGATGCCCGACAATGGTTTGATCTGATCATCTTTGGGATTGCGTTAGGCGGCATTTATGCCCTCATCGCCCTCGGTTATACATTGGTGTACGGCATCTTGCGGATGATCAACTTTGCCCACAGCGAAGTTTTCATGTCGGGACCGTTCACGGCTTATTTTCTAGCGGACGAATTAGGGCGGTCGGGATTTCTGGATGCCAATCCGGTAGTTGGTCTGGCACTCATCTTTCTTGTGGCCATGGTGGTCTCAACAGTCGTCGCGATTCTCCTGGAACGCATCGCCTATCGCCCCTTGCGATTTGCTCCGCGGTTGGTTCCCTTGATTACCGCCATCGGCGCCTCCTTCTTTTTGCAATATTTCTTCAAGGGCCTTTATGGACCGAACATCAAGGTCTATCCGGAAATCAAAGCCCTCACGGGCTATTGGCAAGTGGGTGAGTTTCGGGTGCAATATATTCAAATTCTAGTCATTATTGCCGCGGCATTGATGATGGCAGGTCTAAATCTCTTTATTCAAAATTCACGCACCGGCAAGGCGATGCGTGCCGTCGCCGAAGATAAAGCCACCGCGGCGCTCATGGGGATTGATGTGGATCAAATCATTGTGATTACCTTTACCCTGGGGGGTGCCTTGGCGGGTGCGGCCGGTGTGCTGTATGCGTTGATGTTCAAACAAGTCAATTTTATTATGGGCTTTATCCCGGGCATCAAGGCATTCACCGCAGCTGTGTTGGGTGGCATTGGCAATGTGCCCGGGGCGATGGTGGGTGGACTGTTCCTGGGTGTTACAGAATCCTTGGGCCCCAGTTTGTTCTTGGACGGCTTGGGCATCCCGGCGCCCTATCAGTTAAAAGATGCCATCGCCTTTACGCTGCTGGTGCTGGTGCTCATCTTTAGACCTTCCGGTATCCTGGGCGAGCGCTTGGCGGAGAAAAAGGCGTGAGGTAAATCATCATGACAGCCAACCCAAAATCAGTTTTCTCGACTGCAGTGCAACTTGGTTTGATTGGCGGACTCGTCGTCATTGCCATCGCTTTGCAAGGCATGGTTCAGGTATTTAGCGTCCGCAACATTATCAGTGGCATTTTGACAATGAGCCAGATGCTCATTCTGGTAACCTATTTTGTCACTAGCTATCTGGCTGTTGGACGGAGCCACGCCGCGTCCACCTCGCTGAAACTGGGAATCGGTGGTTTGGCGGCGTTGGTCGCATCCGCCTGCTTGGTGTTGTTGATTTGGTTCAACCATTTCATTCCGCTCGGTGCTATGTTTGTCAACGCCACGGCTGAACTCAATCATTTGCTCACCTGGCAGCAGGGTTTAGTCGTGGGCAGCGTCATTCAGTTGGCACTGGGTCTTGTCGCCGGCTTGATCGCCGCGCTCGTTCACATCCTGCCATCGCTTTGGCGCCGCATCATCATCAATGCCTCGGTCAGCATTATTGCGATGGGTGTACTGCAGGACCTCATCTTTGTTACGTTTTCCGAGTGGCCTCTCGTCGGTTTTCTCTTGCGGTTGATCTATCAAGCCAATGGCTTGTCCTTGTTGGGCGGTATCGTGGTGATCATTCTCATCGCCGCGATCATCCTTTTCTCTGAAAAACGTGGCGCACAGATTCAAACGCGACTAGATCGTCTACCACCCACATCGAAACAGGCACTTCGCTTTGGCTTGCTCGGGCTTGGTATCGTGGTCTTGCTCGCGCTGCCTTGGATGCTGGGATTGTTCTTGAGCGAAGTCCTAGACAACGTTGGCTTGTTCCTCTTGATGGGGCTAGGGCTGAACATTGTGGTGGGCTTTGCCGGCTTGTTGGACCTGGGCTATGTTGCCTTTTACGCGATTGGGGCGTACACGGTGGGGGTGCTCACTTCACCGGAACTCAGCACCGGTCTGATCCCGAGTTGGTGGATTGCCCTACCGATCGCTGTCCTGATTGCCGCCTTCGCCGGTGTAACCCTGGGCGTACCCGTCCTCAAAATGCGTGGCGATTATCTAGCCATCGTCACCCTGGGGTTTGGTGAAATCATTCGCTTGCTTGCCCTCTCGGACTTTTTGAAACCTTGGCTAGGCGGTGCCCAAGGCATTCAACGCATTGCCCGACCGGACATTCCTTTTTTGCAAATCAACTGGAACCCCCAGACGATGTACTATCTATTCCTTGCTGGCTGTGCGCTCGTGATCTTTGTCGCCATGCGCCTCAAGAATTCGCGGTTGGGACGCGCGTGGATGGCAGTGCGCGAAGATGAAGATGTAGCCCAAGCGATGGGGATCAATCTCGTGGCAACCAAACTTTTGGCGTTTGGGATGGGGGCATCGTTTGGCGGGTTGGCGGGCGCGATCTTTGCCTCCAAACTAGAATCTGCCTATCCACACAGTTTCAACTTTCTCGTTTCCATCAACGTCTTGTCGCTCATCATCATCGGCGGAATGGGGAGCATCCCAGGCGTCGCCGTAGGCGCGTTGGCGTTGGTCGGTTTACCGGAAGTGCTCCGCGAATTTGCGGAATTTCGATACCTCATCTACGGTATGGTCTTGGTCATCATGATGCTCACGCGCCCAGAGGGCTTGATTCCCGAAGCACGCCGCGCGGAAGAGTTAGAAGAATTTAGGCACGAAGAGGAACCCCCGCCGGAAGAGCTAGCCTCCGCATAAACCAGTACGATCAGTCAGAACTCGGGCGAAGCACAAGCGCAAGATGCTTCGCCTTTGATATTTGCTGAAAGGACGTATGAACGCCAAAATTTTTCTCCGGGCGATATTGTTTGTTGCGTTAACGCTAGGAATGGCTTGCACACCCTCGTCCTCGTCCGAACCTATTCCCACCGCACCCAATATGGGCATTCTCAAACACGATAGCCCAACGCGGGTGATTGGCGATTGGTCCACCCAAATTGATGTGCCGCCATTTCCCTATTCGCGTCCCCTTCCACCGCCAGAAAAATCAAGCGTGGATGGATTGTACACGCGAACGATTCCATCCGATGATACGCCGATTCCATGTCTGCGTTGCGCTGGCTACCGTTTGGAAGGCGGCGAGTGGACGTTGTATCTGAATCTGGGCGTGTTCAAAGTCTTTCATCGCGCGACCGGGTTTGAAGCCGTGGGATCGTTTACGGTGGACGGCAATCGCATTTCATTCTTCAACGATCCTTTTTGCGAAGAAGATTTGAGTATGGTGGGGAACTATACGTGGCAACTGCAAAACAACGCACTCACACTACAGGTCGTCAACGATCCTTGCTCGATTGGGTTGCGCGCCAAAAACCTGACCACCTTGAATTGGATCATCAAACGCGATCCGTGCCAACCGCCCAACTTGGAAGCCGCGATTTCTGATCATTGGAACAAGCCCGCCGAGTGCAAGTAAAATCGCTTGGAGGATTCGATGCGTATTCTCTCCCGGGCAGACGTTCAAAAATCTCTTTCGATATCAGACGCCATCGCCATTGTACGCGATGCGTTCGCACAACTCTCAACCCAGCAAGCCACTGTGCCGGTGCGCGTCCCCCTTTCGATTCCACGCCACGATGGCATCATTCTCTTTATGCCCGCCCATCTTCACACCTCTGATGCACTTGCCATCAAAATCGTTTCCGTGCATAATCAAAACCCGGCAAAAAATTTGCCGCTCATTCACGCGCTCGTTGTGGTGATTGATGCCACCACCGGCAAACCGCTCGCCGCGATGGAAGGCGGTTATCTTACCGCGTTACGCACCGGTGCCGGCAGTGGTGTGGCAACCGATTTGCTCGCGCGGCGCAACGCCAAGGTGGCGGCGATCTTTGGCGCAGGCGTGCAAGGGCGCACACAACTCCGCGCGATTGCCGCCGTGCGCCAGCTTGAGCGCGTCTATGTCTATGATGCCCTTCCCAGCCAAGTCGAAAAATTCATCGCCGAGATGCGCGGCACCCCCGGTCTTCCAACCGATCTGCGCATCGCTTTGAATCCTAGCGATGCTGTGCGTAACGCTGACATCATTTGCACCGCCACCACTGCCACGACGCCAGTTTTCGATGGCAATGATCTCAAGCCCGGCACACACATCAACGCCATCGGCGCGTACACGCCGACCATGCGCGAGGTGGATGACACCACCCTCAAACGGGCAAACAAAATCGTCATTGACCATCGTGCCAGCGCGCTCGCCGAAGCCGGCGATTTGTTGATTGCGATAAAGAACGGCGCGCTCACAGAGGCAAACATTTATGCCGAAATCGGAGAAATTGCGGCGAGCAAAAAGCCGGGGCGTGAACGCGACGACGAAATCACGTTTTACAAGTCAGTGGGGAATGCGGTGCAAGATGCCTCCGTTGCCCGCGCCATTTATGACGCCGCCGTGCGGGAAAACTTGGGCATCGAAGTCGAGTTATAGCGCGCGTCAAGCGGCGAGAGCAAAAACAAGACCTTCCCGATTGCTGGAAGGTCTTGTTTGATGCGTGATCTACTCTACTGACTAACCTGGTTGACTCGGCGATCGTTGGCGTGCAAGAGAGCAGGGGAAAAATCCAAAGGCGTTCCAAAGGTAGGTGTTATGTGTTATCCTTTGGCTTCGTGTGCCAAGATGATCGCTTCGGCAATTTCCTTCATCGGCTTGCGCGTATTCATACTCATCTTTTGAATCTTACGGAAGGCTTCCGCTTCGGTCAGATGTTGCGTATCCATCAAGACACCTTTAGCGCGATCCACCATCTTGCGCGTCTCGAGCGTCTCTTTCAGATCGCCCACTTGTTTCTCCAGTTCCCGAAATTCCTGAAAGCGCGCGAGCGCGATTTCAATCGCGGGGGCGATCTCTTGTTCGCGGAATGGCTTGACCAAATAACCGACGACGCCGGCTTCCTTGGCACGATCCACCAGATCGCGTTGGCTGTAGGCGGTGAGCAACAACACCGGGGCGATTTGCTCTTGCGTCAAAATGCGCGCCGCTTCGATGCCGTCCATATTCGGCATCTTGATATCCATAATCACCACATCGGGTTTGAGTTCGCGCGCTAGATTCACCGCGCTCTGTCCATCCCCCACTTCGCCAACCACCAGATACCCCAGGCTCGTCAGCATTTCACGCAAATCCGCGCGAATGACCGATTCATCATCCGCAATGATTACTCGCGTTCGTTCCATTTGTCTTCGCCTCCCAGAGCCATCTTGGGGAAACGGACGATTGCCGAAACCCCATGATCACTTTGCAAATCAATTTGTCCTTTTAAATCCTGTGTTACGAGCATTTGCACGATGCGCAAGCCCAACGAATCCACCCGCTCTAAACTAAAATCGGGGGGTAACGCGCGCCCGTCATCGTGAATGATCAACCCCACCGCATCGCCATGATCTTCAAAGGTCAATTCAATCGTGCCGCGCGTGGTCTTGTCCGATTCGCGCAAGTCAAACCCGTGTTCCAACGCATTCTGCAACAACTCGTTGATGACCAGCGCACACGAGGTTGCTTGGCGCGCCGGCAAGTAAATGTTGGGACCGCGTACCGCAAAGGAAATCTGTCGTTGCGGATCGAGCAAGCCGGCTTGCATTTGGTGAACGATCCGTTGTGCCACATCGCGAATGTTAATCGCGCGCGTATCCTGGGCCGACAAGAATTCGTGAATAACCGCCACGCTCAGAATCCGATTGACCGCTTCGCCCAGCGCGGCTTTGGCTTCCTCCGTTTTCAAGCGTCGCATTTGCATCCGCAACAAGGAGGCGACGGTCTGTAAATCGTTCTTGACGCGATGATGCACTTCTTTGATCATCGTCGTCTTGACCATCAACTCACGCGCGCGCTGTTGCGCTTCCGTATCGTCATGCACAAGCAGAAACGCCAAGATCGGCGCGACACGCATCGAGGGCAAGAGCGCAGAACGGTCTGCCCGCACCACCGGAATCACTTTTTTGATCCAGTGGCGTCCGCTTTCGTTGTGTTCTTCTTGCAGACACCGCCGGGTTGCCAACGCGCGACGCACCAACTCATCGTCTTGCGTTTCCAAGTAACTGAGCGGTTTGCCTACCAATTGTTCGCCGTACCCAATGTTGCGATACAAATTTGTTGCGATGCCGCTCATATAGCGAATGATCCCCTCGGCATCCACCACCACAATACCATCGTGTTCGCCAAACGGCGTCAGTTGTTCGATGCCTTCCGGTTCGCCGCGCAGGGCATTCCGCTGAAACATCTTGAGCACTCGCTGGAACACTTCGCTGCGTCGCTTGAGCCGTTCGCTTTCCAGCAAATTCGTTTCGATCAACATGCCGCCGATGACTTGGCCCGCCTCGTTTTCAATTGGATAGGCTTCTTGCACCGTCGGCGCCGGTGTTCCTTCCGAGGTGCCGGAGGGCGGATACTCGCGCTGACCACGCGCATACTGGCGCGCCTCGATTGCACGAAACAAGGCGGCTGCATCCGTCCGCGCAAACATTTGCCCCACCAACGAGTCGCGATGCACCGGCGCAATCGAATGCGGGCGTGCATGCGCGATGATTTGAATGTGCTGATTATCGTACGGGATGCCAAGCAGAACATCCGCGCGGCTGAGGTCAGCGAGCAACGGAATCACGTGACATATTCGCGCGACTAGACGTGCGTCGCGTTCATTCAACTGGTTGAGCAGGACCTCCTTGTCCATCATTCACTCTCGGGCAAAAAAAAGTCGAGGACACGCGCGCCTCGACATACTCTCCAAAAATTTCTCCAAAGCGATGGACCGCCTCGGCGCTGAGGAGATGACCCAAGTCGGGGCGAGAGGATTTGAACCTCCGACCACTTGTACCCCATACAAGTGCGCTACCGGTCTGCGCTACGCCCCGTTACTCAGGGCGATTATAGCAAAGAGTACCCAATTTGGCAAATCATTCCAACCCAAGGGTGTAATTCACTTTCGGGGGGAACTTGGCGCCCGCATGCCACCCGTTTGATGTCAAGTAGGCGTGAATCGCATCTGTTTTTGACCCTCAACCTGTTTTTCGCACCTCGCCGTGGGATGTTCCCCCCTCTCATCCCCTTCCCCACGCTGCAAAGCGGCGTGGGGA
>DAOUAL010000075.1:0-48781 GCA_034433515.1 Anaerolineae bacterium | reverse complement strand
AACTCGGCAAGGCGTTCTGCCCCAAATTCTTGCTCCGCTTGATCGAATGTATCGGTTACACCATCCGTGTACATCAGCACAATGTCGCCGGGTTCCAGCACGAGGGTATGTTCACTGAGCGAGATGTTAGGCATCACCCCTAGCGCCATCCCGTGCCCTTTGAGTGTAACCACATCGTTGGTGGCAGCGCGGTAATGCAACGGTGGATTATGTCCCGCGTTCACGTACGTCAACCGATGTTCGTGGGGATCGAGAATGGCGTGAAAGACGGTGACGAACATATCGGAGCGTGCATCGGCGAGAATGACATCATTGGCACGTTCGACGGCTTCGCGCACGGTGGGCTTGCCAATTGTCATCGTGCGTAAAATCGTGCGCGAGAGTGCCATAAACATTGCCGCTGCCATCCCTTTGTCGGACACATCGGCAATGATCATGGCGATGCGTTGACCCGGCAGTGAAACGAAATCGTAGAAATCCCCGCTCACTTCGCGCGCACTTTCCCACAATGAGCAGACTTGATAGCCGGGAATCACAGGGCAGGCATCGGGCAAGAAACTCTTTTGGATTTGACGCGCCAAGGACAGTTCGTAATCGAGCCGGCGTTTTTCTTCTGCTTGGCGTGTCAGCCGCGCACTCTCCACCGCCGCGGCGGCTTGATTGGCAATGCCCATCACCACATCTATTTCGTGTTGATTAAACCGCGTGGGCCGCGAGCCTTGATCCACAAGAATGGCGCCCACAACTTCACCCCGGGCGATCATCGGCACCATCAAGAGTGAGCGGATGTCGAACGTTTGCAGGAGTTGGCATTCGATCAAATCGCTCGACGCCACGTCTTCGATTACGAGCGGCTTGGGATCGTGGGCAAGTTTATCGAACGCCAGTCCATTCGTGGCGGGGATACGCATCTTGATAAACTCTTCGTACAACGCGCGCGATAAACCATACGCCTTGCCGGGCACAAACACTTGCTCGTCCGGTAAATAGAGAAACAGAGCACAGCGTGCCACGCCCACCAACAACGGCGTGATGCGGACAACTGTTTCCAATGCTTCGTCGAGGTCGGTGGTAGCCGCCAAGTTCTCTGCCACTTGGAGTAGGACGTTGAGATAGTACGCTTCTTCGCGTTGCGATTGAAACAGCCGCGCGTTTTCCAACGCCACCGCCACTTGCGCGCCAAGGGTTTTCAACACAAACAAATCATCGTCATCAAACGCATTGACCTGATCACTTTGAATGTCCAGCACACCCAACACTTGATCGCCCACGATGAGCGGAACAGCCACCTCGGATCGCGTATCAATCAACGCCTTGTCCGGGTCGAGCACATAACGTTTGTCTTTGCGAACATCCGGCACCACCAGTGGCTCGCGTGTAGCGGCAACCCAGCCCACGATTCCTTCCAAACCGATGCGCAAACGAATATGGCGGTCGCGCCACTCGGCGCTTTGCGGATGCGTACTCGCGTGAAAGACGACATAGCCGGCTTGTTCATCCATCGTAAAGATGTGCACATTCGAATAACCAAATCGTTCACGAATCTGCGTAACGACGTTGCGCAAAAATTCATCGAGATCGCGGGATTGGGCGACTTGGCGGCTTACTTCGCTGATCATTGCCAACTGCATCGCGCGCCGCCGTTCGACGGCATACAGTCGTGCATTTTGAATCCCAATCGCCGCTTGCGCTCCCATTGAAGCGAGACTGCGTTCGTGGATCGGATAAAACGCGCGTGGGCGCACACTGAACATTGAAACGATGCCAATCAATTCATCGCCGGCAAACATCGGGACAATGAGCGCGCTGCGTGGCGGGTTGCCTTCGATTTGAACGCGCGTGTGCAAGGCACGCGCAGCGCCGGTGGCATGAAAGGGATAGACAAACGAGCGCGCCAAATCGAGTGAGCGAATGGGTTCACGATGCTGAGCAAAATAATCGAGCAAGAGCGTATCGGCTTGTGCCTCATCGGTCAAGCGAATCTCATCGTGCAGGGCTTCCAACACCAGCCGCGTGCCTTGATCGCGTTCTGGGGCAACCAGTTCGATGCGACACAAGTCCGGCATCACGATACGGCGAGCATGTTCGTACAACAAGGTAACGATTTTTTCCGGATCGAAGGCAGCAGCAGAGAGGGCTTGGCCAAATTCGTTGAGCGCGGCAAGATCATTGCTCCGAAATTCGAGGCGGCGCGTGGTATCGGCAAACCGTTGCACGACGATGGCGGTGCCCACCAAGCCGGCGGCAATCATCAGAAAGATACCCGTTTCACCGGAGGCATAGATGGCGGCAATGACGATGGAAAACGGCAGCGGCAAGAGTTCCATCAGAATCGAAAAGAAGAGAATGGTGCGAAGGAATTGTTCCAACGCCGGTCTGCCACCGCGCAAAAATTCCAGCAACGCCCAACCGATGTGATCCACAACGAACCACGCGAACACGGCACCTGCCATCGGCATCATCATTTCGATGGTGAGATTGCGCGGCGGAAATGCTCCGCCCAAGAAGGTGTACGTGTGGGTGCTGGCATATGCCATGCCGATTTTCAAACCGGCATTGAAAGTGGGAATCTCGATGAGGTTCGTAAAGGTGTGCTTTTCGTGGCGCAGAGCGTTGAGGAAGAGATAAACGAATCCGCTCACCGCCGCGACCCATGCGCCTTGGATGGGTCCAAAGGTCAGCACAGCCGCCAGATCAATAATACCTACAAGCGAATGAGTTACTTGGGGGGCGGCGTGAAAGCCGGCGCGCTTGAGCACAAACGACAGAACGACAAAGAACGCCAGCGGAACACTGTTGGCGAACAAGGCATCCCACTCGGTCAGCGTGACAAGCGCGAGAATGCCGGTGAGTCCAAGACCGAAGGCGTAGATTGTGGCTAGAAAATTGTTACGTGGCATTGAGGGTTCGAGTTCAATAGTGCGTTAGTGCAATGGTTGATCAACGGAACGCGAAACGATCGCACTATTGAACTATGGCACTAGAGATTGCTTTCAGCGAATAGTCGTACCGATATTGAATGTTCATATGTCCGTCATCGAATTCTTCGTGAACAAAAGGAATACCACGTTCTTTCAAGCGTTGGGCAAAGATGCGCGCACCGTACTGCAAGTTGAATTCATCGCGCAAGCCGGCATCCAAGTAAATCAAGCGCAACGATTTCAACGCATCCAGATACTTGTCCACCAGATAAACGGGGTCCCATTCCAACCAACGTTGCCAAACCTCCGTACGCAGTTCGCCGGTCTCTGGATCAAAGGGCAAATCAAAACCGTGCGGCGATTCTGGATTAGGCGAGTAGCAGGCGGACATGGCGATGGTGTTCAGGGTAGCGTTGAAATCTCTATCGCGCGGGCGAATCGTTTGAAATTCGTTCCAAAATTTATCCAATCCGCCGTACTTTTTCAAACCGCGTAACGCTGCCGGAAAATCCGGTTTGTAACACAGTTCAAAGTACAGATCGCCGCTGTGTGATGCCATTATACCAAAAGTTTCGGGATGGCGCATCGCTAAAATGATGGAGCCGTACCCGCCCGATGATTTGCCCACCACCGCGCGCGCATTACGATTCGCAATCGTGCGGTAGTGTTGGTCAATGTACGTTACCAACTCATGAACGATGTGGTCTTCATACTGTCCCACCGCCGACGAGTTGATATACTGACTACCGCCAATCCGGGTGAAACAGTCCGGCATCACTACAATCATGGGACGCACCATCCCTTGCGCAATCAGCCGATCCATTCGTTGGGGCAACGTTTCTTCCCAAGGGGCATCGTTGAGCAACATCAAACCGCGCCCGGTAAAACCGGTGAGAACGAAAACAGTGGGGTAACGTTTTTCGCCGGCATCGTAATCCGGCGGCAAATAGACCGGCACACGTCGCACAAACGGATCGCCCAATGGATTGCCGCGTAATACTTTGCTGGCAATGGTTTCGATAATCACGGTTCCTTCAGACACAGGAAACCTCCTTTTCACATTCGCCCTTGGCGCGTCAATGCAAAAATCGCAATGCCGATCCACATCAGGTTGACCATCGTCGAAGGATATGCCCCAAGGTAAAAGGTCTTGATCGCCAAAAAGATTCCACCGATGAGATTCAGCAATTGATACGCTACGGCATCCCCACGCAAGCGATTGGTGGATACGAACACGTACGCGATAATCACTGCCGCCGACCCTAGCCAACCGATGAGGTTGACGACGAGCAGAACATCCATAGGCTCACTCCGTCAAATATTCGAGCAACGCGCGCGCCGCCTTCTCCCACGAAAATTTTTGGGCTTGCGCGATTCCACGCGTGCGGAGATGCTCGCGCAACGATTCATCGGTCACCGCACGCCGCAGCGCATCTGCCATCGCATCAATGTCATACGGATCGAAATAGAGCACCGCCTCGCCGCCAACTTCGGGAAGAGAAGAGGTGTTGGAGGAAATGACCGGCACGCCGCATGCCATTGCTTCGACGACCGGCAAACCAAATCCTTCGTACAACGAAGGATAGACAAACAACGTTGCGCCGGCGTACAGCGCGGGCAAATCGTCGTCGGAGAAAAAATCGGCAAAGATGACACGCTCGTGCAACTCCAGTCGTTCAACGGTGTGATAAACGTCATCCGCCATCCATCCACGCGCACCACAAATCACCAGATTGAGATTGGGGAGTTGAGTGTTGGAAATTACTTGGGCAAATGCCTGAATTAACCTTGCATAATTCTTTCTCGGTTGAAGCGTGCCCACGCTGAGCACGTAGGGTTTGCCGCCCGTCAACTCGCGCACGCGCGCTTGGGATTCGCGCGGAACATTCGGATTAAAGCGCGCATCAACGCCAGAATACAACACCTTGATTTTTTCCGGCGGAATGCCATACACTTGGCTCAAATCGCGTTGAGTACTGGCGGCGTCTGCCAGAATCAAATCTGCGCGGGCGACCGAAGGCGGGACGGCGTGATTCAAATAATTCAACAAGGGCTGGGGAAAACATTCTGGCACGCGCACGTATGACAGATCGTGCACGGTGACGACTTGGCGTTGGGCAAAGGTGGGCGGCAATAAAAAATCCGGCGAGTAGAATACCTCTACCTTGCCGATGAATGTCTCAATGGGCAACGGTAGGCGGGCGCGATGCCACACGGCAGCCAAGTAGCGTTCGGTCAAGGGCGCACGGCACAGGGCAAAGTTGGGGGACCAATCAAAGTGCAGCAAATCGGGGTGGGCATCGCGCGGAGCAAAGAGGACAAACGAGTGCGTCTGATCAAGGCGCGACAAGGCACGGACAAGTTCGCGTGCATAGCGGCCAATGCCGGCCCGTTCCCGGCAAGCCGCCGTAAAATCAATCCCGATCCGTTGTCGCATAGTCGCGGGGTCAACTCATTTCGAGTTGACTAGATGCCTCGATAGGTGGTGAACCGATTTGCAAAGAAATTCCAGAACAACACCACCATAATGGCGGTGGCTTTGGCAACGTTATAATCAAAGGGATGGGCAAACATCGGTTCGTAAATATACTTGTCGGTCATTAGAAAGACGAATTGGTTGATGCCCAAGCCAACAATATTCACCAAAGCGAATTGCCCAAACTGCGTGTGCAAGGGACGCCCGCGGGATTCCGGAAATGTCCACAACCGATTCCAAATAAAATTGCTAATAATGGCACACATGACCGAAATCACGTTGGCATATTCTTTGGGCAAGTTGAATCCCAGCACGAGCAAATTCAAGACACCGAAATCAACCGCCGCGCCCAAGGTGCCCACCATCGCAAATTTGATAAAGCGTTTCAGTTCGCCATTCCCCACGCGAGTCAACGATAACTTCAATCCAACCTCCCCAAAGAATTGATCGTGGCGATAATGCCCAAATGGATTCCAACCTGCGTGGCCATCCCATGCACCAAGAGATTATCAAAGCCATTGTGGATGGATAACGCGACGAGCGTGCCCAACAATCCAGCCGCAATGCCGCGCCATAAGCCACACGCAGTGCGCACCGCGCGCCAACTTTGCCAGAATACTATCGCCCACAACATCAGATATGCCAATAGTCCGATTGTCCCAGTTTCTGCGGCAACATTGAGATAGTAATTGTGCGCGTGTCCCAAAGGATCATCCCAGCGTGGCAACGCGTACGGCGGATACGCCGCCGCATAATTGCCAATGCCGACACCTAGCATCGGTTTGTCCGCCCACATCATCGCTGCCGCTTGCCAATGCGCCATTCGTTCGACAATCGCATAATTGGTGTCGTCCACCTTGACACCGCGTACATCAAAGACGCCGAAATAATCGGCGACGCCGGCAAACCGATCTGCAATCACGCTTGGAATGATGTTGATACTACTCAACAAGAGCGCCAACGTCAGCACGAACGCGGCAAGGATCGAAACAATCAACGCGCGCCGACTCTGCACGATAATCGTTGCGATCATTCCCGCGCCCACACCCAGCCACGCCCCACGCGACCAAGACATTAGGACTGCAAGCAGCATACTTGCCAGCACGCCAGCAGCAAAACCAACGAATCCAAAACGAAATACGTAAAACGTGATGCGTGAATCATTCTGGGGCTTGGCGTCCAGCGACTGACCACTGACGACGATGCCCAAAGCAATTGGAATGATCAAGGCGAGATAACCGGCGTACGGATTCGGTTGTTCGAACGTGCCATACGCGCGGATGAACCGGTCAAAGAGCAGGAATCCTTCCGGACCCACACGAAACCAAAACTGATAAATGCCAATCGCTGCTTCCGAAAACCCAGCCAGCAACATGACCACCAACACGCGCTTGGTTTTTGTTTCATCGAGATTGTTTGCCACGTAAACATAGATTGCCAACATCTCGAACCATTTGGCAAACTCTTTGACCGATGCCTCAAGCGAGCGCGCACCGATCATTGACACGAGGGCGATACCCAGAAAGAGCGCGAGTGGTAATGTGAGCGGCGGAAACCGGATGGTAATCGCGCGATCCTGCACGATCATTCGCGCGAACCACAAGGCGAGAATGAACACGACGAACAGATCCACTGCGGTGAGATTACCAAAACCGGTCGGTAACGGAAACCACGAGCCGTATGGCACGGCAAAGATCAACGCATACAGTGCGAGTTCGTGCCAACGCAAGATGGCAACGAGTGCCAGCGCGCCACCAATGACGATGATGGCGCTCGTTAGCGGCAAGAGAATTAACGCACCCGCAATGACCAGAAATGCCAGCGCGAGCCAGATTCCATTAGTGTATTGCTGGACACGTCCAACCATGTCTGCCTAACGTTCCATCTACTTGCGCTTGATCTTTGCCGCAAAATACTCGATGGTCTTGCTCAAGCCCTCATCCAAACTCACTTTGGGTTCCCAGCCCAAAAGTTTCTTGGCTTTGGAAATGTCCGGGCAACGCCGGCTAGGATCATCCACCGGACGCGGGCGAAAAACAATGCCGGCTTGGTTCCCCGTCAGGGCATTGATTTTCTCGGCAAACGTGAGAATCGAAATTTCGTTGGGGTTGCCAATATTGACCGGCATAATCTCGTTCGAGGCAAGCAAGCGCGCAATCCCTTCCACTTGATCGCTGACGTAACAGAACGAACGCGTTTGCGACCCATCGCCGTGCACGGTGAGTGGCTCCCCGCGCAACGCCTGCCCGATGAAATTGGGCACTACGCGCCCATCGTCTAGCGCGTTGCGCGGACCGTACGTGTTAAAGATGCGCACGATGCGTACATCCACATTGTGCGCACGATGATACGCCAGCGTCAACGCTTCGGCAAAGCGTTTGGCTTCATCGTACACCGAACGCGGACCGATCGGATTCACGTTGCCCCAATAATCCTCGCGTTGCGGATGAACCAACGGTTCGCCGTACACCTCAGATGTAGATGCCAATAAAAACCGCGCCCCTTTGGCGCGTGCCAATCCCAACGCCTTGTGCGTACCCAACGCGCCCACTTTCATCGTTTGAATCGGGTACGCCATATACGAGACCGGGCTTGCCGGCGATGCCAAGTGCAGAATGGCATCCACATAGCCATCAATCCGAATATAATCAGTGACATCTTGGCGAATGAACTGGAAACGCGGATGATCGTGGAGATGAGCAATGTTGTCGGGGGAACCGGTCAGAAAATTGTCAATCGCGATCACTTCGTCGCCGCGCGCAATAAAATAATCGCACAGGTGCGAGCCGATAAAGCCCGCGCCGCCGGTAATCAAGAGTCTCATCGGTGTTTATGCCTCCACAAGCGATGTTGCGCCATTATAAATGACAAATGCGCAAATGACAAATGCCCCAATCACCCAATCACCTAATCACCTAATCACCCAATCACCTATCACCCAACGTAACCATCACTCCCAACATCAGCATCCAGACGAACGCGAGATCAACATAGAAATACGCCGCATCAATCAACCCGTGTGCCAACGCCGCCGTCATCGTTGCCATCAAGCCAATGACGAGCGCGCGCTGCGTTTGAATTTTTTGCCAGCCGGTGCGATAAAATTCGTACAGCATCCACGCCAACACGATCACGCCACCGATGCCCAACCGCGCCCAGAAATCCAAAACGATGTTGTGCGGATGCGATAAATTGGGTTCGCGCCACGCCTCTGGATGGATGTACTTGGGATATTCGTACAAAAAATTATCCAAGCCGACGCCCGTGATGGGATGATCGCGAATCATTTCGATTGCCGATTGCCAAACGCTGACGCGGAAAAAACCGGTGCCGGTTCCGATTTGGCAAAGCGATTGCGCACGCTCGGTTTGCAGAAATGGAATCATTAGAATCGCGCCGATGAGCAACAACGCGAACAAGGCTAATCGAATCGGTTGGTTGCCAAAGAAGCCGATACACGCCAACCCTGCGACCATACCCAGCCACGCGCCACGCGAAAACGTGAGATACAAGGCAACGGCAATGACGATGGCAATGCCAAGATAGAACCACCGATGACGAAGGCGTGCTTGATCGCGCAGGATAAACAAAGCAATTGCCAACGGCAACGCCCGATCGAGATACAATGCCAGATTGTTCGGTGAACCGTACACGGCGAGCACGCGGCGCACACCTTCGCCCACAATGACCCAATCGGTGAACACGTATTGATAGATGCCGATCGCAGACACGGCGAACGCCGAGGCGATGAACGCAATGATCAAGCGATGCAAATCACGCGGCGTCAGACCGGACGCGCGAACTAACGCATACAACAACGCCGGTTCGATCACCACCACCCGAAACTCGCGCATTGCCACGCCAAAGTTGGACGCCAACGCAACCGAGACGATACCGAACAAGACAAAAACGATGATTATTCCGTCCATTGACCGCAGACGGCTGACGGCTGACCGCAGCCGAGTGGCAGTCAGCCGTCGGTGGTCGGTGATCGTTTTCTTCCACGCGACCACTTGAATTGCAAACGCTACTACCGATGCTAGCGTCAATACTTCGACGAGCGAAAACTGCGCGCCACCGAAAAGGTTTTTGGGCAAGAGGTAAAACGGAATCGTGAACACCGTGATTACCAACCCTAGGTCAAGGCGGAGTGCAAAGAGGAAAACAATGAACGCGAGCAAGGCAAAATTCAAGATGGTGTTCGGCGAGTAATAGAACGCGACAACACCAAGCGCGAGCAAAATAAATTGCGCCGATTCTGACATCGCTACGAAACGTGCTTGCCACACCAGCCATAGACGTTCAAACGGCAACTGCCAGAGCGCGCGCACGCCAACCACCAACGCCGCCAGCGCAACGATGCCAAGCGCGGCAAGCGTGGCATAGAATCGTGTGAAATCAAATGTGGCGGGCTGAACCGGTACAGAGATCGCATCCTTTGCCGCGTGGTAGAATGCACGTGGCTTGAAATTCCGATCTACAAACGCAAAGCCCCATTGCGGATCATCGCTGGGTGCATTCGGTTGAAAGGTTTGCGCAATCATCAGCGGCATCCATGCCCATTCACGCCGCGCGCGTTGAACGGCATCGGCAAGTCGTTGACTTTGCACGGCTTCGCTATCACTGCCCCATGGCGAGGGCTTGCCCGTCCAATTTTCCGGCAACGCGTTCCAACCAAACTCGACCGCCCAGACCGGCTTGTTCGCATCGCCGTACGTCAGCATTTCTTCGCGCAACAAAATCACACGCGAAAAATTGAATACGTCCTTGTCCACCCGGCGATCCTCGGGACCTGTCCACATCCCGTACGCTTTTGCCCCGAAGATGTCAAAGTAATCGCGTATGCCGGCTTGATACAACCCGCGCAAAAACAAAATATCCGAATAATCCGGATGCCCGCGAATCAATTCTTGGCTTGGCGCAAGCCCCGCCGAAATAATTTGCACGTTTGGATTTGCAGCGCGTGCGGCAATCGCGGCGGCGCGCAAGAGTGCGGCATAGTCCAAGGGATCGGCGTTGCGGCGTCCCCAAAATGGATGCACGTTCGGATTGTCCCAGATTTGAATGTACCGCACGCGGTTACCGTAACGGGCAACAAACGCGGTAACAAAACGCGCGTAATCGTTCACATCGGCTGGCGGCGCGTACAACAAATCGGCTTCGCCGGGATGGCGTGCCCACACTGGCGTAGTGTCAATCACTGCAACGATTGCGAGTCCGTGCAAATCGGCTTGCTCAACGATGCGATCCCACTTGCGCCAAGCAAATTCGTTTGGGCGCGGTTCAATTTCATTCCAATAAAAATGTTGGCGCACGTAACGCAAGCCGGCATTGCGAATCATTTGCAGCGCGCGCGCCAAATCCGCGTCCGAGTACTGTTCCAACGACGCGTTGATACCAAACGCTGTTTTTGCCGGTGTTCCATACACCACGCCGCGCGTTTGTGTTTGCATCGCGCGAATCGTGGTGAAAGCAAAGGCGGCAGAAGCGGCAAGCACAATTGAACAAACAGCCAAGGTGATTAGATTGAAGAACGTGTTGCGTGTTACGTGTTCTGTTTTCACTTTCGCCTTTTTACTTTTCGCTTTTTACTTTGTCCAGCGTGGCAACGCGCTCGCTCCGTTTGCGGTCAACTGCGACCACTTGGACAACGCCACATCGTACAGCCACAGATCGCCTTCGCGGATGGCGATGAGTTGCGTGGCATCCGGCGACCACGCCGCTTGAACGACAACGAGTGCGTCTTCGTTACTCTTTGGAAAAATTTGTTTCTTGTTGCCCCCATCGCGATCCATCACCCAAAGTGAATAACGACTCCGTTCGCTATTGCTTGGCGCAATCGCCACACCAAACACAATTCGGCTTTCGCCGCGCGCATCTGGCGGTGACCATATCGGCGAGGACCACATCCCGGTCTGTTTTGCCAACGCCGCATTCACCGAGCCATCGCGCGCGAGCGCCCATACTTCGAACGTCGGATCATCAGTAGCGACATTCGGATTGCCGAGCGGGGCGTGAATCGTTGTAACGATAAAGCGACTATCGGGCGACCATGCGAGGCGCGGCAACCACACCCAATCGGCATTCGTTTTGAACGGCGCAAAGCGGATGAGTGTTCGGCGGGGCAGATTGGGCGCTGGCGGACGATTGCCAAACTCGATCAAGCCGACTTCGTTGGCAAACGCGTACGCCATCGCGCGTCCATCTGGCGACCACGCAAAATGCGTGCCCCACCAACTGTACAACGCCGGTGCGCTAGGTGGCCAAACTTGCGTTGGGGCTTTGGTCTCGATCCCGCTCGCGCCGATATTGATCGGCATTACCCACAAATCGTTTCGCGCTTTCCAACCTGGCGCGCCCGGCGTTTTTTCCCCGGTCGAGTACGCCATAGACTTGTTATCCGGTGCCATCTGTGCGAACAACACGTCGTTGATCGGCAATTGACGCGGCGTCTCACCCAGCACTAGTGTATCCACCCACCAAAGCGTGTTCAACGCATTTTCATCGTTGCGCGAAAAAAGCAAATAGCGACCATCCGGCGAAAGCGAAAAAACACGCCCATCGAGATCGGAGGTAGCAGTGAGCGGACGTTTGTCTTGACTGGAACGACGCATCACCCACGCATTGCCATTGGCGATGTACGTTACGGTGCCATTCGTCAACGCGACCGGCAAGAGGCTGTCCTTGGTACCCAGTGCAAGAATCTCGTCTTTGGGTTGCGTTACGATTTTGCGTCCAGTCTCGCGGCGTGCCACCTCTTTGCCATTTTCGAGCGAGACGGTGTAGGTAATGACGATGGTTCCATTCACTCCGAGTTGCACCACGCGCACTTGACCTTGCGGATACGTTTCATCGCGGACGAGTTGCCGCCCGAAGGGAATCGGTTGGGTTACGGTTTCCGTTTTGATTTCCAGGCGCGTGATGGTGATCGTGGCACTGCGGCCAATTTCGGCGAAAGGGGGTGGATCAATCTTGTCGTACTCGCCGAGGTTGACCCCGCGTTCGTTCAAAAAATCCTGAACAGTTATGGCGTTGGTTTCAAAGACTTGGCGGTTGCCATCTACGATGAGGACCACGCGCTTGGGTGTCGGCGCGCAAGCGGCGAGTAATAAACCGAGGCAAAGCACGAAAGGAAAATACTTGGACACACTCGCAAGTGTAGCACAAGTTGCACGACGGAGCAAACAGCTAATTTGACTAAATCGTTCATTGCCATTAAAATAGCCCAGCAATTTTTGGAAAGGCGATGACTGAAAATGGAAGATATTGTATTGACAGCCCAACCCCGTCAGATCACAGGCAAACAAGTCAACGCGATGCGGCGGAGCGGCAACATTCCCGCCGTGCTGTACGGCAAGCACCTTGATCAACCGCTGAACCTGCAGGTGGACGAAAAATCGTTAAAGATGGTCGTTGCCAAAGCCGGGCATAACCGATTGATCAAACTAACTGTGGATAGCGGAGCGCCACGTTTGGTCTTGACACGCGAGGTTCAACGCAATCCGCTTTCTGGGCGCATCGTTCATGTAGATTTTCAAGAAGTTTCAATGACCGAGAAAATCACCACCGATGTTCCGCTCGTCTTGGTGGGTACCTCGCCGGTGGTTACCCGAGGTGAGGGCTTGCTCATTCATGGCATTGATACCGTCGAGATTCGTGTGCTCCCCGCCGATTTGTTGCCCCAAATCGAAGTGGATGTGAGCGTGTTGAACAACTTGAACCAAGGCATCTATGTCAAAGATCTAAAGGTGAGTGACAAGATCGAAATCTTGACGAATGGCGAAGAAATGGTTGCCAAAGTTGTGCCGGTGAAGGAAGAAGTGATTACCGCCGAAGCGCCGGTCGCCGCCGCCGAAGTCGAAGTGATCAAGAAGGGCAAGGTAGAAGAAGAAGGCGCGGAAGGCGAAGCCGCTGGCGAAGCCAAAAAAGAAGAAAAGAAATAACCTTGAACATTGTCAAAGCGGGGCGGATGGACAATCCCCCCGCTTTTTTGTGTACGGGTGGAATGTGGTATAATGCCCGTGTAAGCCCGTAATGATCTAGCCCGTGGCACACGGGCTAGATGACTCTAATGTGGAGTTCTACTTGTTCAGTCCTCTCGATGCAATTCTAGGTTTATTCTCGCGCGACATTGGCATTGACCTTGGCACTGCCAACACCCTCGTCTTGGTGCGTGGGGTGGGCATTGTCATCAACGAACCTTCCGTCGTCGCCGTGGAACGGCGCACCAAGCGTGTGCTGGCGATTGGTTCGGAAGCCAAGCAGATGATTGGACGGACCCCCGCCGATATTGTCGCGGTGCGTCCCTTGCGCGATGGCGTGATTTCCGATTTCGATGTTACAGCCAAGATGTTGGAATACTTTATCACCAAAGTACACGATCAGGCGCTCTTGCCGTTGCCGCATCGTCCGCGCATTGTGATTGGTATTCCCAGTGGCGTAACCGAAGTGGAAAAGCGTGCCGTACACGATGCGGCAATGAACGCCGGCGCGCGCGAAGTTTATCTCGTTGAAGAACCGATGGCGGCGGCGATTGGTGCCGGCTTGCCGATCACCGAATCGGTAGGGAGTATGATCGTTGACATTGGCGGTGGTACGACCGAGATGGCGGTCTTTTCACTGGGCGGCATTGTCACTAGTCGTTCCATTCGCATTGCCGGTGACGAGATGGATGAAGAGATTATTCGTTACGCGCGCGAAAAATACAATGTCCTCGTTGGCGAGCGCATGGCAGAAGAAATCAAGATTGCGATTGGTTCGGCGTTTCCCTTGCCGCAAGAAAGAACGTTTATGTTGCGCGGGCGTAACCTCATCACCGGCTTGCCTACCGAAATCGAAGTCTCCTCCGTTGAAATTCGGGAAGCGTTGGCAAACCCGGTGAATCAAATCATTGACGCCCTCAAGACGACCATTGATGAAACGCCGCCCGAGTTGATCTCGGATTTGATGGAATATGGCATTGCCTTGGCGGGCGGCGGGGCTTTATTGGGCGGACTGGCGCAGCGACTTTCGCAAGAAACCAAGATGCACGTCTATACGGCTGAAGACCCCTTGACATGCGTGGTGCGTGGAGCAGGTCAGGTTTTAGAAGAATTGGATACGCTCCGTCGCGTGGTGGCTCCCACCCGCACGATTAGACGCTAATGTATTCCTCTAACCGTACTCGGAACACCGTTCTGGGACTCCTCATCGTGACTGCCATCCTCGCGCTCATTCTGCATCAAACCGGTCAATTGCAACCCCTCGAAGATGTGATGCTCGGATGGTTGCAGCCATTGCTGGGTAGCGCGACCGGCGTTGGCGTCGGCGCGCGCGATCTGACCGGCGGGATTGCCGATGTGAATGCTTTGCGCGCTAAACTCGATGAACTCCAACTTCAAGTGGATGAGTTGAGCAACAATCGAATCCGCATCCTGGAGTTGGAAAAAGAAAATACTCTTTTACGTCAGCAACTGGGATATAAACAATCGAATCCGGATTTCGATTTGGTGGGCGCGGCTGTGTTGGAACGCAATCCCAATTTAGCACGCGTGTTTGGCCAAGACCCCTCGAATCTGGCATTCTATATTCTTGTGGATCAGGGCAGTGCTGAAGGCGTGCAAAAAGGCATGCCAGCCGTCACCCCGCAAGGGCTTGTGGGGCGCGTAACCGAAGTCGGTACACATTGGTCTAAAATTTTGCTCATCATTGATCCATCGAGTTCGGTGAATGCGGTGGTGCAATCCACCCGTGCCACCGGCGTGGTGCAAGGAGATGCCATCAACAACCCGGGCGATCCGCATTTGATTATCAAATATGTCCCGCAAGGCGAAGCGATCAAAAGCGGTGATTTGATTCTGACATCCGGAATGGGTGGCACCTATCCCAAACGATTGATCATTGGCCAAGTTACCGAGGTGCGTAAACGGGATGTGGGTTTGTTTCAAGAAGCCACCATCAAACCGGCGGTTGATTTTATGCGGCTCGAGTTTGTGCTGATTCTAAAAAAATTTACACCGTCGGACATTACGCAAGAACCCACGCCTACGCCGACCGCACGCCCGAAACCCACCCCCACACGCACCCCCGCACCGTAAATCAAATGTCTCTTTGGATTCTGGTTCCGCTGCTCCTTTTGGTGGCGATCCTCCAAGTAACTTGGCTTCCCTTGATTCCCATCTTGGGACTCAAGCCCGACCTTGCGCTTGTGCTCGTAACTGTGTGGGGCTTGCTCGCACCGATCGGCGAGGCGGCGCAATGGGGCTTTGTTCTGGGAATCTTGCTGGATTTGACCTCCGGTTTACCCTTTGGTGTTCACACGTTGATCTTGACGCTCGTGGGCTTGCTGGTGGGTGTGGGTCAACGTGCCTTTTTTCGCGGGAATCTCATTGCACCGCCGATTACCGTGATCCTTGCCACGCTATTTGATCATACCGTCATCTTGGGCATCTTGGCTTCGTTGAATGAATCCATCGCTTGGAGCGATTATTTGATTCGTATCACACTACCCACCTCGATTCTCAATATGTTGTTGGCAGGCATAATCTTCGTTCCGCTTCAATGGCTCTATCGCCGGTTACATCCACAAATCGAGATTGAGTAACGGCGCGCCATCGCCCCAACGATTCCGTTTTTCCCCGTGCGCGACTTGTTTACTTTGCCTATCTAAGGTATAATTTTTATCGTGAACGAAGAGTACGAGTACTCGTTTGCACAGACCATCACGGAAGAGCAACTGCGACCGCGTGGCAATTTTCGTTTGATGCGCCTTGCCATCGTGGTGATGTTTGCCGTGTTGATTTTGCAACTGGGTCAAATTCAAATCGTCAACAGCGAGTCCTATCGCCGCGCCGCCGATCAGAATCGGTTCCGCATGGTGCAGATCGATGCCTTGCGGGGCATCGTGTACGATCGTAGTGGCAAGATTATCGTCCGCAACGTCCCCTCTTTCAACGTTTCGCTTGTGCCGGCGGATTTGCCGGACGATCCCGAACCGCTGTTTCAAAAACTGGCAGCATTGCTCGATATGCCGATTGACACGGTGATTGAAAACACCGTCGCCGATGCGTTGGGCGTCTTGCCGGTGAGTCTGGCGCGCTCGGTCACGCCCCCCAAGCGCAAGCCCGGCCTGCGCGAAATCGTCGCCAAAGCCCAGCGTGATCCGTTTACCCCTACGCTCGTCAAAGACAACGTACCCCGCGAGGTCGCTTTTTATTTGGAAGAAAATCATCTGGATTTTCCCGGCGTGCGGGTGGGCTTGGCGCCGGTGCGCGAGTATGTGGAAGGGCCTCTCTTTGCACACATCCTAGGATACGTGGGCCACATTCCGCGCGAAACCTACGACGAGTTCAAAGCCAAAGGGTACTCTCCCACCGATCAAGTGGGACTCACCGGCTTGGAATACTCATTTGAAGATGATTTGCGTGGCAAAAAGGGACGGCGGTACATCGAAGTGGACGTGGCAGGACGCGAAGTGTACTTGCGTGGCGAAGAAGCACCCGTTCCCGGCAACAATCTCATTCTAACCGTTGACGCGGAATTTCAAAAAACCGTTCAAACGATTTTGCAAAAGACATTGCGCACCGCCAAATCGAAACAAGGGGTAGCAATCGCCCTGGATCCACGCAACGGTGAAATCCTGGCATTGGTCTCCCTGCCTAGTTACGATAACAATTTATTCGCCACCGGCATTTCGATTGATGATTATACCAACTTGGCGCAAGACCCCTTGCATCCACTCGTCAACCAAGCCATCACCGGGCAATATCCGCCGGGGTCAACCTTCAAATTGATTCCCGCGAGTGCCGCGCTTCAAGAGCGCATCGTGGACATTAATACAAAATTCGAAACCCCGGGCACGATTTGGGTGCCCCACAAATATTATCCGGATGATTCCGCACAGGCACAACCGTTTTACGATTGGTACAAACCCGGGTTCGGTACGCTCTCGATCCGAGATGCGTTGCGTTTCTCGTCCGATGTCTTTTTCTACAAAATCGCTGGCGGCGAAGCGCCCACGTTTGACAACGGCTTGGGCGAAAATCGTCTTGCCGCTTATGCACGAATGTTCGGCATCGGTGAATTGACCGGCATTGATCTCCCCGGCGAAGCCCCAGGGTTGGTGCCCGATCCCACCTGGAAGCGCAAAACGATTGGCGATATTTGGACGGTGGGCGATACGTACAATATGGGGATTGGTCAGGGCTATGTGCTCGCAACGCCCCTCCAAGTCGCCAACTTTACCGCCGCTGTTGCCAACGGTGGTACCCTCTACAAACCGCAACTGGTTCACATGGTCGTTGATTCGGACGGACGCATCGTGCGCCAGATCGAACCGCAAGTGATTCGCCAAGTAGCGGTGAGTCCACAAAATCTGGCGATTGTGCGCGAAGGGATGCGCAACGCGGTAACGTCCGGCACAGCAATCAAAGCCAATCTAGCGGATGTGAATGTGGCGGCAAAAACCGGGACCGCCGAGTTTTATGGACCCAAGGTGAATGGGCATTTGCCCACGCATGCGTGGTTTACCGCTTTTGCGCCATACGAGAATCCCCAGATTGTGGTGACAGTGTTCATCTATGGTGGCGGCGAAGGTTCTGAAATCGCCGCGCCCGCCGCCGCCGATATTCTGCGTGCGTACTTTCGTCTGCCCGCTGATTCGCCCATCGCGAGTGCGACGCAACCGACCACACCGCCGGTCGTTGTGCGGTCCCCCAGTTCGGGAACGGGCCCCGCGCCCGCGCACAAGTACGTGGGTCGGGCGATCGGGGTGGAGGGCTGGCGCAACGAACAACCGGGGATTTTCGGTACGGTCGTGGATGCCGGCGGGCGCGGCGTGAACGGCGTGCGTGTCGTTGCCGATAAATGCGACAATGCCCCTGTGTTCACCAGCACCACCGATGGGAATGGCGCGTTCAATTTCAATGCGATCTATTGGCACGATGCGCGACGTTGGTGCGTCCGCGTCGTCTCGCCCGGCGATTCGGAACCACTTGGCGTTGAGGTCGAACCGTATAAACGCTACACGGTCCAATTCGTACCCACGCAGTAAAGACGGCAGGGCTATGGCTCTCGTTTCGTTCAAAGGCACGCGCAATGGTTTATCCATCACACTGAACGAAGGGGATTGGCGCAGTGTGATGAACGAACTCGCCGCACAGCTCAATCGTCCGCGCGTGCAATCGTTTTTTCGCGGCGCACGCGTCTTGTTGGAAACGCACAGTCGCGCGGTAGATGTCAATCAACTGGAAGAGTTGATTGCGCTGTTGGCGCAACATGAAATGACGCTCGTGTCCGTGTCGGGTGAACAGCGTACCCAAGACGCCTTTGCTCAAGTGCGTGCGGCACTGGCACCATCCCAACCGCGCGCCCCAGACGAAATCCCGGCCCCGGTCGTCAATGGGACGCTGCCGATGGATGGGGCGCAAGCCATGCTCATCCATCGCACCGTGCGTTCAGGACAAAAGTTTAGGTATGCCGGCACCATTGTCGTTATTGGCGATGTGAACCCGGGCGCGGAATTGATCGCGGATGGCGATGTGATCGTGTGGGGGAAATTGCGCGGGGTGGTGCAGGCGGGTGCCGCCGGCAATGACCAAGCGATTGTCGGCGCACTCGTGCTGGCGCCCACCCAACTGCGGATTGGGGCGCACATTGCACCGGCGCTGGAAGACAAAACAGCCGCGCATTTCACCGCCGAAATTGCCCGCGTACGGAATGGACAAATTGTAATCGAACCGTGGAATGGATAGGAGATCAAATGGCTGGACAAGTCTTGACGATCACTTCCGGGAAAGGCGGGGTGGGCAAAACCACCGCCACTGCCAATATCGGCGTTGCTCTGGCACGGCGCGGTCAACGTGTAGCATGCGTGGATGCCGACATTGGGTTGCGCAATCTCGATGTCGTGATGGGGCTTGAGAATCGGATTGTGTACGACTTGGTGGATGTGGTGGAAGGGCGCGCCAAGTTGCGTCAGGCGTTGATCAAAGATAAACGCTTGCCGGAATTGCACCTCTTGCCCGCCGCCCAGACGCGCTTGAAATCCGCGGTGAATGAAGAGCAGATGAAAAATCTGTGCGAGATGTTGAAGCAAGAATTTGATTTTGTGTTGATTGATTCGCCAGCGGGCATTGAATCGGGCTTCAAGAATGCGATTGCACCCGCAGAGCGGGTGATCATTGTGGTTACTCCCGAAGTCTCATCGGTGCGCGATGCGGATCGGGTCATCGGCTTGGTCGAGGCGTATGAAAAGCCCACGCCCAAGTTAATCATCAATCGTTTGCGTCCCGCGATGGTCAAGCGGGGTGATATGCTGGACACGGCCGATGTGTTGGAAATTCTAGCGATTGATTTGATCGGCATTGTGCCGGAAGATGAACGGATTATTACCTCCACCAATCGCGGCCAGCCGGTGGCGCTCGAAGATCATTCAGAAGCCGGGGCGGCGTTTATGCGCATCGCCGGGCGATTGATGGAGCAAGATATTCCCTTCCAAGTGTTCAGCGAACCCGGTGGGCTGATGGAACGCCTGGGTCAATGGTTTCGCCGCTAAATTGATCTCATCAGAGCGAGGGAGAAAGCGTATGGACGTCTTTGAGCGAATCTTTGGCAGATCAGGGAGTGCCTCAGTTGCCAAAAAGCGATTGCAATTGGTGTTGACCCAAGATCGTACGAATATTTCGCCGGAAACCTTGAATCTTATCAAGGATGAAATCATTGCGGTGATTTCCAAACACGTGGAAATTGATGCAGACAACGTGGAGGTCTCCATTGCCAGTGGTGAAGAGGGGCATCGTTTGACCGCTGATATTCCGGTGGTCAGCGCGCGGACAATGCGGCGCGCGCGCAAGCCCAAGACTGTTTGAGCGTATGGAACGGATTGCACGTCCGCGTTTCTTGCATTTCGATTTCTGGTTATTCGGCGCCACGCTTCTCCTCATCCTGATGGGCATCCTGATGATTTATAGCGCAACCGAGTGTGTCACTGGCGAACCGCTGGATTGGCAGAGCGTGTCGGTTCGGCAGGCGATCTATGCCGGCGCGGGAATCATCGGGATGTTTATTTTGACCGTGCTGGATTATCGTCTCTACGCCTCCCTGCGCTGGATTCTCTGGGCGTGTACCCTCGGCGTTCTGACGAGTGTTTTTGTCATTGGTCAAATCACGTTGGGCGCGCAACGCTGGATTGATTTACGTTTTTTCCTCTTTCAACCCTCCGAGTTGAGTAAATTGTTGTTGGTCTTGGTCACTGCCAAATATATGGCAGACCACCACACCGAAATGATGCGCTGGCGCCATTTGGCAATCTCATTCCTCTTTGTCTTGATCCCACTTGTGCTCGTGTACTTTCAACCCGATCTAGGTACCGCGATTGTCATTGCCAGCATGTGGGGCATTATGGCATTAGCGGCAGGGATGAAATTGCAAAACGTGCTGGTTCTGTTAGTGGTGGTGATTATAGCGGCCCCGTTGCTTTGGACCAATCTACGCCCCTATCAGCAGGAACGCATCTTGACCTTTCTTGATCCAGCGCGCGATCCCTTGGGCGCAGGTTATAATGTAACCCAAGCACGCATTGCGATTGGGGCAGGGGGACTCTGGGGCTTGGGCTACTGCAGTGGCACGCAAAGCCAGTTGCGTTTTCTGCGCATCCGCCAAACCGATTTCATCTTTTCGGTGATCGGTGAGGAACTGGGGTTTGTGGGCTCGGTGTTTGTGATTGGACTCTTGGTCTTTATTCTCTTACGTATGGTTCGCGCCGCGATGCTCGCGCGCGATGCGTATGGTAAATTGATAGCCGTGGGCGTTACCGCTATCGTCTTGGTGCAAAGTTACGTGAATCTGGGGATGAATATTGGGCTGATGCCGGTGACTGGGATTCCTCTTCCTTTTGTGAGCGCAGGGGGCAGTTCGCTCATCACTTTACTGCTTGCCCAAGGGGTGGTGCAAAGCGTGTTGCTCCGGCATCGCGAACTCCGGCTAGAGGGTGCCAGCAAGGATTACACGTAGAACCCTCGCCGCATGCATGGGTAAGCGTCAGTTATTCACCCTCGACCAACCACTGCTTGTATAACCACTCTAACCGTCCATCATTTTTCATGGCCCTAATCACCGCATTGATTTGCGCGAGGAGCGTAGGCGAGTCTTTACGCACCGCAACCACCAAATATTCGTGCACCAGCGGCGTGCCAACGGTTTTCACACCCGCATTCGTTCGCGCAAACTCGTTGAACGCAATCCAATCGGTAAATACCGCATCCACCTCGCCTTGCTTCAGCGCGCGCAACGCCTCGCTGGCAAGATCGAATTCGCGCAAATCGTACTTGAAACGCTTTTGCCAACGCCGTGCAAACACATCGCCGGTAGTCCCCAATTCGATGCCGATTCGCTTGCCTTCTAAATCGGCATATGTTTTTGTGGTGGCATCCGGTTCACGCACAATGATATACGGTCCACCATCAAAGTACGCGTGCGAAAAGTAAACATCCTCCGTGCGCTTGGGATCGTAGGGCAACGCGGAGACAATCGCATCGAATTGCCCGGCTCTGAGCGCATCGTACAAACCATCCAAGCCGGTGTAAATGTACTCGGCGTGCACAGTCGTCGTCAGACTCTCGCGCGACCACTGTTGCACCATTTCATCCACCAATGCAATATCCAAGCCCTTGAGATGCCCCTTGCCATCTTCAGATTCGAACGGCGGGAACGAGGGATCCATCCCCACGCGAAATGTGCCGGTGGCGATGATGCGTGACCACGTGGCATCCGGTTTTGCCGGCGGCTTGGGCAACCCATTTACCAACGCATAACCCACGATGATGATGAGTGCGATCATCGCAACCGGCAACGTTCCCGGTTTCAGGTTCGATAAAACCTTGGAACTTGGCCTCTTACCGTCCGGTCGCATACTTTTGTATTTCATAATAAATCGGCTTGGGGTTGAACTCGGGTGTCACAAATGTAAAATAGTCCGAATAAGTTTGGGTGGGAAAGGGATAACGGAACGCCCACATCGCACACGCCTCCACCCACTCCCATTGTCGGCAGAGATCGTACGCGCGCAACGTGTACGCAATGCGTTCAGCGGGGCGCACGGCTTTGGTCCAGCGCGGATGATCGTTCCAGCCCCCTTCGGTGATCATCCCCTTTTTTGAGACATCGCCATTCTGGAGCATTATCTCGCGCAACAATTCCGTGCGACGGAAATTGACACGATTGACAGCGGGGGGTTCGTCGGCGGGGCTTGTCCACCCATACGCGTGCACTGCCAAGACATCGAAAAAATCTTTTGCGCCAGCATCGTACATTCTCTGCAAGTATTCCAAATCGTTCATCGCATCTACAGAGCCGGGCGGCGCAAGCGTGGGAGCCAGCGCGCCCGCCAAAATTTGAATGGCTGGGTCGGCTTGCTTGGCGCGCGGATACACCGTTGCCAATAATCGCGTATAACCTTCAGGACTGACGCCCTGATAACCCCATTCAAAGTTCACGTTCGGCTCGTTCCAAATGATCACGTACTTGATGCGTCCTTTGAAATGCAATACAAACTGCGAAACAAATTCGGCAAAGTACTGATAGCGCGATTCGTCAAGATAACTGGGGGCGGAATCGCGCGGACGCGCCCAGAGCGGCACAAAGCCCAGTCGCGCAATGACGTGCAGTCCTTGCCGCTCGGCATGATCCACTACCAGATCAGCGTGCGCCCAATCGTACTGTCCTTCGTTAAATTCGATATAGCCCCACGGAAAATATTCCACGATCCACGGCGCACCCATTTCGCGCACCATCGCCAGTGTCTTTTGGATCTTCCATTCGTCCGCTTCATCGGTCAGGCGAGTATGCACGCCGATCTTGGGATTGCGTGTAAACACCGTTTGCGCAGGACCCAAGGTCACCAAAATCGGCGGCGGCGCGGCGAGCACATAGATCAGCATCAAGATGGCGCTCAACTCAATCGCGCGCCAAACCAACATCGAAAATTTTGAAAATGGAAATTTGCCGTTTGACAAACCCTTGGCTCCGATTTAGAATATTGCCTCAAGAAGCACTTTACCAATCCAGTTGTCGCGTGTGACGTTTCTATTTTTTCTTGGCTTTGACCCTAAGGAGGATTGAAGAATGGGAGAGAATGGCGAAGTTGCCTTGTTTATTGACTTTGAAAACATTCGTTATGGTCTAAAAAATAATTACGCCCGCGAACCTGACCCCCAAATGTTGATGGCAAAAGCACGCAAGTATGGTCCCGTCTCACAGGCCTTTGCCTACGCCGATTTTACCGAACACCCGGATTACTTTCGTCGCAAACTCGAAGTGGCAGGGATCACCCCGCGCGATATTCCACGTCGTAGTCCCGATGTGTCGCACAAATCGTCCTCGGATATGGCGATGTTGATGGACATTATTGATTGCTTGCTCGACCGCCCGAATGTGAACACGCTCATCTTGATGACCGGCGATAGCGATTTCATTCGCGTGGTGGCACGCGCACGCAATCGGTTTGGCAAACGCGTGATCATTTCCGGTGTGCCCGGCAGCGTTTCGAACGATCTCATCTCATCGGCGGACACCGCCGATCCCATCGTCGAACCGGACTGGGTACCGGTGACGCCTCCCTCCGTGATCGAATCTGTGGCGATGCCGAGTTCTGATTCACTCTCGCAAGTGGAATGTGAGTTGATCAAATTACTCGATCGTTTAGAACGCACCAAACCTTATCTGACCTTTCTCTTTGTCAAGACCCATGCCTTGTCACCTACGAATCAACTGAATCTCACGCCGATGCAAGTGGATCTCGTGTTGACGCGTTTCAAAGAGTTGGGCATCTTGCGCGATGAAATCAAGGAACAGGAGGGACGCACGTTGCGCATGTTGTACTTGATGCGTGAACATCCGCTTGTGCGCCAAGTGTTGAGTAATGGCAACCCGGCGGGATGATTGGAGAATAATTGCACGCGACGATCGGATTGAGAGATCCAAGGGAGACCTTTGCAGTCTCCCTTGGGTTTACTTGCGACCTTGTTCTTTGGACCACGCTTGAATTTGCTTGACCAGCGATGCGATCACAGTGAGTAATTGCACCGCATCGCGCAACGAGAACGAACGCCCGGCTGACGCAGCGTTTGTTTCTGCCTCGGTCGAACGGCGCGAGGACAACGCCCCTGCCACAATCACCGCCATCAATGCCCCAGCAATCCCCCCTGCAATTCCACCAACGATTGCCGGGTACGCCTCGCTCTTGCGCAACTCGTGCATCAATAGATTCAGACGCATACTCAACCTTTGCGCATCCGATTGCTGTTCCATAGTCTCCCTCACTGGCCCCACAAGAAATTGATTATGCCGCGCGTCGTGATACTCACGCGCGTGCTTTCGGCTTGCACCCGAATCACCGCGTCTGCAATGTCGTGCGAAACGCGTTGCGTGCCATACTGAATCCGTAATGCCCAAACCCGTGCGTTGAGCAATGGAGTCTTGAGCCACCGATTAAAGCGGCGCAGGTATTTGACCATCAAGAAAAATACAACGCCGGGAATCGCGGCAAACACCATCATCCATAACACAAACCAAACGATGGAGAGATCGCGCCACGGCGCAAGAACCTCTGGATTCATCTTAATCCTTTCCGTTGAGGACCGCCAAGACCTCGGCAGCGTATTGACGCACTTGTTCCTCTCCCGAACGCGCCATGCTCTCCAACGGTTTGCGCACCAACGGACTTGGCATCCGTTTGAGCGCATCGGCGGCAACCGCGCGCACTTCTGGTTCGCCCAGTTGCAAATCCACCATCAATGCCGGCGCCGCCTTGTCCGATGCGATCTCGCCGAGGGCTTTGGCTGCCGCCACGCGCAATCGCGTATCGGTTACCCCCACGCGGGGATCGCCGCGCAACGCCACGAGCAACGGTTCGATCACGCGATCGGTGCGTGAATGCCCCAACGCCTCGACAACCGCATCACGCACATCGGCGCTCACATCGCGTAATTGCGGCAACAAATATTCGATGCCACGATCGAGTTGTAATTGCCCCAAAAGTTGCGCCGCGCGCATGCGTACCGTTGGATCCTTTTCTTTAAGTTTTGCCGCCAACGCATCCACCGCCATATCACTCTGCATCTCCGACAATGCGGCAATGGCATCCGCAGCCCCATCCCACGCTCGCGCGATCAACTCTTGGGTGATCGCTTCGCGCAATTCTGTGCGTATCTCACGCGCGTGCGCCACCACCCAGCCCGCCAGTCCAAAATTGTTTTGCTCCACCAAGCGTTCTGCTAACACGCTGGCTTCGCCCAAGCCCGCGTAGAACAAGACGACCTCGCGCCACGCCGGCTCGGTTAAATGTTCGATCAAAGGTTCAGGCGTGGGCGCGTGACGCAGAGCGCGCGCGGCAAAGTACGCTTGCCACAATTCGTGGATAAATTCTGACGTGCGGTTTTTACCCAAGCGTAGAAATCCTTTGGACTTGACCACGAATTCGTTCGAGGCGGGCTTGCCACGTTGGATCGCCAACGCCACGCCTTCCAACATCGTTGCGGTTTCTGCGGAATCTTGCAAGACGTTTTCAACGATGGCGTCAAACAACGCCGTTCGTTGCGTGGGCAAGAGTTGTCCTTCGCGCCAAACTTGCGTGAGCAAGGTCAATGTCATTGGATTCGCTGTGAGCGCGCGCGGCACGCGGTCAGTTTTCAACGCGATCAAGAAAGCGGAGGCTTTTTCGGGGTTCCATTTCAGTGCGAACTGTTCAAGGTCATTGTCGCGAAAACCCGGCAATCGAAATTCGGTAAAGCCGGCAATCGGCGAGCGCGCGGAAATAATGAGGCGTGCCTCTTGCCATTCTTGCAACCAAGGTTGCAATTGATCAGCGGGCAACAGATCGGCGTCGTCAATTAACACGGTGGCACGCCCAGCCCGACATGCATTGGGGAAAAAAGCGGGTGGGCATTGCGCGGCAAGGTCGGATGCCAAATTCAATGCACGATGAACATCGGTGAGGCGAGGCAAGGCGGCGGGATTCAAATCGTGTGCGGAGAAATAGAGGGGAATCCGCGCTTGGGGATGCTGGCGCAGTTGGCGTGCGAGCAAAAGGGCAAGGTATGCCAGTGTCGTTGTCTTGCCAGCACCGGGCGCGCCGGTGATCACCACGCGCACATTGCCCGCCAAAGCGGCGGTCAGTCCGCGAGGTTCCACCATGCGTTGTTCTAACGACACGTACGTGTTGGGAGAAATACAGAGTTGAAACCGTTTGCGCAAATGCTCGGCGTATTTGTTTTGAAAACGAACTGATGCGTTCAACCAAGAGGCGATAAAATTCATACCATCCTTTCTGGAACAGGATTTTATCACGGGCAATCGGAATAGTCAAAGCAAATTCCATTTTTTATTTAGGGCTGGTGCAAAGTCCCTTGACAGGCGGTTAAAACCACTGCAACCACTACCCGAAGCCGACCTGCGTCGGCTGGTGGAGAGACGAGTCGGCGACTCGTCTGTACTCGCCGTAGGGCGACTTGGGGTGTTGGTTGCCACGACTTCAGTCGCCCGATCCGACTTTGCACCAGCCTGCATCTTCATTTGACAAATCGTGCTAAACTGTGGTAATCTCTAATCGTGATGATGAATTTCTATTCGACCTTGGCGTTTTATTTTTACGGCTACTTTTACGCCGCCGATTCAACGCGGGGTCGAATCATCACGCCTATCCGATAACCTGATTCGGAGTAAAACGAGCGAGCGTGGGATTCCAACCCCACGCTCGTTTTGTTTTTCAAGGAGTCTTGCGATGCCCCCTTTAGCCAACAAAGGTTTCGCCACACGCGCCGTCCACGCCGGTGAACGCGTGCCTCCCGGCGATTTTGTGCCGGTTGCCTCGCCGATTCATCCCAGTGTTGGTTTTCTGTACGAAAGTATGGACGATCTCGATGCGGTGTTCGCCACCACGCGCGATGGGTACGTGTATCCGCGCTACGGCAGTCCAACGGTTAGCGCGTTCGAAAAAGCGGTGGCGATGTTGGAGCAAGGTCAAGCCGCCCACGCGTTTAGTACCGGGATGGCGGCGATTCATGCGGCACTCCTCGCCGCCGGCATTCGTGCTGGCTCAACGATTGTTGCCGCGCAAGATTTGTACGGTGCCACCACCGTTTTGCTTTCACGCTTGATGACTGAACTAGGAGTGAATGTTCAATTTGTTGAGGTAACCAATCTCGCGGCAGTTCAAGCGATGGTTGCCCAAACGCGCCCGGTCGTACTCCTCGCCGAAACGATTTCCAATCCCTTGCTCCAAGTCGCCGATATTGCCGCGCTTGCCGACATCGCGCACCAACACCAAGCGCAATTGCTCATTGATAATACGTTCGCCTCGCCGTACCTGTGCAATCCACTCACGCTCGGCGCGGATTACGTCATTCACAGCGCGACCAAATATCTCAGCGGGCACGGCGACGTGATGGCGGGTGTCGTGGTTACGTCGAGTGAGAATCGCACCAAACTGTACGAACTAAACAAACTCATCGGCAGTACGTTGGGCCCCTTTGAAGCGTGGCTGGCTCTGCGCGGTTTGAAAACTTTATCGTTGCGCGTGCGTCAACAATGTGCAAACGCGCAACAGATTGCCGAGTGGCTTGTTGCGCACCCGGCAATCGCACGCGTGCATTATCCCGGCTTGCCCACCCATCCCCAACACGAACTCGCGCGCCGCTTGTTGAACCACCGTGGTTTTGGCGGCGTGTTGTCGTTCGAGATCAAAAACGCGGATCGCGTGCGCGTCTTTCGCTTTATGGAATCGTTGGAGTTGTGTTTGCCGGCGACGACACTCGGCGATATTTATTCACTCGTCCTTCACCCAGCCACCTCATCGCATCGCGGTCTGACGAATGAGCAACGTGCCCGAGTCGGCATTCATGATAATTTGGTGCGCCTCTCCGCCGGCATCGAAGAGGTGGATGACCTGATTGCCGATCTAGAACGCGCGTTGAACAAGGTAACTACGCAGGGAGTTGCTCATTCGCCTTTGGCGCACCAGCAGACAGATGAAAATAAGCGAGGGAGGTCGTAGTACAGCGATTGATCGCCCGCGCGATGAATCGCGCGACTACAACCCTATTTTCAGAGGAGTTATTTATTCGCCGTTGGCGCACCAAAAGTCGAATGAAAATGGACTACGCGTAGGACAAATTTCAAATTTGTCCCACATTTTCAAGGGAGACCAATGACCCTGCGAGCCATTCGCGGCGCGACTACGGCCGAGACCAACACGCGCGAAGCCATTCTCTCTGCCACACGCGAACTCTTGCTTGCCATCGTCCAAGCCAACCAACTGGATGCTGCGGACATTGTTAGCATTTGGTTCACCCTCACGCCGGATTTGGACGCGGCATTCCCGGCGCGCGCCGCCCGCGACTTGGGTTGGACGCACACGGCTTTGCTCGATGCGCAAGCGCCGCGCGTTGCCAACGATGTGCCGCGTTGCATCCGCGTGATGATGCATTGCGAAACGAATCGCACGCCGAATGAGATACAACATATTTATTTGCGGGATGCCAGACGCTTGCGTCCCGATTGGGCAAAGGAGCCGGCGGAATGACAACCATCGCTTTTCAAGGCGAGAACGGCGCGTATTCGCAAGAAGCGATTTTTGAAACCTTTGGCGCGGACACACCGACGCTCGCGTGTTCCTCTTTCGACGAAATTTTTCGCGCGGTGGAAACCGGCGCCGCTGACCTAGGGATGTTGCCCATCGAAAACTCGACGGCGGGCGCCATCAACCAAGCGTACGATCTCTTGCTCGATCACGATCTCAAAATTGCGCGCGAAGTCATCTTTCGCGTACGGCACGCGCTCTTGGCCAATGCGGGGACGACCCTCGCGGACATTCGGCGGGTGTACTCGCATCCGCAAGCCCTGGCGCAATGCGAACGCTTTATCGCTGAACATCATTGGGAGCCGGTCGTCGCGTACGATACGGCTGGCGCGGCGAAGCAGTTGGCAGAATCGCCGGCGAAAAACGCGGCAGCCATCGCCAGCGAGACGGCAGCACGCTTGTACGGTTTGAACATTCTCGCGCGCAACATTCAAGATTTATCCAACAATCTCACGCGCTTTTTTGTCATTGCCCACGAGGAGCCGCCGCGCGCCGAGAAATCGAAAACGTCCATCGTGTTTGCGGTGCGTCACGTCCCCGGCGCGCTGTACGCTTGTCTGGGTGAGTTTGCCGCACGCGGCATCAATCTCACCAAAATCGAATCGCGCCCGGATCGGCGGGTCCCCTGGCATTACGTTTTCTATCTCGACTTTGAAGGTCATTGGAGCGATCCACCGTGTCGGGATGCGCTAGTCAACTTGCTCGCCAAATGTTCGTTTCTCAAAGTGCTGGGCTCTTACCCAGCCGCTATTCCAAGCCCAGGAGGAAAAAATGCTGATTGATCAACATCTACCGTACGCCTATGCCACTGCTCGGGAAAGCGAGACAGAACACCCACACTTTGTATAGCCAGGAGAAATCATCTATGATTATCGTGATGAAGCACCAGGCGACTGCTGCAGATATTGAACGTGTGGTCGCTCAGGTTCAAACGTTGGGATTCAAAGCGCATCTCTCACAAGGGGAAGAGCGCACGATTATCGGCGTGATCGGTGACGAACGCCCCCTCGAACCCGATACCTTTGAATTGATGGAAGGCGTCGAGCGCGTGGTGCGCATCTTGCATCCGTTCAAACTCGCTTCACGCGACTTTCACCCGGACGATTCGATCATCAAGATCAATGGCGTGTCTATTGGCGACACGCCCATCATTGTGATGGCGGGACCGTGTTCGGTTGAATCGCGCGAGCAATTGATGGAAACCGCGGCGGCGGTCAAGCAAGCCGGTGCGCACATTCTACGGGGCGGCGCGTTCAAACCGCGCACCTCGCCGTACGCGTTTCAAGGTCTGGGACTTAAGGGACTGGAACTCTTGCGTGAAGCGCGCGACGCCTATCACTTGCCCATCATTACCGAAGTAATGTCGCCGCAAGAAGTAACGCTCGTCGCGCAGTACGCCGATATTTTGCAGATCGGTGCGCGCAATATGCAAAACTATGCGCTCCTCCACGCCGTGGGCGCAATCCAAAAACCGGTGTTGCTCAAACGCGGGTTAATGTCCACCATCGAAGAATTGTTGATGGCGGCAGAGTACATCCTCTCGCACGGCAATACGCGCGTGATGTTGTGCGAACGCGGCATTCGCACCTTTGAAACTGCCACGCGCAACACGTTCGATGTCAATGCCATCCCGGTGCTCAAAGCACTCACCCACTTGCCGGTCATCGCCGATCCCAGTCACGGAACCGGCAAATGGGAATTGGTTACGCCGATTGCGCGCGCAGCCGTTGCGGCCGGCGCAGATGGCTTACTCGTTGAAGTGCATTGCGATCCGGCGCACGCCTTGAGCGATGGTGCGCAATCGCTCAAGCCGGAAAATTTTGCCAAATTGGTTGACCAAGTGCGCCGCGTGGCGCATGCCGTTGAACGCACCCTGTAGCGGAGCAAGCCAATGACCGAAGATGCGTTTAAGAATCAGACCATCGCTATCATTGGCATTGGCTTGATGGGCGGCTCGCTCGCGTTAGCGTTGCACGAACGTCACGCGTGTAAAAAAATTCTGGCGATTGATCGCAATCCAGAAACGTGTACGCACGCTCGCGCGCGCGGCATCGAAGCGACCACCAATCTTGCCGCCGTCACCCACGCCGATGTGATCATCCTTGCCACGCCGGTGCGCGCTATCCTCGAACTGTTGCCGCGCGTAGGAGAACTCGCGCGCGCCGGGGCAATCATCATGGACCTTGGCTCGACCAAGCACGCGATCACGCAAGCGATGAATCAATTGCCGATGCATTTGCAAGTGATCGGCGCGCATCCATTGTGCGGCAAAGAGACCGCCGGTTTTTCTTCCGCCGATGCGAATTTATTTCAGAACGCCGTGTTTGTCTTGACACCGCTGGCACGCACATCGCCGGCAACTTTGGCGTACGCTCAATCGCTTGCCCAACACATCGGCGCGCGCACGCTCATCGTGGAGGCAGAACGCCACGATGGGATTCTAGCAACCACCAGTCATTTACCCTACTTGCTTGCGGTAACGTTGATGATGATCGCCAATGAACACGCGCGCGGCGATGATCTATTGTTCACGCTTGCCGCGAGTGGTTTTCGGGATACTTCGCGTCTTGCCGCAAGTGAGCCGACGATGATGCTCGATATTTTGATGACCAATCGTGCGAACATTGCCGCCGCGTTGCGCGCGAGTGCGCGACAGTTGGATGTGCTGGCGGACGCACTCACCCACAGCCACGAAGCCGATTTGCGCGCGATGTTGGCAAGTGTGGCAACCAAACGACGGGAATTGTTCAAGTGATGACTCGATTTTCCATCTCTCGATCCAACACACCCTTGCGCGGTGCACTCGCCGTCCCGGCCGATAAATCCATTTCGCATCGCGCCGCGATCATCGCTGCCCTTGCCGAGGGCACGACACGCATCGAAAATTTTTTGCCCAGCACCACCACGCACGCTACGCTCGATTGTTTGCGCGCGTTGGGCGTCGAGATTGCGCCACTCAACTCGACCACGCTCTTAGTGCGCGGACAGGGTTTGCATTCCTTGCGCGAACCCAGCAACATTTTGTTTTGCCAAGGATCGGGTACCACGATGCGTTTGCTTGCCGGATTGTGCGCCGGGCAAAACTTTGTTTCGATTCTGGACGGCACGCCGGCGTTGAAACGCCGACCGATGGCGCGCATCATCGAACCCCTAAGCGCGATGGGCGCAACGATTCTCGCACGCGCGAATAATCAATGGCCTCCGCTGGCGATTCGCGGCGGGAACTTGCACGGCATCGCCTATACGTTGAACGTTGCCAGCGCGCAAGTCAAATCCGCGATTCTGCTCGCCGGCTTGTTTGCGGATTCACCCACGACGGTCCGCGAACCCAGTTTATCGCGCGATCACACCGAACGAATGTTGCAAGCGTGTGGCGTCGAATTGCAAATGGCGGATGGCGCATTGCGCATACAACCTATCGTTGAATTCCAAATTCCAAATTCCACGTTTCAAATTCCCGGCGATTTTTCTTCTGCCGCCTTTTTCATCGTTGCCGCATTGCTTGTACCACAATCGGAACTGCGCCTTGCGAATGTCGGCATCAATCCCACGCGCACCGGCTTGCTCGATGCACTCACGCACATGGGCGCACGTATCGTCATTGAAAATGAACGTATCATCAATGGGGAGCCGGTCGGCGATGTCATCGTGTCTGCGTCCGAGGCGTTGCGCGGCATTGCCATTGGTGGCGCACTGGTACCGCGCATGATTGACGAGTTTCCCATCTTGGCAGTCGCCGCCACGCAAGCGCACGGTGAAACGATTGTGCGCGATGCGCGCGAATTGCGCGTCAAAGAATCGGATCGCATTGCCGCGTTGGCGCACGAGTTGCGCGCATTGGGGGCACAGATCGAAGAGCGCGCGGATGGTTTTGTGATTGCGGGACCCACGCCGTTGCACGGCGCGCGGGTGTCCGCACACCACGATCATCGTTTGGCAATGGCGTTGGCAATTGCCGGCTTGATTGCGCGCGGCGAGACGATTATCGAGGGCTGGGATTGTGTGGCGGATTCGTTTCCCAATTTTGCAGAGACCTTGGAGCAGTTGCGATGAAGCGCGTGTTTCTCATCGGCGAACCGATTGCGCACTCGCTTTCGCCAGCGATGCACAATGCCGCCTTTCAAGCCATCGAATTTGATGCACGGTACGACTTGTTGGAAACGTCGCCGGCGAAATTGCGCGATGCCATCGCGCGCGTCCGCGCCGACGATTGCCTCGGTGCGAATGTTACGATTCCGCACAAGGAAAGCGTGATTGAATTTTTGGACGACGTGAGCGCGGACGCGCGCGTGATCGGTTCAGTGAACACGTTGTTCAAACGCGCCGGCAAACTCATCGGCACGAGTACGGATGGCGAAGGGTTCTTGCAAGCGTTGCGGGATGAAAACGTCGCGGTGGCAAATGCGCGCGTGGTGATTTTAGGAGCGGGAGGTTCGGCGCGCGCCGTGGCGTTTGCGTTGCTTCAGGCGAACGTCGCTAGCATCGCGATCTTGAATCGAACACGAGCGCGCGCAGAAATTTTGGCGGAACACGTCCGCGCACATTCCCAGGTTCCTATCGTCGCCAACGATGCGCGCGCCATCGCACAAGCGACGCTCATCGTCAACACGACGCCGGCAGGAGCGTTGCCGCCCGGCACAACTTGGCCGCGCGAGGCAGTGGTCTTTGATCTCGTTTATCGGCATACAGATTTTTTGCGCGAGGCGGAGCGTGCCGGCGCGCGCACGATTGATGGGTTGGGGATGCTTGTCCATCAAGGCGCGGCATCGTTCCGGATATGGACGGGACGCGATGCGCCGCTGGATGTGATGTTTGGTGCGGTAAGGAGTCGAAATGCTACGTTTTCTAACAGCGGGTGAATCGCACGGACCGGCGTTGATTGGCATTGTGGAAGGATTGCCGGCGGGATTGCGGATTGATCTGGATGCGATCCAGCGCGATCTAGCGCGACGACAGATTGGCATCGGTCGTTCCGCGCGCATGCGGATTGAAAACGATCGTGTGGAAATTTTGGGTGGCATGATCAACGGGCAAACCATTGGTGCACCGGTCGCACTGAAAATCGAAAATCTCGATTACGCGAATTGGAAAGATAAAACGATTCCGCCGCAAACGATTCCGCGCCCGGGGCACGCCGATTATGCCGGCGCCATCAAGTACGGCTTGGACGATCTGCGCCTTGTGGCGGAGCGGGCGAGCGCGCGCGAAACCGCGATGCGGGTCGCGTGCGGTGCTTTGGCGCGCCAATTGCTGGGTGAGTGCGGCATTATCGTGGGCAGTCATGTCTTGGAAATCGGCGGCGTTCGCGCCATGATGCCGGCGATGACGTACGAAGAAATTTTCGCGCGCGCGCAACAATCGGATGTAGCGGTCGCCGATGAGGCGAGCGCGGAAAAAATTCGGGCGCGTATTGAGGAAGTGATGCGTGCCAAAGACACGGTGGGCGGCGTGATGGAAATCGTCGCGTTGAATGTGCCGGTCGGTTTGGGTTCGCACGTGCATTGGGATCGCAAGTTGGATGGTCGCTTGGCGCAAGCCGTGATGAGCATTCCATCGGTCAAGGGGGTGGAGATTGGTGAGGCGTTTGAGAATGCGCGGAAAACCGGGACGCAGGTGCAGGATGAAATCTTGGTGCAGTCAACAGGCGACAGTCAACAGTCAACAGTAAGAACCAAACGAGAGACAAACCGCGCGGGAGGCTTGGAGGGTGGCATCACCAACGGAATGCCGATTATCGTGCGCGCCGCACTCAAGCCGATTGCCACCACCGTTACGCCGTTGCGCTCGGTTGATCTGGCGACCGGCGAACCGGCGTGGTCGCAGTATCAACGTTCCGATTTCTGCCACGTACCGCGCGCGTGTGTGATTGGCGAGGCGATGGTGGCGTGGGTGCTGGCGGATGCGCTACTGGAAAAATTTGGCGGCGATTCGATGGCAGAAATGCGACGACGAATGACGGATGACGAATGAGACGCTCACTTGTTCTTACCGGCTTTATGGGCACCGGCAAAACATCGGCGGGACGAATGGTCGCGCAAAAACTAGGGCGCGAGTTTATTGATTTGGATGCACTCATTGAAACGCGGACCGGCAAAACCATTCGTGAAATTTTTGCGACGGAGGGGGAAGCGTACTTTCGCCGACTCGAAGCGGAATTGTGCGCAGAACTGGGTGCGCGCGAAAATCTTGTCATTGCGACCGGGGGCGGTGCGTTCGTCAATCCTCAAAATCGCGCGGCGTTTGCCAAGGCATTCGTCGTTTGTCTCGATGCTTCGGTTGGCGAAATTATCGCGCGTATCGGCAACGCTACGGATCGTCCCTTGCTTGCTGGCGATGCGCCTCAACGCATCGAAACCTTGCTGCGCGAACGTGCCGACGCGTACGCGCGGATCACTTGCCATGTTGATACAACAGGCAAATCGGTGGAGCAAGTGGCGGATGAAATCATCGCGGTGATGGAGATGAACGTACCGATTGTGGTGACGACACCAGAAGGTCATTATCCGGTCTGGGTGGGCCACCATATTTTTGATCGGTTGGTCAACGTGGAAATGCCGGGGGGCTGTGTGATCATTACGCATCCTCACCTTGGGACGTGGTATGCCGGGCGCATCTCCCAAATCTTGCGCTCACAACAGATTCAAACGCATGTGATTGAAATTCCGGTTGGCGAGAACGCCAAAACGCTCGACACAGTCCGCCTCGTGTACGACCAGTTGATTGACGCACATCTCGACCGTCAAACCACGATTGTTGCGTTGGGCGGCGGCGTGGTGGGCGATCTGGCGGGCTTGGTCGCGGCAACCTATTTGCGCGGTGTGCCGTTTGTACAAATGCCGACCACGTTGCTCGCAATGGTGGATGCAAGTATCGGCGGCAAAGTGGCGGTAGATCATCCGCGCGGCAAGAATTTGATTGGCGCGTTCAAACAACCGCGCGCGGTGATTGCCGATGTTTCGACGTTGCAGAGTTTGCCAGCGGCGGAATGGCGCGCCGGTATGGCGGAGGTGGTCAAGCACGGCATTATTGGCGATGCCACGCTATTTGAGGAATTGGAAAAGGGCAGTTGGAAGTTGGTTGGAAGTTGGCTCGCCCGCGCGATTCGAGTGAAAGCCGAAATTGTGTCGCGGGATCCGTTTGAGCAAGGCGAGCGCGCCAAACTCAATTTGGGCCACACGTTTGGCCACGCGCTCGAACTTGTTTCGCAATATCAATTGCGGCACGGTGAAGCGGTGGCGATTGGACTGGTATGCGCGGCGCGGCTGGCACAGCGGCGGGCGATGTGTGATGCTACCTTGGTCGAACGCATCAAAGGGTTGTTGCAGCAAATCGGTTTGCCCACGTGCGTGCCGCGCGCGCTCACCAGCGACGCGCTGGTCAACGCGATGCAAGCCGACAAAAAACGCGTGGGCGCGCGTTTGCGTTTTGTGTTACCTTGCACGCTGGGTGAGGTCGTGATCGTTGACGATGTATCTCAGGATGAGGTCAAACAAATGATCGAGGAGGTGCGCGAATGAAAATTCTTGTTTTGCACGGACCCAACTTGAACTTGCTGGGCACACGTGAACCGCACATTTACGGCAAAGACACGCTCGACGAGATCAATGCGCGTCTGCGCGAACGCGCCGCGCGCGACAATGTCGAGTTGCGCCTGGTACAAACGAATCACGAGGGCGTGATGATTGATGAATTGCATCGTGCGCGCGCGGATGGCTTCGATGGGGTACTGTTAAATCCCGGCGCGCTCACGCATTACAGTTACGCCTTGCGCGATGCGATTGCCGCGATTGAAAAGCCGGTGGTGGAGGTGCATCTGTCGAACATTTTCAAGCGCGAAGAGTTTCGGCATCGTTCGGTGATCACGGCGGTGTGCGTTGGTCACATTGTTGGTTTCGGTTGGCGTAGTTATCTCTTGGGGCTGGAAGGGTTGATACAGTATTTGCAAACCAGGTCATCTTGATTTTCTGGTGATTCTCCATCACTCACCGCAGAGACACGGACGCTTGGCGTTTGATTGTTTCCTCTGTGTGTCCTGTGTCCTTGGTGTCAGGTTTGTCGTCGCGTGCTTCATTGCGCCGTAAAGCGGATGTAACAGCAAGGAATCACTGATTACGGTTTGTAGTGGCGCGATTCATCGTGCCACAGATTATTGCACCATGACGCCAACGGCAATAAATCGCCTGATTACGAACAAGAGTGCGCTGTACCCTATTTTCGGGTGATTGCCCACATCTGCAGTGCGTGATGGGGAATCACCAAACCCCATTTTGACTTGCGCGAATTTTTGATTAGTGCTACACTTGCGCCGTTCGCGAAAAGGAGAAGAGGTATTTGGCTGTTCGTTCCGTTTACTTGCGCCGGCGCCGCTCGAGTGCTAAACACACTGCTCCGCTCATTTCCCGGCTCCTCCTCGGTGCGGTTGCACTCATCGCTGGACTTGGATTCACCACCATCGGGGTGAGCGCCGCCGCGATTGTTACACTCTACAACTATTACGCTAAAGAGCTGCCCCCCGCCGGCGCAATCGTGACCCAAACCCAACAACAATTCAAAACCACGCGCATCTTTGACCGCACCGGTCAGGTCTTGTTGTACGAGATCATTGACCCGCAAGGCGGCAATCGTACAGTAGTGCCGCTGGAGCGCATCCCCGAACATTGCAAGAATGCGACGGTCGCGCTCGAAGATCGAAATTTTTGGACAAATCCCGGCTACGATTGGTACGGTATCTTGCGCGCCGGCTGGACGACGTTACGGGGCGAACAAATTCAGGGCGCGAGCACCATCACGCAACAACTCGTCAAGAATGTGTTGATTCCGGAAGCGGAACGCATGGTGCGTGATCCCAGCAATCCGGCGACCTACAGCCGCAAAATCAAAGAATTGATTCTCTCCGTTGAGATTTCGAAGCGTTATTCCAAACGCGATATTTTGAGTTGGTATCTCAATGCGAACAACTATGGCTCGCTGGCGTATGGCATCGAAGCGGCAGCGGAGACCTATTTTGGCAAACACGTCCAAGACCTCGATCTGAGCGAATGCGCCACGCTCGCCGCGATTCCGCAATATCCCGCGCTGAATCCCATTGACAATCCGCAAAAAGCCGTCGAGCGCCGCAACATTGTGCTGGATCAAATGCTCTTGCAAGGGTACATCACGCCAGAAGAAGCGTTGGCCGCCAAATCGGCGCGTTTGCGCGTAACACCTAAACGGTTTGATATTCGCGCGCCGCATTTTGTTTTCTACGTGCGTCGTTTGCTCGAAGAGAAATTCGGCACCGAAGCGTTGTATCGTGGTGGGCTGAATGTGTACACCTCGCTCGATTACTCGATTCAACAACACGCCGAACAAATCGCGCGCGACCAAGTTGCCAAGTTGACCGCCGAAAAACGCAACGTGACGAACGCGTCGGTGGTGGTGATCCGCCCAAGCACCGGCGAAATCGTCGCGATGGTGGGATCGGTGGATTTTTTCAATCGCGATATTGATGGCCAAGTCAATGTGGCGCTGGCACCCCGTCAGCCCGGCTCATCGTTCAAAATTTTTACCTACCTCACCGCGTTTGCGCAAGGATACACAGCCGCCTCGGTCGTGATGGATGTGCGCACGGTGTTCGATGATGCGCCCAATCCGCCGTACGTCCCGGAAAACTATGATCGCAAGTATCGCGGACCGGTACGTTTGCGCACTGCGCTCGGCTCATCGCTCAACATTCCTGCCGTCAAAGTGTTGCAACTCGTCGGCGTCAAGAACGTGGTCAATACCGCGCATCGGATGGGCATCAATACACTCAATCGTGACAAGTATGGACTGGCGCTCACGTTGGGCGGCGGCGAAACTACTTTGCTCGATATGACGTACGCGAACAGTGTGCTGGCGAATCAAGGTTGGATGGCTGGCGTGCCTGTCCCGCCCGATCAACTCAAACCCGGCTTTCGCACACTCGATCCCGTGGCGATTCTCAAAGTGGTGGATGCCAATGCCCAAACGCTGTACGAATTCAAAGAGCCGCAAAAACAACAAATCGTTACCCCGCAACTGGCGTACCTGATGAGCGACATCTTGTCCGATAACGTTGCGCGCACGCCCGGCTTTGGCTCGAATAGCGTACTTAGACTTTCGCGCCCGGCAGCGGTCAAAACCGGCACTACCTCCGATTGGCGTGACAACTGGACGATTGGCTACACGCCCGACTATGCCGTTGGGGTCTGGGTTGGCAACGCGGACAATTCCGAGATGGAACACATTAGCGGCGTGAGTGGCGCGGGACCAATCTGGCACGATTTGATGGAAAAGATTCATCAAACGTTGCCGGTGAAACCCTTTGTCGAACCCCCGGGAATGGTGCGCGTTGAAGTGTGTGCCACGAGTGGACTCTTGCCCACGCCGTTCTGTCCCGAGCGCGTTAAAGAGTTGTTCATCGCCGGCACCGAGCCGAAATCGTTTGATAATGTGTGGCAATCGTTCCGCATTTACAAACCGACCGGCAAATTGGCAACGGTCTATTGTCCGCCAGACCAAGTGCAAGACAAGGTTTTTCCGATTTATCCGCCCGAAGCCGCCGATTGGATTCGCGAAAACAATATCCCGCAACCCCCCAGCGAGTACGAGCCGAGTTGTCGTGGTGTGGTGCAAGGCGGCGATGTGGCAATCACTTCGCCAGCCGCCTATTCCACGATTCGTGGTGTAGTAACGATTGTAGGCAACACACGCGTGGACAATCTGGATGTGTATCGTTTATCGTTTGGCAAAGGGATTGATCCAACGCAATGGACGCAGATCGGCGCGGATCGGCGTGAGCGCGTGGACAATGGCACGCTGGAAACCTGGGATGTGTCCGGCTTGGATGGTTTGTACACCCTCAAACTCACGGTGGTGGATCGGTCGGGCAGATTGCGCGAAGCGGCGATCCAAGTGATCGTGGATAATCAACCGCCCACCGTTCGCTTTGTCAACCCAGCCAACGGCGCGATCTATAGTCCGGAAAAAGATGAATGGGTCTCAATCGGTGTGGACGCCAACGACAACGCCTCAATGAGCCGGGTCGAGTTTTATGTGGATGGCGCTTACATCGGTGCGAGTACGGTTGCCCCGTTCAACAAAAAATGGACGATTAAGATGATGGACACCCTGACCCCCACGCTCGCCGCCGCCGCATCCGTTACGCCAACCCGCCCCATCACCGTCTCGCGTACGATTACCAATCCGGACAATACGATCAGCATCGAGCAGTTGATTGGCAGTGTTGCCAAAGTTACCACTCCGAACCCGGCAATTACGGCGGTATTCACCAACGGCGTGATTCTGGTATCGAATACCGTTCCCTTGCCCAACAATCCCGGCTTTGTGGAATCCCACGTCATCAAGGTGATTGCAATTGATGCCGCCGGCAATCGCACGGAAAGTAATCCCATTACCATCTTTGTTCAGCACGATGTCAAAGCAAAAAGATGAGGAGAAAAAATTTTTTCAAAAATGATCCAATGTACCAGCACCAACGTGAAACTTATCGTTCAGCCCGGTAAGAGTGAGACCAAAACTTTTACTGCCCCTACCACCCCGGGGACATATCCGATTGACTGTGATGTTGCCGGCCACAAAGAAGCCGGGATGACAGGGCAGTTGATCGTCAAATAAATTTGGATCATTCTCGTTCATGTATATCCTGATCACAAATGACGACGGGGTAACCGCGCCCGGCTTGCTCGCGCTCAAACGCGCGATGGAAACACTAGGCAAGGTCGTCGTCGTCGCGCCGGATCGCAATTGGAGTGCGTCGGGGCACACCAAGACGCTGCACAAACCGTTGCGTGTGAATGCCACTACCCTCGCCGATGGTTCGCCAGCGTTCGCCACCGATGGCGCCCCCACCGATTGTGTGGCGTTAGTCTTGTTGGGATTGTTGCCGGAGAAACCGGCACTCATTGTCAGCGGCATCAACCCGGGGTGCAACGTTGCACACGATCTCACGTACTCGGGTACGGTGGCGGCGGCGATGGAAGGCGCCATTAATCACATCCCTTCCCTCGCCGTTTCGATTGATGCACAACATCGTGAAGAGATTGATTTCACGCCCGCCGCACAAGCGGCAGTGCGAATCGCCCAACGCATTCTCGATCAACCTCTCCCGCCCGATACGTTTCTCAACGTCAACGTGCCGGCAATCCCCCTTGATCAGATTCAAGGCGTACGTATCACGCGACTTGGCAAACGTATCTATAAAGATGAACTGGTCGCGCGCACCGATCCATACGGCAAAAACTATTATTGGATTGGTGGCGAACCTCCCAGCGGGGCAACCGATGAAGAAGGCACAGACGTGTGGGCAGTTGCGCATCACTTTATTTCGGTAACCCCGGTGCACATGGATATGACGAGTCATGCTCTCATCCAACCTTTAAAGACATGGGAAGACGACTCATTCTTTAAAAATCATCAAGGCGTGCTATAATGAGCGTGCTATACCATCACCCAAAGGAGGGTTAGAAACGATGGTTCAAACAATGCGCGAAACCATTCAAACCACCCCCACCACAGTCCGACCGCAATGGGCATATTTCAAAGGTGAATTCGTGCCCATCGCCGATGCCAAAGTGAGCATCATGTCCCAGGTGGTCAACTATGGCATCGGTGCGTTTGGCGGCATCCGGGCTTATTGGAACGAAGAACAGCAACAACTGTATGTCTTTCGTCTCAGTGATCATCTCCGCCGCTTGCTCAATTCATGCAAGTTGTTCAATGCCGCGTTACCGTACTCGGTGGACGATCTCAAACGTATCATCATCGAACTTTTGCGCCGCGAGGGATACCACGAAGATGCGTACATTCGCCCGCTCGTGTTGAACGTGACCGAAGACATTACGCCGCGCCTTTATGATGTCGAGTTTCAGTTTGCTTGCTTTAGCCGTCCGCAGGGCAATTACATCAAACTCCAAGTGCGGGCGTGTACTTCCTCGTGGCGACGCGTGGACGATAATACCATTCCTTCGCGCGGCAAGATCACCGGCAGTTATATCAACTCGGCATTCGCCAAAAGCGAAGCGCACTGGAACGGCTACGATGAAGCGATTGTCTTGAACTCGGATGGCCACATCGCCGAAGGGAGCGCAATGAACCTGTTCATTGTTCGCAATGGGACGCTCATCACCCCGCCGGTCACAGACAATATTTTGGAAGGGATCACGCGCAATACGGTTTTGCAACTTGCTCACGACGCGCACATCCCCATCGTCGAACGTTCGATAGATCGCACTGAACTCTACATTGCCGATGAAGTGTTCTTTTGCGGAACCGGGGCGCAGGTGGCAATTGTGACCGAAATTGATCATCGGACGATTGGCACCGGCGCGATTGGACCGATCGGCAAACAACTTCAAGAAACTTATTTCAGCGTCGTGCGCGGCAAGAATCTCAAGTATTCAGATTGGCTCACGCCGGTTTATTAATCTCCTCCTTGTTTATGAATCTTCCACCATCCATCCCGCCCGAAGCCCCGGAATCGCTCATTGTTCGCCGTGAACCGCCAGTCCCTTCATCGCTTCAGAGTGCACTCCGTGCGCTGTGGCACGACCGGTTGTATCAACTCTTGCAAGGGATCGTCGTCATTGCAAACGTTGCACTGTTCGTCTATCTGATCGTGCGGTTTGCTCATTTGCCCGACCCGCTGCCTTTGCATTTTGACGCGACCGGTCTGCCGGATCGCATCGAATCCAAGAACGGCATTTTTGCGTTGCCCATCATTGGCATCACGGTCTTGTTCTTGAACACGGGGCTAGGGCTGCTCTTGCATCAGCGTGAACGCGCTGCCGCCATTCTGCTTGCTATCGGCGCATTGAGCGTGCAGATTCTAACGTGGCTTGCGGTCATCAACATCGCCGGGTGGCTGTGATGCTCTGGTTCAACCTGCTCATCGGTTTTTTGCTCGCCCTCACGATTGCCGCGCTGGCGTACCAGCGCGGCTCGTTATCCTCCAGCGGTGTTATCGGCACCATCATCATCGGTACACTGATCTTTGCGATTGGCGGACTAGCGTGGGCAGTGTTGCTCGTGGCATTTTTTGTTTCCTCGTCGGCGCTCTCGCATTACAAGGAATCTGCCAAAGCCCCCCTCGCCGAAAAATTTCAAAAAGGACATCGGCGCGACCTAGGTCAGGTATTAGCGAACGGCGGGTGGGGAGCGTTGCTCGCGTTGGCATATGCTTTTTTCCCCACGCCGATTCTCACGGTCGCTTTTGCCGGCGCAATGGCAACGGTGAATGCAGACACCTGGGCAACCGAACTGGGGGTATTGAGCAAGCGTCCACCGCGTCTAATCACGAATGGTCGCGTGGTAACGGTGGGAACAAGTGGCGGCATTACACTTTTCGGTACGATCGTCGCATTGTGCGGTGCACTCTTTATCGGTGTCCTTGCCTTTCTCACCCAGTTTGTTACGGGAGTTTTCGCTTTATCGTTTGTGGTTTGTCATTTACTCATTCCGTTCGCCGGCATGCTCGGCTCGCTCTTTGATTCACTGCTCGGCGCGACCGTGCAAGCGATTTATTTTTGCGATTTCGATCAAAAAGAAACCGAGTCGGCAATTCACCGGTGCGGCAATCGAACGCGCTTGATTCGTGGTTGGCGCTGGTTGGATAACGATGGGGTCAATTTTCTGGCGAGCGTCGTGGGCAGTCTGATGGCGGGGGGGCTCGGGATGCTCCTGGGCACAACGTTTTGACAGGGCAAACGAGACAAGGTAGAATCCAAGGCAAATGCTCTACATCGTCTCGACCCCCATCGGCAATCTCGATGATATTACGCTACGCGCCTTGCGTATCCTGCGCGAGGCAAAAGCCGTTGTCTGCGAAGAGCGGCGCGAAGGAGCGCGGCTCTTGAAACATTTCCAAATCGAAAATACCCTGATCGAACTCAATGAACACACCGAGCGTGATCTCGTGCCGGCACTCATTGAACGTCTCAAGCAAGGTGAAACGTTCGCGCTGATTTCCGATCACGGCACGCCATTGCTTGCCGATCCCGGTGGACGCTTGGTCGCGCAAGCGATTGCGCAAGGCATCCCGGTCAGCCCGGTGCCCGGCGCATCGAGTTTGCTTGCCGCGCTGGTCGTGAGCGGAATGCCTCTGACCCGTTTTCGATTTGTGGGCTTGTTGCCGGCAAAAAAAGAGGAGCGCCGCGCCGCATTGATGCAACTGCGCGACGAACGCGATCCCTGGGTCGTGATGGATGCGCCCTATCGGTTAGCCGCCTTGCTCGACGATTTGCAACGCACGCTGGGTGCAGAGCGGCAAATTATGGTGGCGTGCAACTTGACGATGCCAGAGGAAAAGGTTGTGCGCGGCACCTTGCGCCAAGTCATCCATCATTTTGGGAAAAATCCTTTCAACGGTGAATTTGTCATCGTGGTTGCCGGAAAAACAATTTCCCATTCCTAACTCGGACGCGCCGAAACAACACCGGCATTGATCCACGAAGGACACGAAGGTACACGAAGATTTCTCTGTTCTTCCTGCGTGACCTTGGTGCCCTTCATGGATGAAAAAATCTTGGCTTTTTGCGCAACGATTTCATTGGATAGGGACTAACTTTTGGCTTTTGACTATACACTTTGGAGCACATTATGAAAGCAATCATCCTCCTCGCCGGTCTCGGCACTCGTTTGCGTCCCCACACCTGGAGCAAACCCAAGCCCTTAGTCCAAGTGGCAGGCAAACCAGTGCTGGGCCACATTTTGGATTCCCTGGCCAGTCTCAAGTTAGATGAAATTATTTTTGTGGTGGGCTATCTAGGCGATCAAATTCAAAACTATGTTTCTGAAAACTATCCGCATTTGTGCGCGCGCTATGTCGAACAAACCGAGATGAAGGGCCAAGCCCACGCGATCAATCTGGCGCGCGAGTACATTGATCAACCCGTTCTGATTATTTTTGGCGATACAATTTGGGAAACCGATTTCACCCGACTCGAGCGCGTGCAACACGATGGCTTGATCTATGTCAAAGAAGTAGATGATCCGCGTCGGTTTGGCGTGGCAACGCTCAAAGATGGGTTTGTTACTCGATTCGTCGAAAAGCCGGCGCAGTACGTTTCCAACCTTGCCGTCGTGGGCGTGTACTATTTTCGTGCGTGGCAGAAATTGCTGGCGGGCATTGATGAATTGTTCGCGCGCGATATTCAGACCAAAGGCGAGTACTTTCTGGCTGATGCGATGCAATTGATGATTCAGGCCGGGGCGCGCCTGGAAGTGGAACCGATTCCGATCTGGGAAGATTGCGGCACCGTACCCGCGATTTTGAAAACGAATCGTTACTTGCTCGCCAAGCAAAGTTATGTGCGGCAGATCGAAGGATCGGTCATTTTGCCGCCGGTCTTTATTAGCGACAAAGCCGAAATCCGAAATTCGATCATTGGACCAAATGTGTCCGTGTCCGAGAACGCTGTCATTGAGAACTCGATTTTGCGCGATTGCATCATCAGCGAAGGCGCGTACATCGAAAATCGCATCTTGGAAGCCTCGCTCATTGGCAAAGATGCGCGCGTGGTCGGCACGTTCCAGCGGATGAATGTGGGCGATTCATCGGAAATCGAATCGGGCTTTAACGGCAAGAACGGAGAGTAGCCATGAAAAACACTTTATCCCAACGTGTGCAAGCCGTTCCACCTTCCGGCATTCGCAAATATTTCGACATCGCCGCCACGATGCAAGACGTGATCTCGCTTAGCATCGGTGAGCCGGACTTTGTCACGCCGGATGTCATTCGCCGCGCTGGCATTCAATCTATCGAACGCGGCGAGACCAAATACACCTCCAATTCCGGCACCATCGCATTGCGTACCGCACTGTCCGATCATCTGGCTAAATTGTACGGTGTGCGGTACGATCCGGAAAGCGAAATCCTCATCACGGTTGGTGTCTCGGAAGCGTTGCAAATTGCGATGCTCGCCACGATTGATCCCGGTGATCAAGTCATCGTCCCCGAACCTTGTTTCGTTGCGTACAAACCCAGCATTATTTTTTGCGGCGGCGAACCGGTCGTCGTGGACACGTACGTCGAAAATGATTTTCAAGTTACGGGCGCGGAAATCGAACGGGCGCTTACGCCGCGCACCAAAGGGATCCTCATTGGTTATCCCAACAATCCGACCGGCGCCGTCATGTCGCGCGAGCGTTTATTAGAGATCGCGCGTCTCGCGGAACAACACAAGCTCTTGGTATTCTCGGACGAAATTTATGATCGTCTGGTGTACGGCGTGGAGCATATTTGTTTTGCCGCGCTCCCAGGAATGCGCGACCGGACGATTTTGTTGGGCGGCTTTTCCAAAGATTATGCCATGACCGGTTGGCGTGTGGGTTACGTCTGCGCCAATCCAGAAATTCTGGGCGCCATTCGCAAGATTCATCAGTATGTTATCATGTCCGCACCCACGATGGGTCAAGCCGGCGCGTTGGAAGGTTTATTGCACGCGGAAAACGATGTGCGCGAAATGATTCGCTCGTACGATCAACGCCGGCAAGTAACCGTGTCTGGCTTGCGCGCTATCGGCTTGCCCACCTTCACGCCGCGCGGCGCGTTCTATGCGTTTCCGGACATTCGTGGCACCGGGCTCACCTCCGATCAATTCTGCGAAAAGTTGTTGCGCGAAGAACACGTCGCAGTGATTCCCGGTTCGGCGTTTGGCAAATGTGGCGAGGGATTTGTGCGCATCTGCTACGCGGCAAGTATGACGAACATCGAAGAAGCGCTGACGCGCATTGAACGATTTGTCAAGCGGCAAAAGTAGGTTGATGGACTGTCGTATCGGTTGCGGCGCGTGTTGCATCGCACTCTCGATCTCATCACCGCTTCCCGGGATGCCAAATGGCAAGCCCGCCGGCGTCCGTTGCGTCAATCTGACGGCGGATTATCGTTGCCGCCTCTATGACCAACGACCAGAGGTTTGCCGCCGATTGAAACCTTCGCGCGAGATGTGCGGCGAAACGACCGAAGAAGCCATGCGCTATTTGACGAGGCTCGAAAATCTAACCCAACCTCAAAAATGACTTCTGTCGTGAGATTCTCACTGGTTGGTCATCTGATTTTGTTGGGCGCAGTGGTTTGGATTGGACGAAAAAACGGCGGGCATCACCCGCCGTTCTTCTTTGGTGTATCCACCCTACGCCCAGCCGCGCACTTTCATTGCTTCGGCAACACGATGGATGGCAACCAAATACGCGCCCATTCGATTGTGGGTCTTGAACTTGAGTGCCATCTCATGCACCGCGTGGAATGCTGCCACCATCTTTTGCTCCAGCGAGCGGTGGATCGTTTCCAAATCCCAGTAATAGTTGTAGGCGTTTTGCACCATCTCAAAGTACGAGACCGTTACGCCGCCGGCATTACACAAGAAATCGGGAATCACGTACACGCCCTTGTCGAAGAGGATGGGATCCGCATCAGGCGTGGTGGGACCGTTCGCGCCCTCGGCGAGAATCTTGGCGTTGATCTTGGGCGCGTTGTCTTTTTTGATTTGATTCTGCAACGCGCATGGTGCCAACACTTCGCATTCGATTTCAAAAATTTCTTCTGGCTTGATCGGATTGCCCAATCCTTCAAACCCTTTGAGCAAGCCATTGTTCTTGCGCGTGTAGGCTTGCGCGGCGCGTGCATCAATGCCGTTCGGGTTGAACCACGCGCCGGACTCGTCTGCCACGCCGATCAACTTGCAACCCATCTCTTGCAACAGAATCGCGCTCCATGAGCCGACGTTGCCAAACCCCTGTATGACCAAGCGCGCGCCCTTGAGATCGAGATTGAGAATCTTTGCCGCTTCGCGCACCGTGATGCTCAAGCCGCGCCCGGTTGCATCTTCGCGTCCCAGCGAGCCACCCAAGGACAACGGTTTGCCGGTGATCGCGCCAAATTCGTTATAGCCATTCATAAACGCTAGTTCATCAATCATCCACGCCATAATCTGACTGTTGGTGTTGACATCAGGGGCGGGCACATCTTTGACCAAACCGATGTAGTGACCAATCTGACGAATGTAGGCACGCGACAAGCGTTCCAATTCGCCGGGCGACATTTTGCGTGGATCGCAAATGATGCCACCTTTGCCGCCGCCCAGGGGAATATCTACGAGGGCGCATTTCCACGTCATCCACGCGGCGAGGGCGCGCACATCATCAATGGTTTCATCAATGTGAAAGCGAATCCCACCTTTCGTGGGACCTCGCGCATCGTTGTACTGAACGCGAAATCCATGAAAGACCTTGACCGAACCATCGTCCATCCGCACCGGGAGCGAGACGTGAATTTCGCGGAGGGGCCAACGCAAGAGTTCGTGAATCGCCGGATCGAGTTTGAGCAATTCAGCCGCTTGATCGACTTGCCGTTGCACAATGCGAAACGGATTGTTCTCCGATTCTGAACTGATACCAATCGCATGAAAATCTACCGATTCATGCCGAATGGCTGAACCATTTTTGACCATAAAATTGTTTCTCCTCTTTGAGATTTTTCGTCTTCGCGGACCAGGCGAGTGTAACATCGCGGGCACACTCGCGATCGTACCATCAGACATTGACAGTATACCGCGATTTGCAAAAAACATCAAAAGCGCGTACAGACGAGTCGGCGACTCGTCTGTACACGCTTGGGGTGTTGGTGACTGCAACTTCAGTCACCCGATCCGACTTTGCAACAGCCCTGGTGGAATAGCCCTACCCCCTGCCCCCTCCCCACGCCGCCAAGCGGCGTGGGGAGGGGAAATAGAGGTGGGGAGTTGAGCGGGCGGCGAA
>DAOUAL010000074.1:0-3772 GCA_034433515.1 Anaerolineae bacterium | reverse complement strand
AATTCACCGGGCTTCAGACCACTCGCCTGGAGTTTGAACGCTGTATCGCGCGTCGGAAAAGCCCAGGTGCTGTGATCCAGGCGTTGCACAAAATGCCAATGCAGCGTATCGCGCACGAAACCTTGAAACACGACAGCCTGGTCTTCGCGATCCCTGACCACCCAGAGGTGGTGGGTGCCGGGTGGGAGTGGCTTGGCGATGAAACGCCGAGCCGCCTGAACGTAGCGCAACTGGAAGGTGCCTGGTTTCCTTTGCACTTTCCACGCCAACGGTAGGACGCGTCCGCGAAAAGCCAGGCTGCTGAGCAAGATATTCAGGGTGTTGCCCAAGGTCGTGCGATCAATGACCACGATGATCCGTTCCGCCTGCTTCAACCAACGCCGCAGAGACCGCACCGTCGGTGCGTAGCGCGTGCGCACATCCAGACGCGGATTCATGAACACGCGGCGCAACCGCTGGACGATGCGGTCGCGGGCGCCCTCCCAGGGGAGAGGCGCGGCAAGGCGGGTCAATTGGCAAGGTGCGGCAACAGATAAACCGCTGATGAACCACGCCCAGTTGCGAGTGTGCGTCATTCGCCGCGTTGGGCAATTTGGCAAAATCGAGCGCAGGACCGTAGGATAGACGCGCTGGCTGTTGCTCATGGTGTGACTCCCGAAGTGAAGATTAGGTTCTCGCAAACCGCAATCTTACTCCGATCGAGCCAATTCACCTAACGACAGCCAGTCTCATTTTCAAAAGTGAAAGTCACTCAATCCGTGAACCAGAACTTGCCGTCGGGTCCTGCAGCAATACCAACGGGCAGGCTTGCCGCCATCGGGACGTTGAATTCGGTGATTGTTACCGACCAGTCCAGCCGTCATTAGCGCCAGCGCCAACCCGCCAGCGTGATGCGATGTCTGCGTAAAAATCCTCTCAGCGTTTACCTCCTGGGAAAAATTTTGGAAATAAAAAACACTCGCCGACGCAGATACCTGCGTTCAAGCGAAGGCAGTTGAAAAAATCGGCAAGATATTTTCGGAGGGGTGCCGCGCATCCTTGCGTTGGCTGCCACGGTCTCGCTCTCCGAAAAAGAAAGTTGGCAGCTCACCATCCACAGGCAAAGAGCTGCCAACACTTGTTGAATGATTCGCAGAAATATTATAACACGGGGGGTAAAATGTCAAAAAACGGATCGCCGTCACCTGACCGTGGCTTTCCAAAAGTCAGATAACCGTTGATCCACGCCGCGCAGGCGCGTCTGCAAGATTTTTTGCGCGCGTGAAATGTCGAGTGTGCAGTCACGCGGACGGGGCGTGGGAGAGGATGCGCTGAGCGCGGGTTGAAAACGCGGCTCGACGTGAAAAGCGCGCGCGAGTCTAACTCCGAATTCGTAGCGGCTCAAGCGTTGCGCGCCGGCGATGTTCAGCACGCCAATGAAATCATTCTGCGCCAGTTCGATCAGCGCGTCCGCGAGGTCATCTACAAAAATCGGACAACGATACTCGTCGGTGAAGAGGTGCGGCATCTCGCCATTGAGCGTTTGGCGCGTGCGCGGATCCATCGGAGCAAAGCCGTACACCAATGACGTGCGGACGATGACCGCGTGCGGGTGTTCCTCTTTCGCCACTTGCTCCGCGCGCGCTTTCGATTCGCCATACGGTGTGATGGGCGCGGGCACAGCCTCCTCAGCGTACGGCGCGTGTTCGCCATCGAAAATCACATCGCTGGACACGTGGATGAGCCGCGCGCGATGGTGTTGCGCCACGTGTGCGATGTTGCGTGTCCCTTCGATGTTCGTCGCCATCATCGCGTCGCCGGTCATCAACGCGGCGGTGTGAATCACCACGTCGGGACGAAACTCGGCGAACAGATGATTCACCGCGTCAGTCTCCCGGACATCCACGCAAAAATCGGCAACGTTTTCTTGCTCGATAGGATGCGCGAAATACGTTGCCGCGATGTTCCATTCTTTGGGCGCGCGGCGCAAAATTCCTGCACCCACGTAGCCGCTACCGCCTGTGACCAAAAGTTTCATCGTTGCATCGTTACGTGGTTACATCGTTGTATCGTTGCATCGTTGTGTAGTTACATCGTTTCATCGTTGCATCGTTGCGTAGTTTCTAGTCAAACTATCCAACGACCCAACGATCAAACGATTCAACGACCCAACGATCAAACGATTCAACGAACCAACGATCACCCCCCGCCTTTCAGTGCAAGGAGCGCGGCGTGATCCTCACGCGAGACTTGTGCTTGGAGGTTTTCCAAAGCGACGCGTGCGGCCTCTTGTTCGGCGGCTTGCTTGTTGCGCCCAGTGCCACGCCCATACTCTTGGTCTTTGATGATGACGGCGACCGTGAATTCTTTGGCATGATCGGGTCCGCGCGCGTCCACCAATTTGTATTGGGGTGTAACTTGGAGTTTACCTTGTGCCAGTTCCTGCAACAGACTTTTGGCATCGCGGTCAAGGCGTTGCTGATACACGCGTTCGGCTTCGGTGGGCAAGATGCGCAGGATCAAAGCGCGCGCGGCGTTCAACCCTTGATCGAGATACAGCGCACCGATCAATGCTTCGAATGCGCCGGCAAGGAGAGGTGCCCGTTCACGTCCGTGAGCGGCTTCTTCTCCACGCGACATGAGGATGTACGGCGGTAAATCAATCGCGAAGGCAAAACGAGCGAGCGTCTCCCCTTTGACAAGCGCGGCGCGGAGAGACGTGAGATCGCCTTCGCTCATTTCTGGGTAACGCTGATACAAGTACTCGGCGGCAACAAAATCCAAAATGGCATCGCCCAGAAATTCCAAGCGTTCGTTATCCAGGTACGGCAGATCGGGGTTTTCGTTGAGATACGAACGATGCGTGAGCGCTCGCAAGAGCAGGGATTTGTCTTTGAACGTGATGCCCAGTACGTTTTCAAAATCAGCGAGATTCATATTTTTTGAAAATGATAATCGCGTTGTGGCCGCCAAACCCAAACGAGTTAGACATAGCAACGCGCACCTCTTTTTGGCGCGCTTGATTCGGCACGTAATCGAGATCGCACACGGGATCGGGATATTCGTAGTTGATCGTTGGATGAATCCAACCGGTCTCGATGGTCTTGACAGTGGCAATCGCTTCGACCGCGCCCGCCGCCCCGAGCAAGTGGCCAATCATTGATTTGGTTGAACTGATGGGAATTTTGTAGGCGTACTCGCCAAAGACGGTTTTGATCGCTTGCGTTTCCGCCGCATCGTTGAGAATGGTTGAAGTGCCGTGCGCGTTGATGTAATCAATGTCGGTCGGTTTCAAGCCGGCTTTATCGAGCGCACGTTTCATTGCCTTGGCTGCCCCGGCGCCTCCTTCAGCGGGTGCGCTAATATGATAGGCATCGTCGTTGGTGGCGTAGGATGCCACTTCGGCGATAATGTTTGCGCCGCGCTTTTTCGCAAATTCCAATTCTTCAAAAATCAGCACGCCGCAGCCTTCGCCAAACACAAAGCCATCGCGTTTCGCGTCGAACGGGCGCGAGGCGTGTTTGGGATCGTTGTTGAACGCGGTTGCCATGGCGGTGGTGCGATGAAAAGCCGAAAGCCCAAATTCGGTGATTTGCGATTCCACGCCGCCGGTGATCATCGCGTCGGCATCGCCACGCCGGATGATCTCAAACGCTTCGCCGATGGCGTTGGTGCCGGTCGCGCACGCCGAAGCAATCGAAAAGTTGGGACCTTGGGCGCCGAACGTGATGGCGATTTGTCCGCTCGCCATATTCGGAATCATATAGGGTCCGGTGAAGGGACTCACGCGCAT
>DAOUAL010000073.1:0-1643 GCA_034433515.1 Anaerolineae bacterium | reverse complement strand
ACCGTGTATCGCACGTTCGCGCGGTTGCCAAGCGACCAATCGCTCGGCTCGAAAGGTACTGACGCGTACACACTCCTTGAAGTTGAGCCGCAAACCGGGCGCACGCATCAGATTCGCGTGCATCTCGCGTTTCTTGGTTTTCCCGTCGTCGCGGACGCGATTTATGGCAAAAGGAAAAACGCGCTGGGGTTGACGCGGCAGTTTTTGCACGCGTGGAAAATCGCGATCACGCTGCCGCGGGATGGACGCGCGGTCAATTTCGTTGCGCCGTTGCCAGAGGATTTGCGCGAGGTGTTGGAGAAGTTGGGATTGGGGGTATCGGATTTGTGAGATTGGTGGTATGATTGAGGTGTAGAGGTTCCCTGCACGAGGCAACAAGAAGTGTTGATCTGATCAGCAGGCGCGCGCTCGAACATAGCGCGAACTGGGTGCGTCGCAGAGAAATCTTGAGGACCGCGCAGATCCTGTACTCGGAAGATGAACGTGTATGCCAGACATCGTCACATCCAAAAACGGTAAACCAATCCGCCTGACCGATGAACGTTGGGCGCACATCGCCGAAGAACACAACGAACTTGCGGGTTGGCGATACAACGTTCTCGAAACGATCGCCGAGCCAGCGCGCATTTTGGCAGGCAATGCAGGTGAACTCTTGGCGGTTCGCGAAGTCGAGACGGGCAAATGGTTGGTTGTAGTTTATCGTGAAGAACAAGTGGATGGATTTGTCATCACCGCGTTTTTGACGCGGAGAATTCGCTCATTCGACAAGAGGAGGCAACTATGGCCGTAATGGAATATCGAACGTATCTCAATCTTCTGCCCCAAGTCAAAGAATCGCCGCAAAAGACAATGTGGATTTCTTACGACGCAGAAGCCGATACGTTGTACGTCAATTTCAAGAAACCGAGTCACGCGACTGACAGCGAATTAACCGACGACGATGTGATTGTGCGATACGAAGGCAAAGCAATTGTGGGCTACACGATTTTGCACGCAAGCAAGCGATAGGATTCCCGATTGGTGATTGCCAATTTTTGATAAATGGAACGGGAGTATGGTGCGAGATGAAACAGAATCTCTCGCCAGAGGAAATTGACCGAATTGTCATCGCGCATGGCGACGACGATTCAGCGTGGGAAAAACCGATTCGCGTGCGCCGCAAGAAATCGGCGTCGCTGGCGATTCCCGCCGACCTTGCCGCTGATTACAACGGACGGAATGGGATTGCACGGACAATCACGTAAGCACACGTCCGTTCAATCCGATCTTGTCCGTTGTCCTCCTCCTTGCCGCCTGCACACCCGCGCCCACACTGCCGGATCAATTCAGCGGCTAATGCGAGTCAAAACTTGTCCTGAACAAAGTCAAGGATCGGCTCAAGCCGATTGTCTACGCGCTAGCCCGATTTATCGGGCTTTTATCTGATCAGCCGTGCGATTTGATCGCACGGCGCATGGAGTCCCAATGCAAACTCGACGCCTAGTTCTTGTTGCTTTCGCCGCGCTACTCCTCCTCTGCCTCTGCGCGGTGCTTTTCCAATTCACCGAACTCGACGCGCCCGTAACGAGCGCGCTGCGCGGCATCACACCGTCCGGTGTGAAAGATGTGCTGCGCCCGCTGCGCGCGCCCCAAGTCCTCGCGTT
>DAOUAL010000072.1:0-49082 GCA_034433515.1 Anaerolineae bacterium | reverse complement strand
AATGTGGAAATCTACGTGATGAATGCAGATGGGTCGAATCAACGCCGACTTACAAACACTTCAGCAAACGACTGGAGTCCTGCCTGGTCTCCTGATGGTCGCCTCATCGCCTTTGTATCCGAACGTGACGGCAATTGGGAAATCTATTTGATGAACGCTGATGGATCAAACCAACGCAACATTACGAGACATCCTGCTAATGATGGAGAACCAACTTGGTCGCCCGATGGCCGTTTCATCGCATTTGAATCTACTCGTGACGGCAACGCGGAAATCTACGTGATGAATGCTGACGGCTCAAATCCGCGTCGGCTTACCAATCATCCTGCAAATGATTGGAAACCCAGATGGTCTCCGTGAAGTATGATGTGAAACAGTCGAAAAAAGCGAAACAGGAGTTGTGTGACTATGGCTCTAGTCCCGAGGAACCTAGCAAAGCACGATTTGCTAGTGCGTAGTGGGGCGAATTGTCCTTTTTGCGGATTCCCATTCCATCCGGGTGACAATGTCGTCTCTTGTCCATCTGATCACACGCCGCATCATGTGATTTGCTGGGGACAGAATGGCAATCATTGTACGACTCTGGGATGTACGGGATCTGGCGAGATCGCCCTCCCGCTCACTGTGACTCCAACGACAACTGGGACATCTATCGCTCCATTTTTCATAGGGGGTATCATTGCAGTCTTCGGAGTTATGGTCTTGCTTCTGTGGTTGGTAATAACAGGTACCATTGCAGTAGGATCGTTTAGGGGATCAATTCCAACGACCACGTCAGTAGTGTCGCCAAATCAGACGATTGCTATTCCACAATCTTCCCCGTCCTTGCTCGCGTTACCCGTTGCCGCAGCAACACGTGTGCCTTTAAGCGGAGAACGAATAACTCCAGACAATGTTCACCTCGTCACACGCCTTGCACGTTGGGGGAAAGGCGCAATCAATGACATCGCTTGGTCCCGTGACTTGCGTATCTTTGCTGTAGCCAGTTCTTATGGTGTCTATCTGTATGACGCACAGACCTTGGTGCAGGTGCGATATTTTGAGCTTCCAGCTTTGGTGTTCAAAGTTGCTTTCAGTTCAGATGGAGCGCTTCTAGCCTCGGGAAGCCGTGACTATGCCGTACGGGTGTGGCGTGTAAGCGACGGACTATTAATGCAAAAGTTGACAGGACACACAGCCGATGTGATTAGCGTCGCCTTTAGTAAAGATGGAACGTTGGTTGCCTCGGGAAGTGTTGACGAGAGTGTGCGAATTTGGCGGGTGAGCGACGGAACATTGGTGAATAGACTGGCTGGTCACGGAAGTTTGGTTAATGCAGTTTCATTCAGTCCTGACGGCGCTCTTCTTGCTTCTGCGAGCGATGACCAAACAATCCGGCTGCGGCAAGCAAAGAATGGAAATATGATCCGCGAGATAAGGGACGCGGATAGCGTAAAGAGTATTGCCTTCAGTCGCAATGGTGCGTTACTCGCATCGGGTAGCAATGCACAGACCGTGCGAATATGGCAGGTGAGTAACGGAAATCTGGTCCGAGAAATGACGGGACACAAGGGTTCTATCAACAGCGTTGGATTCAGCCCAGACGGAACACTGGTTGCTTCTGGGAGCAGTGACAACACCACACGCATATGGCGCGTTGCGAATGGGAGCTTGCTCTATGAATTGAAAGGGCACACAAGTCCGGTTTGGAACGTCACTTTCAATTCTGATGGAAGCATCCTTGCCTCAGGAACCAGCGCGAGTGTACGATTGTGGCGAGTAGCTGATGGGAGTTTGCTACGTGAGCTGACAGGACACCGAAGCGTAGAGGGAGCCAACATTGCTTTCAGTCCGGACGGGACGCTCCTTGCTGCTGTGAGTGATCTTGTTCGTCTGTGGCGTGTTTCGGATGGAACCATTGCGCGAGAGTTCAAGGGAACAGACGCCATCTCTCATGTTGCTTTTAGTCCAGATGGAATGTTCCTTGCCATGGGCGGCAGCCCTCAGACGCTGCAATTGTGGCAGGTGAGCAATGGAAGCCTAGTGCGAGAAATCAGTGGACTCGGAGATAAAGTCTCGACCGTTAGTTTCAGCCCCAACGGGACATTCATCGCGTCGGTCAGTGACATCATTCGCCTCTGGCGCGTAAATAATGGAAATCTTGTAGGTGAGTTCCAAGATAGCCAAGTAGCGTCGCCTCTTGCCTTCAGTCCGGACGGAAACCTTCTTGCCTCGACAAAGGATCAATATGTGCAGTTGTGGCGAGTAAGCGATCAAAATCTGGTAAATCAATTGGTGGGGCACACAAAATTTGTGATGAGCGTCGCCTTCAGCCCGGACGGAAAACTTGTCGCTTCGGGTAGCGCAGATCAAACGATAAGGATTTGGCGAGTTGCCGACGGAAGTTTGCTACGCAAGTTAGAAGGACACACACACTGGGTCACAACCGTTGCCTTTAATCCGGACGGGACCTTACTTGCTTCCGGAAGTCTCGACGACACCATACGATTGTGGCGCGTTAGCGATGGGAGTTTAGCCCGCGTGTTAAACGGACATACGTTTCCCGTGACCCAGGTCATCTTCAATCGTGATGGGAGTTTACTTGCGTCCGGAAGCTTGGATGGGACGATCGGTCTGTGGGGGATTCCCAAGTCACCATGAATTATGTATTCGATGGCAGGTTGGTCTAGGAATTTCCGAGATCAAGTCTTTTGAACCAGATTGACCTTCGCTTGTCACTTGTGTCAACAAACGGTAAGGTCACATTCGATATGCCGTGGCGAAATTATTGTTACGTTCACCGTCATCCGTAATGCCACACAGAATCCTGCGACCCGATTGGAAACAGGTCTCAAAAGCAAATTTGAAACTGAGAAGGAGCAGACGAGCCATGACGCTGATTCCGAAACATTTAGCAAAGAAAGATCCACTAATACGAAGTGGAGCGAGTTGTCCATTTTGTGGATTTCCCTTCCATCCCAGGGACAACGTTGTTTTCTGTCCGTCGGATGACATTCCACACCATGTAGTTTGTTGGGGGCAGAATGGCAATCATTGCACAACGTTAGGATGCACTGGAACAGGTGAAGTTGCTGCTCCGATAACGCTAGGCGCTGCAGCGGCTAGCCCATCGATCGTCCCGTTCGTCGTGGGCTGCGTTGTCGCGTTGTTTATTGGCGGAATATTGATCTTGGGCTTAATCGGCCTGGGTATTCTAACGCTTAGTTCGCCTCGGCCAACGAGTACGCTGTTTGTTTCCCTCGCAACATCAACAAGAGAGATACCACCAATTATCGCCACGAGCACGCCAACCGCAATTCCCACAAGCACAGCGCAACCAACAATTCGTCCCACTATACCACCAACACCAGTCCCGCCTCTGAGTCCAACACCTCAACCCGCCACCTTGTTTGAAGACAACTTTAATAGTTCAAATCTCGACACATCCAAGTGGGTGGTGGACAGCACGGGGAATTATTACTCTGTCAACGGTACTCTTCAGATGTCGAGTCGCCTGAATCGCTACCCGTACATATATACGCGGTTCAATCCCTTTCCCGCTTCCGGCAATTTCCGACTCAGTTTTCGGTTCCGGTACCCGCGGGTAGCTGTCTGGGGGGTTGGAATCATCATGACCGGCTATTTGGTTCCCGCTGGACTGAGCCAAAACGAGGCAGCGGCTCGTCAACAAGCGGCTGAACAGAACGGCGTACAGGCGGGTGTTTGGCAGAGCATATCAGAAGGATTGCTGGTGTGGTTTCGCGCCGGTCCTGAGCGAAAAGATATTCCCGTTGGAGGTCCCAATAGCAATTGGCATGACATGTCGATCGTCTATGCTGATTCCCGCTATATGATTTATCTGGACGGCGCCTCGGTTTACGCTTCGAACCAAACCCAGTATCGTCCCCGCTTAATCTGGATGGGACATCCTGCCGACTTGGGCGGGAATTGCGAATGGGATTCCTTGGAGGTCGACTATATCCGGGTTGAGGGTATCCCCTGAAATCAGCTGTGGTTCTGAGTGTACATGGGTGGGGTCATGTTGTCGTCAGATAGACCTTCGAGTACGTCTGCGTCAAGCCCGTTATCGCGGTAAAAGCGGAATTGTAGGTAATGGATATCGAGAGGTAAAATCCCCGCCTGGTTACCGATCATCCAACTATCACAGGAACAACATCCCACGCCCCCTCAGCATTTCGAGTTTCACCGCCTGAACTCAAACAACGGTCCCCAGTCGACGCTCTGCGTCATGGGCAGACTTGTCAGTAGACGCTCGGCTTCGCCAGTCTCTTCATTCACCCACGTCTCGATCCGCTGGTAGTCAATGCCGAGCGGCGTTAGCACCGTCTCGACTGCGCGCAGCAAGAGTTCGGTGTATTTGTCCACGTCGTACGGCTCACGCCCGCGATAGTGCACAAACGCCCGCGCCCGATCGCACACCGCATCCGCGTGCTCTTCCGTGATGATGTACTGAATGGATTCCCCTGGACTCAACTCAACACCTGAACCGAGCAGTTCCCTTGCGGCAATCGCGAGCAGTGTATCTTTCGAGTACGTCATTGGGTCTCTGGAAAGCCGCTTGGTGATGACCAAATCCTGATATGGGACTTGTCCCGACCTCAGCGCGTCGGCATACGCGCAGGCGATTTCGATCACGCGCGGCACCAGCGTTTGCAGTTCCTCGCGCGATTTTGCCGACGCCAGCACTTGTAGCATCTCCATCTGCGCGGCGACGACGAACGGCGGCGTATCGCGTCGCCGCGCTTCGATCCCGCGCATTTTGCTCTCCCCATCTTCAAAGACGCCGATATAACGATTGGCGACACTCATTCTCTCGTCTTGGCGTGACGGCAAAAATGCGACCCAGCGATAGATTCCCTCGAGCGCGATCGGAATTTGGGTCGCGCGCGTGATTTCATCCAGGAGCACATCGTAGTCGCTGACCGCAGACGGCGGACCACAGACCGCCGCAGAGCCATCGCGGTCGGCAGTCGGTGGTCGGCGGTCTTTCACCACCCACAGCGAGTCCACCATCGCGTGCAGCACGCGCAAGCCGCGCGCCTCTGCGATTTCTTTGGCGCGCAAAAGGCATTCCCGTCCGTACGCCGTCACCGCTTCATGCGCCTCGATGCGTCCGAAGCGCGCGTTCTTGTATCCCAAATAGCCAAAGCAGGTCACCAAGAGCCACTTGTGCGCCGATTGGCGGCGACGATACACCTCGCGTTGCGGACTATCTGCCATCTCGCGGATTCTTTTTTTGTACTCGACCCGTCTTTGAATCAGCGGTTCGAGTGTTTCTGGAATCAAGCCACGACGCTTCTGACAAATCGAGTAGCCGATTTCGGGGACACGATTGTCAGGACAACATCGGCAATTCACCGTTTCAGGTGAGACGTTGAACCGTGCCATGATTGAAGGATACATCGAGACGAAATCAATCTCGGCGACCTCTTCGTGCAAACCCAGCACGGGCTGATAGACCAACCCGCCTTTGTCCGTGTGCACCAGGTCGAGACCTGACTTCCACGCCTCTGGCTCTTGCTTGTGCCAGGGGATGAGCACACCGCGCCGATACGCTGTGGCGATCTCCATCGCGCTGATGCCTGTGCCTGTGCTGGTTCGCACAACCCGCTGGACAGGAATCTGTGTGAGCCGCGCGATCTCAAACGCGCCTTCCAAGCCATAATCGTCGGTGAGGAATGCATTGCGCCGATCAATGTGCCAGCGCCCAAAGAGCATCTGCGCGGCAGTCTTGTAGACGATGCGCCCGTAGGAGAAATAGGATTCGGCAGGACGAAAGAGCGGCGAACGTGATGGATCGCGATTGAAAGGCAAAGGAATGTTGTGTTTTTTCGATAACCGCATCAAGCGCGGCAGAATGAACGAATCGCCCCAATCTGTTACAATCAAATCAGGATCGTGACGCACGAGCAGATCGCGCAAGGTCTCCAGCATTTCGCATGGATCGTCGTCGGTGAGTTCGTGAAGGGAACTCTGAGCGTAGTCGAAGGGCTCTTCTGTTTCGACGACGAGCGGCGCGCGATAGCCGTGGTTTGGATTCACTGCGTCGCCATCGAGCCGAATGACCATCCGCTTGAGCGGCGGCAGCGCGTAATCGAGCGCCCAGGGTGAGTCGTCCACGTCGAGCGCGAGGATCCGATTGTCGTCGTCCACGACGAAATGGCAGAACGCGAGTGGAAAGGCGTTGCGCACAAGGAAATACATCTGCGGGAGCGAGATGTCGCCGTTGTAATACGTGAGGTTCGGTTTCAAGCGCGTGACGCGCTCGAAGATCGTCGTGAACAGGTTGGGATTCGTGACCTCGACTTGCAAGACCACGATGGGATGTCCCAGGAATAGTTCGGTGCGTTCAGCGCGCGCGAGTTTCACGCCCCAGCGTTGGGCGATGAGGAAGCGCGCCAGGGCGCGCAGTTCTCTCGGATCGCCGCCGACATAGAACGCGGGCGCGAATGAATCGCGCAAAAAGTGAGCGCGCCCGTCGGCGTCAATCACCCAGACTGCCATATCGCGCCCTGACGGATAGACGTCGAAGATCCAGCCATCAATCGTTTGCACCTGCGCGCTCCAATCGCTCGATTTCTTTTTGTAGTCGCATGACCAGTTTGTGTTCTTCGAGGAGCATCGCCAGTAGCATCACCTCGAACGGCAATGCGTGCGATGCGTATGCGGCTGCGGCAACGTGATAGCGCGCCATGCGAAAGAGGTCGTCGAAGGCGTCCTGATCTTCACGGCGCAGCGCGCGACGAAAGCGCGCGAGTGCGGCTTGCTCGGTCAAAATGACTTGCATGAACGATGGCAGAGTTCGTCCCATGTCCTGGTCTCCATTCACGCGGCAATGAGTCGCGGCTGCGTCAGAATCGACGCGGCTCCTCTCGACGGCGTAGCGACGTACTCGATGCGGTCCGCCGATGCCTTGAGCAAATTCAGAAGAACATTGCGAGATTTATCGCGCGGCTCACGCGCTGTGATGAGGATGCGCGAAGCATACCCACAGCGCGCGAGTTCGCCAAGGATTGCGACGACCGATTTGAGGAGACGCCCCGCATCGGTCAGCGGCACGTCTTCGTCGTAAAAGGTCTCGAGCAAACCCAAGCAGAAGACAGCGGCACTCTTTGCAGAGTCCTTGGGGCTCCCGAAGGGGGATGAGGCAGGCGTCACCGCCAGCGCAGACTGTCCGATGGCAACTGGCAGTTTCCGCGTCGCCAATTCTGCCATCTGATAACAGGTGAACGCGCGCGACAATCGAATGCGCGAGAGGAGCGTCTCGGGCGCATAGTTCCATCGGCGCGCGAGGCGCGCGACGAAATAGGCGTCGAACGAATTCGCGCCGTCGAGTACCCAGACCCTGTGACCATCGGCAGCGACGCGTATGACGCCGTAGAGCGCAAGGCGTGTCACCAGCGCATCGCCGCACAGCAAGGCAATCTTTCCATCGGACGCGAATTCGTTCAATTCGTATAAACGGTAGGTGGGCAATGGCATACGCTCCTCGCAAGTCGTCGCAAGGGGCAGTCAACCTGCCTCTATACTCTAGCCTGCCTTGCGACGACTTGCGACCTCCAACGCGGCGCAATGAGCATAGCACATCTGTTCTGTCGTGACCATCGCCCGCGCGGAGTATTTCAGAGGGGAGTTGAAGGGGTTAGTTCGGGGTTAGACCGCGAAAGCAGGAGCGAAAGGGCATAAAAAACGGCGGCTTGTCGCCGCCGCGTTCATTCGCAGTGCTCGCACCAACTGCGGTCATGCCAATACAACCGCAGTTCTGCTTTGCTGTGAAGTCCGAGTTTGGTGAGGATATTACGCATGTGTGTCTTGACTGTGTCTTGGGCGATGACGAGTTGTGCGGCAATCTCTTTGTTGGTATAACCCTGAGCCGCGAGGTGCGCAATCTCGCGCTCGCGCGGCGTCAGTTGTTCAAAGGCAATCGAGGGATCCGCGGGAGCGGGGCGGTTGAAAAAATATGCCAACAGTTCACCCAGGATGTCGCCTAACGAACGGCTGGCAGGTGTCGCGAGCGACACAGTCGAACGAAACTCTTTCTTCGACTTGCGCGCCTTGCTCGTGGAGGAATCACGATTGCGGGAAAACCATCCGAAGGGCACTGCCAATCACCTCGCCGTGTAATCAGCATTCGCCCGTATTATAGAACAAAATTTCTATTCCGTCAAATTCGAAATTCTGGATTCAACCCATCAGTATAACTCCCACCCCACGGCGCGAAGACGCAGCACCGAGGTCGGGTACGGATCGCAGCGCTCCTCCTCAAAGAAATCCCTGTATCCCATTTGTCGCAGGTGGCGCACCAGACTATCCCGCTCCTCCACCGGCATCAGCCTGGGATCGGTCATCGCCGCGACGTGGAAACTGACGCCCGCCCTACGCAGGTTCTCGATGGCGCGCAAAGGGAGTTCCCAATACTCACCCCGCGCGCCCGTCCGCGCCTCGAACCCTGCAGCACTCCCCGCCTTCAACGACACACGCACATGAACATCACGATACTTTGCCAATGCCTGTGCGTAGTCCGGGTCGTGTCCTAGCGGTATGCCGTTAGTCTCCAGGATGAAGGTGAAACCGTGCCCCTCCACCCGATCCAATACGCCCAGCAGATGCTCTTTGCCCAAGGTCGGCTCACCGCCAGAGATGCGCAGTTTGCTCACGCGCCGCTTGCGCGCATTCGCGACTAATCGCTGGGCAACCTCGTCAGATGGGTAGAATTGCCCGTAGCGGTCAGGGAAATCGCGTGACAGGTCCACCCAGCAGAACACGCAGCGCAGGCAACAGCCGACCAAGTAGCCCGTGGAGATGCCGCCGTACACGCCCGTGCAGTAGAAGCCAGTGTATTTGCGCGCATTCCCCCGGCAGACTTTCTCCTCGGTCAACCGCATCAACTGGATCGGATCGTAGGGCAGAAAGCCTTTTCTGAGGTAACCAGGATAGTCGCTCACGGCAGACACCTCTTGGGCTTCAGAGGGCATGAGAGGGCATAGAGGGCGTGAGAGGGTGTAGAGGGCTATAGAGAGGGCGCACCTTCTCTGCCTTCTCATGCCTTCTACGCCATCTATGCCTTCTTATGCCCTCTTCAGCCTTCTAACTCGCCTTCTTTGCCTTCTCAAGCCTTGTGAAGTTAATCCTCCAGATGCTTATAGAATTCCCTTGGTGTGAGTTCTTTGAATTCCCCGTGCCTGGCAAGATGCTTTCTGAGGTCCAGGCAGAGATGGCACTTGGAGATGTATCCTTCGGCTTCGCTCAGGATGTATCCTTCTGACTCCTCGTAACCGAACTCCTTGCCAAGCCCATAGAGCATTTCCAAGTCGGTCAACAAAGCCTTGAGAACTGGAAGCGCGTCTAAATCTATCCCCTGGCAGATCGCGTCAAGTTCCCTGGCATCGCCCAAAGATATGCCAGCACAATAACCTGGGATAAGGTTACAGTAGTTGTCTATGTGGATGTGCCAATCTCGAATCAGTTCTTCTCGGCACGATGCTCCGAAGAAATGCCTGGCTGGATATTTCTTGTAAAGGTATCCCAGTTTGTAAGGCAGCCTGCCCGCAGGAATCAATTCGGCGCGGGAAAGACCGGAGCCTGCTCTTTGGAGGTACTCCTCAATCGGTAGAGTGCCCTTCGGTAGGGGCGGGGTCACCCCGCCCCTACTAAATTGATCGTAGAAGAACCTTTGGTAGATTATCGTGTTGCCATCGAAGATTTCCTCACTGATTCTCGCGGCTCTTTCTATCCGTTCGAAGGGTATCTGCTCGACCAAGAAAGGATTGACGCTGATGAGGATGCCGTCCAGACCTTTCTCCTTGAGCCTCAGCAACCTTTCCCGCGTGGTTTCATCCTCCCTGCACCAAAAGCAGTTCGTTTCGACAAAGGTTGCGGGAATTCCAAGCCGAGCGGCGATTTCAGTAACCTGGAGAAGGAGGTCGAAGTTCAGGAAGGGTTCTCCGCCAGTGAAATGAATTCCATAATTGACACCAATCCTATTGGGATCAGGATACCTTCCGCGAAGCATAACGGAGAGTTGAGAGAGAATCCTCTCGGCATCCTCCACAGAGAGCCAATCCCCCTTCCACCTAGGTGAACACGCATACATGCAGTGCATGCAGCGGCTGTTGCACTTGTAGGTGAGAAGGATGCCACCGGAAAATGGTTTTGGGATGAACAACTTGTTCATGGCTAACTCGACTGGGTTTCTGCTGCAGCAGATGTGGTAACCCAGCATAATGCGTCAGTTTCGTTGCAGCGCCATCGGCTACGATCACCACGAGGACAGAGGCGGCGTTGCTTCATGCTTGCATTAGCAGTTATCCATTCAAGGGTAACGTAAGACCATTCTTTCTTGAAGAACTGATCTCGGTCCTTGGCGCTGATCTTGACCCCTAGCTCTGTGTTGCCGTTGGTCCATACTGTGGCAATCATTGCTCTCCTCCCTGGTTGCAGTAGTCGGTCGTTGATGAACGCTTGAGCGCCCCGCAAGGGCACACGCGCGGACTCATTCGCAAAACACAAATCGCTCGCCCTGGCACTTGACCAGAGCGGGCGACTGGGCTAACTCTATCTCGCCTCAGGTGGTCGGCACCTTGGGCCATGCCCCGCTGATTGTGCAAGAACCGAGCGGGGCTTTTCTTTAGCAAGGTTGAGGAAAAAACACTGAGCGTCAGCACCCGCGTGAGCATCTCAGGGAGGTGGCTCACGAACCTCCTGAAGATAGGGCTCCCAGGCTGTCAAGTCTTGCGAAGCGAGAGGTTCCTTCATTGCAAAGTAGTAGTCGCGGATGATGTCGGCCTGCTGTTCTCGGTTGAAATCGCGAAACTTTTTGTTCTCGTTCCAAAGCCTTTTGAGCGCTACAGAGGGTGTCTCTCCGGGAGCCGTGTAGGTGTAGGTGGTAGCGCGCAGCGCTTCAAAGAGATATCGAATTCCGTCGTGCTGATACTGCCACTGGTGAGTGAGTTCGTGAATCAGCCAGGCAATGTCTCTCACGTCTGCTGTAAGTTCGCGAGGAAAGTACGAAGTATTGCGAATGGTGATGGCATTTTCCGCCGGCGGGGACACCGCTTGATGGACGCGCCAATTCGGCCAACCCAGTTAGGCAAAGGGTTTCCTTCGCTGATAACAACGCGCGCTAGATTCAGCCCAACACCGAAGATATGTTGAACCTCAACCAGCTCATGTGAGTAAAGTGCACGAGTTGCCATACTCATTCTCCTGCCCAGCAAGGTCTATGACGCTTGAGCCCTCTGCCGTGCCAGACGCGAAGCACAGCTATCTTTGTCGCGCGCGTGGCGTGGTGCAGAGTAGAGAGCAGGTGTCGTCTCTACATTACAGCCGCCCAGCAACGCAAAAAGCACCCACCGCTGACGCGCTCAATCCGCGCGCCAAACGATAGATGCTCCGATTTCACACCCCCAAGATGCTTTGCGGGCTGTCCTGCGAACGTTCATCGGCCTTCCTCCCTGAAGCCGACCAATAGAATTTCCCGAGGACAAAGACGAACCGCCCAAAGTATAGTCAGAAAGCGGAAAAAAGGCAAGTCTGCAAGGCAACCGCGAACGAATGGCGTATCGGTGAGTGAAACGAAAGACGCGCGACTTGTCGCCGCGCGTCTGACGTGCTATACTGCCGCTGCGACACCAACCACCGTCGAAGGAGGCAGCGTCGCAAAGGTTGCGGCTTGGGGCGTTGCTCTGGGGGGCAGTGCCGCGCGAATCGCGGCAAGGTCTAGCGTCGGGGCAATGTGCCAATTGTGCGAACGTTGACAAAACGATTCTAGTGCCTGACCGCATTCGGCGCGATAGCCGCATTTCCGGCAACGCCCCGGGTCGGTGTGCTGCCGGGCAACCGGGCGCTTATTCACGCGTTGTTGCATCGCTGGAATCAGGGCAATGACTTGGGCACGCCGAGCAGCAGTGAAATCAATTTGAAAAACCACGTCGCGATATTTGAGCAAGCCATAACGAGGAAAGGTGCCATAGGTTTCTTCGATGAGCAGTCCGTACGCCACGAGTTGCATCACATCCGATTCGTACGGACTGGGCGCGGTTTGGTTGGGCTTGACTTCGATTGGGATCATTGCCCCTTGGTCATGGACGATATAATCGGGTTTGCCAGCCAATACATAACGCGGCGAAAAGAGCGGCTGTTCGATCTTGGACCACGCGCCGGTATCGGCATAGACGATGCGTGCGCCAAAAGGCAAGCCGGTCGCGGCACGTTGTTTGCGCGCTTGAAACCACAACGCAACGGCAATCCCAAGGGCGACGAGGCAAAGGATTCCAAAGAGCATTTCACACCATCGGCAGAAGTATTGACGCGCAAAACAAGAGTGCGAAAAAGACAGCGATCACGATCCATACAATCGCCCAGCGCTGCATTGTGTTAGTACCTTGCACGGCGCGCCCGTGTTCAATGTGCTTGATGGTGCCGGCTTGCATCTGCGCACGGTTCGCGGATTCCAATCCTTGCACGCGATGCAACCACCACGCGCGATGACAAAAAACATATTCGCCAATCTCACTCGCACGAATGACCGGTTTCTCAGGCATAGAATTTATTTTCACCACAGAGGGCACAGAAAAACTAGTTTTTAAACTCTGCGCAGGGTTTTGTCAAAGTCGGATCGGGCGAATCAATTCGCGGCAATCAGAACCCCAAGCCCGCCTGCGCGGGCTCACCGAGCCGACGCAGGTCGGCTTCGGGTGGTGATTGCCGCGGTTTTAACCGCCCGTCAATAGACTTTGACAAAGCCCTAAACTCTGCGTTCTCCGCGTGCTCTGCGGTTAACTATTCTTGAACTTGGCTTCAAACTCGCGCAAGGTCTTTTCCAATTTTTCTTGGCGCGCGGCTACCGTCAAATCGCCGCGGGTGCGCTCGAGCACACCGCGCACCATATCCGTTGTGCGACGCAAGCCACCGGTGATCGCATCTGGATAATCTATCGTAACCAGCAATGAATAAATGTCATCCATCACATCCAACACTTGCTCCACACGCTCGCTATTATCATGACGAATGGTATCCAGCGCGTAACGGCGTAATTCGCCGGCGGCTTCGCCCAAGCCGTTGAGATACGCCGCATAATCAACGCCGAGTGTGTCCGGGTCGGGCAAGGCAGCGTTGGTAATGAGCGCATGAACAATGTGTGCTTCGGCGAGTTCCTTGAGTGCGTCTTGCACATAGCCGGTGAAATACAAGTCGGGATACGCCACCACAGACGATTTCATCTGGGTTGCAATCTCGCGGGCGCGCGTGAGCAACTGCGATGCTTCGGCATATTCAGCGCGATGTGTGGCGCGAATCGCCAGCGAACAATGCCGAATCAACTCACGCGACATTCCCAGCACGGCATCCCGCGCTGCGTTCTTTGTTTCAAAATTTTTTCGAATCTTTTCGCCGATGAGGTCGAGTTGATCCATCGCTTCTCCTCTCCACAATTCCATCGTCTCACCGATACTAGCGTACATCCGTGAATGTGTCAAAGACTTGCGCTTTCACATTCCTGTGTTATACTCGCAACTAAATTCTCGCCTAGGTGAATGGAATGTCAAAATACACTAAACTCGTTGTGTTGTTCATCCTCACCCTTTCTGCTTGTGGATCGCCCGCCCCCACGCCCACCATCGAACCGCCCACGCAAACGGCGATAATCGTTACGGCAACACGCCCGGCAACCCCGACCATCGCCGCGAGTCCCAGCATCGCTCTACTTGCCGCGCTTTCGCCAACGCTTGCTTCAACCGCAACACCGACCCGGCTTCCTACTGCAACGCCCAGCCCATTGCCCACGCCATCGGTTACTCCGACGATGCTGGGGGGTTGTGCGGAGATTTGGCAGTCTGGCTTTTACAAAATGTATGCCGATGTTAAAACCTCGCTCAAGCGGTTCGATTGTATGATCGTTCAAGCGAGCGATGTAGTGATTGATTGCGATAATCACACTATCGAGGGCTTGAATAAACAGGGGCACGGCTTTTGGATTCGCAAGTACGGTTTTCCATTTTTGCAAACGCCCAACAATATCGAAATTCGCAATTGCAAAGTAACCAACGCGCGCGATGGGGTCTTTGCTGAAGCCGGCACGAACTTGTACATTCACGACAATGATTTCTCTAACAACTTTGACGACACGAATAAGGATCGGTTTGGTATTTTTCTGGGGATGACGGAAGGTGGCGGGATTCGTCTGGACAATGTGGTCGGCGCGCGAATCGAACGGAATGTGGTCAACAACAGTGCCATTGGGATTGATGTGCGCCACAGCGAAAGTGTGATCATTCGCAACAACACCGCCGTCAATAACTCGGCGTGGGGGGTCAATTTGTTGAACACGACCAAAAGCCAAGTTTTGGATAACACGCTGAAGGATAATGTACGTTGGTGTACGTGGGGCAGTGGCGTGGTGGATCGTGGCTGTGATGCGGCGGCGATTATCTTGCAGGATGGCGCGAGCAATAACGTGATCAAAGGGAACCACATCACCGGTCAGAATGCCAATGGCATTTTCATCAAGGCGCACGGCGTTCGGTGCGGCGATTATAATCGAATCGAGGGGAACAAAATTATTGACGCGGTTTACAACGCGGTCGAGTTTTCGTTCTGCCAAGGCAACCAAGTGATCGGGAACGAAATTAGCGGCTCGTTCGATGGCGTGTGGTTTGGTTTTTCCGCCAATACTCAAGTGCGCGATAATCTCATTCGCCATATGCGGAATCACGGCATTATTTCGTACAACAGCCGCGATAGTCTTGTCACCGGCAACCAAGTCATCAACGCGCGCGAAGGGATTTATTTCTTCTGGGACGAGGAATACAAAAAGGATCCCAAACGATTTTATTTCCTGACGCCTACGCCCGATTCGTTTGCCTCACGCAATAATTTGATCGAAGGGAACACCTTGCGCGATAATGTCGTTGCCGGGATTCGGCTCACCAACTCGATTCAGAATCGAATTCAGAACAACGTGTTTATCAACAATGGGAAGAATATCTGGGTGGAAGGCAAGACGGACGGCAATGTAATTGCGGGACAATAGACCCAGTTTCCTTCGCGTGCAATTTGTATTATAATGAGAACGTGCGATTCCATCCAAAGGAGGATGAGCTATGCGCGCCTATCGAGTCTTGAATTTGCTGGCAATCCTGGCATTGGTGTTGACGTGCGTACCGTTGGCGGCGGTTGCCGCGCCGCCGGTTGATGGAACGATCGTGTACTATGTGCAGTGGGGTGACACGCTCTTTTCGATTGCGCGCCGGTTCGGCACGACCGTCCCCGCGATTATGACGACGAACGGTTTGACCACAGATTACATTTTTGCCGGGCAACGGTTGGTAATTCCGCTCAGTGCACCGTCTGCCTCGCCGCCTCCGGGTTATACGTGTAAGTACACCGTGCAAGCCCGCGACACGATATTTTCGATTGCGTGGCGGTACAAAGTGCCGTACTCTACCTTGATGCAGGCGAACAATTTGTACACGCCCTACATTCGGGTTGGAATGCAACTGAACGTGCCGTGCACCACGCCGCCGCCTGATCCATTCCCGATCTACGAAGTTAAAGCGGGCGATAATCTTTTCCGGATTGCCATCGCGTACAAAACCTCCATTGCGGCAATCGTTCTCGTCAATGGGTTGTACAGCGCGCATTGGATTTATCCCGGCCAGAAACTCATCATCCCTTATCCGAACACGGTGCAATATCCACCCAACATTCCCACTCGGGTTCCCTCCACGCCGGTTCCTAGCCCATCACCTACCGTCACGGCGTCACTCTCTATCGTGATTCTGAATAATGCGTTCATTCCTTCCAACCCCGTTGTGAATCGGGGCTCAACCGTGATTTGGAAAAATTTGGATTCCACGCCGCACACGGTAACCAGTGGTACGCCGGGAAACATCACCGGTGTGTTTCGCTCGGGCACGTTGAATAAAGATCAGACATTCGTCTTTACCTTTCCCATCACCGGCAGTTTTCCCATCACCTACACCTACTTTAGCGAAACAAGTCCCACCACTACCGGCATCATCGTCGTTCGATAAAGTGTTTACACGCAACAGCGCGTCAGAGAACTCTGACGCGCTGTTTGTTTATGCGCTCATTTCAACCGACGGTTGCGTGAGATTATGAATCCACCGTTTGGACAGTAATCGCCGCAGGGCGAGAATCAGTTTACACATTTCATCGCTAATCGTTAGCAAATACACCCATACCCACCGGCAAACCAAATACAAACGCACCGACGGCCGCCGCCGGCAAGCCGACCAGCCATAATGGTCCCACGTCAATCAAGGCACTCGTCCGGGTATCGCCGCCCGCGCGCAAGATTCCCACAATCAACATCATGTTCGCTATCTTGATCCATAACGCGAGTGCCATCACGGTCAACACGTTTCTTGCGTGCGCAAACGTTGTTGCGTCAATATTGTACAATGCAAGCACAAATTCTGCACTGAGCCAAATTGCCGCACCTAAAACCAAACCGCCCAAAATATTCATTCGAATAAAACGCTGGGCGTACGTCATCGCCTTGTGTTCCTCATCCGCGCCAATCCGATTGCCAATCATCACGGCGGCACTGTTTGCCACGGCGATGAACGGCACAAACGCCAAATTTTCGATGCTCGCCGCGATACTCACTGCCGCCACCGCTTCGGTGCCGATTCTGCCATAGATCAAATTGTACGCCGAAATGCCGGTTGACCACGCGAGTTCATTCAGGATCACCGGAATCATCGTCTTGAGAAGCGTGCCGGCAAATTTGAGATCAAAGCCAAGTTCGTGTGGGCGAGCCGCCGCAACCGAATCGTTGGCATAGATGAGCGTCAGCATCAACACGCAATCAACAAATCGTGCGATGGTCGAACCGATGGCGCTCCCTTGCACCCCGAGTGCGGGCAAGCCCAATTGTCCAAAGATGAATCCGTAGTTGAGGATTGCACTCAAAATCAATGAAAATACGCTGACGGCAACCGGCAAGCGCACCAAGCCGGTACTACGTAATGTGATGGCATAACTGTTACTGATCGCAACGGCAAAATAACCCAACCCCACGATACGTAAATACTCGCTGCCCAAAGCAATCACCGCCTGATCCATCGAATAGAGAGACAGGGCTTGCATCGGAAACACAAACGCGATGATCGAAAACAATGTCGCACCGATCAGACTGAGGGCGAGGGTCATGCCTTGTACGCGGCGAATATTCTTGACATCGCGCTTGCCCCAAAACTGCGCGACAAAAATTGCCGCGCCACTGCTGATGCCAAAGAGCAATAGTTGAAACAAAAAAGAATCTGATTGGCTAGACTGAACGCCGCCACGGAGGTTTCGCCCAACTGTCCAATCATCAAGGTGCTGACAAAATTGAGCAACGAAAAGATCAACTGCTGGAATACCAAGGGTATCCAAAGTTTCAAAAGTGTAGCAAAAAAATCCGGGTCGCCAAAAAATTCTTGTATGCGCATTGTCTAAATCAGAAACCCGTCTTCGCGCAGAAAACGGGTTTCTGTCTGGTTGATTATATCACACTTGCGATTTGCTTTGCCTTGGCAATTTGTGCTCGCACCGCGTTCGGTCCTGTTCCGCCCATCACCTCACGCGTGGCAACCGATTTCGCAAAATCGAAAATATCTTTCACATCCGGGCTAAATTCCGGCGCGATTTTTTTGTACTCGTCGAGCGATAACGCCGACAAGGCAACGCCGCGTGCCTCCGCCAATCGCACCACTTGACCAACCTTGCGATGTGCCTCGCGGAACGGCATTCCTTTGCGAACCAAATAATCGGCGAGGTCAGTTGCCAACATCGCTTCGTCCAATGCGGTGCACATTTTATCGGCGTTGACGCGCATTGTCCGGATGACGCCGGCAACGACTGGCAACAGGGCAGCCAACGTGTCCACCGCATCGAACAGCGGCTCTTTATCTTCTTGCAAATCCTTGTCATAGGACGAGGGCAAACCTTTGAGCACCGTGAGCAACGTGGTCAGATCGCCGATCAAGCGGCCGGCTTTACCACGCGCGAGTTCCATCGCGTCCGGGTTTTTCTTTTGCGGCATCAGACTCGATCCCGTTGCGTATGCGTCGTCCATCGTGATGAAACCAAATTCAGCCGAGGAATACAACACCAAGTCTTCGCCCAAACGCGAAAGATGAACAGCGAGCAACGCTGCAGCGAATAAAAACTCGGCGATGAAATCGCGGTCGCTTACAGCATCAATGCTATTATCGCTGATGCCGGCAAAACCCAGTTCGCGCGCCAAAAATTCTCGATCAATACCCAACGCGTTGCCCGCGAGCGCGCCTGCACCAAGCGGCAAAATCGCAACACATGTCGCACAATTGGCAAAGCGTTCCACATCGCGTTGCAACATCCAAAAGTATGACATCAACCAATGCGCGAACAAAATTGGTTGGGCGCGTTGGAGATGTGTGTAGCCGGGCATGAGAATGTCCAAGTGTTGTTCTGATTTCTCAACGATAGCGGCTTGCAGATCGCGTAAAGCGTGTTGCGTGTTGCGTATGGCGTCCAACACAAACAAGCGCGCATCGGTTGCTACTTGATCGTTGCGGCTGCGTCCCGTGTGCAGTTTGCCAGCCACGCTTCCCACCAGTTCGCCCAAGCGTCGTTCGACGGCGGTGTGAATGTCTTCATCGCTGGGTTTCGCCTCAAACGTGCCAGTGTCAAATTCTTGCTTGACTCGTTGCAAACCCTCCATCAATGTTTCACACTCAGCGTCGGTAATGATGTTTGCTTTCGCTAACGCTTTGGCGTACGCCATACTCCCGCGAATGTCGGCAGCGTACAGTCGCCAATCAAAGCGGAACGAGTTGTTCAAGTATGCGAACTTGTCGTCAATAGATTTGGAAAAACGACCGCCCCACATCGCTGCTCCGCAGAAATTTCAAATGATGCCTTTGAAGTTTAGGTTTTGTGATTCGGGATTTCAGGTTCGATACTTGCCATTGATCGTTACATAGTCATGCGATAGATCGCACGTCCAAAACGTTGTACTGGCGTTGCCTTGGCCCAAATCGAGACGGATGAACACATCCTTGCCGGCAATCGCGCGCGTTGAATCGGCTTCGTCGAAATCGGTGGGCATACCGTTGGCAAAGACATTCACATCGCCGAACCAGAGTTTCATTTTGGCTGGCTCAACCTCGACGCCGGAATAACCCGCCGCTGCAATCACGCGTCCCCAGTTGGCATCGCCGCCGTACAGCGCGGTCTTGACCAAGGGGGAATTGGCAATCGCTTTGGCAACCTGCACCGCGTCCGCTTCGGTGTGCGCGCCGGTAACAACAAGTTCGACAAACTTGGTAACGCCTTCGCCATCGCGCACAAGTTGTTGCGCAAGGTTGACGCAAACGCGGGTCAGTGCTTCGGTGAATTCAGCAAGGTCGGGGGTGTAACCTGATGCGCCATTGGCGAGCAACAGCACCGTGTCGTTCGTGCTCATATCGCCATCAATGCTGATGCGATTGAAACTCTGATTGACGGCGCGGCGCAAGGCTTGATCGAGCAAATCGGGTGTGAGCTTGGCATCGGTGGTGAGAACAGCGAGCATCGTCGCCATATTCGGATGGATCATCCCCGCGCCTTTGCACATTCCGCCGATGGTGAACCTGGAACTTACCACGAACGTCTTTGGCTTGGTGTCAGTGGTCATAATCGCGCGCGCGGCATCATCGCCGCCGGCGGGCGATAATTTTTGGGTGGCGTCCTTCACCCCGGCACGAATCTTGTCCATCGGCAAGCGTTGACCGATGACGCCGGTTGAAAGCACCAACACTTGATCCGCGCGAATGCCAAGTGCGCGGGCGGTTTCTTCTGCGGTTGTGCGCACATCATCTAACCCGGCATCGCCGGTGCACGCATTGGCACACCCGCTGTTCGCAACGACCGCGCGAATCGCGTTCCGATTTTTGGCGAGCATTTCTTTGTCATACACGACGGGCGCGGCTTGCACGCGATTCGTGGTGAACACGCCGGCGCACGTGCAATCGTGATCGCTCACAACGAGCGCGAGATCGAGCGCGCCGGTTTTCTTGATGCCACACGCCACGCCGGCGGCTTGGAATCCTTTGGCAGCCGTAACTCCATTTTGGATCATTGGCTCATTGGGTAGTTGGCTCATTGCGCTAATCCCGTTTGAATTTGGAATAATCTGGCGCGGCATAGGTACTTTTGCCGTGACGTTCAATGTCAATCAACGCACGCACTTTGAGCGGCAGTCCAAACAATCGAATGAACCCCTCGGCATCCTTTTGATTGTACACATCTTCTTGACCAAACGTTGCATAATCTCCACGATACAAACTGAACGGCGATTTGCGTCCAACCAAAATGACGTTGCCTTTGTAGAGTTTCAAACGCACGGTGCCGGTCATGGTCTTTTGCGTCTCGCGCACAAAAGCATCGAGCGCTTCGCGCAACGGCGTGAACCACTGACCATAGTAAACTAACTCGGCGTAGCGCAAGGCGATCACTTGTTTGTAATGCAACGTCTCGCGGTCAAGGCAAATCTGCTCTAACGCATCGTGTGCTTCAACGAGAATCGTACCGCCGGGTGTTTCGTATACGCCGTGCGATTTCATTCCCACCAAACGATTCTCGACGAGATCCACGCGCCCGATGCCATGCTTGGCACCAATTTGATTCAACGTCGTCAATAATTCGATGGCGCCCATCGCCGTACCATTGATCTTGCGGGGCACCCCTTTATCAAATTCGATTTCGACGTACTCGGGTTCGTCCGGCGCTTGCTCCGGCGATACGGTCAGTTGATACATCGCCGCTTCCGGTTCTTGCCACGGGTCTTCCAGCATGCCGCCCTCGTGCGACAAGTGCCACAAGTTCCAATCGCGCGAGTAAATGGATTTCACGGTGGCGCTGACCGGGACGTTGTGTTTCTTGGCGTACGCGATCGCATCCTCGCGCGAACGAATGCTCCACTCGCGCCACGGCGCAATGACTTTTAACTTTGGATTCAACGCTTGGTACGTCAATTCAAAGCGAACCTGATCGTTTCCTTTACCGGTCGCGCCGTGTGCCACCGCATCCGCGCCTTCCATCTCGGCAATTTCCACTTGCGCTTTGGCAATGAGCGGTCGCGCGAATGAGGTGCCCAGCAAGTACTTGCGCTCGTACACAGCGCCGGCTTGAATCGTGGGATAGATATAGTTCGTAACAAATTCATCGCGCAAGTCGAGGACGTAACATTTGCTTGCGCCGCTGGCAAGTGCCTTGGCTTCGATGCCACTCAAATCTTCGCCCTGGCCGATGTTGGCGCAAACGCAGATTACTTCACAATCGTAATTTTCTTTGAGCCACGGCACAATCACCGATGTGTCCAGCCCGCCGGAATAGGCAAGCACAACCTTGCCGGCTTTTTTCTTTTCCATAATACCTCCCTAAAAATTTCAGAGCGATGATTTTGTCTGACGACTGACTATGGTTGACTGGCGACTGATTTCACCATTGCCACTTCATCACAAGCGAATTGCACCGGGCAACTCGAACAATCCCGCCAAACTTTTTCCGGAAAATTTTCCTTCTCCGTAATGTTGAATCCTAGTTTTTCAAAAAAGAGGACTGCGCGCGTGAGTGTGAACACATACGGAATGTTGCGCTCGCGCGCCAGTGCGATCAGCGCGTTGACGATTTGCGCGCCGACGCCGCCTTTCCGGTACGCCGGCTCAACGACGAGTGAGCGAACTTCGGCGAGGGTCGGATTCATTTCCACCAACGAGCCCACACCGATAACGCGATCTTCATCGAGCGCGATCATCCAATCAGCAATGCTCGCGCGAATGGATTCGAGCGAACGCGGCAAGAGTTGTCCTTCGCGTTCACCCAGATTGACGAGATCGGCGATGGCTGGCGCGTCGGCAAGCGTTGCCTGGCGAATAGTTATATTCGGTGTAACCACCGAGAACACAGAGCGTACCGAGTAATGCAGCAAGATTTTCTCCTTTACCATCCTAGACTTTTGCCAACACGTGGCTAAACTTTTCAATTAACTCATCCACATGCTTCTTTTCAAAAATCAGCGGCGGCACAAAGCGCACCACTTTTTCGCGTGCTTGGATGAGCAACAAGCCATAATGGTAACCAATGTCGCGCACCTTGCCGGCGTCAATGTCTAGCTCGACACCGATCATCAACCCGCGCCCGCGTACCTCTTTGATGTGTGGCGAATTGATCTCGCTGATGCGCTCCATCAAATAATTCCCAGTTTCGCGCACGTGCGCCAAAAATTTTTCGTCGCTGAGGCGATTGAACACACTGAGCGCAACAGAGGTGATGAAGGGTCCCCCGCCAAATGTCGTGCCGTGTTCGCCGGCGTGCATCGCGGAGGCGACGGCTTCGGTCATCAAGAGTGCACCAATCGGCAAGCCGCCCGCCAGCGGTTTGGCGAGGGTCATCAAATCGGGGGTAACGCCGGCATATTCATACGCCCACAGTTTGCCGGTGCGTCCCAAGCCGCATTGAATTTCATCAAAGATCAGCAAGGCACCATGTTCGTTGCACAGTTCGCGCAAGCCGCGCAAAAATTCATCCGTTGCCGGATAAATGCCACCTTCGCCTTGCACCGGCTCAATGATGATCGCTGCCGTTTCGTCATTGAGTACGGTGCGCACGGAATCCAGATCGTTGAAATTGGCGAACGTAACGCCGGGCATCAGCGGGCGAAACGGCGCTTGATACTTTTCGGAATCGGTTGCGGCAAGCGCGCCCATCGTGCGGCCATGAAAACTGCCGCGAAACGCAATAAAATTTTTTCGATTCACTTCGCCACGTTCGGCGTGATACTTGCGCGCAAATTTTAGCGCGCCTTCGATGGCTTCGGTGCCGGTGTTGGCAAAAAACACTTTATCGGCAAACGATTTTTCCACCAACGCTTGCGCAAGTTTGACTTGCGGTTCGGTATAAAACAGATTCGATGTGTGGAGTAAACCGGTTGCCGCGTCTTGAATCGCTTTGACCAGTTCGGGATCGTTATAACCGAGTGCGTTGACCGCGATGCCAGCCGCGCAATCGAGATATTTTTTGCCGGTTTCATCGTACACGTACACCCCTTCGCCGCGTGTCAACACAAAGGGTGGACGCGTGTACGTGTGCGCGAGATACTTTTTTTCTGCATCAATAAGTCGTTGGGAATTCATCTTGGCTCCCTTGAAAATAGGTTTGTAGTCGCGCGATTCATCGCGCGGGCGATCAAGCGCCGCACTACGCTCACTCGCTTATTTTTCATCTCTCTGCTGGTGCGCCAACGGCGAATGAACAACTCCTCTGGGTCCTTAGTTCGTGAGGCGTGTTTTATTCGCTTGGGCGGCTAACGGAACACACCTTACGTATCACGCGTGATCAGCGTACCACCACCATTCATCAATCCCTCCAGATTCGTAATCCGTGCCGCCTTGGCGCCGCCGGCGACTGCCTCCAACGCGGCGCGCACTTTGGGAATCATTCCACCTTTGATCACTTGCGACTTGATGAGTGTTTCAACGTGGTGCGGTGTGAGCGTTGAAATGACTTGACTATCTTGTTGCACGCCAGCCACATTCGTTACGAACACGACGGCGTCCGCATTCAGCGCAGCGGCAATCGCGCACGCGACGGAATCGGCGTTGACATTGTACGCGCCATCCTCACCCAACGAAATCGGCGAGACGACCGGTACGATGTTTTGCGCGACCAATTCTTGCAACACCTCGCCGCGCACGCTCACCACCTTGCCGACGCGGCCCAGATCGCCGCCGGGGTGTTGCATCTTTTCGACGCGGACCAGTCCGCGATCCACGCCGCTCAAACCGAGCGCGTCCACGCCGGCGTGCACCAACGTTGCCACGATGCGTTTGTTCACCCGTCCGCTCAAAATCATCTCTGCGATGGCCAGCGATTGTTCATCCGTTACGCGCAATCCTTCGACAAAGCGCGGGGTCAAGCCAAACTTGAGTTGCAAATCGGCGATCTCTTTGCCACCGCCGTGAACAATGACCGGCGTCTCATTCATTCCGGCGATTGCTTGGGCAAAGGCCGTTAGAAAATTTGGATCATCAATTTCGTTGCCACCCACTTTGAGTACAAGCATTTCTGATTTCCTGATTTCAAGATGACGCAACACGAATCACGTGTTTCGTATGGCGTGTTCCTATTACAACAGTCCGAGGGTCTCATCCAACCCAAACATCACATTCATATTCTGCACCGCTTGTCCGCTTGCCCCTTTGATGAGATTGTCAATGCTCGCGCAGATAATCGCTTGGTTCACCTCGGCAACGTGATGAATCGAAATGGTGCAATAATTTGTGTGAACACTGTGATTGAGCGTGGCAATTTGTCCATTGGGCAGAATTTTGACAAAGGGTTCGTTGCCATACGATTGAGCGTATAGTTCGCGCAAACGTTTTTCGTCCCAACCATCGTTCAACCGCACATACATCGTGGACAAGATACCGCGATTAACGGGCAAGAGGTGCGGTGAAAAAATGAGCGAGGCGTGCGGATTGATTTCTTTCAACTCTTGCTCCATCTCGGACAGGTGGCGATGCACGCGTCCAATGTTGTATGGCGAAAGATTTTCATTCACTTCGACGAAATGGACGGTGAGCGTGGGTTTGCGCCCCGCGCCGGACACACCCGACTTGCTATCTACGATGACGGTCTCGCTGGTTGCGCCCGCGCGCCAAAGGGGAGCGAGACCCAAAATCACGCTGGTGGGATAACACCCCGGGTTCGCAATCAAGCGTGCATTCTTGATTTGCGTGCGATGAAGCTCCGGTAAACCATAGACCGCTTGCGGCAAAAGTTCCGGCGCGTGATGATCGAGGCTGTACCATTTCTTGTACGCCGCCGCATCGTGCAAACGAAAATCGGCGGAGAGATCAATCACGCGTGCGCCTGCCGCCAGGATGCGTTTGGCATAATCGGCGGAGGCGCCGTGCGGCAAGGCGAGGAATGCCACATCAATTTGATCGAGTGGCGCGGCATCGTGGGTGATGAGTGGTAAATCAAAATGGCACGGAAACACTTCGCTCATTTTCTTGCCCACGTATGAATCGGACGTGGCAAATTTGATTTCGACTTGCGGATGCCGCGCAAAAATTTTTACCAGTTCGATACCGGTGTAACCCGACGCACCATAAATTCCAACACGTAGCATAGTCCTCCCAAAGTAAAAACCCAGACTGACGTTACTCGTCTGGTCTGGGTTGCGTTTGAACATTCACGCGGGAACCTGCCCGCCTCAAGAGAGAAACGCCAAAAAGCACCAGACCTATGGACTGGTGCGACGCGGGCGAGGGAACAAGACACTCGTTTGCGTCAATCGGTTTCTCATCTTGATCAAAATATAGCATAGGTAATCGGCTCTGTCAAATTGTTAGGGCTGTGGGGTGTAGCTCACTTGGGCAATTGTGGCATTGGGAGTATTCCACTTCCCAAGGTGTCCCGATGAAACAAAACCGCGCAGAGCTCAAAGCTAATTTTTGCCCAAATTAGGCGCCAATGCATCGTTCTTTAAGGTCATCAGCGTGATTTTGTGACATAAAAGGTGTGTATGCACATGGATACCGCGAAGCCTACGGGACGTTGAATCGCGTTGGCTGCGTGATGGGGGATTTGTACGTGGTTGAAACAAGTTTTGTGGTTGGTGTCCGGCGATCTGATCCTGATCTGGGATAATTACAAAATCTATGCCTCACTGCAAACACAGATGCGTGAATATCGTTTTCCAACTTGCGCTCCAGAATTGAATCCCGTCGAGTTTGTCTGGACGCAAGTCAGTGAACATCCAACAAGTTTTGCGCTGCACAACATCCAAGAACTATGAGTACAAGCGGATGTTGCTCGCACAAGAACTTTTAAAAACAGGCGGTTGGCTTGAAAAACAGTTGGACCTTTCTTGGAAATGATACGGATGAAGTATTTAATCAAATATCAAGAGTCATCGGGGGCGCTGAGCAAGCGATGGGCGCGCAAAGCCAGTTGAAGGCTCAAGCGCGTTTCCGGATTATCCAAATCGAGTCCGCTGATTTCACGAATGCGCTCCATCCGGTACAACAACGTGTTCCGATGCACAAACAGGGCTTCGGCGGTCGCGCTCAGGTTGCCGTTGTGCGCAAAGTACGCCGCCAAGGTTTCGATCAAATTGGTGTGTTGCGTGCGATCGTACGCGACGAGCGCGCCAAGGGTCTCTTGACAAAACGAGGCAAGTTCGGGGCTATGTTCTAACTGAAATAGCAAACGATAGACGTTGAGTTCACCAAAGTAGAGCGGCTTGGCTTCGCCCAGACGGCGCGCCATCGTCATCGCTTGTCGGGCTTGTCGGTACGAATCGCGCAAACCGCTCACGGTCTCGGTAGGATGGCCAATGCCAATCGCGAGGGGATCGTTTGGAAATTCAAGGCATGCTTGGCGGTGAATATTTTTAGCAATCTGGCGCGCACTTTCGATACCTTTTTTCGCTTCGAGGCGGGCAAAGATGACGATTTCATTTTCGCGCGCTTGGACTAGTACATTATTCCGCCAACTGCTCGTCAATCCATGCACCAACGTCTCCAAGCGGCGATACGACGGATGGTCCTTGCGCGCCCAATCCACCACGATTGCCACGTGCTGCCCCACCGGCTCGTATCTGTTGCGCTTTGCCCATCGTTCCGCTTCCAGCGCTGATAAACTGCCACTCAACATCGCGTCCACAAAACTACCACGCACGCGCTTTTCGGCTTCGCTCACCGCTTTGGCTTTTGCCATTTCCAAGGCGCACGCCGTCGCGCTTTGCTCAATGGCGCGCCGATCAAAGGCACTCCACCCACTCCCTTGGCTGACGAGTGAGATAAAGCCACGCGCCATTCCTTTGGCGACGATCGGCGCGATCAAGCGCGTGAGGTCATTCATTGGCAACATTTGTTGCAGAATTTCTGGCGCGTACGCCGCCCGTTTGCGATCCCGCAACGCTTCCGGTAAATTAGCCGTCGCCACACTCCACGTTTCGATGGTTGGACGCAGTGCCACCATTTCCGGCGTGAACCACGCGGCAATAATTTCCAGCCGCTTGTTTTGAATCAACACCGTCTTGGCGGTCGTCCGCCCAATCAAGGTCGCCATCGCTTCCAAGCCAGCATCCTCGGCAGACAACACGGCGAGTTGTTGATACAATTGCGTTGCCCGTTTTTCAATCGCCGTCATCCGATCCAGCACCAATGCCAGCGCTAGCCGTTCGATCTCCCGCAGGTCGGCGGATTCGGGGAGTGCCAAAAGCGGAAGGTGGGCTTGCTCGGCGACACTCACCCACGTCGTTGCCGGCGTGCCAACTACAACGAGGCCGGCAATCTCGGTGTGAGCCAGACGCGCATACGACGTAAACGAATCGGGGGAATACGGCGGTGCCAAGAGGACCAGATCGCCCGGCGCGGCTTGAACGGTACTCGCAGTGGCAGGCACAATCACCATCCAAGTTACCACGCGGTCGAGCGAGGCACTCGTCAACACGCGCGTTTCAAGCGGAAGCGCCAATGACATTAATTCGCGGAGCGAGACAGGTTGGAGATTAGACATTATCCGATCCAAACTGAAAAACCCATCGGCTTGACCGATGGGCACTCCAATGTACCCCAAGGATCCCCAGCTTTCGCACGGGCTTCGTCATGAGAGACGGGGCAGAGTGGCATCGAGTTGCACAGCACTCGTACATGCCTGACGACGAACGATTGCCCTTACCGCGTGCGAAAAACAGGCAAGTTCAATCCTCATCGCAAGTATAGCCATCGTTTTGGCAAAAGTCAACGTGCTCTCGCCGGGGATCAGTCCAGACGAGCAAGCGTTCACACAGAAAACTCGACCATTTGGGCTTTCTGGGATTGATCTGAACAAAATCTATTTACGCCACTCGGCTGGCGCCGTCCACTGCCCGGCATGCGTAAAGTTGTGGTGTCACCCCAGTCCGCGCGTAATAGGCGCGGGTAACATTGGTGACAAACGCCTCGACCGCGTCGTCCAAAACTAGATTCACCGTACAACCACCAAAGCCCGCGCCGGTCAAGCGTGCGCCCAAACAACCGCGTTGCGCATGTGCGATCTCTACCATCGTATCCAATTCGGGACAACTCACTTGATAATCATCACGCAAACTCGCGTGCGAAGTGTTCATCAGCGTCCCAAACGTTGTGAGATCGTTCCGCCGGGCGGCGTTCACCGCCGACTGCACACGTGCATTTTCAGTGATGACGTGGCGCGCGCGTTGGGCAACGATAGGCGGCAATTCGTTGGCGCGGCGCGTAAACATTTCGAGGCTCACATCCCGCAATGCCTTGACGCCGAAAAAGCGCGCGGCGTGTTCACATTCGGCGCGCCGTGCGTTGTACTCGGAATCCACCAAGCCGCGCCTCTTCATAGTGTCGCATACCACGAGGGTGGCGCCGCTAGGCAACCGCACATTTTGATATGCCAGATCGCGGCAATCAATCAAGAGCGCGTGTTCTGCTTGTGCCAGGGTAGAAACGAACTGATCCATAATCCCGCACTTCACGCCGACAAAATCATTTTCGGCGTGTTGGCACAGTTGCGCGATTTCAACCTTGCTGATTGCCACACTCGCCATCTCCACGAATGTGGTCGCCGCGCATACTTCAAGCGCGGCAGAGGACGATAAACCGGAACCCAGCGGCACGTTACCGTGAATCGCCAGATCGAGTCCACACAATTTTGCGCCGCGTTGTTGCAACGCCCACGCTACGCCGCGTACATAGTTGCTCCACGCATTGGCATTATCACGCTCGATGGGTTGATCGAGCCGGAACTCGGACGGCGCGTTCCCAAAATCGAGCGCAAGCATCCGTACGCACGAATCCTCACGACGGCGCGCCGCAATCAGCACCTCGCGATCAATCGCCATCGGCAAGACAAAACCATCGTTGTAATCGGTATGCTCACCGATGAGATTGATGCGCCCGGGCGCACGAAAGGTGTGGGAAGGCAAACGACCAAAGGCATGCACAAACTCTGTTTGAAGTGTTTGCAACATTGTTACACTCGCCAGCATAATCTGCGTGTATTGTACCACAAAATAAAAAACCTGACCGGTTTTTCCAAAACCGGTCAGGTTTTTGCAGAGTCTAGTATCGTCCGCCGCGTCGGCGGCCACCGCCGCGATGCGTCCCGTAGCCAACGCGACCGCCGCCCCCACCGCGATAGCCACCGCCTCCCCGTTCTTCACGAGGGCGGGCAATGCTGACGGTGATGTTGCGACCATCCAGTTCATAGTTGTTGAACATTTCGATGGCTTTTTGCGCATCAGCATCGGTGGTCATTTCGACAAAGCCGAAACCTTTGGATTGGCGCGTGTTGCGATCCATAATCAAGGCAACTTCTTTGACCTCCCCGGCTTGAGCGAAGAGACGTTGCAAGTCTCCTTCGGTTACGTTGTAAGCCAAGTTGCCTACGTACAATTTCGATTCCATTTTGAACCTCTCCTTTTGGGGTCTGAAAAACGCACCTAGCCCCGGGCTAGGGAACGCCTTTCGAAAAGATAGGCAACTCGACAGGTTGCCAGATTTGAGATACTCGCTGATCACAGCGCCACGGTTAATGGTTCGGTAAAAAGAAACACCGCCCGAGTTCCAAGATCGAGCGGTGTTGATTAACCGAATCTCCTTGTCTCTAACAATTATCAGTATAGCATAGGTTGACCGGTTCGTCAAATCGCATCGTTAGAATGATGACGGCGCAAGATGCCTGAAATGCTGGGGCGTGGGCTGGTTTTTCGTCGAAGAAGGGGTAGGCGCAAAATCAACAATGCCACAACAATTGCACCGTACGTCAGTGGCTCACGCACATCAAGTTTAACCGACCACACAAAGTGAACGATGACGAGCAACGCCGCCACGTACACCCCACGATGCAGTCTCGTCCACGTTTTGCCAAGACGTTTCATCCATCCTTTCGTCGAAGTCACTGCAATCGGTAGCAGAATCAAAAACGCAGTGAATCCAGCCAAGGCATATGGTCGCTCAAAGAGGGCATCGTAGAGCAACGACCAATCGAACGCATAGTCCACGCCGACCAAGATCAGCAAATGCACGGTGGCGTACATAAAAGCATACAGTCCCAATGCGCGGCGCACGCGCAACGCCTCGCGGAATCCCAGCCACGCATTGGCTGGTGTGCACGCGAGTGAAAGGATGAGTAAGATCAACGCGGTCTTGCCCGAACGAAGAATGCTTTCACGAATCGGTTCTGCACCCAGCCGATGGTGCAAGGCATCCCAGAGGATCCAAACCAGCGGTAGCCACGCGCCGATGTGAACGATGAGACGCAACCAATGCGTTCGTAAACGATGGACCACGTTTAGAAGAATTTCCGCAAATCCATTCCCGCGTACAGCGAGGCAACTTGTTCCGCATAGCCGTTGAACATCAACGTTTTGCGGCGCGATAGTTCGCCGATGCGTCGTTCTGTGGCTTGCGACCAGCGTGGATGCGAAACATCTGGATTGACATTGGCGTAAAAACCGTACTCGTCCGGGGCGGATGCCATCCAAAACGAAACCGGCATTTCTTCCACCAAATCAATTTTGACGATGGACTTGCAACTCTTGAATCCGTACTTCCACGGTACCACCAATCGAATAGGTGCGCCATCTTGCGGCGGCAACGGCTTGCCGTACAACCCGGTTGCCAGAATCGTCAACGGGTGCATCGCCTCATCGAGCCGCAAGCCTTCGGCATAGGGCCATCTAAAGTACGTGGTGCGTTGCATCGGCATTTGCTCTCGATCTAGCAATGTTTCAAAACGCACATACTTGGCTTTGGATAGCGGCTCAACCTGGGCGAGCAGTTTAGAGAGCGGAAAGCCGACCCAAGGAATCACCATTGACCACCCTTCGACACAACGTAAACGATAGATGCGCTCCTCTTGCTCAAACTTGAGCAAATCCTCCCGCCCGAACGTGCGCGGCTTGTTGACCAGTCCCCCCACCTGCACCGTCCATGGCGAGGTCTTGAAATTTTGCGCGCGTTCGGCAACATCTTCTTTGTCGAACGAAAATTCGTAAAAGTTGTTATAGTGGGTGATTGTGTCGTACGGCGTCAAAGGATCGCCTAATTCGTCTGTATCTTGGCTTGCTTTCAGGTTCGTTGTGATGGTTGGCAACGTTGTGGGCGATGCAAGACCGCACGCACTCAAGGCGATGCCGGCAGCAACCGTCCCCGCCGCCGCGATGAATTGACGACGCGAAAGATATAGATGCTCCGGGGTAATCTCAGAGGGATGAATCTTGTCCATAGACTCTCCTTCAAAAATGTAGGACAAATTTAGAAATTTGTCCTACGTCATTCACGTTTTCAGCCGAACATTGGTGAACGCAAGTTCGTGAGGGAATTCTCCTCATACCAGAAAGGTGTCGGGTGCCGAAAGGTGCTTGTAATAGTACCTATCCAATGAAATCGTTACACAAAAAGCCAAGATTTTTTCAGCCACGAAGGGCACCAAGGTCACGAAGGAAGAACAGAGAAATCTTCGTGGCTCATGCCGGTGTTGTTTCGGCTCGTCCGAGGTGGGGTATAAAGACTCTAATATCATACGCTATTCTCTTCGATTTGGTTTTATTTGACAATCCCCCGTTGTGGATCAAGACACAACCATCACTACCAGAATTGTTGTATAATTTGCTTGATGAAGATCACCCTCAAATTGTATGGTAATCTCAAACGTTTTGCGCCGCAGAAAAGAGAGAACATCACACTTGAGATTTCGCCCGGCACCACGATTGCCGATCTCTTTGCACACCTAGGCGTCCCGGACTCGAATGTTTCAATGTGCGCCGTGAACGATGTCGTCGTTGATTCATCCACCCCTCTGCACGATGGCGATGTGGTCGAAGTGTTCGAGCCGGTGGGCGGAGGCAGCCAAATCTTCTGGACTCGCCCACAGGGCTGTTGCAAAGTCGGATCGGGCGACCAGCCGACGCAGGGCGGCTTCGGGTAGTGGTTGCAGTGGTTTCAACCGCTTGTCAATAGACTTTGACAAAGCCCTACTCGCCCAAGCAAGTAATTGACTATTTCCCCAATCGCCTTATAATCTAGGCACCATGCCTTTAGACATTCGGATTGGCGATCTAGTGCGATTACGCAAACCCCATCCCTGTGGCGGGTACGAATGGGAGGTGGTTCGCATTGGCGCGGATATTGGCATTGTTTGCCAAACGTGCCAGCGCCGCGTCCTCTTGCCTCGTCGCGAGTTCGAGAAACGCCTCAAAACCTTCCTGAGTCGCTCACCATCTGCCGAACGCTGACGTTTTATCATGGAATCTATCAACCCCACCGGCTACACAGTCGTCCTAAAAAATCGAAACTTTCTGGCGCTTTGGATTGCCCAAGTCTTTTCCAACACCGCGCTCAATGGTTCGTTCTTTCTTCAACTGGTCCTCATTGAACAAGTGACCGGCTCGAGTGCGCACCTGGGCGCCGTCATCGTTGCCTTTAGTTTACCGGCAGTCTTGCTCAGCGCGCTTGCCGGGATGATTGTAGATCGCGTTTCTAAAAAGAGCATTCTGGTTTGGTCAAATGCCTTACGCGTCATGACTGGCATCGCCTTAGCCATTCTTGCGGCGACCCTGCCGGGCAATAAAGCCAGCGAAGGTTATTTTCTGATCGGCATCTACATCCTCGTGTTCATCGCCTCGGCGATTGGTCAATTCTTCGCCCCGGCTGAAGGGGCAACGATTCCGCTTCTCGTTCGTTCAGAAAACTTGCTACCTGCCAACTCACTCTTTACACTCACGTTTACCGCCTCCCAGATTTTGGGGATGATTATCCTGGCACCGCTCGGGGTCAAAACGATCGGCATTGTGGGTTCATTGTGGATTGCTTCGGCGATGTATATAGTCGCCACGATTTGCGTGGGCTTGATTCCACGTGATCACCCTGCGCGCGCCAACGGGCTTGACGGCGTTTCAGCCGTACGGCGTGCTTGGAACGAGATTCACGAGGGTTGGCATTTTGCGATTACGCATCGCGCGATTTTTGTGGCGTTGTTGCAACTTGCGCTGGCTTCTACTTTGACAATGGTGATGGCGCAATTTGCGCCGGGATATGCCAAGCGCGTGCTGGGTTTGCAGCCCGAAGATGCCACGTACGTCTTTTGGCCCGCTGGCGTTGGAATGCTTGGCGCAAGTATTTTGGTCGGTCGGTATGGACACCGCGTCCCGCGCGAAATTCTGGCAAGTATCGGGATGGCAGGCACGGCGGTTGGCTTGATGGGATTGGCATGGGCAGGCAGTGGGAGCACCATTGCTGGCAAACCCTTGTTCGAGGGCTATCCAGAATTGATCATCACCGCCACAGCGCTCGTCATGTTCTTTGCACTCGTCGTCGGTTCGATGATGACCACGATGATGATCCCCGCCCAAGTCGTCGTGCAAGAACGCTCCAACGACGCCGTACGCGGGCGCGTCCTCGCCGTGCAATTCACGCTCTCGAACGCCATCGCCATTCCACCGATGTTATTCATTGGCAACCTTGCCGATCTCTATGGCATCCCACGCATTACCTTTGCGGTCGCCATTCTGGTCGTCTTGCTTGCTGCGTTGAATCTGGGCTGGGCAATTGTGACGATCCGAATGGCACGGATGCGGCATGCTCAGCATCTCTCAAATCCTGATTCGACCCCATGACCTCTCAACGCATTGCCATTTTAATGTCCGATACGGGCGGAGGACATCGCGCCGCCGCCGAAGCGATTGTTGAAGCACTAGCACGCGAATATTCTCATCGTTACAACGTAACCTTGTTCGACGGTTTCAAGCAAGCCGCGCGCTTTCCATTCAATCATGTCCCCGATTGGTACTTGCCGTTCACTACGTACGCCGAACCTTTGTGGCATTTCCTCTTTCTCGCTTCCAACAATCGTTTTGTAACCATGCTCGCTCAACCCTTTTTCGATCTTGTGATGGGGCACGGCTTGCGCCAATTCTTGCATCACTTTTCACCCGATCTGGTCGTAACCACCCATCCCATCTTGAACGAATTTGCACGCCGCACGTTGCGCGCCATCGGTTCTAACGTCCCTTTCATCACGGTGGTTACGGACTTGTTTGATGCGCACACTTTTTGGTTTGATCCTGGTGCCGATTTGTGTACCGTACCCACACAAGGCGCCTATCAAATGGGTTTGCGCGCTGGGATGCCCCCCAATAAATTGCGCGTGGTCGGTCAGCCCGTCAGTCTCAAATTTCTGGACGATGTTCTCACCCAAACCCAAGCGCGAGAAAAATTGAATCTGGCACCCAACCTCAAAACGATTTTGCTCGTTGGCGGCGGCGAGGGGATGGGCAAACTGTACGACATTGCCCGCGCGATTGATCAAGCCCACGTGCCGGCGCAACTAGTTGTCATCGCCGGACGCAATCAAGTTTTGCGTCGCAAACTAGAGACGACTCGCTGGCAAATGCCGGTGCACATCCAAGGTTTTGTAACCAATATGCCGGATTGGATGCGCGCCGCCGATGTGATTATCACCAAAGCCGGTCCTGGCACCATCAGCGAGGCAATGGTGTGCGGTTTACCCATCTTGCTCAGTGGCTATTTACCGGGGCAAGAGACCGGGAACGTAACCTTTGTCGAACAAAATGAACTAGGCATCCTCCGACAAAACCCCGCCGACATTGCGCGTACATTGAACGAGTGGTTAACCCCGGGCAATCCCACTCTTGCCCACTTTGCCGCCCGCGCCCGCGCGTTAGCGCACCCCCACGCCGCCATCGAGATCGCTAGACTGGTCAACGAGTTTCTGACCGCGTGCTAATCGTGGTATAATTCAATGCGATGACACTTCATCGCGCAATGTTTTTCCTCGTTGCTCCCTTGCTTGTTTTTTTATCTGCGTGCGCCGGGTCGCCCTCTGCTTCAAGCACACGGCTCTTGGCAGCAACCCAGCAATCCATTACCCTAACCTTGTGGCACGCGCAAACCGGCATCGCCGCGACCACTCTCCTTGCACTTGTCAACGATGTTCAAGCCACTTATCCCACCCTCACCATCCGCGTCGAACAAAAATCGAGTGAAAGCGAATTGTTGCGGGAAGGGCTAGCGCGCATCGCGATGAACACCCCGCCCGATCTCGTCCTTGCCGATTTGCGCACGCTGGCAGAATTGGCACGCGGAAATGCCCTCATCAATCTCGAGCCATGGTTGAACGATCCGCGCAACGGATTAGCGGAGGATGAACGCCACGATTTCTTTCCCGGCACACTCGACGCGGGGCGCATTTCCAACCAACTTGTCGCTATGCCTTTTAGCCCTCAAGCCGTTGTGTTGTACTATAACGCCGACGCGTTGAATGCCGCCCAAGTGGAGGTGCCACGAACCTGGGATGAATTTGCGCACATTGCCCGCGTAACCACCCGCAACACCGCGCACGGCTGGGTGATGTTTCCCAGCGCACCGATCTTTGCCGGCTTTTTGTACAGTCGCGGAGGCGGTGTGTTGAACGAGACACAAACCCAAGCCCAATTCAACACCGACGCCGGGATGAAAACGTTAGAAATGATTACCGCGCTGACCAACAGTGGTGCCGCCTATCTTGTTGATAGCAAAGAACGTGCGCGGAACGATTTTGCACAAGGCAGAGCCGTGTTGCTGTTTGGCACAACGGCTGATCTGTTACCGTTGACCGATCAAATCGCACGTGGAGCGAATTTTCAATGGGGGATTGCCAACCTGCCACAGCATGATGCCGTCCACCCAGTAACCACAATGTTGGGCACGCATTTGGCAATCTTGAGAACCACGCACCCGCGTGAAGAAGCATCGTGGTTATTGGTTCGTTGGCTCACCTTGCCGGCACAAAGCGCACGTTGGTCGCAGGAAACCTTGTCCGTACCGTTGCGTCTTTCAGCGCAAACAATGCTGGCGAACAATTTACCGCCATCGTTGCAACGCTTGCGCAACGATCTAAAAGGATTACCCTCGCTCCGTCCACTCCCCACGGTCAAAGGGGCTGGGATGATTGACACCGCTCTCGTCGAGATGTGGACGAGCGTAGTCCAAGGGACGGATCCGGCAACCGCGTTGAAGAACACCACCATTCGGGTCAATCGTATTCTGGGACAAATTCCGTAACGTTCGAAGGGAGTTTCCCTCCGCCGTTGACGCATCAGCGGTCGGATGAAAATGGACTCTGTGTAGGACAAATTTGAAATTTGTCCTACATTTTCAAGGGAGTTGCTCATTCGCCTTTGCACCAAAGAGATGAAAATAAGCGAGTGAGTTCGTAGTATGGCGATTGATCGCCGGCGCGATGAATCGCGCGACCACAAACCTATTTTCAGAGGAGTAGGATGTCACACCGTTTGCAAATCGCCATGCGCGCGGCGCGTGCCGCAGGTCAGGTCCTTCTCAACAAATTGTGCGACGGACGCGAAATCACCTCCAAAGGCAAACGCGATATTGTAACCGACGCAGACTTTGCCGCCGACAAAACCATTCGCCGAATTCTCTTGGCATCTTTTCCGGCGGATCGCATCATGTCCGAAGAAAGCCCCAAGGGGGAACGCGAGCAACTGTGGAAGCAAGCCAAACAATCGGACACGCTCAATGTGTGGGTGGTGGATCCCTTGGATGGCACGACCAACTATTCACGTCAACTGTATCCCTTTGGAGTTTCGATTGCGCTTTATCGCGGTGGCGTGGTGCAACTAGGTGTCGTGTACGATCCGATTCGCAAAGAAATGTTTGCGGCGGAACGCGGATACGGCGCCACGTTGAATCGTCAGCATATTGCGGTCAGTACCAAACGCACGTTTGAAGATGCGGTGATTGGAACCGAATGGGCGCGCGCACCGCGCTTGCGAACGCGCGCGTCCAAGATTTTTGGCAAGATGATTTATCAAGCAATGACCGGGCGTGCGTATGGGAGTGCGGCACTTTCGTTGTGTGCGTTAGCAGCGGGGCGGTTGGATGGATACCTTCACCTTTCGCTTTCACCCTGGGATGTTGCCGCCGCCGCACTCATCGTGGAAGAAGCCGGCGGCGTGGTAACCACACCGACCGGTGCGCGCTGGGACATTCATTCCCAAGCGTACGTTGCCAGCAATGGTTATCTGCATTCCAAACTGTTGCAATATTTCAAATGATGTCTCATCGCGACCGTGTGATTCACACCTTGCGCGGCGAACCAGTTGATCGCATTGCGCGCGGCGAATTCTTCCTCGCCGATGAATTCATCCGCGCGTTTCTATCTTTGGCGAACGAGCAGCCCGTTACCCACGCTCACCGGGTTGCTGTGATCGAACAACTTGATCTCGATATTGCGGCGGTGTCATTGAGTGAAGGGTGGGGCACATTGACCCAACCCGATGAAGATCAAGCCATTGAATCGCTGGCGCGGTGGCACGCCGAATCAGATCGGTTTGTTCTGGCGGTGATGGATGGACCGTTCAGCGCGGCAGTCAAAGCGGCGGGCTTTGAGGCGATGATGCGTTACGCGCATAGTTTTCCCAGCATCGCGCAAGATTACTTTGAGCGTGGCGCAGAGGAAGCCCGGGTGATTGGGCAAGCCGTACGGGATGCCGGCGCGGATGGCGTCGTGCTGGGCGAAGACCTGGCATACAATCGCGCCACGTTCTTTTCGCCCAAGCAACTGCGCGAAACCTATTTCCCAGCATTGACGCAACTCGTGCGTGCGTTGCATTCCTTAGGTCTCGTCGTCTTGTTTCATTCCGACGGCAACTTGAATTCAATTCTCACCGACCTTGCCACGTGCGAGTTGGATGGTTTGCAAGGTTTGGAGCCAGACGCCGGAATGACGATGCGTGGTGCGCGTGCAATCGTAGGCGATCAACTGGTGCTGTGGGGCAATCTCAGTTTCGATTTTTTGAGCCAAGCGCGCACCGACGCCGAAATCGAAATGGCAATCAACGCGATTATTGAGCCGGGCGGCAGAGTGATCATCGGTTCGTGCGGGGGCTTGGTAGCAGGGATGAACATCGAAACGGTGCGGCGACTGCACCAGTACGATACATCTGGCAGAACACGGTAATCCGTATTCCAAGTAGGGGGATTGACTAGAAAAACGGCTCTGAATAAAATCCTGCCCAAGCGAAGGAGGCAAAAATGAAACCCTTGTTGGTTGAGATAATTGCGTACGCACCCACGCAGTTCTATCATTGCCAGCATTGCGAAGTCGTTTGGAATGCCACCGAAATGCCCAACGTTAAAAAGTGGCACAACGAAACTCTCGAAACCTCAATGCCGCCGGAGATGATGCAGGAGTATCGCCATCTCTCGGATTGGGTCATCAAGGCAGCGGAGCATTACGGGGGTCGCGTGGTGTTCAAAGTTATTGATGCCGCCTCGTTAGAGGGTGTGTACAAGTCGTTGCGGTATGGCGTGCGCAAGTTCCCCGCCATCGTGATTGAAGGCAAAGCCAAGACGATGGGCGAGGATTTTCACCAAGCCGAGCAGATGATTGAGCAACGGCTAGTAATGCACCAACATGAAAGCGCGTGGTGAAAACTCGATTTTTAGCCACGTCTGTCAACGTCTTTCCATCAGTCTGGTATGCAACTATTTCATGTTGTTGCACTAGTCGCACAGCCCGTGTGAACAGCAGCACAATCAAATTTTCAAAAGTTCTTGCAATTCCGTCCAGAGCGTAGTATAATTTGCTCAACTGAATAGCGCGACGTGACGGCGAGTTTGGTGTTTTAGCGTTTGGGTGGCAAATCGTCTGAGGACGATTTGTATGGTATTGCCGAAGGAGGTGATGCCTAAACGTAAGAACCGATCAAATCCAACGCACAGTTGTGCACGACCAAGCACCGCGCCTACCGTGCAGATGCGGTAGTTCATTTCATTTAGGAGGTCAATGGTGGACATCCGTCTCGTTGTTCTTGTGCTCATTTTGATTCCCCTCGTCGTGGGCGGCGCCGTCGTCGCCTCTGGTATTCCGATGAATACCTGGCTCGTTGTGGTTCTGGGCGGTGTCATGATTTACCTCACCTACAATTTCTACGCCCGCCGCATTGATCGAGACATTATTCAATCGGATGCCAAAAAAGCCACGCCGGCAAAGATGTATATGGATGGCGTGGACTTTATGCCGACATCCAAGAACGTCCTCTACGGCTATCACTTTAAATCCATTGCTGCCGCGGGACCCATCACGGGACCCATCCTCGCCGCGACGCTCTGGGGTTGGTTCCCCTCGATTCTGTGGCTGATCATTGGTGTTACGTTTGTGGGTTGGGCGGCAGACTATTCCGCGATTATGCTCTCTGTCCGCAATGATGGCAACTCGCTCAGCGCGATTGTCTACCGCCTGATTGCTCCCCGTACGCGAACTCTCCTCTTTGTGTTCATCTTCTTCTACCTGCTCCTCGTCGCAGGGGCGTTTATGGGCGTGATGACCGCGTTGATGTCCGCCCGCACCGATGTGCCCTTGGGCTTGTTTACCCTCGCGGTGATGGGTTTGCTCGCCGGTCAAATGCTCTATCGCTGGAAGATGGACTTGATTTTGGTTACCGCGATCACGGTCATCGTCACTTTGGCAGCCATGGCGTTGGGTCCGTTTGGTACGCAAGGGAAGACGCTAGGACCAGTCCAAAGTGCGGTCACCGGTTTGAACAACGCGATTGATAGTTTAACCAACAATCAACCCTTGTTCGTCGTCGTTGATCCGACGCGTGCTGATCCGCGCACGCCGGCGGTGGGCGCCGATGGTAAACGTCCTGCCACCAAAGCGTACGATCCCACGACTGATACGATCAAGACGTTACCCAGCTATCTCTTCTGGGCATTCTTCCTGCTCGCCTTCAGTTACCTCGGCGCAAACTTGCCAATCTGGAGGTTCGCGCAACCGGTCAACTACATTGGCTTTTGGATTAGCATCCTTGCCATCGGCTTGAGCGCAGTGGGGGCCATTCTGGCTCCGTTCCTTGCACCCAAAGTAGCAACCTTCCAACTCCCCGCCATTAAATCCGCGGATCTGGGCTTTACCTTTACCTTTGGCAAAGTGTGGCAACCGCTCTGGCCCATGCTCTTTGTAACAATTGCGTGTGGCGCCATTTCCGGTTGGCACTCGTTGATCGGCTCGGTGAACACCTCGCGCCAACTCGAGTTCGAGACTGACGGTTTGCCGGTAGGTGGTGGTGGAATGCTAACGGAAAACACCTTGGCACTCCTTTCCCTCACCGCCGTTTCGATCACGGGGCTGGCGGGCGTCGGCGCGTTTGCCACGGGGATTGGTCGCTTGCTCGGCGTCCTCTTCGGTGAAGGATTTGTGGCGTATGGCACCTCGCTGGGCTTTGGCGTGTTTATGGTCATCGTGATCACCGTAACCCACCTGCTCTTCCGCGTGATGCGCGTAACGTTGACCGAATGGCTAGGCGAAGCCATCCCAGTTCTGCGCAACATGCATGTGGCATCCATCATCTCGATGATTTGCGCGCTGTTCCTATTGCTCACTGGGACCTGGGTGTACTTGTGGCAACTGTTCGGCGCGTCGAATCAGTTGATGGCGGCGCTGGGTCTCTTGATCGTTTCGGTCTGGCTCAAGTCCACTGGACGCAATCCGTTGTATGCGTTGGTGCCGATGGTGTTTATGTACGTCACCACGATGGCTGCCATCATCGTCAACGCCTACAATCAGTACGTCAACGTGCTGACCGCTCCCGCGTTTGCCGGTCAAGCCATTGTCCAAGCCGGTGGCTGGGCAATGATGATCATCTCTGTGCTCTTGTTCGCGTGTGCGGCGTTGATTGCGTGGGACGGTTGGAAAGCATGGCAAAAGTACGGTGCCGCACCGACCGCCGCCGCTGCCCCCGCCGAATAACAATTGAATAATGTCTCGTAAAAAACAATTGCCCTCACAGAAAACTTTGTGAGGGCAATTCTCTTTTTGAACGCGATGGAAACTAATAGTGCACCAACATAAAAGTGCGTAGTGGAAACTTGCCGTCTCGGTAACCTTTTTTCCATCGGTCTGGTATGCAACTTTTTCATGTTGTTGCACTAGCTTCGCATCGCTTGATCGCCAATTTCACGCAAATTGGCAAACCAATCGCGCGCAGAAACGGTACTCATATCGGTGAGTAACCAATGCACTTCTACGTTGGGCACATTGCGATGAATAGACAAGCGCACCAATTTACCCCCGGCGCGCGTAGCAAGTGCCGTCAAGGATTTGGTCACAAATGCACCGGCGGTGCCAGAATAATATCCTTGCAAACCCGGCTGCCCGGTCAAATCCACAGGCGACCAATTTTTCTTTTGGACATCGCGTTCAGTATTGTGGGTGGTCCAGCCCTTGGGATCGAAAACTTCACATTCAAAACTGGGAGCCGCGTTGAGCGTGCCGCGAAAAATCATCAAGTCCCGGCGACCCTGCCAGCGCGAGAGTAACCACAAAAAGATCACATCGCGCGGTTCAAACACGAATAACGTTTCGGCGGTGCGAAAAGGTCCCTTGGCTTTGTTAATCTTTAACTGCAAGACCGAAGACCCCATCCAATGCATTGTCGTTTTTTCACCAATGAGCGGCAAGCCATCGCGCAACCATTTTAGAATGCGATCCCCCGCACGCACATTGGCTTGCGTGCCCAACGCAAACCAACCCAGCACGATGACCGCAACCACAATCGTCAATGGAAATGCCAGTGTTTCGAAATCAAGCATCCCTTTTTCACCCTTTCATAGCCCCAAATCAATCTAATGACATTATAGCATCGTCATCAGCGAGCGTCAATCTTTTTGACAATCGAAAACCATAATGCTATAATAGGTCAGAAGAGCGGTAAACGAACAGATGGAGAAGGCAATGGATCGGGCGAGTCTGGTCAAAGCGATCCGAGAGTTTCTCTATGGGATGACGGGGTACGAGTTTGAAGAACACGCGCTCGAGATGCGCGGCGCACTCGAAACCCTATTCATCTCCATCACCTTTGGTGATATGTTAGGTTTGCCGATTATCCCCCCGTACTATTCCTTGCGCGTACTGCCTTACGTGGTCCCCAATATTGCCGGCTGGAAACGCCGGGTCTTGCGTGAACGCGGGTTTGGTGAAGATCACGAATACGACCTCCATGGAGTATAATTCATTTAAGGAGTCCAAAATGCCGGGCGAGAAAAAAGCACCTCCACAAGAAAAACGCGGATTCCTTGATAATCTCAAGGAAATTATGTACGGGATGGCAGCGCACGATATGAGCCGCTATGCCATTCGTACCCGTGCCTCAATGGAGCATCTCTTCATTCTGATTACGATGGGCGATTTGATTGGTGTACCCATTTTACCTCCCTATTATTCACTCCGCTTGTTGCCGTACGTTGTACCAAACATTGCCACCTGGAAACGCCGAATGTTGCGCGAAAAAGATATTAGCGACGCGATGTTTTAAGCAGTAGCCAGTCGTCAGTATTTATTTGTCTGACTACTGAATTCTGATTCTCGGAGTCTTCAATGTCTCTCAAAGAAGTATTTCTCAACAACCCCGACCGGCGGTACATCATGTTTGGCGGCAAAGGCGGGTTGGGCAAAACCACCTTTTCAGCCGCCACCGCCTATTGGCTTGCGTCGCAGGGGAAAAAAGTGTTGGTCTTTTCGGTAGACCCGCAAGCCAGTCTCACCGACATTTTCCAGCGCGACATTTTCGGCAAGGGTCCCGTCAAGATTATGGACAACTTGTGGGCGCAGGAAATTGACGCGGACAGCCACATCAAAGCATACCAAGGCGAAATCCGCAAGAAAATCCTCGATATGTACGGCTTTGACGCCGTGCCGGAAGAAATCGAAGATTACATCCAAGCCGCCTCCGCCGAACCCGCGATGGAAGAATCCGCCATCTTCGACGCGGTCGTGGATATTATGGTCGAAGAAAAGTACGATTATTACATCTACGACCTGGTTCCGCTCGGACACGCGCTGTACTATCTCTCGATGGCGAAGGTGTACGACGAGTGGATCAACAAGATTACCAAACTGCGCGAAGAAATGCGCGAGTATGACACGATGGTTTCGCGCATCAAGCGGCAAAAGGAAACGGATGAGGACAAGATTCTTACCGAGTTGCAGTACATCAAGAATCGCATCAACGCCTCGTCGGGCATCTTGACGAACAAACAACGCACCGCCTTTTTCTTTGTGGTAGTGCCCGAAGAAATGATTATTCTCGATACGCAAAAGGCGGCAGAATTGTTTGCCAAGTTCGATGTGCCGATTGCCGGCTATATCGTCAATCGCGTGTTGCCCGCCGAACTGCGCACGCAAAACGTGCCCGCCTACCTCAAGAATCGTTTGGCAATGCAAAATGGCTATCTGGAAAAAGTCAAGGCAACCTTTGGTGATCAGGTGCGCGGGTATGTCCCGGAAATGGAACGCGACGTGACCGGTTTGGCAATGATCGAAAAACTGGCTGGGATTATGTACGGATAGGAGTAAACCCAAATGGCTGGCATCGAAAAATCAATGGTGAAATACTTGGGCGAACATCCCAAGATGAAGTACATTTTCTTTGGAGGCAAAGGGGGTGTGGGCAAGACCGTGATGGCAGGGGTGACCGCCGTCTGGTTTGCCCAACAAGGTCGCAAGACCATCCTCGCCTCGACCAATCCCGTACATAGTCTCTCCGGCTTGCTGGGGCAGAATGTGTTTGGGCAACCCACACCGGTGAACGGTGTCCCTAACCTGTGGGCATACGAAATTGATACCAAAGAAACGATCGAACGCTCCAAAGCGGACATTAAGCAAAAGATTCAATGGTTCTTGAAATTTGCAGAAATCTCCACGCAAGCCGATGCATTCGTGGAATCAGCCACGATGAACCCGGCGTTTGAAGAATCTGCCATGTTCGAGAATATGATTGACCTGATGTTCAAGGACGAGTACGAGGTCTATGTCTTTGACACCGCTCCTACGGCGAATGCCCGTCGCTTGCTGGGGATGAGCAAGGTCTATTCGCTCTGGGTCAACAAGATGTTGAAATCGCGCGAGGAAGCGCGGAGTCTGCGCGAGATGCTTTCGTTCACTAAAAAGAAAGAAGCCGATCCGTTGATGGATTATCTGGTGAGTTTCCGCGATCGAATGAAACAGGCGCGAGAACTCTTGACCAACGATCAACTCACCGCGTTCTTCTTTGTCACCTTGCCGGAAGCCCTGCCCATCGCTGTGATCAAACGCTTTATCAACTGGTTCCACGATTTTGGTATTCCGGTGGGCGGCGTCATTGTGAATATGCTCATTCAAAAAGACCAAGTGAACGATTCGTCGCCCGAGTTCGTCAAGAATCGCGTGGCGATGCAAGACACGTATATGAAGCAGATCTGGGACGATTTTGACGGCAATGTGCGCGCGTTGTTGCCCTTGCTGGAAAATGAAGTGCGCGGCGTGGAGGGCCTCAAGCACTTTGCCAAGTATGTGTTTGTGTAGCATCGCAAGCGTAACGCGCGAAGGTTGGAGAGCATGCTCTCCAACCTTTTTTGTTTTGTGATATACTTGCATCAAGAAAAAAACACGCAACGTCAAGGTTGAAGATGGAAGCATACTGCGTCAAGTGCAAAACCAAACGTGAAATGCAAAACCCACAACCGTTGTTCAACGCGAAGGGGACCGCGTACTCCCAGGGCATCTGTGGCACCTGCGGCACCACATTGACCCGTTGGGGCGCGACCGAGTTGCACGCGCAAGTAAAGGCAGAAAGCGGAACGCTCCGCGTGAAGGATGAAAGCGCATCCCCCACTATCAAGCGCCAGCCGCGTGCCGTCAAACCAAAGAAATCAGAAATCAGAAATCTGAAATCTGAAATTGGACGGCTCGTCATCGTCGAATCGCCCGCCAAAGCCAAGACCATCGGCAAATTTCTGGGGGCGGGTTATCGCGTGCGTGCCTCGGTAGGGCATATCCGCGATTTGCCGGAAAACCAGATGGGCGTGGACATTGAAAATAATTTTCGGCCCCATTACGTGATCACGCCCAAGAAAAAAAAAGTGGTCAAGGAATTAAAGGAACTTGCCGGGAGTGCATCCGAAGTTTATTTGGCAACCGATCCGGATCGCGAAGGCGAAGCGATTGCGTGGCATCTTGCCGCCGCACTCGATACAGCGATTGCCAACAAACCGGTGCACCGCGTCGAGTTCCATGAAATCACGCGCGATGCGATTGAACACGCCTTTGCCAATCCACGCCAGATCAACCAGCAACTGGTTGATGCCCAACAGGCACGCCGCATTCTAGACCGCATCGTTGGTTATACGATCAGTCCATTACTGCGCAAAAAAATCAACACAAAAAATTTGAGCGCGGGACGCGTGCAATCGGTGGCGGTACGCTTGGTGGTGGAACGCGAACGTGAGATTCAAGCGTTCGTGCCGGTGGAGTACTGGAGTATCGAAGCCGAGTTGCAGAAACAAATCACCCAAGCACCCAATCACCAAACGTTTCGAGCAAAATTGATTCAGGTCGGCGACAAGGATTTTGAATGTCATACCGGCGAGGACGCACTCAAGTTAAAAGAAACGTTGGAACAGTGTACCTACACCGTACTCGACGTGCGACGCAAGGATGTGTTGCGCAACCCATCGCCGCCATTCATCACCTCCACGATGCAACAAGAGGCGTCGCGCAAACTGGGGTTCAACACCAAGCGCACCATGGCAATTGCGCAACAGTTGTACGAAGGCATCAACATCGGCGAAGGTAGCGTGGGCTTGATTACGTATATGCGCACCGATTCGACAAATGTGGCGGAGAGTGCGGGCAAAGAAGCGTGGGCGTACATCAAAGAAAAATTTGGCGAAGAGTACTTACCCAAGACACCGCGTGTGTTCAAGAAAAAAGTGACTGGCGCGCAAGAGGCACACGAAGCCATTCGCCCAACCAGTGTGTTCCGCGAACCGGAAGCGCTTAAACCTTATCTTGATGCGGATCAATTCAAGTTGTACGATTTAATTTGGAAACGATTCATCGCCTCGCAGATGGCGAGCGCAGTGTTCGACACGACGGCGGTGGATATTGGGGCGAACAGGCGTCAGTTGTCAGTCGCCAGTCAACCATCAAGGGAACACGCACCACGCAACACGACACCAGAATTTCTATTTCGCGCCAATGGCTCCATTCTCAAATTCAAGGGCTTTCTTGCGGTGTACACCGCAAGCAAAGACGAGCCGAGCGATGAGGATGACGAGCGCAACAAAATCTTGCCGCCGCTCGCGCCGCAAGAGCCACTCGATTTGCTCGGCATCTATCCGGAACAACATTTCACTGAACCACCGCCGCGCTATACCGAAGCCACGCTCATCAAAGCCCTCGAAGAAAAAGGGATTGGTCGTCCCTCCACCTATGCGCCGATTCTCTCAACGATTCAAGAACGCGGCTACATCGAAAGAATGCCGGATCGCCGGCTCAAGCCAACCGACCTAGGATTCATCGTCAATGATTTGTTGGTGAAGCATTTTCCCAACGAAGTGGATGTGGGCTTTACCGCACAAATGGAAGAAAAGTTGGATCAGATTGCGGAGGGCGAAGCCGAGTGGGTCCAAGTGTTGCGTGATTTTTACGCACCATTCAAACAAACCCTCGACCGCGCGGCAATCGAAATGCCCAACGTAACGCTGGAAGCGGAAAAGACCGATGAGGTGTGCGACAAGTGTGGCGCACCGATGGTGATCAAGCGTGGACGCTTTGGAAAATTTCTGGCTTGCTCGCGTTATCCCGAATGCAAGAACACACGCAACTTATCGGCGAGCGGCGGAAGCGCGAATACCGGCGTACAATGCCCGGAATGCCAGCAAGGACAAATCGTCGAGAAGAAGAGCAAAAAGGGGCGCATCTTTTATTCGTGCAATCGTTACCCGGCGTGCACCTTTGCGTTGTGGGACAAGCCGGTGTCAACGCCGTGTCCACGTTGCGGTGGGCTGATGACGCTGAAAGGAAAAAACGGGGTCAAGTGTACGAAATGTGATTATGCCGCAGAAGCGACGTAATCTCACTCCCCCGAATCTATCTGATCTGATACCAAAACGCCGTTGACGAATACGTTACCGATAAATTGTTCCCTTTGTTCCCGTGTTGCACCTCCACCCGCAAATGCCGGTTGAATTCGGGCGCATCGTTGAGATAGAAACGATATTGCGAGGACGGTTCTTTGTGGGTTGAATAATCAAGCAGGGTCATCCCGGCGAGACAGTACTTGGTGTTGTAGCCGGGATAACCGGCAAAGACGTAATAATAACTCGCGTTAAAATCATCTTCGATGCCGGTACCGGGCAACGCCAATCGCCCATCCACCCACACATCCACATTCGATTCCAGGTACGGAAAGCGCCAGTGTTCGTCCAGCGGACCATTCAGCGCACGCCGATCCAAATCCCACGCATTCAAGATCATCCCCAGATATTTGCCGCGTCCATTGACATCAATCACCACGTAATTATCGCCATCATCTTCGCGTTTTTCCACCCGGCGCGTCCCAAAGTAAGCATGTAAACGGGCTTGCTCGGTGCCGGGAAGCGTATCGCGTAAGGCAACCTCTACGACCAAGGGTAAGGTTTCAGCACGCTCATTCAAAAAGACGATGCGCGCCGAATCGAACGGCATCGGAAAATTGAGGTAGAAAAGATGCTCCTGCAAACTATCCATAAAGCCGACCGGCAATGAACGATACGGCAACAACTTTTCAGCGGTGCTAAACATCGCGCGCAAGGGTGCGGTCATACTGGGGTGTGATTCACCATCCCAAAACACCTGCATCCATACCGAATCGTCCATACCGCGCGGCACGTGGACACGCAACCCGGCAATGGTTCCCGGCTGATTAAATTGAATCTCGCCTGATTGATTCTTGGGAATCGTCAACTCAAAAGTCTTGAACTCGGGCAGATTCGATGGCGTACAGGTTTGCCACGCTTGCGCGGCGCGATCCAACGCGGCTTGCTCATTGATGCTCGGCACCGGCGAAAAAGATTGGAATGGGGTTGCTGTGTTACTAACGGTTGCCGGCGACGCAATCATCGCAAGCGGATTGCCGACAAAACGTTTCACTTGGATTTGCATCATGCGCGGGCGTCCGGTTGTGGCGATGCGAATAGATTTTTGAAACGGAATCGGCACATAGTTGATGTTGCCGCCATTCGCCGAAGCGTAGAACGCGGCAAGCGGTGCCGGAAACGGATTTTTGCCCACGAACAAATCCTTGATCCCGACATTGACACGCGGCACCATTTCATCGTCAATATAGAAACGAATGTTGCCAACCTCGCCCAAGTTGCCCCAGTTTGCCCACTCTTCTTCACGCGACATATCTTTGGGATTGTTGTAACTTTGGTGTTGTTGATGAGCAAACCAAATGCGTGCCACGATCCCGGGTCCCTCCACGCGCGGAACAATTTCGTACTCGCGCGCGCCATCATATCCTTGAACGATGCGATACGGATAGCGTTCACCATCTTCGGCGATATAGCCATAGTTAGGACCGATAAAGTTGCCATCGTCCACGAACCAATCAAAATAGTGTTCCAAGGCGACCCAGTTGCGACTGGTGTACTGGGTCGTGATCGTCTGCTCCATTATCGGCAAGCGCGCGAGATCGTGGAGATCGTTCACATACTGTTCAAACGTTGAGACGTACGGTGTTGGGGTTGGTGTAGGTGTGGGCAACGCGACGGGCGTAGCCCAATCGGTTTGTCTTGGCTCAGGCGTTGGACTAGACGTGGGCGAAGGAAGCGGTGCCGCAGTGATGACCACTTGGGGCGTAATAATCGGACGCGGCGATGGCGCGGAGGTGGGGATGGGCGTGGATTCAACGGCACACGCGGCAAGCCAGACGATTAGCGTACTCAAGACAAACGTGAGTGAATGAAATCGTTGACGTGAAAACATCGGGGCGCATTTTAGCACAGCCATCTTTCTGGCGCAAACGAATACCAAAACACCTTTGACCACAGGGCTGTTGCAAAGTCCCTTGACAGGCGGTTAAAACCACTGCAATCGCAAGCGTTCACGCAGAAAAATTCAACCATTCATCGAAATCGAAAAGGCGTGAACGCTTGCGACCCCTACCCGAAGCCGACCTGCGTCGGCTGGTGGAGAGACGAGTC
>DAOUAL010000071.1:0-47404 GCA_034433515.1 Anaerolineae bacterium | reverse complement strand
TTGAGCGGGCGGCGAAGCCGCCCGCTCAACCCTCCTTCCCATTTTCCCCTTCTCTCCCCGCAAAGGAGAAACCAGGACTGTTGCAAAGTCGGATCGGGCGACTGTTGCAATTTTCCAAAATAATCTGATAGAGGATGCTTGAACATCTGGTTTGTAGTAGGCGATTGATCGCCTGTTCAGACAGCGCGATGAATCGCGTAACTACAAACCCAAATCGCGTAGGGTGCGCAAGCCACTATTAGATTATTTTGTTAAACTGCAAAAGTCGCAGCCACCAACACCCCAAGCCCGCCTGCGCGGGCTAATCCAGCCGACGCAGGTCGGCTATCACCGAAATCGAAAGGGCGTGAACGCTTGCGATGGCAGTGATTTTAACCGCCGATCAATAGACTTGTCCCGGGGAGAGCAAGTGGCTCAATTCTTTGGATGCGTCTTGAAAAAATCCCACATCACTTTGGAGGCAGAGATTTCATTGGTCGGCGGGTCACCGCTGAGAAACCTGATGCCACCGGGCCAGGCGTGTCCGCCTCCCCTGATCGCGTACAACTCGACTGCCGTGCCGTGCACGCAATCGGTGTAGGTGTCGTGGAGAATGTTGCCGCGCTCGGTATGCGTGGGTGTGGACGCGCACTGATTGTGTTGCGCCCAAAAGTTCATCGCGTACGCGACCGATTTGTCTTCGCGCGAGTGCGGGTCGGCTTTGACTTTGGGCGCGCCACCGTTGAACAAAACGTGCTGATCGGCGGTGCCGTGAAACGCGATTACCGCAATCGGCGCGGTGGGTTGACATTCGACGTTGAGCGCGCCGGCAACTGGCGCCACCGCCGCGAGTGTAGCGGACAATTCACACGCGAGGCGGTACGCCATCATTCCACCGTTCGACATTCCGGTCGCATAGATGCGTTTCGCGTCAATCGGATAATCGCGCGCCAGTTTTTCGATCAGCGCGCGGATGAATCCCACGTCGTCAATGTTATGATCGAGCGCGTAGCCGCAGCAGTTGCCGGCATTCCACGTCAGCCCTTTGTCGCCTAACCACCCCGAACCATCGGGATACACGACGATGAAATTTTCCTTGTCCGCCAGCGCGCTCATTCCCGACATTCGCGCGACGTGGTTGCGGTTGCCACCGCCGCCGTGCAACACGATGACGAGCGCGTGCGGCGTATCGCTGATCGCAGGTGGCAGATGGACGGTGTACGCGCGGGTGCGCCCATCAAAGGTCAACGTGCGGTCATAGTCGCCGGCTTTCCAGTTTGTTGGTGCGGGTGAAACAGTCGGCGTCGCCGCACTTGGCACCGCGCGTGAACAAGCAACGACGCCAAGCGCAACGGCAATGGCCAACAGGAAAATCGCGTGGTGTTTCATTTCGTTCCACTACTTGCCAAACAACTCGCGCGCGTACCGAATCACCGTTTGCACCAACTGCCGATCCATCTGCTCCGGGAACATCGGCGGCGGCGCTTTGGGATCGTACGTTTGATTCGGTGGGTAATCGTTCAGCCGAACCCACGGCACGCCGCCTTTGATCGCCGCGTTGATCATATCAACCGCGTGCGCGTTCGTCGGCTGGACGTGATCCTTTTCCGATTGAATACGCTGGTACGGCACGCGCAGTTTGCCGATGAAATTCACCGCTTCGCGTTCCGACCACCACGCGTTGTCGCTGCACGGCTGCCACTGAATTCCACCCGGGCGGTTCGCGCCGCAATCGGTCGTCGTGTAGTTGCGCTCCGCGGGACCTTCCCAATCTATCAAGAATTTCACCGGCAAGTCCGGGTAGCGCGCAAGCGCGCCGCTTCCCATCGTGATGCCGTACGAGTACGTCGCGACACCGACGCGCGATGCGTCCACTTCGGGTAACGTCGCCACGAAACGAATCACCGCGACGAGTCCATCTTGTTGCTTGTAGCCGTTGTAGTCCTCTTGCCCGGTGCTTCTGCCGCGCCCATCCGGATCGAACGTCACAGCGACGATGCCCGCGCTTGCCATTCGCAGCGCGTCGTCGGCGAATGCGTTGCCGGCGCCGGTGCCGCCCGGCACGAGGACGAGCGCGGGATATTTTTTGCCGGCGGCGTCTTGCGGCGCGAATACTTGCACGTGCAGTTTCGCGTTCGTCGTTGGGTTCGTCACCGAGTACGTCTTTGCCGCGCCCGCCGGAATCGGCGGCGGAGTTGCGTTCACACTGGGCTTGGGTGGCAGCGTGATATTCGCGCTGGGCTTGGTCGGCAGCGGCGGTTTGACGACAGGTGATTGCGGCGAAGGTAGCGGCTCGGTCGCGCGCGGTGGCACAGATGGTTGTTCAGTCGGGCGCGGCGAAGTCGGCTTGGTCACGATGGACGGATTCGGTTTGGCATCGCGGAATGGTTGTGTCGGCACGGCGGTTGGAGTGGGAGCGATGAGCCCCCCCGGCAACGCATCGCATGCAACGACGAGCAGTGCGAGTGCGATGAGAATAAAAAATGTTTTTTGCATAGTGCCTCCATTAAAAGTATAGAGATTGAGATTCGGCTTTGGCAATTCCGCGTCAACGAATCTAAACGAGTTTGTTCGTTGGATCGCGGCGCGTTCGCTGAAGAATCGTCCGGGAAGGTGATACCATTCGCCGGCGAATGTGTCATAGCCGCGCAGTTGCCAAGTCGGAATCGAAAAGCGGCGTAGAATCTTGGCGAGCATCGTGGCACATTGGCTCATTCGATTCCCGCCAACGCGCGCGGCAGATTGCCCTCCAGAATCTGCTTCGTCACTTCGGAGACCGGCATCTCCGCCGTGATACACCCAAACAGAGTTTGAACCATCTTTAGATTCGATTGGTATGGCTTGGCAACCGTGCGCGCAAACTCTGGATTGATGACGTAGAGACCCGCGAGGGCGTACAACTGCCCCTCCCAGGTAGCTTCGGCGAGTAATTGCTTGAGCATTTTCTCTGCCGCTGGATCTTTCAAGATTACGCGCAGTGCCTTGACCGTGTCGGGTGTAGTCGCCGCGACGCCGACCGCGGGACCGCTGAACGTGTTGGTGGTGCGTAGCGATCGGTACGCTTCTTGCAGAGCCGGCGCAAGCGTCGTTTCGAACGCTGTTGGCGTGGTCGTGCGCGGCGCACTCGTTGGCGTCGGCATTGTCCCAAAAGGCAAGGGCAAGCACGCGGCGAGCGGCACGACGAACATTGTTAGTGAGATTAAATGTTTCATCATCGTATTTTCCAATCAATCGTTTCGCGCGGACGCGTCCCTATTTGGGTTGGATTTTATAAATCATCCAATAGCCACCTTTGCCATCGGCAAGGATCGAAGGATCGCAAATGGTTTTGAGGTTCGGATTCAGCGCGATGCGGATCCCCGCTTCCTCTTTCCACGTGCCTATGCCATCGCTCGAAATACCGCTCATAATTCCATCGCGTCCGCAAAAATAATGACGCAGGGTGCCATCGGGAAAGAGAAAACTGCCGGAGACAGCGCCGCTCTCGTTCACCTTGCCGATGAGTTTGAAATTCAATCCATCGGACGATTGCGCCGCCCACGCGATTGCGCCGGTCGAAATGTACATATACCATTGATTGCCGACACGAATCACATCGGGATCGGTGTATTGAATGCCTTCGAGTCGCACGCCGTCTTCCGGCGTGAACTTTTTTCCATCGGACGAAATCGCGCTCTTGACGCGATTCGGTTGGTTCGCTTGTTGAGAACCTGGGACAGGCGGATTGGGACCGAATGGAAATTCGACATAGTACAATCGGAGGCGTCCGTCCGGCAATACGACAATGTCCGGGTCTGCACCCTGCACATTCACTTTGCCGCACGTCCACGTCTTGCCGTCGTCTTTCGATTCGGCATAGAGCAACCCAGGTCCGCCGTAGCCGGAACCATCCACCGCGTAAATCGCCAAGCGTCCATCGGCAAAGCGAACGCCTTCCGGCACGGAGGCTTGGTCAATGATGACTTTGTAATCGGTCTGCCACGTCAAGCCATCGTTCGATTTGGCGAGCGCGACTTGGTGAAACGAGGGACCGTCCGGGTCTTTGATCGCTTCGATTCTTTTTTCCGGCAAACACGGGCGTTCGATAGATGGTGACCTAGTTTGCGATGGAGGTGTTGCGAATGGACGCGTCGGGCTGGCTGACCGCGTCGCCAGTTCAACAATATCTTGCGACGTGACGACGCACAAATTCTTCGACGCATACGCGAGCATCTCTTCGTACGCCTGCCAGATGGCATCCTGACTTGCTTTGGGACGCGGCTTGGATGTGTCGGGTGCGTTCAAGTTGTACGGCGGTGCGAGTGGCTTGGCTTGATCGCCACCGGCATAATAGATGCTGCCCCAGCCCGTGCCCTGGCTGTACAAATTGTCCTCGTGAATGAGCGCGGTGATGAATGGCGCGCGCGGCGCGTTCCATTTCGCCAATTGATTCTTCAGCATCGTCGTCGGATTGAATTCGCTCGCGCGCGGCGTGCCCATCAAGTTCCACCAAAAATTTTCGCGACCGTCGTCCATTTTGACGCGCGTGATGCTGAAATCGCTCGGACGCACCCACAAGCCATCTTGCTTGACGAGCGGTTGGTCAATCGCTGTGCCTTCTTCGTGGTACAGCACTTGCATCTGCGCGCCCAGCTCCACGTAGATTTGCAACAACGTTTTGCGGATGCGCGGATCGTTCGACACCGGCGAGGCGACGACCGGCTTGCGTCCGAACACTTGCGCCACGTACGTGTAACCGCCCGGCGCGCTCTTGTCGAGATTGCCGGTGGCAAGGTCGAGCCGATAGGTTTCGTAATCGCGCAGAGTTTGTGCCAGCGTCTTGTCGTCCAAGTTTTTCAGGCGTTGATCGAAACCGATGTACGCCGGATGGGGCGGACGAATGTGATAACTGATCGTCATATGGCTGTTTTTCAATCGTTCGATGACATCGGGACGTTGCTTGACGTACGCTTCGACGGTTGGCGCCGTCAAGTAGAAATCACCGCGCACACCGTATTTCTCGAACAAGGCGATAAAGCGCAGGAGCGTATCCGCGCTTTCGCTGACGCGCGTCCAATCGTGCGTGTTGATGGCAAAGGTTATGTACGCCGCGCAATTGGACGTTGGAGGTTGGAGGTTGGGCGTTGGGCGTTGGAGGTTGGACGTTGGAGGTTGGACGTTGGGCGTTGGAGGTTGGAGGTTAGATGTTGGAATCGGACTCGCGGTTGCCGGTGCCGATGCCGGTGTGGGTGTCGGCAGTTGCGGTGCGCACGCGGCAAGCGCGATGACGAGTGCAAGTATTGTGATGTAAATCGGTTTCATAGTTGATTCACTCCCGTTGATGACTGCCTACTGCCTACTGCCTACTGATTACTCTTGTAAGCGTCCGCCATCTCCGAAAACGTTGCCCACTTGACTTTGCCTTGCTTGACGAGTGGGTCAACGACATTGGTCAAGAAATTATCAATGACGCTGAACGGATTTTTCGGATCGCCGCGAAATTCGCCGCTGTGAATCGTAAAGTGAAAGACGTTGGTCTTGCCGGGTTCAGCAGCCGCAAGCGACTGCAACAAGCTCTGCTTCAAGAATTCAAAGTACACTTCGTCGCCACCGGCGCCATCCGCGCGGCGCATCGAACCAAAATCGGTGCGCGTGTAGAGACCTTCGGGCAGGAAAATGATTTTGCCGTTCGGGTCGTGCTTGGCGAACTGGCTCACATCGCTTCCTTTCGATCCGCCTGCCGGACGCCAAGGATGAATCCCGATGAGTGCGGGGTCGGTCATTTGCGTTTGGGGATTTTTCCAATCGCTGTTCACATCGAGACCAGCGCACGCCGCAGCTTGCAAGAGATGCGGATACAAATTGCCGCCGCTCCAATAGCGAATCGGTTTCTGCGCGCCGGCTTGGTGAATGAGCGCGATTTCTTCTTTCATCACCGCACACCAAGTTTCAGCCGGCAAGTTGTTTGCATTTTTGCCGAGATGCGCGTCCTCGTGAAAGTGCAGCGCGATTTCGTGCCTGCGCGCTTCGAGGTCGGCGAGAATCGCATCCTTCGACTTGATCGCTTGCGTCGTGAACGGCGATTGCGTTTGCACGGTCATTCGTCCGCCGTGTTTCTCGATGATCGCCGCCACTGTCTTGATGTCTTCGACGTGGCGTTTGAAAAACTGGGGATTGTTGAAATCGGCGCCTGGCTGTTGTTGCGTTGCTTTGGGCGACGCGGCATTGCCGGCGACAAGCTGGCTCACCGTTGCGCCGAACGGCTCGATGTGCATACCGATATCGAAGAGCAAGACGGGTGGACTGGCAGGCGCGGCGCGCGTCGAAGCTGCCGCCGATGGCAATGGGCGCGGCATCGCCGCGCGCGCGCCCGGAGACTCCGCTTGGGGTGCGGCGGTTGGTGTGGCTGGACCACAGCACGGCACATCGCCGATCGAAACGCCACAACCCGTGATCACGAAAATCAACGCAGAACAAATGACGAGTACGCGAACCACTGTACCTCCTTTACCCTGTCAGGCGTTGCAACCGCGTGAGGACACGATTCAAATAGCTTACTGCTTTTGCGCGATCTTGTGGATTGCCACGCAGCCACACGCGCGCGTACGCCAAGTGACGCCGCAAGTTGTGCTGTTCGAGCCAATGCAACAGTGTGCGCGGACGCGTCTGCCCCAGTTGCTTTTCGATTGGCGTGACATTGCGCTGCAACAGGATGAACTCGAACACAACCGTCGCCAAGACCGCGAGCAAAAAGACCCACGGCGTAAGCCAGGTGAGCGGCGCGGTGAAAAAGACGCTGTGTCCGCGTTCGAGCAAATCTTGCCCGTTGTAGAGCGCGTGCGTCCACATCATCCACCCCCACACGCCGAGTGCGGGCAAGTACCGCACCCACTTGGGCAAATAGCGCGACCAACCGAGCGCAAGCGCGACGAACGCGCTACTCGCCGCGTGTCCAATGAACACGACGTCCGGTCTGCCGCGCGTTGACTGCAATTCCGTCCACGGCACCAAAATCCGCGTGGCGATGTGGGGGGTCGCGATTTTCGTACTGCCGATGAACATATCTTCGAACACATTCAACCCAATGCCGAGAGCTAGCCCGACGAGCATCAAATCGGTTGCGCCAAAGCCGATGCGCGCGCCGCTCCATTTCCAAATCAGCAAGACGAGCACGACCGAAAGTAATTTCGCGGTCTCTTCGGTGATCGGCGCAAGGAACACAAGATGCACGAACTCGCCGGCGTTGCTCCACATCGGTGGCAACACCATCCCGATGATGAGTTGGCTCACCAGCGTTGCGTGACTGACGAGCAACAAGCCGATGAAGAAAAATACGGCGAACGCCAGCACGCGCAACGAGCGCACCGGCAAGGTGATCAGCAAGTAGAGCGCGGCAAACCATAGCGCGTTCGCGAGCGCGGGCAGAACACCCAACAGCGCGTAACTGACAAGCACGACGACGAACCAGATGGCGAAATAAATCGCGCGAATGACGTTTGACATTGGAGCCCCTCCCAGATGAGACGACCGTTCATCTTCATTGCGAATTGGTTTGATTCCCTTTGCCGGCTTCGACTACATCCGCAAGTGTCGTCTTGCCGCCCAGTTCGGGTGGAAGCAAATCGGACAACGGCGGTTGCGTGAAATCCGAAGCGGGCGTCGCGTGCGCTGAACTCGACGATGCCGCGCTCGGTGTGTCCCCAAAGACACTTTCGATTGCCTGCTGAACGAACGATGTAACCGTGTCGCGCACGGCATCGCCGCCGGTTTGCGGTTGCCGTGACGGCAATTCGACGCCGAAAAGATTGTAGACCGAATCGCGCGTGGCAGCCCAGCCCGCGCCAGTGCCGGTGATCAGGTTGCCTACATCGCGCCAGAACGCAGACCGCGCGTTCTCTTCGAAACTGTTGAGTGTGCTTGCCAGCGCGGAGCCATTACTCTGCCACCACACGAGCCAGTTGTGCAGTAAATAGTGATCCATACTTTCCTCCGAGTCATCGAACAATTTAATCTTGGGCTGAACGCTGACGCATCACGGGATGACCCAAAGCTCCAACTCAGCCGTCGTCATCTTGCCGACGTACAACCGCTTGCGCGCGAGATCGAGCACGCACGATTCGCCGACGCCGCTCACCGCGTTCAACGATTTCGCCGCGCGCCCCGCGAGCGATTCGCGATCCAGCGTGGCGACGACGTTCGTCGCTTTGCCGCCGATGTTCTCGACGCCGATGCTCCAGTACGTATTCGTCGCGGCGTCGAGTGCGAGCAGCCGTTGCCCGCGCGCGAGCGTGCGCCCCGTCGGTTTGCCGCTGCGCGCGTCGAGTTCGAACGCGCCAACGAACAGGCGATTCTTTGCCGCATCCACGAACAACCAATCCATATCCGGCGCATCACGCATCAATCGCCAATCGAGCGAACGCAGGTCTTGCGTCGCGATCAAGTTATAGTTCGCGTTCGCATCGTACATCGTCAAACGCCGCTCGTCTCTCCAAAACGCGTACAACACATTCGCGCTTTCGTTCACCGCGAGAGCCAGTTGTGCGGGACCACCGCCCGTGTCGCCGGTCTTGAACCCAGCCACGTCAATCGTCTTGATCACTTGACGCGCGTTCCAATCCACGACGACGATCTTGCCGAATTCCGGGTACGCCACGTACGCGCGTTGATGCGACGTGTCCAACGCGAGCTCGGGCAAGCGATCCGTCGAACCGCGCGGGAGGCCGAGTGGAATCGTCGCGATGCGCGCGCGCGTGCCTTTGACGTCGTAAATCGCCAGCGTACTGTCCCACGCGTTCAGCACGAACAGTTTCTCGCCGGTCGCGTCCGCGCGCAGCGGAAGGGGCCACGTGCCGCTGGTGAACGTCTCCCATTGATTCGTCTCGACGTCGTAACTGAACACGTAATTGCCGCCAAGCCGACTGTTCATCACGATTTGCTTGCCGCCGTTCGTCAAAACGATTTGCTCGAGCGAATCGCCCAGTCGAAGCGGTGTGGCGCGCGCGTACGTGCGCGTGTCAATGCTCCACACAATCGAAGCATCGCCGTTCGGCACGTAGAATTTCCCATTCGCCGCGTTGAGCGTGAGCCGATGCGGTTTTCTGCCGAACGGAAATTCGTTTGTGATCTTGCCGGTGTTCACATCGTACACCTGCAAAGATCCGTCAATCGCCGCCAGCTGTCCATCGGCGGGACGTTCGAGCGCAAGCACGACGAGACGTTCGTGCGCGGGATCGTACGCGATGCTTTGCGTTATGCGTTCGCGCGCGAGTGGAAACGCGCGCACCTCTGTGCCGCGCGCGTCCAACACTTGGATCATTCGATCACTACCGACGAAAAAACGCACGTGCGTTGCGTCGTACTCCAGAAAACGCGCGCGCTGACCGGACGATTGATTGTACGCGAGCGTTCCCGCGAGCTTGCCGGTCTTTGGATCGACGCGGAAAATTTCGCCGCCGGTCTTGGGCGTCATATTCAACACGTACAGCACATCCGCTTGCGCGTCGAACGCGAGGGCGCCTGCGCCCGGACCCATTTCGGCAAGTGTGAACGCGCTCTGCAACGTCCTGCCGTCGAACGCGCGAAACGTGGGCGCGTCGGGCGTGGTCAAGTACAAACGCGTGCGTTGCGTGTCCACCGCGATCGCGCCCACGTGTTCGGGTAACGCCACCGGACCCGCAATCGCGTTTGTGTTCAAATCAATGCGCCGAAGTTGATGATGCGATTCGTCCACGATGTACAGAAAATTCGCGACCGCATCGAGATAGAGATGGCGCTGCGCGTACCCTTCGATGCCGGAATCGAGTGTGCCGATCCATTGCTCGGTCGCGCCATCGAGGATCGCGATGGCACGCGTCAAAATTCCGGCGACGTAGACGCGGTTGCGCGTCGGATCGGCGGCAGCGGAAAAGAGTTTGAGGACGTTTTTGTTCGGCGTGTGTCCTTGCAGTTGCGCGAGGTTGAGCGTGGCGTACGCGCAGGCGAGCTCGCCACACGCGGGCGGCGCGGGGAGCGCGGGCGCGGTGCCGGCGCCCAGCCGATCCGACGTGGTCTGGGTCGGACTAGGTGGCGCGGTCGCTGCGACCGTTGGCGCGCGAGTGGACGTATCGCGCGGGGGCGCGGGCTGAGTCGGGCGCGGGACAAGTACTTTTTGCGGCGGAAGGGTTAGCGTCGGCGCGAGTGTCGGTGTTGGCACAGTGAGCGGCGTCGCGCACGCGACAACAAGTAGCAAAGCAAAAATGGACAGGCGTTTCATCATTCTTCTCCACGATTCCAAATCTTGCCAAGGTAGGACAATTTTATGATTTGCCCTACCTCTCTTGCACAACGATTTTTCTACTTGTTACTACGTTTGGCGCACTCGAAAAGATAGCGAGACCCAAAGGTTTCTTTTTGGAATCCTTCGGGTCTCGATTCTTCAACCAGCAATCGTCATCCCGCGCGATTGACTCAATCCCAAATGCAAGTCCCCATTTCCTAACTCGGACGAGCCGAAACAACACCGGAATTGATCCACGAAGGTACATCAAGATTTCTCTGTTCTTCCGTAACCGTTCAGCCCTCATTGTCATGGCGAGCCGCAAAGCGGCGAAGCAATCTCCAGCACGCGCCTTGGGGATTGCGGCGGGCAAAAACCACCTTCGTAATTACTCACCGCAGAGTTTCATTTTTTCTCCGCGTACTCGGCGTCTCTGCGGTAATTTGAGAATGGCTGAGCAGTTTCCCGCCCGCGCCATGATACCTGAACGCTTACGTTCTTCGTGACCTTGGTGCCCTTCGTGGTTGAAAAAAATCTTGGCTTTGTGTGCAACGATTTCATTGGATAGGTACTAGCGCGCTTGCTCGAGCAACCCATTGAGCAAGGGGAGCCACGACTCGGAGAGTTGATACAGCGTCTCGGCGTTGCGCCGCGCGCGTTCCAGCGGCGCGGCTTTGATGAGGTCGCGCAAGAGCGCGCGTTCGGCAAGGACGAGGCGCCGCGCGCGCTCGAGCAGCGCGCGCTCTGCCACCTGCGGATTACGTTCCAACGCGATCATCAAATTTTCCGTCTCGCCTACCATCCAAAAGATCGCGCCCTCGTCCATTTGTTGACGTTCTCTCCGCAGGTTGACATCTTGAAAGCGCTCTTCGGCGTTTTGGAGGCGAAGAAGGATAACCGCGCGCGGTTGAGTGGCAATGCGCGCGCGTGTTTCATTGAGCGCGGCGCGCGCGGGGAACAAGGGCTTGCCGGGCGCGCTTTCCGCCACCGCAACGAACGTGCCGCTACCCAGCAACAACACGATGACGCACGCGAGCGCGACGCGCAGCACCCAGATTTGCCACGCCGGTCGTGCCGGTGCGGTGCGCAGCGCGCCGTAAACTTGATAGCGCACGCGCGCTTTTGCCGATTCGCTCAGCGTGGGCGCGGCGCGGCGCACGTTCAGCGCGAGCGCGAGCAAGGATTCGAGTTCTGCGCGCGCTTCGGCTGACGCGCAACGCGCCAGCACTTGCTCCACCGACTCGCCTTGTTCAAGCCGCGCCAACGCTTCTTGCAAAATATCTCGCATCATCACTGCCCTAAGCTCTTCCGCAGCGCCACCAATCCTTTGTGTTGCAAGTCCTTGACCGCCTCTTCGCTTCGCCGCATCACGTGCGCGGTTTCCGCAACGGAGCACTCGGCGATGAAACGGAGCATGATGACTTGTTGTTGCAACTCGGTCAGTTGCGCGAGGCCGCGTTCCAGATCGGCGCGTGACACGACTTGCGCGAGTGCCTTTGCCGATGTGCCGTTGGGAATCGTGCCGGCTTGCTCCAGTGCGACGGTCGCGCGGCGCGTCCCGCGCCGCCAGTGATCCACCCAAACGTTATGTGCGATGCGGAACAGCCATGCACTCCACGGCGCGGTGTGCGGGCGATAATCGCGGATGTGTTGCCACGCCTTGACGAACGTTTCCGCCGTCAAATCCTCCGCCTCCATTGGATCGCGCAAACGAAATGCCAGATAGCGATAGACGCGTTCGGCGTAACGATCGTACAACTGACCAAATGCCTTTGCGTCGCCTTGTTGGGCTTGGTGGATCAGCGTCGTTTCGGAGGGTGTGTCCATCAATCAATACGTTGGTGCGCGTGCAAAAGATAGCCGCACTACTTGATTGTCGTGAATGGCTTGTTTTCGATGCGGCGACACTGCAGCACGCAGTGCATGGTCAAGCAATTTGTACTCGCGCTTGCTTTCCCACACCAAGCCGCCTTCGTCAAGAGCGCGAATAAACGATGCGCTGCCTTCGCTTTCGCCTATCTCGATCCATGTGTCTCGACCCAGCGCGCGATATTGGGGTAGGTGCTTTCAAAATCAGCGTTCGCAACCATTGCGTGGGTCAACGTTGCCCGCCAAGAGAAGTCCCGTTTCAAAAACTGGCTCGTCACCGACGATTTGGACGACTTGGGCGAATTCCATAGCAATATTATGCCACAAGTGGCAACTTGATGCAATGGAATAGGTGGGGTGTCCACTTATCCAAAGACATCGCGATACGCGGCAACCTGTTCTTCCAAATCGCGATCGTACCGCATCACCACCACGCGATACCCCTTGTCCTTGAGTTCGCGGAAGCCGCCGCTAGCAAGGAGCATTAGTCCAGCGCGCATCGTTCACCATGACGATCAAAGAGGATAAGAAATTGGGCGCGATGTGACGAAACAAGATACGCGCGTCGCGCGCGCCGATGGCGCGTGCCGCCTCCACGTACAACAACTTGCGCGCCGAGATCGTGTGCGCCCGCGTCAAGCGATAAAAACCGGGCGCGCTGACAGTGCCTATCGCAATGATCGCGTTATTGAGCGATGGACCCAAACGCGCGACAATGATGAGCGCGAGCAAGATTCCCGGAAATGCCATTGCAATTTCCATCACCCGCGATAAGAGTTGATCAAGCCAGCCGCCTACGTATCCCGCCACTAGACCCGGGATTACGCCAAGCCATGCCGCGATGCTCGCGCGAAAGTGAGGCGAATGATACCGGCGTACGGCATGGTGAGGGTGCTCCAAAAGTTTGCCGCCGGTCCTTTGAACGTAAAGGGATGCTTTGATCATCAAGCACTTGATATCCTCAATCTGTTTCACACCGTCGTAAATTGGCGATTTCGTGCCGGTCTCTTTGAATCGCACGGCTTTCGCATTGAACGGTAGGGTTTTGTCAAAGTCGCGTCGGGCGAATCAATTCGCGGCAACCAGAACGCCAAGCCCGCCTGAGCGGGCTCACTGAGCCGACGCAGGTCGGCTTCGGGTGGCAGCAGGACGAGTTGCTTGTCCGCGTCCATCGTAACGAGCGTCTCGAACAATACAAAGAGGCACAAGCCGCGCCGTTCCCAGGCGGCGTGGCTTTTTGTATGCTCCGCCAAATGGCGGGGTACGGAACGCGCCCAACGGCGGTGGTGCGGCAAGATGCCTTGGATTATACTTGATCCATAGAAAGCGTACGGCATCTTCACAAGTCAATGTTACGATCAGAATCGAAAATTTCAAGGAGTGATTCTTTTGCCGTTGGCGCACCAGCGGTCGAATGAAAATTTTGCCATAGAGCGCATAGCGAACAGAGATTCTTTCTCTATGCTCTCTGTGCCTCTATGGTTATTTTCGCAGGAGGCGAAAAATGCAAAATGGAGGGACAATTGTCATCGTTGTTCTCATCATCGTGCTGTTGCTCGTCTTGCTCGGCAGTGCGGGGATGATGGGATTTGGTATGATGGGACCTGGGATGATGGGTGGCTATGACGGATACGGTGGGATGATGGGCGGCTGGGGCTACAATCCCATCGGCTGGATTCTGGCACTCGTCTTCTGGGCGCTCATCATTGGTGGCGTGGTGTGGCTCGTCGTTTGGCTCGCGCGCAGTGCGGGAGGCACACCCCGTTCCGATTCCGCTATCGAGATTTTGCGGGCACGCTACGCGCGCGGCGAAATCACCAAAGAGCAGTTTGCCGAAATGAAAAAGAATTTGGAGGGATGATGAAGCGAATACCGATTTTCGCGATATTGATGATCATTGTCGGCGTGATTGGGCTTGGGGCAATCGGATGTGTGACGAATGCTTATCCCTTCAACACGCCGCAAGGTTTCGGACCTGGGATGATGGGCGGTTGGGATTGGCGTGGTTTTGCCAGCACGACGCCTCTTTCGCTCGATCAAGCCGTCACGCGCGCGCAGCAGTACGTCGCATCGCTTGGCAACGATCTCGAACTGGTCGAAGTGATGGAGTTTTCCAATCATTTCTACGGCGAGGCGAAAGAGAAATCAACCGGCATTCATGCGTTCGAGTTTCTGATGGACAAGTTCAGCGGCGCGATCTCGCCAGAGCCGGGACCGAATATGATGTGGAACACCAAGTATGGTCATATGGGCGGTGGCGGGATGATGGGTGGCAGGTTTCGATTCAGTTCGGCGTCCACCACGAACACGGTGACGCCCGAGCAAGCCAAACAGTTCGCCCAACAGTACTTGGATGCCAATTGGCGCGGCGCGACGGTCGGAGAAGTCTCGCCGTTCTATGGCTATTATACTCTGCACGTTGAGCGCGATGGCAAGACTATCGGAATGCTCAGCGTCAACGGTTTTGATGGATCGGTGTGGTATCACACGTGGCACGGCACGTTTATCGGAATGAAGGAGTTGGAATAGAAAGGAGTGCAAACTATGATGGGTGGATTTGGTTTCGGCGGGATGCTATTCGGCGGATTGTTGATGCTGGCGTTCTGGGTTCTCATCATCGGCGGCGCGGTGTGGTGGGTGGTCACCTTGGCGCGTGGAACGGCGACCAATGCGCACCCTCCCGGATCGGCACAAACGCCGCTTGAGATTTTGCGAATGCGTTACGCCAAAGGGGAAATCACGAAAGAACAGTTCGATGAGATGAAGCGCGATCTGGGCGCGTAAATTCCACGCGAACCGGACTGGACAAACTCGCCGCGTTGGTCAAGTGCGGCGAGTTTGCGTTTGCATCTCGATGACGAGTGTGCTATGATTCGGTGAAAGGATTGACGATGAATACTTCCTTTATTCGCGTTGTCCTGGCGGACGACCATGCGGTCGTGCGCAAAGGCATCCGTGAATTTCTCGAAGAAGACGCGGCGATCCGCGTTGTCGCCGAAGCGAGCGATGGCGAGGAGGCGGTTACGCTTGTAGCGCGCGAACAACCGGATGTGGCCGTGTTCGATATTCAAATGCCCAAACTGAATGGGATGGAAGCAACGCGCCGCGTGAAAAAAGAATTTCCAAAAACGCGCGTGTTGATCCTCACTGCGTACGACGACGATCCCTACATCTTTGCCGCGCTCCAAGCCGGCGCAAAGGGTTATCTCCTCAAGACCGCCAGTTCGGATGAACTAGTGCACGCGGTTCGCGCCATCGCGGCGGGTGAATCCGCGCTTTCGCCAGCGATCACCAAAAAATTGGTGGCACGCGCCACCGGCAATGCAACGGACATCATCGAACCTTTGACCGAACGTGAGATGGAAATCCTGCGGCTCGCAGCAAAAGGATTGGGCAACAAGCAGATTGGAAGCGCGCTTGCCATCAGCGACCGCACGGTGCAAGGACATCTTGCCAACATTTACGCCAAGCTCCACGTGGGCACGCGTACCGAAGCGGTGATGTATGCGGTGAGAGAAAAGTGGATCACGTTAGAATAGGACGCTAGACGCAACACGTTGTTCCAATACCGTGTGGCGTATGGCGTGTTCTGTAAATATGTTTCGCGGTCTCCGCGCTCAACTTCTTCTTTGGACCATTCTTCCGCTCGCCATTATCCTCGTTACCATCACCTATCTCGGCGTCAACAGTCATCAAATGGCAATGCGCGATATGGTGCTGGAACGGGACGGCGCGATGGCGCGCGAAGTGGCGGCGCGCCTCTCGGAAGCGTTGACCAATCACGCGGCGATTCTGCTATCGCTTGATCCCACACGCCCCGAATCCTGGGAGGTGCAACGCACCGCGTTTGACGGCGGCATTGCGTCTTTCGATATGAATGGCGCATTGTTGAACGCCATGCCCTCCCGCTCGATCTGGCAAGCCCGGCAAAAAACGATTCGCGATCTGATTTTGGCGCGCGCGACCTTTTCGTCTCCGCTGTTCGAAGAGGGCGCGTTGCGCGTCCTCGTTTCGCGACGCGCGGACGATGTGATCTTGATCGGCGCATTCACTCTACCCCCCTTTGGTAACGTGGGCATTGGCACGCACGGGGTTGCGTACATCGTAGATGGCACGGGAAAGATTATCGCACATTCCGATGCCTCACGCCTTGGTGACGATATGTCTTTGCACGAGGGGATTGCCCAAGTGATGCGCGGCGAAGCAGGCGCGACGTTTCATCACACCGTTGATGGGGCTGAACTCGTCGTCGGTTACACGCCAATCGCCAATACCCCGTGGGGCTTGATCGTCGAAGAATCGTGGGCAGAGACGGTTGATCCAATGTTTCAGTACTCGGTGTTGTTGCCGCTGGTGCTTGCACTGGCTGCCATTGTCGCGCTTGGGGCGATTTATTTTGGCGTGTGGAATGTGCATCAACCGTTGCAACGGCTCGCGCAAGCCGCCAATCGCATTGCGTATGGTGACTATGGCGCTGCAGCAACGCCGGTGGGTGGCATCCACGAAATCGAGGAACTGCGCGAAACGCTCGATGCGATGGCGCGTCAAGTGAAGGCAGCGCAGAACGCGATGCAGAATTACATCACGGCGATGACGCACGGGCAAGAAGAAGAACGGATGCGTCTGGCGCGCGAATTGCACGATGATACGATTCAAGTGTTGATCGCGTTGCAACAACGTATTGAAATGGTGGAAAAAGCGTTGAGTAAAGACCCCGCCAGCGCGACAGGGAGAATCAAGGAACTCCGGGAACTCGTGGGCGCGGCGTTGAATTCGGTGCGGCGTTTCGTGCGCGATTTGCGCCCCACGTATTTGAGCGAACTGGGATTAATTCCCGCGCTGGAAATGTTGACCCGCGAGGCGCACGCGCATTTTGAGGTCATCGGCGATGAAAAGCGGCTCGATGCGGAACGCGAGCTGGCGTTGTATCGCATCGTCCAAGAAGCCCTACGCAACATTGCTAAACACGCGCAAGCGCAGAACGTTTCCGTGACCTTGGCGTTCGATGCCCACGAGGTTGTGGCGACGATTGAAGATGATGGCGTGGGCTTTGTGGCTCCCACAGAGCCGACGGCGTACGCGCGCGCCGGGCATTTCGGTTTGATGGGGATGCAGGAACGCGCGCAGTTGTTTGGGGGCAATGTGTACGTGAAATCAGAACCTGGCAAAGGCACCAAGGTGGTGGCGTTTGTGCCGATTAATGCGATAGTTGACTAGTTTGATAGTTGGTTCGTTGGAAAGCGCGTCGGCAAGCGGCGCGCTTTTTGTTTTGGCAATGCGCCAAATGGCGTACTCACGAACGAGTGATTCTGCCCGTGTGTATCCATTCCCCTCACCGTAAACTGAGCGTAGATTTCGCACCTGCGCCGCCAAATAGACCATATGGCTAGTCCAGCTGCTCAATGGACGCGGATTCTTATTGGTCAGGCGAGGGTGCGAAAGCGAGGCTGAGCGTAATCAATGACGGATGGAGTCAAGCGTGAATCGAATCGTTTCCTTGATTTTGCTGATTGGTATTCTGGCGCCATCAGTTTTGACGACCGCGTGTGCCGCCACTCCCACGCACGATTTGAAGATGGCACCGCTGAATATGTTGCCCGTCAAAATGCAGAATGCGCCCACTCGTGTGCGCGAAGCCTATCAATTTGCCGTGGCGAACCCCGATGCGCTCAAGAATGTGCCATGCTATTGCGGCTGCGGGGCGATTGGGCACACCAGCAATTATGCGTGCTATTTCAACGAAGCCAAGCAATCGTTCGATGAGCACGCGCTCGGCTGTAGCGTCTGCGTGGATATTGCGCAAGACGTGATGAAAATGACGCGCGAGGGCAAATCGCCGCCGGACATCCGCGCTGCCATCATCGCAACGTACAGCCAGTTCGGACCGCCGAATCAATGAACCAATTGCCCAATGAGCCAAACAAGCGCAATCGCCAGATTGTTGCTGTCACGGGAACGGCGCTGCTCATTCTCGCCGCGCTCGTCGTGCCATGGCCTATCGCCGCGTCTGCGCCGCAAGCGCGCCGCATCGAAATCAATGCGCGACAATTCGCGTACGAACCCGCCACGCTCGCCGTAAATCGCGGCGATACGATTACGTTGCATCTCGAATCGCTTGATGCGATGCATGGTTTGTTTGTGGATGGCTACGCTGTGAATATTCAAGCCGAACCGGGGCAGAGCGCGCAAGTTACTTTTGTGGCGGATAAAGAGGGCAAGTTCAAATTTCGTTGTTCGGTGCCGTGCGGCGCCCTGCATCCCTTTATGCTGGGCGAGTTGACGGTCACGCCGGATCTCCCATTTGCCCACGCGATCCTTGCCACGATCATCGTGGCGATTGGCGCGATGGTATATTTCTGGAACAACCCGTAGTAGCCCATGACCGACACTCGCTTCGAACTCACCAGCGTTCCGTTCATCAAAAAAGTTTTGGCAAGCCGCTGGTTGCAATGGTCGCTGGTTGCCATGCTATTGCCGTTCTTTGTGCTGGCGATTCTTACCGGCGTATTCGGCACGCCATCGGGCAGTCGCAACTTTGGCATTGTGTTGGTGTGGATCGTCTGGTGGGGTTTGTTGATGCTCGTGCTCGTCCCCTTCGCCGGGCGCTTGTGGTGCGCTGTGTGCCCCATTCCCGCCCCGGGCGAATGGGTGCAACGACGCGCGCTCGTTCAAGTGCGACCCGGCGCGAAATTATACACGCTGGGTTGGAAATGGCCCCGCGCGCTGAACAACACCTGGTTGCAGAACGCTGCGTTTCTCACGGTGGCGCTTTTTTCCAAAATTATTCTGACCAGTCCGTTCGCCAGTGCGATGGTACTTGCGCTCTTTGCGCTGCTCGCCCTGGCGATGAGTTGGTTGTTCGAGCGACGAACCTTTTGTCGCTATGTTTGTCCGGTTGGCGGCTTTATCGGTTTGTATTCCCAGGTTGCGCCGATTGAACTGCGCGTCAAAGATCACGCCGTGTGCGCGACACACAAAACCAAGACATGCTATATCGGCAACGAAAAGGGTTATGGCTGTCCCTGGCTCGTCTTTCCGGCGACCCTCGACAAAAATACCTACTGTGGCTTGTGCACCGAATGTCTGAAAACTTGCGAACTGGACAACCTGGCATTGTTTACGCGTCCGTTTGGCGCAGACTTGCAGACAAACCAAGGTCGCCGGCTGGACGAAGCTTTTCGCGGGTTGATTATGCTGGCGACGGCGCCATTGTATATGATTGTGTTTATGGGACCCTGGGCAACGATCAAAGAGGCGGCATATACAGTGGGTAGTCTCGCGTGGTGGATTTACGCGCTCGCGATGTTGGGCATAACGCTTGTCATCGTCCCAGGAATTTTCTTGGCGTGTGCGGCACTGTCCAAACAAATCGGACAGATCAGATCATCGGCGCGAAAAATATTCATTGATTACGCTTATGTGCTCGTACCGTTGGGACTCGCGGCGTGGGCGGCGTTCAGCGTATCATTCGTGTTGATGAACATTTCATACGCGTGGCAGGTGATTTCCGATCCGTTCGGCTGGGGATGGAATTTGTTCGGGACAGCGGATTGGGAATGGACGCCCTACTTCGCCGGTTGGCAAGGCATTTTGCAAATTCCAATTTTGCTTATGGGTCTGTTCAGCGCGATTGGCGTCGCGTTCAACACGGCGCGTGAACAAGGCACCTCGCCCCGCGCCGTGCTGCCGATTGTCGCGTTCTGTGTCGCGTTCACGTTGGTGATGGTGTGGCTCAATGTGTAATTGCAGATTGCAGATTTCAAATTTGGGTTTTCAATCTGCAATTTGAAATTTGAAATGAAGAACGAACTCTTTGCTTTGATCATCGTCCTCCTCATCTTCGTCGCTTTTCCTGCTTCGCTCTTTGCCTATCAAGCGTGGTTGACGAATCCCGGCGATGTGCGGGTTATTACGCTCACCGCGAATGTGCCAGCGAATGGCGGTTGGCAACCCGACGCGCTGCGCGTGAATCTAGGCGAGCGCGTGCGTCTGCGCATTGCTTCGCCCGATGTGGTGCATGGTTTGGTGATTCCCGCGCTCGGCATTCGAGTGGATGAGATCTTGCCAGGGCACGTCCAAGAAGTCGAATTTGTTGCGTCGCGCGTGGGCAAATTTCCGTTTGCGTGTACGCGGTGGTGTAGCGTGGATCACTGGCGGATGCGTGGCGTGATCGAGGTGATGGATCCCGCGAATCCGAACCCGCCGCGCGCGACGTTTGCGCCACCGCTTTATCAACAATGGAACATTGATCTGGATGCGATGCATCCCGCGCAACACATTCCGCTCACGCGACCGTCCGCCGCGCGGGGTGCATCGTTAGCCATCGTCATCGCCGAGGATTGGCGCGTGAAATCGCCGAGTGAGGTGTTTGCCAAATTGCGCGCCGACCCCGCGCTGAAATCGTACAGCGACGAACAATTGTGGGACGCGCTTGCGTTGGCGTACAAACGCGCGGCGGGTGATGATGCCATTGCGCGTGGCCAAGAACTGTATGCGCGTGATTGTGCGGCGTGTCACGGCGAAACCGGCAAGGGCGATGGACCCGCTGGCAGAAGTTTACCGGGAATGAGTGCGATGGACGCAACGATGAAACGCGGTCCCGCCGATTTTACCGACGCTGCACAAATGCTTGGCGCAAGCGATGTGTTGTTGCAAGGCAAGATTCTGCGCGGCGGCATGGGAACGGGGATGCCCGAGTGGCGTACGCTGTACACCGATTCCGATATGTGGGATGTGATCAGTTATCTGCGATCATTCGTGTTCGATTACAAATAATCAAGGAGGCAAATGGCTCATCAACCGATTCGTAAAACGCAAGCGCGCGCGCTTGAACGTGCCCGGGCGCGCCACCAAGTTGAACGCCGTAGCGCAATAGCACATGCCCTGCCGTACGTCATCGCAGTGGCGGCTGTGTTGTTCATCGGCGTGCTCATTTTCTTGACGACTCAAACGGATCAGACGGTAGCGGGGACGCCCCGTTTGCAAGTGGATCGAGAGAGAATTGACTTGGGCAATCGCGTCTTTAATCAGCCCGTGCGCGCTGTGTTCAATGTCCAGAATATCGGCGATGGCACACTAAAACTCGAAACACCCAAGATCGCCAATGTGCTGGAGGGATGCTGACCTTCGGAAATTGTCGTCGGTCGGACGACATTACAACCCGGTCAATCCACCACGATCTATATGGACATTGTGATGCACGAAGGGATGGATGGCAAGCACTTGTTCGAGATTCCGCTCAAAACGAACGATGCCACTCAACCACTCAAGAAACTTTACATTGCGTCGAATTGGGTACCGCGCTAACGCATCGGGGAGAGCCATCGGTGCGGTTTCAAAGGTGGCAGATATTCACCCTCCGCCATTTGGCGGATCTGCCCAAGTCATTTTGCGGAGGGCAGAACCCGTCAAGCGGCGGTCGTGTTGCAATCCACTTTGTGATAGAGTGAGTCTAGAAATCCAACTTCGAGGGAGAAGATAAAATGTCTAGACTCGTTTCGTACAAAGCGGGACAATTCACCGATCCACCGATTGCGCGATTCATTTTCGCGGATACGCGGATGGCGTGGCTCTGGTTGATTCTGCGCTGGTATATGGCGTACACGTGGCTCACCTCCGGGTGGGGCAAGTTCAATAATCCCGCGTGGGTCAACACGGGTGAGGCGCTCAAAGGTTTTTGGGTCAATGCCGTCAAGGTTGATCCCAAGCCGGTCATCACGTTCGATTGGTACCGCACCTTTATTCAATTCTTGCTCGACACGCAAGCGTACACGTGGTTTGCCAAACTCGTCGTCGCCGGCGAACTGTTGATTGGCGTGGCATTGTTGCTGGGCGCGTTCACCGGGTTCGCGGCGTTCTTGGGCGGATTTATGAACTGGAACTTTATGATGGCTGGCACGACCAGCGTCAACCCCGTCTTCTTTACCTTTTCGATTCTGTTGATTCTTGCGTGGAAGACGGCTGGGTATTGGGGTTTGGATCGTTATTTGTTGCCTACGCTTGGCACACCGTGGCAACCGGGGTTTAGCGCTACGCCAGCGAGGCAAGCGGCTGGCTCAGCATCGGCAGAATAATCAGGTCTCGGTTTGGGGAGAGATGGTCGCCGCGCTGACCGTCTCTCCATTTTTCATCTTGGGTGCAGATGCCGATGGGCGTTGGATGGCAAATATGAATACGCGGCAAATTTCCTTTGCACTTCAAGAACTCGTCTGCCCCAGATGCGCGATCGCGCTTGAACAGTCGTTAAGCCACCTGGAGGGGATCATCGCTGCCAACGTGAACTATGCCACTGAATGTGCCAACGTGTTGTTTGATCCGCGCCAGGTCTCGCTCGAACAGATCGCGCACGTCGTCCGTGACGCCGGGTTTGGAATCGCGCAACAACGCATTACACTTTCGGTCGAAGGTTTGCTGTACGTCAGTTCGGCGCGGACGGTGGTGCGTGTCTTGAAGCGCGTGGATGGCGTGATACGTGCTGTCCTTAATTTTAAAATGCAACAAATCGAATTGGAGGTGATCGCTGGGCAAGTGGATCGCCAAGCGTACGGGCGTGCGCTCGCCACCCTGGGCTTGCGCGTGGTCGAAGATGTGCCGGCGCATTCTTTCCGCGAGTTTGCTGCGCGCGGGTTGACGATCAGCGTGCTCACCGTGTCTGGGTTCTGGAGCGCGGGCGCGCACGCCGGTTGGTGGGACGCTGGCATTTGGCATCTGCCGCTGGTCGTGATGGGGCTAGCAATCGTACTCGTGTATGGTCTAGGAGGGCGATTTTATCGGATGGCATTTGAAACGGCGCTGCATTACGGCGAGTTCGATAGTGGCGTGATGACCGCGTTGGTTGCCATCGCCAGTTTATTTCTGGGACTGCCGGTAGCGTTGATGGTGCCCCCGAGCATATGGACGACGAGCGGATTTCTGGTTGCGATGGGGTTGACGGCAGGGTGGTTTATTGTTCGTGGCATGCATCTCTGGCTGGCGTTGCAGAACAACCCCAAACTGTATTCGGCGGTGAACCCAACCGCGCTGGGCATCATTCTGCATCACTCGCATCGTTGACCACATTCCCATCAGTCGGCTTGCGTTGACCGTGGCTATTTGACGACAAGTTGAGCAACCATCCCGGCTTCCTTATGACCCGCCACCGTGCAAAACACGTCGTACGTCCCGGGGCGAGTTGGCGTGAATGCAATGACGCTTGATTTGCCCGCAACGGCGGCAACGTGCAGTTTCGGTTGAACAGACATCGTGCCCATATCGTGCCCATGCGCGTCGGTCGTCGTCTTGACGTCCGATACAAGAATCTCAGCAATGCTCCAATCGTGTTCAATGGAACCCTGGTTGAGCAAAGTCAATCTCACAGGTTTACCTGCCTCAACCTGAATCATCGCTGGCGTGAATGCGAATTCGCTGGCTGCGACACGTACCTCTTGCACACGACTGGATGATCCGCCGCACGCGGTCAACGTCATCACAAGTGCGACAAACCCTATAATGCCGAATTGTTTCATCGGAATGTTCCTCCGGAAGTAAAAGTGTATCGCGATTCTAAATCGTCTCCCTGAGATTGACAACCGCCATTTGGCGTACTTGAGCAACAGGGGAAATTAGAATGTTGTTAAAAAGTAACTGCTCAGCCCTTCTCAAATTACCGCAGAGACGCCGAGGGCGCGGAGAAAAAACAAAATGAAACTCGGCGTTCTCTGCGCCTCTGCGGTGAGTAGTTACATTAAAAATCTTTTGGTCTTTGCGGCAATGCCGACCAAGCCCAAATTCGTTGAACTGGTGATTAGAGATTTAGCCAAGATCAGTGAACGTAAATTTCGCTGGGAAATCAGGTAAGGAAGAGGAGGTAGGCAAGTGGATACGACGATCAATCAATCGCCAGGGCGCGGGCGGCGTATGCCATTCATCCAAGTGATCACGTTTAGCGTCGTCATTGGCATTTTGATGTTGTTTGCGCTTGGCATCATCAATCGGAGCGCCAAGCCGGTGGAAACGGGGGTCGCACCGCAATTCACTATTCCGCTCTACGGTGGTGGCACCTTCTCGCTCGCCGACCAACGTGGCAAAGTGGTCGTCGTCAACTTTTGGGCATCGTGGTGCATTCCTTGTCGCGAAGAAGCGCCGATGCTCGAGCGCGTGTGGAAACGTTATCAAGATCGGGAGGTTGTTTTTGTCGGGGTAGATTATGTGGATACCGAAACCGAAGCGCTCAAATTTATCCAAGAGTTTGGTCTCACGTATCCTAACGGACCCGATCTGGGTACGGAAATCTCGCGTCGCTATCGTATCCAAGGCGTGCCCGAAACGTACTTTGTCAACAAGGATGGAACACTGGGCGGCAACCGGATTGGTGTGATTGATGAAGCAACCCTGGTCGCCAAGCTTGAAGCATTGTTGAAAAAATAGGAGGGGTGATGCCCAATTTCGCTGAATACTATTTTTATCTCTCCCAATTGACCGCCCCAATTCGAATGGCATTAGCCGATTTGAGTGATGCGGCACCAATTCCTTTCCTTGCCGCTTTCCTCCTAGGATTGATCGGTGCCTTTAGTCCGTGCCAACTCTCAACGAACATCGCCGCGTTTGCGTTCATCTCGCGCGATGTTGCCGAGTCAGATCGCATGACCCGCTCGGCGCTAGCGTATGTGCTGGGCAAGGTTCTGATCTACAGTCTTGTCGGCGGTGTTACGATTTTGCTGGGCGTGCGGCTCCAATCGGTTTCGATTCCGATTGTCGTGTTCACGCGCAAAGCGTTGGGACCTATTTTGATCTTGCTCGGTTTGTTGATGCTCGGCGTGGTCAAATTGTCAATGCCGATCTTTGCGCGTGTGGCAGAACGCTTGCGCACAAGTCTGGTTGAGCGGCGTGACCCACGCGGTGCGTTTCTACTGGGTGTAGCGTTTTCGTTCGCGGCGTGTCCAACGTTGTTCGTTCTCTTCTTTGGCACGATGATCCCGCTCGCGGTGGCTTCGTTGGGTGGAATTACGTTCCCCGCAATTTTCGCGCTCGGCACCGTCGTGCCACTGATGTCGTTCATCGCGCTGGCGGCGTTCGGCGCGCAGAGCATCACGCCGTTCGTGAGAAAATTGCGCGCTGCCGATGTCTGGGTGTCGCGCATGGCGGCAATGGTATTCATCCTGGTCGGCATCAATGAGATTTTGTTGTATTGGTTTTTGTAGCCCCAGGGAACGTCGAGGAAACAATCCCATGGGCAAGAGGGAGATTTGAATCCATGCAACACGTCAGAGTGACGGGACGCACCCGTGATCTGGTCATTGCGATAGATCGTTTTGCGTTTTGGTTTGCGCGACATTGGCTTGGCCTTTTCATCGTGGTGTACGGGGCGTATGTGCTCGTGCCTTTTCTTGCGCCTGTGCTAATGTCCCTCGGCGTGCCGGATGCTGCCCAAGCGATCTATGGCATCTATAGTCTAGTTTGTCATCAACTCCCCCAACGTTCCCTGTTCCTCTTTGGCGCCAAGCCGATGTACTCGCTCGACGAAATTCGATCGGTGTGGCAACTGGATGGATTCTTTGGTTTGCGTCAATTCGTGGGCAATCCTGAGTTTGGGTACAAGGTCGCGTGGAGTGATCGGATGATTTCGTTTTACGGAAGCATCTGGGTCGGTGCGCTATTGTTCGCCATTCTTCGCCGGCGCATCCAATCGCTTGCGCCGATCGCGTGGTTCTTCATCGGCATTCTGCCTGTCGGATTGGATGGCGCGACGCATATGCTCAACGATGTGTTTGCCGGGACAAGTGGTGCTGGCTTTCGTGATACGAATGTGTGGCTCGCGTTTCTCACCGGCAATGTTTTGCCGCCATCGTTTTATGCCGGCGATGCGCTAGGATCATTTAATTCCACAATGCGTTGGCTCACGGGGATTTTGTTTGGGCTGACCACAGTGTGGTTCCTCTTTCCGTTCATTGAAACGGCCATGCGCGATCTACAAAATCAGGCGGGCGCGCGATTGCCACCACTTTCTCCCAATAGTGCAAAGTGTCTTTAGCACCGTCGCCCTCTTCTCAGCCATTGCCGATGGGTTGTTGAGCGCCGCGTCGCCTCCAAAGAACGCGACTTTGAGGGCGCGGAGTTTTGGGTAATCACCAGGGTCATAATATTGACAGCACGGTGCAAACGCGATATACTTGATGCAGTTGAATACTCAACCTTCGGGGCAGGGTGCAATTCCCGATCGGTGGTAGGGGTAGGCGTACTACTCGAGCCCACGAGCCGCGTCGCAAGACAACGCACGAGTCGGTCCAAATCCGACGCCGACGGTATAGTCCGGATGAGAGAAGGTTTGTCCGCGCACGTTTGCGCGCGCCATCGTTTGTCCTCAATGCCCCGATGCCTTGTTGCATCGGGTTTTGTTTGGGACGATGGCGCGGTATGTTGGCGTACGCCTTGCCCCGTTGGTTTAGCCAACGGGATTTTTATTTCGATGAACCATCACACCTTGATCAAAATTGAAAACGTGAGCAAGCACTATGGACCTCGGCGCGATGGTGTGCTTGCCTTGCGCGAGGTCTCACTGGACATTCGCGCGGGAGAATTCCTTTCGATCATTGGACCTTCGGGTTGTGGCAAGTCCACGCTTCTCAAAATGCTCGGCGATTTGCTTGAACCCAGCGCGGGGCGCATCACGATTGCTGGGAAATCACCGAGCGCGGCACGGCGCGCACGCGAATGTGCCATCGTCTTTCAATCCCCTACGCTGATGGAATGGCGCACCATCGCCCACAATATCGAATTGCCTTTGGAGATTCTCGGTGCGCCTGCTGCAGAACGCCGACAACGTTCTGCAGAATTACTCGACCTTGTCCGCATGCGTGAGTTTGCCACACGCTATCCCCACGAACTTTCGGCGGGGATGCAGATGCAAATCTCGATTATGCGCGCGTTAGCCTATCATCCCACGATCTTGTTGATGGACGAGCCATTCGGCGCGCTCGACGAAATCACGCGTGAACGCTTGGGCAACGAACTGCTCGATCTGTGGGCGCGGACGCCGGTCACCATCGTCTTTGTAACGCATAGCGTCGCCGAAGCCGTCCGCTTGTCGGATCGGGTGGCAGTCATGTCGCCGCGACCGGGCACCCTTGAACAAGTGATTGAGATTGATTTGCCGCGTCCCCGCCCCGCCGAACTGCGCGAGTTACCGCGTTACTGGGAATTGTTACGCCAAGTCCGCGCGGCGTTGCGTCTGAGTGGAAACGGAAATCATCAATGACTAGGCAACTCATTCGCAAAAACATTCAATACATTTTGATCCCGTTTGCGTTGGCATTGTTCTTACTCTTGTGGCAAACGATTGTCGTGGTGAATCGTTATCCGCCGTTCATTCTGCCGACCCCGGCGCACGTGGCAGCGAGCTGGATAACGAATTGGCAGAACGGCACGTTGCCGCGCCATTTGAGCATCACCTTGTTTGAAATTGGTTTAGGGTTTGGTATCGCGCTCACCTTTGCGGCCAGTATGGGATATTTACTCGCCAAGTCGCCATTGTTGGAAAAAATCGTTTCGCCGTACATTGTTGCCACGCAATCCATTCCGATCATTGCTATCGCGCCGTTGATTATCATTTGGATCAACACCGGTCCCGTGCAGAATGCCATCATCGCCGCCCTGATTACCTTTTTCCCGATGCTCGTCAACACGATTGTGGGCATCCGCAACGTCCGACCCGAGTACCGTGAGTTGATGCGCTCGTATGCGGCGAATCGCTGGCAAGTGTTCACCAAACTCGAAGTGCCTGCTGCGTTGCCGGTGTTCTTTGGCGGAGTGCGCGTGGGTATTACATTATCGGTGATCGGCGTCATCGTGGTCGAATTGTTGTGGGCAGATCGCGGGCTGGGATTCTTGCTCAATTTTGCACGCGGACAGCTCGATACGCCGCTGATGTTTGCAACGGTCGCCACGCTTTCGGCGATGGCGATCAGTTTGTACGGATGCGTTGTCCTTTTAGAACGTTCACTAATTCGATGGAGAAGGAGTGTTCCATGAAGATTCAGTTGGCCGGTTTCTTTGTGATTGGGTTGTTGCTCGTGGCTTGTTCAAACACGCCAACCGTCGTCCCGCCATCAAGCAGTAACAATCCGCTGACCGAAGTGAGTGTGGTGATGGGGTACATTCCCAACGTGCAGTTTGCACCGTGGTATGTGGCAGAGAAAAAGGGCTACTTGGCAGCGAATGGCATCAAGGTAAAATTCGTGTGGGGCTTTGAAACTGACGGCGTGAAATTGGTTGGCGTCAATCAAGCCGATTTCGCCATGCTCGGCGGCGATCAGGTTATTCAAGCGCGCGCGCAAAACATTCCGCTCGTCTATGTCGCCAGTTATTACCACGCCTTTCCGATTAGCATCTTTTCGTTGAAGGAAAAGAATATTACCACGCCTAAGGATTTGATTGGCAAAAAAGTCGGCTTGTCCGGTTATTTTGGGGCAACGTACACGGGTTGGCGTGCAATGTTGTACGAAGCCGGGATCAAAGAGGAAGAAATTCGCACGCAAGATATTGGCTTTACCCAGGTTGCCGCGGTAACGCAAGGGTTGGTGGACGCCGCCGCCGGGTATTCCAATAATGAGCCGGTGCAAATGCGCTTGGCAGGCAAAGAGATCAACGTGATCAAGGTGAGTGATTACAGCAAACTGGTGGGCATTGGCTTGGTGACGAATGAAAAGATGATCGCCGAGCGGCCCCAGGTGGTGCAACAAGTCGTCCAAGCCCTCGTCCGTGCGATGCAAGATTCGATCAATCATCCCAACGATGCGCTCAACGCGACGATTGAAAATATCCCGGAAGCCGGCGGCGCGAATCTCAAGACGACGCAAGCCGTCCTTGAGGCAACCATCGAGTTGTGGAAGAATCCGCGCATTGGGTACAGCGATCCGGCGGCGTGGAACTCTTCGTACAAGTTTATGAAAGAAGCCGGGTTTATCAAGACCGAGTTCGATGTGAGCGCCGCATTCACCAACCAATTTGTGCCATAAATTCGTAGAGGCAAGTCTGAGACTTGCCTCTATTTTTACACCCACAACCCACCGTGCACATTCAGGATGGCACCGGTGATATAACTGGCTTTATCGGACACCAGAAAGGCAATCGCCTCCGCAATATCATCGGGCGTGCCTAAGCGTCCCAGCGGCACCAGACTGGGAAGTTCACGGCGGTCAGCCTCCGTCGTCGCATACGTTTCGATGAAACCTGGGTTGACCAAGTTGCAACGGATTCCGTACCGGGCTTCACTGCGCGCGATGGATTTGGTCAACACCACCACGCCGGCTTTTGCCGCGTTGTACGCCGCCGTTGTTGGTGCACCTCGCACTGTTTCCACATTCAGCGATCCAAGGTTGATAATCTGTCCACTCTTTTGCGCGCGCATCGTTGGCAGAACATACTTGATGCAATAGAACGTACTCGACAAGTTGCCGTCCAGAATACGCCGCCATTCGTCTATTTCGGTATCGAACACTGACTTGACTAGAAAAGGTCCCGTATTGTTAACCAGCACATCCACGCGCCCAAACACCGTCAGTGTCTCATCTATCAACCGTTTTGCGCCTTCGGGGGTGGCGACATCAGCTTGCATGGTCAATGAGCGTGGGGCGTGTTCTTGCACCAGCGTCAACGTTTCTTGCGCGGCGTTTGCATCGTGTTGATAATTCACAACAATCGTATAACCCTCTGCCGCCAATCGTTTGGCAATGCCGCGTCCAATCCCCTTGCCACTCCCCGTTACAATGGCAATCCGTTCGTCTGCCATATAATCTCCCTTAAATGTAGGACAAATTTGAAATTTGTCCTACACGTAGTCCATTTTTCATCCGACCGTTGGTGCGTCAACGACGGATGAATAACTCCAGAGAAAAACCATAGACACCTCGGTCAACTCTGGTAAACAAATCATTGACCGCGTAACATCAGTAATTCAATTCTGCTACGATGCGTTCTTGCTTGAGCACACGTTGCTCTGCCGTAACGATTGAATCGCGTGGTTTCAAGTAGGAATCAAAGAAGGCAAGTGTACGCGTCATAAACAATTGCCAGCCCCAGCCCATAAACACATGCCCTTCGCCGGGATAGGTATAGAGCGTTGTATGTCTGCCAAGCGTGGTCAAGGCATTCGCCAGTTCGACCGACCACTCGATGGGCACAATGTCGTCTGCTTCACCGTGATGAATGATGACTGCCGCCGTAACGTTGGACAAGTATTTGCTAGGCGATGAGCGCTGGAAAATCTCGTGCAACTTGGCATACGTACCGTTGGTTGACGTATTCACCGCTGACAAAAACTCCGGATCAAAATCAAGATAAGGAGTCAATCTTTGCGGATTGGGAAATGGGGTTGACACCAAAGGCACCTTGCAACCCAGGAGCCAACAATAATGCACTTCGTCATCGCCGGTTAGCGCACCGTACAACGACGCGACTTTGATCGAATCGTTGATTGCCAGCACACGCAAGGTGATGCCACCACCCATACTGTGGCCCCACATTCCAATGCGCGTGGGATCAGCGTCTGGCACCGTAGGCAATTGCGCGATCAAATTCAACACATCAATGGCATAACCGATGTAAAACGGATTGGCGGCACATTGCGAGCCAGCGTAGCAACGATAATCGGACGCAATGGTGAGATAGCCGCGTCGGGCAAAGGCATCTGCCGCCTTGCTCGTGCCATCGCCGGTTTTATACTCCGCCGGCTTGAAATAGCCGTGATTGAGAATCACGACCGGAAAAGGTCCCAAGCCGCGCGGGATGTTCATCGTGCCGGTAATTTTCAGCCCATCGGACGTGTATTCGATCAGAACTTGGCGATACGCTTCGTTCGTCGCCAACGTCCTGACGATTTTGATACCGCTCCCGCCATACGGTCGCGCGCGCAACGCGGTGATGGACAACACGTTGGGATCAAGTGAAAGCGGATAACGGATCGGTGTGGGCGTGGGTGTGCCAACAATGGTTGGCGTCACTGTTGATGTAGGCGTCAACGTTGGCGATATAGCCATCGTCGCCGTCAAGGTTGCCGTCGCTGTAACGGTCAGCGATGCGGTGAGCGTTGCTGTAGGCGTGATCCGACGTGTAGCCGTAATCGTTGGTGTGCTGGTAATCGTTCGGCTTGCGGTCACGGATAAAGTTGGCGTACCATTTGCCCGAGACGCCGTCGGTGTCACAGTCATTTGCAATTCAGACGGCATCGCCAACGTCAAGTGATAGAAACTCGATGTGAGTACGAATAGACTCAATGCAACAATGACGAGACGTTTCATCGAACCAGAACCTCAAACACGTTCGCCATTATAGCCGAAACAAGTGGGATTGCAAGAGGGGATAATTGGGTGTTTACCTATTCGCCGCTATGTTTCAATGTGGTGTTGTGAAATCCTTCTGGCATAGCGCATGGTCCACCATGCATTGCCCAGCAATAAGATTGCTCCACCCCAATACACCGCCATCAATCCTGTCCACGGCAACAACGCATACGCCACAATCGGACCCAGCGCGCTACCCAAGTCGCCAGCAATGTTAAAGATTGCCAAATGCTTGCCATGTTCTTCACGGCGAGACCAATCACCCACCAACGAGGTTGCCAGCGATTGCACCCCGCCCGACGCGATCGCCGAAGCCAGCGTGCCGACCAATACCGCTAGACCTTGGGGAATCGGCAGAATCGCGATGCCGATTGCGCCGATGAACAAACAGAGTGCCAGCAGTCCCCAACGATTACCGGTGCGATCCGACAATGTGCCAACCATTGGCGCGCCAACTAGACTGAATAATGTACGCGATGCCAACAAACTCCCGGTAACGCTTGCTACACCCAGATGCCAAATTCCCCAACGCAAGTCGGCACCGATGCTTTGTTGCACAATCAGTCCCAAGGTAGCACCAATAATTCCAGCACTTGCCAGCCGATTGAGACCTTGTGCCATCGCCGTAATCCAAAGTGGCGTGGGAAGGGAACGCACATCGGGCAACAAAGCGCGCCACGAAATCGTTCTGGCATTGTTATTATTGGTGTGGCGCACGGACAAGGTCAGTGCGGCAACAAGTGCGCCAATGGCTGATAGGCATGCCCCAACCCATAAACCATTGCGATACCCCATCCCATCGGTGAGCGCGCCGCCGGCAAATGAACCCAGTGCGGAACCCAAAAAGAACCACGCTTGATAGATGCCTACCCAGCGTCCGCGTTCTGTGTCCGGCGCCATCTGCAAAATAATCGCCGTGCCTCCGATCCAAATGCCCGACCACGCAAGTCCCCACAGCAATCGTGCGATGAAAAATAATTCTAGTCCAGCCGTCGCCGCATACATCGCGGTGGAAATCACGCCCAGCGTCAGCGAACCCAGAAAAACCAATCGGCGATTCACGATGCGATCAAACAGCCAGCCCGCCGGGCTATTGGTGAATAATCGAATGAAACGATTGATGCTGAGAATCAAACCGACCGAGGTCAATTCAATGCCGGCGTCAGCATAATGCGTTGGCAAAACTGAATACAGCGTTGCGTCGCCCATCAATGACAGAGCCGTTGCCAAACCGACCGGCGCAATCGCCCAAACTGATTTTGGAATGCTTCGTTGAAACATAATGTCCCTTGGCACCCATTGTATTCAAGATTGCTTGAACAGCAATTCGGCACTTGCCATCTGTTATTCTGCTGTGTATAATCGGCGTGTCAAATTATTTTGAAAGGATCATCCACGATGTCTCTGAAAAATTCTTTTGGGGCGCGCACCAAATTGGGCGACCATTATATTTTTCGACTTGACCGGCTTGCCAAGACCGGTGTTGCCCCCAATCTGGATCGCCTTCCCTTTTCCATCAAGATTCTCCTCGAATCACTTTTGCGAAACGAAGACGGCTATCTGGTTACCGCCGAGGATGTCGCGCGCTTGGCGCAATGGAACGCCCAATCGCCCGCGCAAAATGAATTGCCCTTTATGCCGGCGCGTGTCATTATGCAAGATTTCACTGGCGTCCCTTGCATCGTTGATCTCGCGGCGATGCGCGATGCGGTCAAACGCTTGGGCGGTCATCCCAAGAAAATCAATCCGCTGGTGCCGGTGGATTTGGTCATTGACCATTCCGTTTTGGTGGATTTCTTTGGCAACAAATCGGCATTGAAGAAGAACGCCAAACTCGAATTTCAACGCAATCGGGAACGCTATAAATTTCTGCGCTGGGGTTCGCAAGCATTCAAAAATTTGCGCGTCGTTCCGCCCGCCACCGGCATCGTTCACCAAGTCAACCTAGAATATCTGGCGCAAGGCGTGCTGACGCGCAAATACGATGGCACGACCGTTTTGTTTCCAGACACCGTTGTTGGCACCGATTCGCACACGACAATGATCAACGGGCTGGGCGTGTTGGGCTGGGGCGTGGGCGGCATCGAAGCAGAAGCCGTGATGCTGGGACAACCGCTTTATATGGTTACACCCCAAGTCATCGGTTTCAAATTGACCGGCGCACTGCGCGAAGGTGTCACCGCCACCGATTTGGTGCTGACCGTCACGCAAATGTTACGCCAGAAAGGTGTGGTGGACAAGTTTGTCGAATTTTACGGTGCAGGTTTGTCCAACATTTCCCTGCCCGACCGCGCGACCATCGGTAATATGGCGCCCGATTACGGCGCAACGATGGGATTCTTTCCCACCGATGAAGAAACACTTCGCTATTTGCGGATGACCGGTCGTAAGAAATCTGCCGATTTGTTGGAAGCGTACGCCAAAAAGCAAGGACTCTTCCGCACCGATGACACGCCCGACCCGGTCTTTACTGACACGCTCGAACTCAATCTCGCCGATGTTGAGCCATCGCTGGCGGGACCCAAACGACCGCAGGATCGCGTGGCATTGCGCGATTTGAAAACGGTGATGCAAAAATCGTTGACGACGCCGGTGAAAGAAGGCGGGTACGGTTTGAGCGAATCTCAGCTCTCAACATCCCAAGCCCCCATCACACACGGCGATGTGGTGCTTGCCGCAATTACCTCGTGCACCAACACGAGCAATCCTTCGGTGATGATTGGCGCGGGCTTGCTCGCCAAAAAAGCCGTAGAAGCCGGGTTGCGGGTACCTTCGCACGTCAAAACCTCGCTCGCGCCCGGCTCCAAAGTGGTAACCGAATATCTGACCCAAGCCGGGTTGTTGCCGTATCTGGAGAAACTGGGATTCTATCTTACCGGGTACGGTTGTACCGTTTGCATCGGCAATTCCGGTCCGTTGCCGGAACCGGTTGCCCAAGCAATCCGCGAAAATAATTTGATCACCGCCGCCGTCATTTCCGGCAATCGCAATTTTGAAGGGCGTGTGCATCCGCAAGTGCGCGCCAACTTTTTGGCGTCACCACCGCTCGTCGTGGCGTACGCTTTGGCTGGCACCACACGCATCAACCTCGAAACCGAACCAATCGGCACAAGCAAAGATGGCAAGCCGGTCTGGTTGCGCGATCTGTGGCCCTCACAACAAGAGATTGCTGATCTGATGAAAATCATTGATGCCAAGATGTTCAAGCGGACGTATGCAAATGTTTTCGATGGCAATGCGATGTGGAACGCGATTCCGGTCAGCGGCGGCGAAAGTTTCAAGTGGGATAAACGCTCGACGTACATCCAAGAGCCGCCCTTCTTTGTCAACTTGAAGCCAGCACCCGAGCCACTCCAAGAAATTCGCGGCGCGCGCGTGCTGGGTCTATTTGGCGATAGCATCACCACCGATCACATTTCGCCGGCGGGTGGCATCGCGCTGAATTCACCGGCAGCCAAGTATTTGATCGAACGTGGCGTCAAGCCGGAAGATTTCAATCAGTATGGCACACGGCGTGGCAATCACGAGGTAATGATGCGTGGTACGTTTGCCAATATTCGATTGAAGAACTTGATGCTGGGTGGCGAAGAAGGCGGCAATACGCTCCATTTCCCAGACGGCGAGAAAATGCCGATGTACGATGCGGCGATGAAATACCAAGCCGAAGGAGTGCCGCTCATCGTCATCGCCGGCAAAGAGTACGGCACCGGCTCCTCGCGCGATTGGGCAGCAAAGGGGACCGCGTTGCTCGGCATCAAAGCCGTGATCGCTGAATCGTTCGAGCGCATTCATCGTGCGAATCTGGTGGGGATGGGTGTGCTGCCGTTGCAATTCAAAGAAGGAGAAAATGCCAAGACGCTTGGGCTGGACGGGCGTGAAGTGTATGACATCGTTGGCATTACCGACCACATTGCACCGCGCCAAGAGTTGCGCGTGGTGGCAACCCGTGAGGATGGAAACAAAATCGAGTTCCATGTCATTGCACGACTAGATACGCCGGTGGATGTAGATTACTATAAAAACGGCGGCATCCTACAAACTGTACTACGCCGCTTGATGAAATAAAAGACCTGCGAGGATCAGTCCTCGCAGGTCTTGCTATTGCTCATCCATCGCACGCGCAAGCCGCCCTAATCCAAACACAATGGCGATCCCCATAGCGGCAATCGAAAACGCCACCGCGTAATCAAGCACATTGACGCCGAACCAGAGGTACGCCAACAAGGCAGGGTAAACGACAAGGTACGATTTGAGCGCCAAGGGCAGCGGCGCACGATTGGCGTTGCAGAGATAGAGCGTGAGGTTGAAACCGGGATACGTAACACCATAGATGCCGGCGAGGAACGGATTCAACGCGCCGTGGAATGCCAACCCGGCGACAACCATCACCTCGCGGATGTGATCGCAATACTGATCGAACAGCGCACCAAATTTGGTTACGCGATGGGTGGCACGCGCGAGCGCACCGTCAATCCCATCCAACGCAATGGTGGCGATAAAGAGCGCCAACGCGACGCGCGAGTGACTTGGCATCAACCACACGATCACGCCGGCAAGTATCACTTGCGAAAACGAGACCAGGTTGGGCGAAATGTGCAGAGCGGCAAAGAGCCTAACAAACGGGGAAAAGATGACGTGCAAAAGTTGGCGCGCCGGCGCAAGAAAACGACGCTCAAGCGAAGAGTAGGAATCCGGGTGCGGGGTCATGCCGAATGAATTATAGAACGTAAATTACCCTACCTGCACGCAGTTGCGACCCGCCTCTTTGCTCTGATACATCAACTTATCAGCGCGTCGGATTACAGTCTCGGGTGTATCGTCAGGGAGCCATAACGTAGCACCTATCGAAATCGTAACCTTTAGACTGGCGTCCGCTACATCCAGTTGAGAAACTTGAACCAGAACGCGGAGTTTCTCGGCGATGGCTCTCAGTCCTTCTAAAGAAGTAACATCGTAGATAATGGCAAGAAACTCCTCGCCACCCCAACGCCCCAGAACATCTGTTGACCGCAAATTATGTCGTAGCGTGGCAGCCACCATTCGCAGAACTTGATCACCGATTTGATGTCCATATTTATCATTGCATTGCTTGAAATGGTCAATGTCTATGAAAAGCAAACCTACGGGGCTCTTCTGGGTTTCAAATTCTGCCCGGACAGCACACAGGCGTCCCTCCAGGTACTGACGATTGCCAATCCCGGTAACTGGATCCGTGTGTGTGGCACGACGCAATTCACGCAATTGTTGACGAACAGCAACCAACTTGGTATTATCACTAAAGGTTTCTACAGCCCCAGTGATGCTGCCTTGCCGATCTCGCAAGGGCGATGCGCGCACTAGCACAGGCATACGATATCCATTGGCGTGGCGCAAAAAGATCTCCGCTTCGCGTACGTTCCCATCCTCCATACACGCCGCTAAGGGGCATTGATCGTTACAGAGCAGAACACCATCGGCAGTGACATGATTGAGCAGATTGTCCCGGCACGACCGCCCAATCACCCAATCGGCTGGGTATCCGGTAATCCGCTCTGCCCCTTTGTTCCAATAGGTAATCACTCGATTGCGATCAACAAAATAAACTCCGTCATACAAGTTATCAATCAGTTCCTTGTAGAAATCTTGATCGGTGAGCATAGCTACTCCAAGAATCCTCGCGCGGGTTGATACCACGAATGAAATCCGAGGTCAGCCAAAGGGCGGCAATTCAAAACGAATATTTCGCAAAATCCTTTCCCACCTCGACTGGTCCTTTGAATTTCTTTTGCGCCGTCGCACGCAATTTTTGCACATTGCCATTGGGAGGCAGATGCACCAACACCAACTTTTTCACGCCCGCCCGTTGCGCCTGTTCGCCGGCTTGCTCCGCCGTGGAATGCCCTTGCGTGGGTCGGTTGATGGTAGTCGCTTCGTGGAACAGAATATCGGCATCGCGCGCCAGTTCCGCTACCGCATCGCACACTTCGGTATCGCTCGAATAAACGATGGCGCGCCCGGACGCACGGGCAACGACGCGCGTCGCCACCGTTGGCAACAAATGCTGGGTCATCGCGGTGAACACCACCATGTCCGATGTGAGAAACAGCGCGCCGCGTTTGGTTTTGGAGATCCCGTGAAACTCGACCGGGAAAAATCCCACCTTGAACCATTCGCGCCATTCAAACGCGCGCATAATCATCTTGACCGCGCGCAACGTTTCGGGCAAGCCGTAAATGTGCAAGACCTTTTTGCGCCCCGCCAGCCACAAGCCCAATAGAAAAACCGACAAGCCATAAATGTGATCGGGATGATGGTGTGTGAGGAGGACATGCTCAATGCTATCGAGTTTGACGCCGGCTTGGAGCAAACGTTGCACGGGACTACCGCCGCAATCAATGAGGATCGAATGACGCGCCCCGTTGACCACCATAAAAGTATGTTCACGTGTCTTATCGCTGAGGGCGGCGCCGGTGCCGAGCAAAATGACCTGTGCCATGTTATCTCCCATAAAGCCAGAGTACGATCTGGGGTGTAATTGTTGCTTCGATCCATGCCGCAAGGAGGAGCATCGGCAGGACGATAAAAATAAAGATCTTGATCAAATCCGCCAGCGCGCGCAACAAATTTTCACCCGCCGTCACACCCGGGGGCGGGGCAATAATGGAAGCCCCCAGCCGCAAAGCAAACGCGGTCGCAATGATCGCCGCAGGCAATTCGATGACACCATGCGGCAGAATGAACGCCAGCAAAAAAGTAAACGGGTCGGATCCAAACGCGCTTGCCTCGCCGGCAAACAAGCCCACGATTGCCATGGGTGCAAGTAACAAAATCAACGCCAAACTGCCAAACGAAAACAGCCCTAGCAACGATGCCAGTGCCAACGCACGCACATTGTTCAGAAAAATCGCGCGCGTGTTAATGCCGGGTAGGAAATTGTAGCCGGGCGTTGCCATCTGTTCGCTAAAGGTCTTGGCATCCACCTGCATCGGCAGCGAATTGGGGGGCAAAGGATAGCGCAAGGCGATTGCCCAGCCCAATACCATGCCGGCAAGGACGACACCCAGCGTGATCACAATAGGCAAGCGGTTCTCGCGCAGGAGGCGCGGGACATCCTCACGATAGAGGCGCACCAACGAAAACCCGGTGCCGCCAAAGTATCCAACGAATTTGTGCCACAGCGAACCCAGATTGAATTCATCAATTTCGCGGGCGAGGATTTCTTCGCGGTTAAACGTGCGAATCCCGGTGCGAATCAACAACCCATCGGCAACCAACAGCGCGGCGAGGATGTACCACATCACATCGTACTGGCCCCAGAACAGCAACACCGTCTCGCCTTGCAAAAGAAACGCCATCGGAATGATGATGAACGAGGCGAGCAAGTTGGCGGCGCGCACGCTGGTGGTATGACTAGACACCACCACCGCGCCACTGACCATCACCACGGCTTGCATCGTGATGGTTGCCATCACTTGACCCAGCACCAAGGGTTCAGGAAGGTATTGAATCGAAAAGTATAGCCCGATGAGATAAGTGGTTACGCCAAGATAACTCGCCATCACCGGGGGAAGTAACGCCGCGAAGAGTTTGCCAAAGTACAAGGATTCGTCGGAAATAGGGGTATCGAGCAGTGGTTCCAGACTGTTGCGTTCTTTTTCTCCCACAAAAGTTTCCAAGGCGATAATCAGCGAAAAGGAAATTGGAAAAAATCCGACGATCATCACAGCAAAGGGCACCAGGCGCAAGGGGATGATCGTCGCGTTGTACTCTTCGACAAAATTGATGGCAAAGCGCGTGGAGAGATTCATGATATAAGGAAAGATCAGCGTGAGAATCACGATCGGAGCGATGATGCGCCAATCCCGGAAGGAATCCCGAATCTCGCGGCGAGTGATAATCAAGGCATCGCGGAACATGTTATTGCACCAATTTGAGATACACTTCTTCCAGACTACGGGGCACTTGGCGCAAGGACAGCACTTGGGCCCCGATTTCGTGCAGGCGGCGCAAAAGAAAAGGATTGGCAATGTGTGGTTCATCGGTGTAATAGCGCAATGATGTTTCATCGCACGATTCGATTTGGAGATAACCGTTGAGCGCGGGTAAGGGTTGAGACAAGGGGTGTGCCAATTCCACTTCCCACAAGGGAACGCCGAGCAACTCGCGTTTCAGTTGCGCGGGTGTTCCAAACGCAATCAACTTGCCCCGCCGAATGATCGCAATGTGATCGGCAAGTAATTCGGCTTCATAGAGATTGTGCGTGCAGAGAACGATGGTGCATCCGCTTCCGCGCAACGAGGCAATGGCATCGCGCACTTGCTTGGCGCTGTGCGGGTCCATCGCCGAGGTCGGCTCATCGAGGAACAAGACGCGTGGGTTGTGGAGCATGGCGCGGATGAGCGCGATCTTTTGACGCATTCCTTTCGAGTAGGTTCCCAAACGCCGGTCCCGTGTGTCCCACAAATCGAATTGCTTCATCAGCATCTCGGCGCGGGCGCGGCGTTCTGAGCGCGATAGATGATGGAGTTCGCCAAAGAAATCGAGGTACTCGAGCGGCTTCATGCGAAGATACAAGCCGGGAAATTCGGTGAGATGTCCAATCAGATGGCGAACCGTGCGTGCATCATGCACCACATCATAGCCGGCAATCCGCGCCGTGCCTGCCGTCGGCTTGATGATCGAAGCCAGCATGCGCACGGTGGTAGTCTTGCCGGCGCCGTTTGGACCCAAGAGCGCAAGAATCTCACCTTCGTCAACCGTGAAGGTGAGATGATCAACCGCCACCAGCGTGTCAAATTGTTTAGTTAAGCCAAAGGTTTCGATTAAAGTAGCCAAATGTCACACCGTGCTCGCATTATACCCGAGGTTAGATTGTAAAACAATGGGAGAGGTATCCCATTCATAATCGAAAAACAGTCACCAGTTTCTTTTCGGTCGCGCCTTCGATGGTGGCTTCCACCTCGACAAACGGTTCCAAACCCGAGCCGTGCAACTTTTCTTTGAGCAGATCGTCCAATTGAAAAATCCCCGCCGAGTTACTCATCGTTACCAAAATGCGAATAGGTTTTTCTTGTCCTTGACCAATCTCCACTTTTTCGATGGCGGCAGCAGATAGCGAATGGATGTTGATCAAGCCCGCTTCAAAGGGAATGCGCGAACGACCTTTGGTCATATCGAGCGCATCGGCAACGCGCACCACCCCGGCTTCAACGGTCAAGGGCTTGCCCTCGCTCCGATGGGCAATGATCGCGTGCAAGGTTTCCGAGCGCACAATCGTGCGAGCGGCGGCGGAGTAGAGCCCGTTCAACAACTGGTCAATCTTGGGCTGGGCGATAAACAGACTGTACTGTTCGTGGTCAATGCGATGAATGGACATTCCCAGGTCGTGCAGTAACGCCGCCAACACCACAACCACTTCGGCGTCGTTGTTCGTCATCTTGTGATCACGGACAATACTGGGCACAATACCGTTTTCGATGAGTTGGCGCATTAACTTGAGCGCGATATTGGAGACGATTTGGAAATGGACCGGACCATGATCGCTCATCCCCAAGCGTTCCACGGCGTTCACATTCATTGCCAGCCAGAGCGCGTAAAGTTCCTCATCGGCGTTCACGCGGTCAATGATCTGTTGCAAGATCGGGTTGTGCCGCGCCGGCAAGTGAATCTGAATCCGTTGATTCTGCGCACTCAAGGCGTCAGCCATTACTTTGGAAACGTTGGGTTCTAGTTCAGCCATGGCGCCTCTTTATTGTTCAAGCCGAATGTTCGCTGTCCCCCCGACTATGGCGCCGCCTTCGTTGAAATTGAGGACGCGCAAATCGAGTTTGAGAAACACTTTGGGTGCCAGGCGACCAACGTATTGCAACGAATCGAATTGTTTGCGATAGGGATACCCTTCTACGCCCAGAAACTGCGCGCCTTCGGAGGTGGCACCGGCATAGACCAGGATTGAACCCGGAATTAAATCATTCTTTTTGAGCGAGAAGGTGACCGGCGAATTGAACTCGAGCAGCGCGGTGCCCGGCGAACCCCCCGGAGTTATCTTGAGGTTGGTAATTTCGATGTGTGCCGCCCCAACAATGGTGATGGCTTGGTCGTCGAAACTGGCAACGCGTGTATTGAGTTTGAGAGTAACCCCAGCAAGGGGCTCCCCTTGCCAATCTACCGTATCCGCCACCTGTTTGAGCGCCAACTGACTGGCAAGGGTTACCTTGGCGGCGCCGGCTTCGTTCTTACCGCTATACCCCAGCGTGGTACCGGGCACGGTGGTGCCGGTTTTAATCGTCAATGAAACCGGCGCATCGTACGTCAAACGATTGACCGGCGTAGCGGAGGTGCCGGGAGTGCCAAGATTGCCAAAGCAAGCCGTCAAACCCATCAGCCAGCAGAGCAATCCAATCGAACACAGACGACGATTCATCCGACTCCTTTTCGTTCTTGTGGCAAGCACAAAAAGTGTACCATGTTTCAAGAGGGGTGTCAAGGCAATTGCATCGACTCGACATTGCAGATATAATAACTCGCGCGATTTGACCACAGCGCAGACGGAGAGCACAGAGAAAACCAGAGAAACCCTTCTTATCGGTCAGGCGAGGGTGCGAAAGCGAGACTCTGAACTCAGTGGTGAACAAATCATTGACCGTGTAATGACAGATAATAAAACACATTCACGATGCGAATGTCCTCTAATGCTCCCACAAACTTGTTGAAAAATTTTCTACTCCTCCTCATCGTCTTTCTCGGCGGCTTTGCCTCGATGGGCATCGAGATGGCGGCTTCGCGCTTGCTCCGCCCCTTTTTCGGCGATTCGATTCTGGTTTGGGCAAACATCATTGGTTTGATTCTCATTTATCTCACACTCGGTTATTATTTGGGCGGCAAATGGGCGGACCGTGATCCGCGCGCCATAACATTGTATCGCATCGTTGCGTGGGCAGGCGTGGCGACCGGCATCCTGCCCTATCTTGCACGCCCATTCTTGCAAATGGCAATTCCGGCGTTGCGGCAATTCGATGCCGGCTTGGGATTCACCTCCTTCTTTGGCACGCTCGTCTTGTTTGTTGTCCCGGTAACCTTGCTCGGTTGCGTCTCGCCGTTCGCCATTCGCTTGAGCACACATCAGATCACAACAAGCGGCTCGATTGCCGGGAAAATCTACGCGCTCTCGACGTTCGGCAGTATTCTGGGTGTGTTTGGCAGCGTGTTTGTGTTGTTTCAACTCCTGGGCACGCGCAGCACGTTCCTCACTTTTTCGATTTTGTTGCTCGGCGGTGCAGTTACCGGCATTGCCAAGGAATGGGGGATTCGCCGTGCCGGCAAGTACGCCCTCTTGCTCATCGCGATGATTGTCCTTGCCCTGTTCGATTCGGGGGGCGTCGTCAAAGCCCAAGCCGGCTTGGTGTACGAAACCGAATCGCCCTACAACTTTATCCAAGTCATTGACGATGCCAACGGCTGGCGCCTCCTCACCGTCAACGAAGGCGAGGCGTACCAATCGGCGTATCGCATTGATCGTGTATTGACCGGCGGCATCTGGGATTTGTTTCTGCTTGCGCCGTACTTTGCGACGAACGAACCGCCGCGCCATGCCTTGATCATCGGACTTGCCGCCGGCACCACCGCGCGCGAGTACACCTTGATCTTTGGCGCCATTCCGATTGATGGCGTGGAGCTCGACCCGGCGATCATCGCAGTGGGGCAAAAGTATTTTGCGATGAATCAACCCAATTTGCGTGCGATAGCGGACGATGGGCGCAATTTTTTGCAAACGCGCGCGGGAGTGTACGATGTGATCGCCCTCGATGCGTACCGTCAACCGTACATTCCGTTTCATCTGACCACCCTTGAATTTTTCCGCGAGGTGCGCGCGCATCTCACGCCGCGCGGCGTCGTCGCGTTGAACGCCGCACGCACGCCCAAGGATTATCGCTTGGTGGATGCGCTGGCAGCCACTATGCGTCAGGTCTTTCCATCGGTCTATCTCATTGACCACCCCAACGATGCCAACACACTCATCGTCGCCACCTTGCAACCCACGCGCTTGGAAGATTTCCGCGTGCGCGCCGCTGCCCTCACCGAGGCAAACCTGCGCTGGGTTGCCGCGCAAGCACTACCCCACACACGTATCGCCACGCAAGACGCGCCGGTCTTTACCGATGATCACGCGCCGGTCGAAAACTTGATTCACAGTATCATTCTGCGCTACGCCATCGGACAATGAGCCAATCCTATTTTGCAAACGTGATTTGGCTTATTGGCTCATTGGTCAATTGGCTCATTCCAAAAGGAGTTAGTATGCCTAAATGGTTCCCCAACTTGCTCGTTCTCATCATTACCCTTGCCGTGCCGGTGATTCTCATCCTCGCAAACGTGTTGTTGTTTATGAACCCGGCATGGCTCGCGTTTCAGTATAGCCAGCCCGGCTTTCCCAAAGCCGAACTGTTCAGCGACACGGATCGGCTTTACTTTGGCTCCGAGTCTATCGAGTATGTGCGCGGGAATCGAACGTTGGAGCAATTCAAAGCCTTGGGGGTGTACCAAGAACGCGAGATCAAGCATATGATTGATGTGCGCGTGTTGGTAGATCAAGTGAAAATCGTTTTGCCGGGCGTTACACTTTTGGCGATTGTTGCGCTAGTCGTGCTGGCGCGTCAACCTGATGCACGCGCTCTCGCGGCGCGCGCGTTGTTCAATGGCGCATTGCTCACCCTCGGCTTGTTTATCGTCGTTGGGATTTTTGCGGCAGTCGGCTTTAACACCTTCTTCACGCTCTTTCATCGGGTTTTCTTTGAAGGCGATACGTGGCTGTTCAACTACACCGATTCGCTGATTCAGTTTTATCCGCTCCCGTTTTGGTTTACCACTAGCATTGTGCTGATTGGGCTGACGGTCCTAGAAGCCATCGTCGTTGGGGCGATGGGGTGGTTTTGGCAAAAGAAAATGAGCCAATGACGAATTTGCCAATGAGCCAATTTTCGGCGATACTGGGGACAGGTTTGTTGCGCGGTATCACCACCGGATAGCGTCGAGTCCGAATCTGGCGATTGAAATCGCGGCAACCAGAACCCCAAGCCCGCTAGCGCGGGCTCACCGAGCCGACGCAGGTCGGCTTGGCGTAGTAGTTGTCGCAAGCGTTCACGCAGAGTACTTAAACAGCCGCCCAAGCCTAAAAGGCGTGAACGCTTGCGATGGTGCAGTTTCAACTGCCGCTGTTGTCTCCACGCTATAACGGTCGGTTCATTGACCAATTGGCTCACTTGCTCACGGAGGCAATAATGCCCGCACATCATTTCATCTCGTACTCGGCGAGCGACGCCGAAGCGTTCGCATTGAGACTCGCGGACGATTTGCAGGCGGGTCCACCGTCGTTCCCGGTCTGGATTTTTCCTCGCGACTTGCACGCCGCCGCAGGCGATTGGGACACGCAAATTCGCAACGCGATTCGCGATTGCGACAGTTTGATCTTTGTGATGTCGCGCGACAGCGTTACCGACGAATCGAACTGCAAGCCCGAATGGACCGCCGCGCTCAAATTCAAAAAGCCGATTCTCCTCGTGCGGCTCCACGCGGACGCCGACGCGCCCTTTCGCATCGCGTCGCGCCAGTACATTGACTTTAGCTGCGATTACAACGTGGGGCTGGCGAAACTACGCAAAGATTTGCAGTGGCTCCACTCGCCGCAAGGTGAATTGAAAACGCTCGAGTACCGGCTGCGCGATGCGGAACGCGACCTCCAACGCGCGCCCGACGCGGAACGCGCGCGCATCCAAGCCGACATCGAGCAACTGCAAAAAGAGATTGCGGAACGCAAACGCCTCCTCGACGATCCCGATGCCGCGCGCAAAACCGATGAACGCATCCGCGCCGGCATCGAACGCGAACGCCAACCCGCCGAAACTGTGCGCGTCGCCACCAAGTTCATCAATCCACCGCCGCTGACCGCGCCGCGCTATTTCCAAGATCGTCACGTCGAAAATCGCCAAGTCGCTGATTTCCTGCGCGATCCCGCGTGCTGCTGGCTCACTATCAACGGCCGCGCCGGCATCGGCAAGACTGCGCTGGTCTGCCGCCTCCTCAAATCGCTCGAAAGCGGCTCCCTGCCCGACGATCTCGGCGCGCTGCAAGTGGATGGCATCGTCTATCTCAGCGCCATTGGCACGCGCACGATCAACTTTCCCAACCTCTTTGAAGACCTCAGCAAACTTCTCCCCAGCGATACCGCGCAAGCGCTCGACGCGCTCTATCGCGATGCCAAGATTTCGACGCGCCAAAAGATGCTCGCGCTGTTGGAACATTTTTCGGCGCGTCCCGTGATCGTCCTGCTCGATAATTTCGAAAGTGTGATGAACGCGGAAGCGTGTTGTGTGGCGGACGCGGAACTGGACGACGCGCTGCGCGCGCTCCTCGACGCGCCGTCGCACGCGGTCAAACTCATCTTGACGACGCGCATCCCGCCGCGCGATCTGCAACTCTATCATCCCGAACGTCAAGCGTACCTTCCGATTGATGCAGGGCTGGCGCCCAAGTTCGCCAAGCAACTCTTGCGCGAGATGGACGCGGATGGGCGCGTGGGGTTGCGCCACGCGGATGATGCGACGCTGACGCGCGCGCACGAACGGACGCGCGGATTCCCGCGCGCGCTCGAAGCGCTCTACGCGATCCTCGCGGTGGATCGCTACACGACGCTGGAAGAGATTTTGAGTGCGCCCCTCCCCGAAAATGTCGTCGAGGCGTTGGTGGGCGAGGCGTTCAATCGTCTCGACCCGACCGCGCAACGCGTGATGCAGGGCTTGGCGGCGTACAATCGTCCCGTGCCACCTGCGGCGGTGGATTACGTCCTACAACCGTATCTCGCCGAAATCAACAGCGCGCCGGTGTTGAATCGGTTGGTGAATATGCAGTTCGTACACCGTGAAAGCGGCAAGTATTATTTGCACCCAGCGGATCGCGAGTATGCGTGGTCGCGGGTTCCCTCCCGGCGTCGAGAGGGGGAGAGAGGGAGCGCGGGAGAGCGGGAGAATGGTTGGACGCAACACGACTTGACCACCCGCGCCGCCGATTATTTTGCCCAGACGCGCAAGCCGCGCGCGGCGTGGAAAACGCTTGCCGATTTGGAGCCGCAGTTGAACGAATTCGATTTGCGCTGTGCGGCGGAGGATTACGACACGGCGGCGAGTGTGTTGTTGGAGATTGATTTTGATTATCTGCTGTTGTGGGGACACTACCGCTCGATGATCGAGATGCACGAGCGGCTGCGGGGAAAAATCCAAGACCCAAATCTCAAATCCAGAAGTCTGAACAACCTGGGATTGGCTTTCAACTCCACTGGGCAGATTCAAAAAGCAATTGCGTGTTACGAAGAAGCACTGGAAATTGCGCGCGAGATTGGGGACAAGCGTAACGAAGGCGTGTGGCTCGGCAACCTCGGACTTGCGTACAGCGATTTGGGCGAGACGCGGCGCGCGATTGCGTTCTACGAGCAAGCGCTGGCGATTGCGCGCGAGATTGGGGACAAGCGCGGCGAAGGCGTGCGGCTCGGCAACCTCGGACATGCGTACAGCGCGTTGGGCGAGACGCGGCGCGCGATCCAGTTCCACGAGCAAGCGCTGGCGAGTCGGCGGGAAATAGGCGATCGTCAAGGCGAGAGCATCGTACTGAACAATATCGCGGATTTGTTGATTGACCAAAGCAAGTTGGACGAAGCAATTGAGCATCTGAATCAAGCTATCCGCATTGCTGATGAAGGCAATTTCGTCCAGACACAACATTACGCGCGTGCAAGTCTCGCCCTCGCGCACCTGTACGCCGCGCAAAAAGACCTGTCAGGTCTCCAAGACCTGACAGGTCTCCTCCCCCACCTCGCCGCCGCGCGCGCCGCGATTGACGCCGCGTGCCAATACGACGTGCCAGAAAACAATCACAATGTCCACGCCTTGCGCGGCATCATCACGTTGTGGCAGGTGGCGTTAAACCCGAAGGGTCTCGGAGACCCTTCGGGTTTGGACACCGCGCGCGCCGCGTTCACCAC
>DAOUAL010000070.1:0-55602 GCA_034433515.1 Anaerolineae bacterium | reverse complement strand
AATAGTTGCGTGCTGTGTAATACTCGCGAAGGGGTGTGGTGGATTTGTGCGCACCTTGTAAATGCCAGACGCGCGAGGCGGAAGCAACCCCCACCGGATAACCCCGCCGCCGATAACGCAAGGAGAGTTCTACATCTTCACCAAACACAAAGAACTCGTCACGTAACAAGCCGTGCTGGCGTAACACATCGCTCCGCAACAACAACGAGGTCATAGCAACATATTCGGCATTGATGAAGGTATTGGCGCATGTTAGGTCATCCAGTTGGCCGTTACCACACGAGATCAATGCCCCATGCCACCAATCAATCGCTCCGCCGACTTCATGAATGCGTTGAGTTAAAGCCCCATTTCCATCCAACACCAGAATTTTGGAAGCGATCATCGCGGCGCGAGGATAGTGTTCGGCAACTTCGATCAGTTTGGCGAGGGTGGTCGGTTCGGTAACCGCATCATTGTCCAAGAGCCACCCAAAGCGATAACCTTGCGTTATTGCGTAACGCAAGCCGACATTATTCCCGCCACTTGCGCCAGTGTTGCGATCAAGTACGATCAGATGCACGGCTGGGAAATCCCGACGAACCATCTCGGCAGTTCCGTCCGTCGAAGCATTATCCACGACTACGACATCAAAATCGCGAAAGGTCTGAACCGCCAACGAGTTCAACAATCGGCGTAAGAGTTCCCGCCGATTGAAGGTCGCGATAATCGCACAAACGCAACAATCCTTGGGAGTAACCATTGCCCTCATTCTATCCCTGCGCCAATTGCCACACGTAGCGCACCCGCTCAAAAAATAATTTCGCTTGCGTGAGCAACGTCAAGCCATAGAACACAAGCAACGTGAAACCCGTTTTGAGTGCAAGCCGAACGATTAACGGCAGTGCATTCCAATCCAGCCATGCGACAACCCAGAGATACAGCGCAATGGTCAAGACGGTAATCCCTATCGGCAGAACGAGCGCGCGTCCCCAGGGAATATCCACCGCGCGCGCGACCCAAACATAAAACAGCGCGCAACCCACGATAAACGCAATGCCCACGCCAATCGCCGTGCCGACTGCGCCAAAAGCAAACGTCAAAATCGTCGCTACGACAACCAACACGCCCGTTTGAATCCACGCCGAAATCGAAACGAGATGCGGCTTGCCGAGCGCAATCAAAAGTCCGCCAATGTCATCTTGCAAGGGGCGAATCAATGAAAAGATGACAAGGAAACGCAAAAAGATCGCGGACGGTAACCATTGTTCACCAATCAAAAAAACGATAAGGTCGGGTGCGGTTACAAAGATCACCAATGCCAACGGCAATGCCAGCGTCGTAATGATCCACAACGTCATCTCCAACGTTTTCGATAAACGCGCGCGGTCGTCTTGCAAACGTGCGTACGCAAAGAACGACGTGCGCGCCACCACGTTCGAGACAAGCAAGTTGGGCCATGACGCAAAGCGGTACGCGCGATCATAAAAGCCCAGCGTCGTCAAACCGACGAACGTGCCGACGAGAAAATTATCAAACTGGGTCGTGAGAAAGCCGGCAATCATCGCACTCCCGGCAACCACACCAAAACGCAGGTACGTTTTGGCGAGCGGCGCGTCCCATCTCCAACGCACGCACACTAATGCCGGCAAATGTCGGCGCACCAGCCACCAAACGCCCAGCAAGATCAAAAAGGTTTGGAGCGCGGATTGCGCGACCAGACTCCACACGCCCCAGCCGCGCCACGCTAAATAAAATGTCGGCACGTACGAGAGGGCTAGACTCAACGCTGTCACCGTTGTCGTTTGACCCAGCCGCAAATTTTTATCGAGCAGAATGCCGGGCGTGCCAGCCCCAGCATCCATCATCCCGATCAGCGCGAGGGCAAGCGTCACCCCGACGACCTCATCCGCGTAACCCAGCCAACGCAGAATCGGCGCGGCAATGAGAGCAAGCCACAGACTCAGCGCGCCAGCCCCCAGATCGAGCGTAAGCAAGGTGCCGGCGGTACGTTCATTCGTCTCGGAATGATGAACAAAGGCTTGGCCGATGCCGATCTTGGTGCGTACATTGAGAATGCCAAACAAAAAAGAGGCGATGGCGAGCGTGCCAAAATCGCGCGGGGTAACCAGGCGCGCCATAACAATCGTGGCGATAAAACCGATGACAATGGTCGCGTAGGATGCGATGGCAACCACCAAGCCACCCCGAACAACTCGGTGAGCCAGAGGGGATTCCGGTGTCACAGCAGATGAGGTTGACAACTCGCTTTGCTCTTAGCGTTCGCGCAACATCGCGTTGATGCGCGCGACGATCATATCAATCGCGATGGTGTTAAAGCCACCTTCGGGAATGATAATATCGGCGTAACGTTTACTCGGCTCGACAAATTCAAGGTGCATGGGACGCACGGTGGCTTGATATTGTGCCACCACCGATTCCATCGTGCGCCCGCGCTCGGTAATATCCCGTTGCAGACGGCGAATAAAGCGAATGTCGGCATCCGTGTCCACAAAGATTTTAATCTCAAACAGTTCGCGCAAGGTGCGATCCACAAAGATCAAGATGCCTTCCACGAGAATAATCGGTCGCGGTTCAACCCGGCGCGTTTCCGCTTTGCGGACGTGTTGCGCAAAATCGTACACCGGGGCTTGAATCGGTTGTCCTGCCCGCAACGCGCGGAGATGCTCAATCAACAAATCGGTATCGAGCGAATCGGGATGATCGTAATTGATTTGGGCGCGCGCTTCAAGTGGCAAATGGCTGCGGTCGTGATAGTACGCATCGTGCTGCAGATACGCAATGCGTTCGCGTCCCACGCGATCCAGAATGGCTTGGGACACGGTGGTTTTGCCGGAGCCGGAACCGCCGGCCACGCCAATCAATACCGGGTGCATAGCCGCATTATACAACAATCCCGCCAAAAGCCCTAACCTATTGACAAGGTCAAACCAAAATCTATAATTGGTGCGTAATGTGATAGCCAGCGTTGTTCATTCGCCGTGCGGCGAAAAATGCGCTTGGTTTGTAGTGAGCAATTGATCGCCAATCAGACAGCGCGATGAATTGTGCCACGACGAACCTATTTTCTTTTAGGAGTAACCGATGGATAATCCACTCGATAAAGTTCTGCGATTAAAACGCGCCAATCCCTCGCGCCCCTTTGATCCCAAGGGCGGACGGCTTCCGCCCGGTCAATACCTCACGGAGAAATTTCCGGTCTTGCATTATGGCAGTGTGCCACCGTTCGATCCCAAGACCTGGGATTTTAGAATTTGGGGCTTGGTGGAAAACCCCATTCGGCTCACCTGGGAAGAGTTTTTGAGATTACCGACCGTGCGCGTGGTCACCGACATTCATTGCGTTACGCGCTGGAGCAAATTCGATACGGCGTGGGAAGGTGTGCCATGGTCGTGGGTGATGGAAACGGCAAAACCCAAACCCGAAGCGCGATACATTATGGCGCATTGCGAGTATGGATTCACCGCGAACGTTCCGCTTGACGAAATGCGCAAGCCCAACGTCATGCTCGCGTACAAGTACGCCGACAAACCGTTGGAGCCGGAGCACGGCTATCCGCTCCGTTTGCTCGTGCCGCATCTCTATTTTTGGAAATCGGCAAAATGGTTGCGCGGGATTGAGTTTATGGCGAATGACCAACCGGGATTTTGGGAAGGGTACGGATACCACATGCGCGGCGATCCGTGGAGCGAGGAACGGTTTTCATAGTAGAGACGAGTCGCTGCCTCGTCTCTACTAATAGACCGGGCGTCACGTTCTGAGTTGTGGAAACAAGATCACTTCGCGGATGGAGGCTTGGTTGGTCAGCAACATGGTCATCCGATCCACACCAATGCCCAAACCGCCGGTGGGCGGCATGCCATGCATCATCGCTTGAATGAAATCCAGATCTACTTGATGGGCTTCTTTATCGCCGGCTTGGCGCTGTTTGGCTTGTTCCATAAAGCGCGCGTACTGATCTATCGGATCGTTCAGTTCGGTAAAGGCATTGCCCAATTCCATAGTCGCCGCAAATGCCTCAAAACGTTCCACGATACGCGGATGGTCCGGTTTCTTTTTGGCAAACGGCGAAATCTCTTCGGGATAATCAATCACAAACGTCGGCTGAATCAAGGTCGGTTCGGCAAACGTACTAAACAACTCATCCACTTGCTTGCCCCACGTCTTGTGCCGCTCCACTTTTAATTGCAATTCATCAATGCGACGACTGAGCGAGGGCAAATCCGTGTCCACGTCAATATCAATGCCACTCGTTTGCAAAATCAGATCGCGCATCGTGACACGGGGCCAGGGCGGGGTCAGATCAATCGTATGTCCTTGATAGGTGATCTGTAACGTGCCATTCGCGGCGAGCGAACACGTGCTATACAACCCTTCGACCAACTCCATCATCGTCGTGTAATCGCCGTACGCTTGATAACACTCCATCATTGTGAATTCCGGATTGTGTTTGAAATCAATGCCTTCGTTGCGAAAATCTTTGCTGATTTCGTACACGCGCTCGAATCCGCCAACAAGCAAACGTTTCAAATACAACTCATCAGCGATGCGGAGGTACATATCGCGATCGAGTTTGTTGTGATGCGTGACGAAGGGCTCTGCCGCCGCCCCCCCGTACAACGGTTGCAAGACCGGCGTTTCCACCTCGAGAAAACCTTGCTCGTCCAAATATTTTCGCATGGCGGTAACAATCTTGGAGCGTTTGACAAAGATTTCGCGCACGGCTTCGTTCGACAACAGATCAAGATAACGTTGCCGATAGCGGGTCTCGATGTCTTTGAGTCCGTGCCACTTTTCCGGCAAGGGCGATAACGCTTTTGCCAGCAATTCAAAAGTCGCCACTTGGAGCGTAATCTCGCCGGTCTTGGTTTGGATGACCTCGCCTTGCGCACCGATGAAATCGCCCAGATCAATATCTTTGAGGAGCATCGCATACGCCTCCGCGCCGATTTGATCTTGACGAAACATCAATTGAATCTTGGCGGTGCCATCTTGCAGATGCGCAAAGCACAACTTGCCCATATCGCGCACCGCGATCAAACGACCGACCAATTTCACGCCGGTCACTGTTTCGCCGCGCTGGAAGGCTTCGATGGCTTGGCGCGCGGTGTGTGTGCGCGCGGCGCGCAGCGGATAGGGGTCAATGCCGCGTTCACGCAAGCGTACAAGTTTTTGATACCGTTGGCGTTCTTGATCATTCAGTCCTGCGATGAACTCATCCATTCTCAAACCTCGCGTGAAGAGTAACGGGTGACGTGCGCCGAAAATTTCGTCACGCGTCACCCGTCCTACCTCGCGGTTATGTTATCGGATTTCGACGATCTTGAGATGACGCACGCCGTCCGGAATTTTCACTTGGACTTCATCCCCCACGCGCTTGCCGAGTAGGGCTTTACCTACCGGCGATTCGTTCGAAATGCGTCCGTTTGCCGGGTCGGCTTCCGCCGAGCCAACGATTTGGTACATTTCATCCTCGCGATGGCCCCGTTCGACGACGGTTACAAACGTGCCGATCCCAACCACATCGCTGACGCGCGTTTCATCAATGATGACGGCATTCTTGAGCATTTGCTCAATCGTCATAATGCGCCCTTCGACAAACGCTTGCTCGTTTTTGGCTTCATCATAGGCCGAGTTTTCCATGATGTCGCCTTCTTCTTTTGCCGCGTGAATCGCTTCAGCCACTTGGGCGCGTTTGATCGTCTTGAGATGATTGAGTTCTTCTTCTAATTTAGCCCGACCCTCGAGGGTCAAAAAGATGGGTTTTTCAGCCATCGCTACTACCTCTCGCTGATAAAAAATCAGTCGGACACCGCCTGTCACTTTAAGGACGACGTCCAACTGATACCGATTATACTCGAATTTCGATTTTTGTGCAACCGTCGTGCCAAGGCTGTTGCAAAGTCGGATCGGGCGACTGAAGTCGCAGCCACCAAGACCCCAAGTCGCCCTACGGCGCGTACAGACGAGTCGCCGACTCAAGGGACTTTGCCTTCCGTCGTGCTGGACGATTTAGGGCTTGGTCAGTGTATTGCAACCCAAAGCCGACCTGCGGCGGCTGGGCTGGTCGAGTCGCCGATTCGTCTGTACGCGCTATTGATCTAGCGCTGTGTCAGCGAAGCATTCAAACCACTAATGAGGGTTTGTTTTTCTTCGGCGGAAAGATGCGCCGAGGGATGAAGCAACACATAGTACCATGGCGGCATCGTGCCGCGTTGAACCTCGCGGGCGGCACCCCGCGCTTCGCGCTGAGGCAAATTCCATTGCGAAAAATTGAGTCTGGCACGTCCTTGCTCCACATCGCGCTGAATCAACCACGAAAACGGCGCGATAGTGGAATACCAGGGCCATTCGGTTTCGTTGCTATGACAATCGAAACAAGCACGTTGAGCAAGTTCACGGGTGGTGGGACTGTTCCACTTGGGTTCGGCTTGTACCGGCGGATTGGTGTGATTCCGTCCATACGGTACCAGTTGCAAAGCGATGAACCCCAAGCCGATAACGATGACTATTCCAATGAGAATGCGTTTGAGCATAGAATCTCCACGTTGAATTATTTTGTCCAATCCATCATGCGTTCGTTCTCAAAGGTGAATTTCACCGCGACTTGATCGGTAACATTCTTGAGTACTTGGCGAATGGTCGCCCCCGTGAGGTCGGTAACGAAAAATTCCCACGTGCCATTCCGATCCGAGAGGAACAAGATTTGCTGATTGTCCGGCGACCAAGTGGGGGCGACGTTGTGATGGACCACGTTAAAGAACAAGGTCAAGATCAGATCGGGCTTGGTGACGGCAACTTGATGGCTCCCATCGGCATTGACCACATTCACTTCCCACCGATCGTGTGCCTTTTGCGAATAGACGATCCGCCGCCCATCCGAACTCCATTCCGAGTTTTGAATGGGTGGCATATACAAGATCGGCATCGCCGCGTTTTTCGATGCGTCCCAGTACATCCCCGTAGGACCCAGGACCAGCGATGCCGCACCACCTATTCTGCTGGTTGCTTGGATGCCCACCCCGGGATCGGTGAAGGCGATGGTTGTGCTATCGGGCCCCCAACTAGGCACAAAGCAGAGTTGCGTGCATTGTGGCTCGGTCAATTTGCCGGTGGCGAGTTCCACGACTCCTAGTTTCCAAATGATCGTGCGCTCATCCTTGGACTTGTCTTGCGCAAAGACGATAAACCTGCCATCGGGACTCCATTGGGGCCAACGCGCACGCGGTGTCCCAAAAACCAATTGTTCGTTCGAGCCATCGGCATTCGCAATATAAATCCCGGGCGCCACATTGTCCCAGCGCGCAAAGACAATTTGCTTGCCATCCGGCGACCAAGCAGGATCAATGCCGTGTGATACGCGCGTCAGATTCGAGCCATCACCGTTGACCGTATAAATGTCGCCGCCCGTCGCCGTCTCAAAAACGATTTTGCCTTGAATTGTTCCGGTGGGTACCGGTGTTACCGTAATCGGCACGAACAAGGTTGGCGAAGGCGAGGGCGTTGGCGTGGGGTAGAGCGTGACCGTATCGCCGGTAACCGTCAATCGAAATGAAATCGCATTCGCACTCGGGTTGGTGAGCGCAACAAAATATCTGCCTGCGATGTTGAATGCACCCGACCAGTACAAATCGTGCGTAACTTCTTCGGTCAAGGCATCCACGTACGGCGTGCCACGACCGACCGGTGCGGTGGTGGGATCGCGTAACCAATCGCTCGCTTGCGTGGGTGTGTAAATGGCAAACTGCAAGCCGGGTGCGCCATGCGCATCCACCGTTACGTTGACCTTGGCGCGCGTGCTTGCCCCCGCGCGTCCACCAAATCCCGGTGCCGGCGTATCGGGGGTGTAATCGAAGTAAAACCACAACGTAGTGTTTGGTGCGATGGTTTGTTCGCTGGTTGGCACCCTCAACGGATCGAGCGGGCTAGCACCGGTGGGTCCCGCGGCGAACCCGGCAGAGACAATCATCAGCACCCAGACAATCGCCATCCCCAAGATGATCATTCGTCCAAGTTGCACGTGTTTCATGATTCTCCTTGTCTTGCCCCACGATCCAACGACGTTATTGACTGCTCCCCGTGATTTGGATTGAGCGCGCGGTCACCGTGCCACTACTCGTCTCGCCGATGACGATAATGCGGGTGTTGGCTTTGACATCGGCTAACGTCGCGGTGGTTATTTTTTGGTAGGTCGTGTTGTGATCCACTTTGACGGTAATCGAACTTCCGTCCTGCGCGGTCAATTGAATCGTGTTGCCATCCACGCTTTTGACCACGCCACTCGTACCGCGTCCACCAAACGCGCCCGGTTGTCCCTGCCCGGCAAAGGGCGTGCCGGCTGCACTAGGATTCGTCCCTGGTCCAAACTGTCCACCGCGTTGTTGGAAAAATTCATTGCGAATATTTTGGGCTTGCGCCAGTCCGTTTTGCGTCCCCGCCGCATAACCTACGCCGCCAGCGATACCGGCAATCACCAGCGCGCCCAGGACAATCACAAGAATCCGTTTCATCTTTGCCTCATTAAAAATATTTTGTGCCACGAAGATCACGCGAGCAACGCTCGGTGACCTTCGTGGCAATGGGGTTTACACGGGTAGCGTGTGTGTCAGTTTAGCGTCTGCCGCCACGTCCAAACGGCAGCCCCTTGCCATCGAACGGTAGCCATTTGCCACCGAACGGGGCAGGCGCTGCAAAGCCAAACCCACCGCGTCCAAAGCCAAAGCGATTGAGATCAACGTTCTCTGGCTTGAGATTCGCTTTGAGTTTATCGGCTTGCGTTTGCGTGAGTTTGCCGTCATTGACTAGTTGATCAATCGCGGCTTTTTGAGCATCGGCAATCGCGGTGCGCAGTTTAGTAATATCCACGTTCTTTTCTTGCGCCAGCGTGAGCAACGTCTTGGTGCGCAAGGCGGTGGTCAAGTCCGTGCTGGTCATGCCTAACGTCTTGGCAGCCGCATCCAACCCGGCTTGCGCAATGACGCCTTGAACAGTGTTCCCCGTGATGCGATCGGCTTGATTTTGCGTCAACAAGCCCTGTTGCACACCTTGTGTTGCCGCTTCTTTGCGTGCATCCGTGATTGCCTGCTGCAATTTCTCAACCGTCGTGCCGAGTTTCTGCGCGAGCGTTTGCCAGTACAGATCCATCCACGTTTTTGGTGTCGTTGGGGTAGGACCCTGCGCAAACGCCACCGCACCACCCACACCGATTGCCAACAGCGCAACGACAAGCACGCCCGCGACAATTAATTTCGTTTTGCCTAACATGTTCACCTCCTAGGTTTCTTGCAGAGCAATTTCTAATTTCGATTGTGTGGTCTCAATACTCTCGTTTGCTCTCACCTCCTTCGGAGTTATCCCTATTTTTATTCGTATCGCAATGCTCCGATGGGATGCAGACTAGCGACGCGATTGGCGGGATAGATGCCAAAGAACGATCCAACCGCTACCGAGAATGTGATGTCTTGAATCGTCGCACTCGTATTAGCGTAACCCCGGAATCGGAATGCCAAAACCAATCCCAGGTCCACCGCCGGTGGTCGTCCGGGTAGTCGTGGTCGTGAGCACAACCCGATCACCTTCTTGCAGACCGGTGCTGGTAATTTCAGCGTAGGTATCGTTCGTCAAGCCAACCGTCACCGGGACGCTAATGTTTTGTCCCTGATAAACGACGGTAACAATTTTTTGATTGCCCTGCGTCCGCACCGCGCGCAAGGGCACCAGCAACACGTTATCGCGTTCCTCAACGACGATGGTCAAGTTGGCAGTCATTCCCGGCTTGATGGTGCCATCGTTATCGAGGACAGCGATGGTCACCGGATAATTGACCACGCCTTGCGTAACGGTAGCCACCGGCGCAATGGACAGCACCTTGCCTTGATACGTCTTGCCCGCTAAAGCATCAAAAGTGATTTGCGCGGTTTGTCCCGGTTTGATCTTGGCAATGTCTACCTCGGCGACCGTTACTTTGATTTGCAACTGCGACAGATCCACGATAGTCACGGCGTTGCCGGACGCGGTATCACCCACGCTAAAGTTGACCGCCGCCACCACGCCATCGAACGGCGCGACGAGTTTGGCTTTGTCGAGATTGCGTTGCGCTTGTTCGACAGCAATTTTCGCGCTATCGAGTTGGGCTTGCGCGGAAATCTTTTTGGTCTCTAGATTTTTCTGCGCCTGCTCCAAGGCCACCTGCGCGTTCTCGTACGATGCTTGCGCTTGTTTGAGCGCGGTATCGTTGAGGTTGGCGACGGTGATGTTATAGTTCGCTAGAGCAGATTGATAATCCAACGTCGCGCTGGCGAGCGTCTGCGCTTGCGTGGTCATTCCCACATCGGGCCGCCACGCAACGGCGTTATAATCGGCTTGCGCTTTTTGCAAGGCAATGGTGGCTTTATCCAACGCCGCTTTGGCAACGATGAGCGAGTTGGGATTTTGATCGTTCTTGGCTTTTGCCGCCTCCAGATTTGCCTTTGCCGTGGCAAGGTTCGCTTGGGCATTGCGGAGCGCGAACTGCAAATCGGTCATGGTCTGATCGTAACTGGCTTGCGCGCTCGCCAAACTGATCTGCGCAGATTTGAGCGACGCTTCCAAATCGGTGGTGTCCAACTGCATCAGCACTTGGCCCTTTTTGACCGGATCGCCCACTTGGACATTGACCTGTGTTACGCGCCCGGATGTTTGAAAAGCCAGGACGGCGTCTTCGGGGACGGACACATTCCCCGCCGCACTCACCGTGGCAACGAGGGAACCGCGCGTCACGGTGGCTGTCTGCACGGTCGTTGTGGTAGATGCGCTGACTGTAAATCGTGGAATCAAAAACACGCCGATAACCAAAAGGACCATGACGATACCGCCAATGATCAAGACATTTCGTTTCATTATTTCGCCTCCAGATCAGAGACTTGCGCGTTAACGCGGCACAATCTTGAACAAGAATCGGCGTTGAATCATCCCCCAGAGTGCCAACACGATGACGAGTTGCCAACCGGTGTTGAGAACCCCATCCGCCGCGATGTTGATGGGCAGATACGGCATTACCGCTGCCATCAACGCAATGATGATGACATGCATCGTGTAAGCATAGAGCGCGTTTTGACCCAAGGGTAGCAAGAGCCAACCCAGGGCGGCTTGGATCGGTTTCCAAAACAAGGTCGTGGCGAGAAAAGCAAATTGGAACACAATGAAACTGGCGATCAATCTACCCGGCGCGAGCGTGTTCTTGGAAAAGAAACCGGCGAGAAACGCATCGGTGTTCATCCCCGGGAAAAGTTGCGCCAGCCACGCGCCATCGGTATTGCGCAACTGAACGAGCCACAGCACCAAGACGCTGGCAAGAATAAAGTACGGCAGGCGCGGCAAGGTGTCTAGTTTTTTCGCGAGCGCGTCGCGATGGAATCCAATCGCCATGGCGCCAAAGAACAGCAATTGCCACGCCGCCAGATCGAAGGTGGTGCTCCCGCTCACGTTCCACGGAAACTGGAATTGCGCGGGAAAAAGTTGCGCCAACAACCATAACCCCGCCGACCCCAGCATCAGCCAATGCGTCCGCCGGTTGACCAGCAACGCTAACGCCAACGCGGCACCCAAGAGCATGAAGGTATACATCATTGGAATATCGGTGAGATACAAGGTTTGATGCAGGGTGAACACATCCAGCACAAATGTCAGCGGATTGCTTACGGATACATCGCGGACCCACGGCAGGTTGAACATGAATGAGATTGCGCCAAAAATAAGCGTGAGCGCAACAGTTACTTTGTAAAGCGTGAACGCGCGCTGCAACGCCTTGGCCTGCGCGGCGCGCAACCCTTCCTTCAAGGCGATGCCGCCGTACACAATGCCAAAGACCAACCCCGAAATAAAGACAAACGCCTCTGCGGCGGATACAAAGAACGTGTTGCCGCCGGTAATGAGGTAGAACCACGATGCGCCGCCCAAGTGATTGACTACCATCGCAAAGACGGCAAATCCGCGCAAGAGGTCCAGCCGCAAATCGCGTTTGTCAACGGCTTGGTATGTCCAGTCGAGACTGAGCCAACGGGGCAACGCCTCGGTATTCGGCAAAACTCGCTCGGTAGGTATAGGAGAACGAACCAGTTGCATTTTTCCCTTTCTTCTCAATCGAACGACGCCCCCATTCTACCGACCGCACATTAAGACAACCCAAGCCAATGCTGAGAATACGCTTAAAAGATTGCTAATTTTTTCTTAGCGTTTTCTCAACCTTTCCACAGTTTCATCTCAGCCGATTGTGCTATAATTTAGGATGATGGCAACTATCCTTGTCGTAGATGATGATCCCAAACTTTTGAACATGCTCCAACGCACGCTCACGTTGGAGGGCTTTCGCGTCTTGACCGCGCCCAATGGCACCGCCGCGCTCGCCCAAGTCCAATCCCATCACCCAGACGTGATTATTCTCGATTGGTTGATGCCGGGACTGAACGGCATTGGCGTGATCCAACAATTGCGCGCGCTGGATGACCAGACGCTCATCTTGATGCTTACCGCGCGCGATGCCGTCGAAGATCGCGTGGAAGGGCTAGAAACCGGTGCAGATGATTATCTGGTCAAACCCTTTGCACCGGCAGAACTCGTGGCGCGCCTCCACGCTTTGCTCCGCCGACCGGCCATCGCCAGTCAAAGCGATCCGCTCACCTATGCCGACCTTTATCTTCATCCGGTAACGCGCGAGACCCGGCGTGGTCAACGAACTTTTGAACTGACGCGCAAAGAATTCGATTTGCTTCACTATTTGATGCGCCATCCGCGCCAAGTCCTGCGTCGCGAACAAATCTTGCAAGACGTGTGGGGGTACGATTTTGAGGGAGCGGACAATGTCCTGGAGGTGTACATCGGCTATCTGCGCAAAAAGACCGAAGCCGGCGGTGAGCCCCGCTTGATTCACACGGTACGCGCCGTCGGCTATGTCTTGCGTGAGGAATAAGATGTCTATTCGCTTGCGCCTAACTTTGCTTTACACCACCATTCTGGCGTTCACGTTGATTGCGTTTAGTGCAACGATTTATTTCGTTCAAAGCCGAATCACGTGGGATGCCATTCAAGCCACCTTGGAACGCAATGTGCGTGCGCTTGTCCTTACTGCGCGTCGCTCCACCTCGCGCACCGACCCCGTGCCCCTCTTCGATCCCTCGCGTGGCCGCTGGACCCAAATCCGCCACGCCGATGGCAGCGTGATTAGTCGTAGCCCCGATCTGGGCGAAACCACTTTGCCGCTGAGCGATGCCGGCTTGCACGCGGTTCAAAACGGTGTGGCGTGGACGGAATCCGCGCAGGTAGACAATGAACTCTTGTTGATCTATAGCCAACCGATCATCGTCCAAAATCGAGTGGTGCGCATTGTTCAAGTAGCCATCCCCCTCACCGAACGCGAACAATCTCTTGCCACCCTCCGCCTGATTTTTATCATCGCAGATGGTCTGGTGATCATCGCGACCTTTGCCATCGGTTGGTGGTTGGCGGGAATGACTCTGCGCCCCATTCATCAGATCACGCACACCGCGCAAGCCATCGGCGCAGAACGCAATTTCAGTCGCCGGGTGCAACACACCGGTCCCAACGATGAAATCGGTCAACTCGCTACCACGTTCAATACGATGCTGACCGAACTCGAATCGGCGTACCGGCAAATGGAACAAGCCCTCCAAAATCAACGCCGGTTCGTGGCTGATGCGTCGCACGAACTCCGCACGCCGTTGACCACCATTCGCGGCAACATTGATCTATTGCGCCGTGACCCGCCGATAGATGCGCACGAGCGTGCCGAAGTCCTTGCCGATACCAAAGAGGAAACGGACCGCCTGATTCGTTTGGTGAATCAACTCTTGTTGCTCGCCCGTGCCGATGCCGGGCGAACGTTGCGCCGCGAGCCACTCGCCCTTCAACCGTTGATCGAAGACGCTTGCCGCCAAGCCAAACTCTTGGCGCCTCAACGAACTATCCTATACGATAATATGCTGGATGTCTCTGTGCTCGGTGACCGCGACGCCCTCAAACAAGTCTTGCTCATCTTGCTGGATAATGCGTTACGCCACACGCCGGCGCACGCCACGATCAGCGTAACGACAGCGCGCGCAAATCAGCATGTAACGATCAGCGTGCGCGATACCGGTCCCGGCATTCCCCCGGATCTCTTGCCGCACATCTTTGAGCGCTTTTATCGCGGCGATGCGTCACGGACCGGCGACGGCACCGGCTTGGGATTGGCGATTGCCAAAGAATTGATCCAGGGTCAAGAAGGTACGCTCACGGTCGAAAGTAACCTGGGCCAAGGAACGATCTTTACGATTACGCTACCCCTCGCCAGCCATCGTTCAGAATAACTCGCTAGGAATCTCGGCGATGCTGGCACAAACGACATCCGGCTGAATAGGCGCTTCCTCTAACCGTTCTGGTCGTGTAACGCCGGTCAGGACCAGAATCGTTTTCATGCCACTCTGCTTGCCCATCACCATATCGCTTGCCAAACTATCGCCCACGATAACGCACTCGTGGGCAGCGCGTCCCAAGCGTGTCAGGGCAAACTCAACGATGTAGCGCGAAGGTTTGCCGGTGATCAACTCTACCTTGCGCTGGGTGCAACCCTCCAAGGCACCGATGATCGCCCCGGCATCCGGAATTTCGCCGCCGGCTTGGGGCCAGGTGGCATCGGCATTTGTCGCCCAAAAGCGTGCGCCACGTCGCAACGCGTGAAACGCAATCGTCAACTTGCGATAGTTGAACTCGCGATCCGTACTGGCAACGACCACATCAACTTCGTCCGGCTTTTCGGTCAAGCGAAAATGCAGCGCGAGTTGTTCGCGGAGCACCGGATCCGCGAGCGCGAACACACGCGCGTTGGGCATCGTTTGGCGAAGCAAATGAACCAGCACGCGTGCGGCAGTGATGATTTCGTCCGGCTGAACAGCAATCCCCAGCCGCGCTAGTTTCTCCACGTGTTCAGCCACGGTTTCAATCGCGTTGGTTACAAAGACAAGCGGATGCGCTCGTTCCCGCATCCGCTCGATCGTTTCACGCGCTCCCGGGATCAACTGCTCGCCGCGATACACCGTGCCGTCAAGATCAAAGAGGATTCCTGGTCTTTTCATTCTGCCCTAGTAGTGCACCAAGTGCGTGGTGAAAACTCGATTTTTAGCCACATCTGTCAACGTCTTCCCATCCGTCTGGTAGGCAACTCTTTCATGTTGGTGCACTAGAAACACACAGAATCACACGGAAAAGTTCAGAGGATTTTTTTCTGTGTGTTTCCGTGTAATTCGGTGGCTAATTTGATTTGGCAAAATACTCGTACATCGTCTTGATGAACAACTCGTTCTCTTCCTTGGTGCCGATGGTTACGCGGAACCAACCCTCACTGCCGTACTTGGCAGATTCGCCACGCAGGATGATGCCCTTGCTCTGCGCGTACGCCAAAATGTCTGCTGTCTTTTTTCCGGTTGGTCCGGCATCGAACAAGATATAGTTGGCTTGGGAGGGAAAGACCACCACGCCGGGAATCTTGCCCATCATCTCTTCGATGTACGCGACTTGCTCGTTGTTGAACTTGACGCGTTGTGCCAACGATTCTTGGTCTTCCAGCGCGGCGAGCGCCGCCCACATCACAATCGTACCCACGTTCCACGGCAACAGGGTCGCGGCGATCTTCATCGCCACGTCTTTATCCGCCAGAATGTAACCAAAACGCAAGCCGGCAAGCCCGTATGCTTTGGAGAATGTCCGCGTAATGATGACGTTTTTGTATTTCTTGGTCAGCCCCACCTGCGACATGCCCAAGCCGGCATATTCGATGTAGGCTTCATCAATGATAAAGGGGATGCCAGTTTCGGCGATGCGGACGAAATCTTTGGCATCCATAAAGTTGCCGGTGGGATTGTTGGGATTGGCAATCGTGATGATTTTGGTCTTGTCTGTAATCGCGTTGAGAATCCCGTCCGCATCGTAGAGCAACTTTTGGTCTTTGTAGATCATCGGGACAGAGACCAGTTTGCCGCCCAGCACTTCGGTGCGTAGTTTGTAAATCCCAAAGCACGGGGTATGTTGAATAGATTCTTCGCCGGGTTGCAAGAACGTCCGATAGATCAGATCGAACGCTTCGCTCGAGCCGTTGGCAAGCACCACATTTTCCGGGCCCTCCAGCCCGTTCATTTCCGCAATCTTGCTCCGCAAAATGAGACCTTGATCCGGATACCGATTTGCCATAGCGGCGTACTTCATAATCGCTTCCAAGACCTTGGGCGAGGGAGGAATCGGATTTTCGTTTGACATCATGCGATGCAGTGCCGGTTGCTTCCACGCCAGATCAATATGGCTCGACACGTACATTTTGAGCGGTTTGATCCAAGGGACATAGTACTCTTCGATTGGTTTGACCATTGTATAACTCCTTGTTTTTTATCTGCGAATGACGCGAGTTTTTTGCGTGATTCACCAAGATTAGATGATAGCCTTGGCGTGCTTGACGACGTGATCGGGTGTAAAACCCAACTGCTCGAACAAGACTTGATATGGCGCAGACGCGCCAAACCGATCGAGCCCAATCACCTTGCCTTGCTCACCCACGTAGCGGCTCCACGCCAACGTGACACCGGCTTCGATGGCGAGCCGCGGCACGCCGGGCAAGAGTACGCTCTGGCGATAAGTCGCGTCTTGTTGATCGAACAATTCCCACGAGGGCATTGACACCACGCGCGCGCCGATCCCTTCTTCCGCCAGTTTCTTGCGCGCCTCCATCGCCACACTCACTTCGGCACCGCTGGCGATGAGGGTGATGCGTGGCGGGGCCGCATCCGCAAGAACGTACGCGCCGTGCGCCAGATCGTTCTTGACCGGCGTAACGAAGGGAATCGCTTGCCGGCTTAGAATGAGCGCGGTGGGACCAGTCTTGCGTTCCAACGCCACCTTCCACGCCTGCACCGTTTCATTGCCATCCGCCGGTCGAATCACAACCAAGTTGGGAATGGCGCGTAAACTAGTGATGTGTTCCACCGGTTGATGCGTGGGACCATCTTCGCCCAAGCCGATGCTATCGTGCGTGAACACGTAAATCACCGGCAAGCCCATAAACGCGGCCAGGCGAATCGTTGGACGCATATAATCGGAAAAGACGAGGAACGTGCCGCCGTAGGGCCGCAAGCCGTGCAACGCCAACCCATTCATCATCCCGCCCATCGCGTGTTCGCGAACGCCAAAGTGGATGTACGTGCCGGTGAAATCGTCGCGTTTGAGAGGCTTGGCGTCTTTGGTCTTGGTATTGTTGCTGGGCGTGAGGTCTGCCGAGCCACCCAGCATCGTTGGAATCTTGGGCAAGAGCGCTTCCAACACCGCACCGGACGCCGCGCGCGTCGCGAGCGGTTTATCGTTGGGTAACACAGGCAACGCCGATTCCCAGCCCGCCGGCAAATTCCCGGCGATATAGTCGTTCCATTGCGCCGCGAGTTCCGGATATTGCGCGCAGTACTTGCTCAACATTGCATTCCATTCCGCCTCGCGTTGCTTGCCGATTTCACGGATTTGATTCAAGCGCGCGTGAATGGCATCGGGAATGAAAAACTTGGGTTCGAGTTGCCATTTGAAAAATTCTTTGGTTGCCTTAACGGCATCTTCACCCAACGGTTCGCCGTGCGCTTTCGAGGTGTCTTGCTTGGGGCTACCGTAACCGATGTGCGTGCGGCACGCGATCAAGGATGGGCGCGCCGTTTCGGCTTGCGCCGCGCGAATCGCCGCATCAACCGCTTGCATATCGTGACCATCAATCGTTTGGGTGTGCCAACCGTACGCTGCGAATCGTCGCGGAATATCTTCGCTGAACGACAGGTCGGTGGGACCATCAATCGAAATGTGATTGTCATCGTACAAGACGATCAACTTGCCCAAACCCAGATGCCCAGCCAGCGAAGCGGTTTCGTGCGAGATACCTTCTTCCAAATCGCCGTCAGAAGCGATGACGTAAGTATAGTGATCCACAATGGGAAAGCCGGGTTTGTTGAATCGCGCCGCGAGCCAGCGTTCTGCCAAGGCGATGCCGACGGCGTTGCCAAATCCTTGCCCCAGCGGCCCCGTGGTCGTTTCGATGCCAAGATGCACATCGCGTTCCGGATGACCCGGCGTGAGACTGTTCCATTGCCGAAATCGTTTGAGTTCATCGAGCGACATTGGATAGCCCCACAAGTGCAGGAGCGCGTAGAGCAACATCGAGCCGTGCCCCGCCGACAGAATGAACCGATCACGGTTGGGCCACTGTGGATTGGCTGGGTTCGCCTTGAGAAAACGCGACCACAAAACGGTGGCGAGATCGGCGGTTCCCAGCGGCATGCCGGGATGACCCGACTTGGCGTGTTGCACACCATCAATTGCCAACATCCGAATCGTGTTGGCAATCAGTTGGTCAATGTCATCATAAGGTGGTAGTGGGGTCATAGTAGTTACTCTAATCCTCACTCCCTTTCTCTTCGTTGAAGAGAGCGAGAAAGCAGGTTACTTTTTTACACCCAGCGCCGCCATCCGTTCGCCCACGTAGGCTTCCAAGCCGGCAGACGCTTGCGCGAACGTTTCGGCGGTTGCAATCGTTGAGGGATGCAGGTTGAATTGATCAATTTCCATTCCGTTTTCGTCCCATGATTGCAGGATGAAGGGAATCTTGCTGGCTTTGCGCAAGACTTCTGCCGGAACATCATCGTTGAGAATCTCTTCTTTGAATTGGAGATCCGCGCATTTTTGGAAGAGTGGCTCGAGCACATAAGGCGGCATGGTGTACACAATATCGCCCGCAATTTTTTCAATGTCCCAGAAATGATACTTGCCGCCCACGAGTGGACCATCTCGCATTGAGCAGGCGAGCATCTTGCTGGGCATCGCGTTATCTTTGAGCAGTTTGAAGGCTTTGCGGAAGATGTAAATGCCGATCCAATGCTTGTCCGCCCACGAAAGCGTGATGCCGCGCCGTGCCGCTTGCTGATCGAGCACCGGATTTTCAATGAGGCGACCGATCATCATCGTAATGACCGCGCGCCATTTGCTCAGATCCACCTTGTTCTTCTCGGCGATCGCAACCCCTTCTTTCGCCGCGTTGGCCACTGCCCAGATTTGGGGGAGCGTAAAGCAGGTCGTTACATTCGTGGGAATCGCCATTGAGGTCAGCACCTTGACGACTTCGACGCCTTGTGTGCTGGCAGGGACTTTGATCATCACATTCGGCGCAATGGCGCGAATCTCTTTTGCCATCTCGATCATTTTCTCGGTCTCGGTCAAGAGGCGTGGATCGAGTTGCCCGGAGATATAGCCATATTTGCCGTTCGAGGCTTCCCAGATCGGCATCATCATCTCGGCGCCCCGGCGAATCACTTCGCGATAGGTGAGCCAGAAATACTCGTGCTGATTTAGCCCACCATTGGAGCGAATCAAGTTATCAATCCATTCATTCCACGTGGTAGGGTCGCTTTTAACAGCGGTGAGGGAAAGCGGCGGGTTGGTGGTACAACCGCGAATCAAACTTTTTACCGGGTCCTTGACATTGTAGATGCGATTGAGTTGTTCCGCCAATTCGTCCTTTTGTTTGGCAGGTGCCGCATCCACCATCTTTTTCACCCAGGCTTGGAAGACGAGGGGGGATGAATCCCACCAGATTTCCATATCCGGGTGAACGGCAGCGAGTCGTTCCAGAACACTTTGCGTCATATTGAGATGACCTCCCTTGAAAATGTGGGACAAATTTGTTTGAAATTTGTCCTACGCGTGGTCCATTTTCATTCGACTTTTGGTGCGCCAACGGCGAATGAGCCACTCCTCTGAAAATAGGTTTGTCGTCGCGCGATTCACCGCGCGGGCGATCCAGCGCCGTACTACGACACTCGCTTATTTTCATCTCTCTGCGCCGAAGGCGAATGAGCAACGCCCTTAAAAATAATCCTATTGCACTAAACAACGGTTTCTAACTGCCCGTACCAATTTCAAAACACTTGTCGAAAAAGAGGTCGCCTATCCTGGCAGATTCCCCGTCGAGGATACGCCACTATGCTCTAAGGCGTTCACCTTTGGGATCCCACAACGGCTCGCGTTCCACCACCGCCTTGATCCGTTCGCCAAAGAAATCAATATCCAACGCTGTGCCCGGCTTGGCATATTCGACCGGCAAGTAACCGTACGCGATACTCTTTTTGACTGAGTACCCATATCCGCCGGAGGTAACCCAACCAATCACTTGATCGCCACGATGAAGGGGTTCTTTGCCGATGGCGATGGCGGTTGGATCAGCGAGCGATAGACAACACAACTTTTGCTTGATCCCTTCTTGCTTGCGCTTGAGCAACGCCTCGCGTCCGATGAAATCGCCTTTGTTGAGATCCACGCAGAACGCTTGCCCGGTTTCGTACGGCGTGTAATCCGGCGAAATGTCCGCGCCCCAGTAGCGATACCCTTTCTCCAAGCGCAGTGAATCAATGGCACGATAACCGGCGGGCGCGATGCCTTCCGGTTCGCCGGCTTGGAGCAACGTATCGTACAACGCCAAGCCGTACTCCATCGGACAATAAAATTCCCAGCCCAGTTCGCCCACGTACGTAACGCGCAATGCCAGCACCGGGACCTCGCCCACCGCGATCTGTTGCATCGTCATATACGGGAACGCCTCGTTCGACACATTCGCTTTGGTAACCTTTTGCAGAATCGTGCGCGCTTTGGGTCCCCACAAACCGATGCACGCGTACTGCGACGTTACATCCTGCATCACCACCGAACCGTCCTCCGGCATATGCAAACGAATCCACGACATATCGTGCACGCCGAACGCGGTACCGGTGATAATCAAAAAGCGCTCTGCTTCCACGCGCGTAACCGTGAAATCACATTCGATTCCACCGCGCGGGTTGAGCATCTGGGTGTACACAATGCTACCGACCGGCTTGTCTATGTTATTATCGCACATCCTTTGCAGGAATGTGAGCGCACCCTTGCCATGAATTTCGATTTTGTTGAACGAGGTTTCATCAAACAAGCCGGCGCGTTCGCGCGTGGCTAGGTGTTCCACTTCGATAGCGGGCGAATAATGTTTTGCCATCCAGCCGCGCGGTTGGTAAGGATGAGAGAGGGATGCCTGGAGATTGGAGTTGAACCAATTGACGCGTTCCCAGCCAAACTTTTCGCCAAACGCCGCGCCTAACTCTTTTTGCCGGAAATACGCCGGCGAAAGGCGCAAGGGACGACCGGTCTCGCGCTCTTCGTTGGGATAATGAATGTCGTAATACTTGGCGTACGTTTCAATTGTGCGCGCCACCGTGTACTTTTGGCTCGCATAGTTGGGTCCAAAGCGGCGCACATCCAAGCGCCACACATCCCATTCCGGGATTCCTTCGATGATCCACTCTGCCATCACCTTGCCGATGCCGCCTGCGCCGGCAAGCCCGTGTGCGCAAAATGCACACGCTACCCAGAAACCTTTCACCGAAGTGGGACCCAGCAAGAATTCGCCATCGGGCGTGAATCCTTCCGGCCCGTTGAGCAATTGCCGAATCTCGGCGGTCTCCGTCGCGGGAACGCGCTTGACCATGTTTTGTAACAGCGGTGTAAAGCGATCCCAGTCCGGGGGCAAGAGTTGGTACGCAAAATTTTCTGGAATGCCATCCAGTCCAAACGGTGCAGGTTCGCGTTCGTAACCGCCGGCGATAAAGCCGCCCACTTCTTCACGCCAGTACACCAGATTATCCGGATCGCGCAGCGTGGGCACACCCCGTCCCAGCCCCGCCACCGGTTTCGTAATCGCATACAAGTGCGCCATCGGCACAACGGGCAGATTCACGCCAACCATCTTGCCGATTTCGCCGCCCCATTGTCCCGCCGCGTTCACCACGATTTCGGTTTTGATCGTGCCTTGATCTGTGATTACTTCGGTTACCCGATCTTCTTTGACCGTGATGCCGGTTACGCGCGTGTGCAAGAACATTTTTGCGCCGCGCGATTTGGCGCCAGCGGCTAACGCCATCGTCAAGCCGGTGGGGTCAATGCTGCCATCGGTTGGTGTGTACACCGCACCCAGCACGCCTTCCTTGTTCATCAACGGAAACCTTTTTTGCGCTTCGTCCGCGCTGATGAGTTCGAGCGGTAAACCAAACGAGCGTGCGAGCGCAACTTGGCGCTTGAGTTCCACCAATCGTTCCGGCGATGACGCCAGACGAATACCGCCCACTTCACGCCAGCCGGTACTTTGCCCGGTTTCGGCTTCCAATTTGCGATACAGATCGGTGCTGTACTTCATCATCTTGGTCAGGTTGACATCGGAACGCAGCGTCCCCACCAACCCCGCCGAATGCCACGTTGAACCGCTGGTCAATTCGTGGCGTTCGAGCAAAACGACGTCTTTCCAACCCATCTTGGTGAGATGATACGCGATACTACATCCGCCCACGCCACCGCCAATAATCACCACTTGCGCATGTGAAGGAAGGTCTGCCATGAGGATATCTCCTTGAGAATAATCCGTCGTAGCACAGGATTGAATCCTGTGCTCAATGTCTCTCGGTGTCCTTGGTGTTCTCTGTGGTTTTATTTCCCTTGTTGCCACACCGAATCTGCGTGCGCCATTTCCGCCACAATATCGTACGAGGAAATCACCCCCAGCGGCATTGCCTCCGGTTGCGCCGGGTCAATCACTACGAGACGATGATGGTGATGCTGGATCATCAAGTTGGCTGCTTCGCGCAGACTCGCGGTGGGATGAACCGTCAAGGCGGGATGCATTACTTGTGCCACCGGCATACCGCTACACGACTCGTCTTCACACGCCACGAGCAAATCCAAGCCATTCGCAATGCCCAATGGCTTGCCTTGCGCGTTCACCACCAGGACGGAACGATAACGTGCATCCGTCATCGCGCGTGCCGCTGCTTCCACCGACGTTGTATCTCGACACACTAGAATTCCGCGCGACATTACATCGGCAACCGTTTCGCGTTTGAGCGGCGCCGTCTTGGCAAGGTGCGCCACCAGATCGGAGATCGAAAGCATGCCCACCGGTTTGCCTTGCTCGGTAACGAGGAGACGACTCATCTCTTGGGCGCGCATCCGGCGAACCGCCTCCGGCACCGGCCCATCGGCTTCAATGGTGGCGATGGGTGTGGACATCATTTCACCGGCAGTCAGCTTACGCATGATGCGTGTGCTTTCATCGTTGATGGCTAACCATTCGCCCGCCAGCAAATCGAAATCGGAAATAATGCCAATGGGGCGACCATCACGGTCAGCGACGACGAGGGCGTGGACATGGTGTTGATGGAGCATCACCGCCACCTGGCCCAACGTTGCCTCCGGCGAGCACGTGACAAAGCCGGGATGCATCAGATCGCGTACAAGTTTACGCAACATACCGCTCCTTAGTGGACCTCATCCACATCTTTGTACCATTGAACACGGTCGCCCACCCGCGCGCGCATACGCCACGCCATCGGCTTGGGTTCTGCTTCGATCCGCGCGAGTGCGGCATCTACTTGCTGAATCACCTGGGCTTTGAGCGTATCGTCCAATTGGGCGTACCCCGGCGCGAGTTTTCTCACCTTGTCGAGATTCATCGTCACAGTGCGCCACAATCCCCAATCGGCGGCACAGAGACGCGCAATCAAGGCAATGTTGATCGTCTCGTGGTCGGTATCACCCAAGGGATGTTCGAGTAAAAGCATTATCGTATCAATAATGTCTTTTTCGTTGATCTTGACGATTTGCATCTTTTCGAGCAAAAGTTCGGCGAGAGGAATAGTAGGGGAATCCACTTGGAGGCGATCCGTCCATCGAATCACGTGGCAGAAATCTAGTTTGTCGTAGAAAATATCCACGTGCAAATGATTTTGCGGATTTTCAAAAATCGCGCGCGTTCCTTCGGAGACCATCGAGACTTCACGATTTTCAACATAGCCCAAGCCGGTCATCAAGGCTTTGATTTCTTTGGCTTGGCTTTGATACGCGGCAAGATCAATATCGGTGTAGGCGCGACCCAGTTCGGCTTGGAGATAACCCAGCCGGGGACAATGTTCGTGAAACGCGAGCGAGCCCAGCAAACGCAACAACACCCCAGCCCGATTGCCGGTCTCGATGATTCGTTTGACTTCGTTCTCAAATTTGGCGCGCTCGGTGTGGTCTTGCGCGCCTATACCAATGGGGGTAGGAGACATAGTGAACCTCAGGCAAAGCATGCCCGGTGTATCACCGCACGCTGCAACACCCAAACGCCTTGGGGTTGCTCTATTATAACGGATATGACAAAATCTTGCAAATTCGCTCAAAAGCGATTATAATAGGACAGGCGTGAAATTGGCCGTACGCGCGCCGGCTGGTGGACGATTACCCTAACTCGGACACGCCGAAACCACACCGGAAGTGATCCACGAAGGACACGAGGATTTCTCTGTTCTTCCTTTGTGACCTTGGTGCCCTTCGTGGATGAAAAAATCTCTGCTTTTTGTCCAACGATTTCATTGGATAGGGACTAGTAGTGCACCAACATGAAAGGGCGTAGTGGAAACTTTGCCGTCTTGGTAACCATTTTTCCATCGGTCTGGTATGCAAGTATTTCATGTTGTTGCACTAGGATTACATATGAGCAAACCCTTGATCCCCGCTCAACGGTACGAAAAAATCCGCACTTATTTGAAAGCCGAACAGGTCTTGAGCAACACGGCGTTGTGCAAACTCTTGGGAGTTTCGGAAGCCACGATCCGGCGCGACCTGGAGTATTTGGAAAAGCAAGGGGTTCTGGAACGCACCCACGGTGGCGCGATTCTAAGCCAGCAAATGAAAGTGGAACCGGAATACGCCGCACGTGTGCTGGCTCACCCGGCAGAAAAACGACTCATCGGTGCGGCAGCCGCCCAATTGATGGAACCCGGCGACACCGTCTTTATCAACAGCGGCACCACCACCACCGAAGTGATTCGGCATATTCCGGCGGGCAAGCACATCACGGTCGTCACCAACAACCTAAGCGCCGCGCTCGAGGTGCGTGAAGCCGGCTTTGAGTTGATTCTACTCGGTGGTACGTATTATCCTCGCTCGAATGCCGTGGTGGGGCACTTTGCGTCTGAAAATTTGCGCCGCCTCAATGCCAACAAAACTTTTATCGGCGCCGATGGCATCAGTCTCAAGTATGGTTTCACCGTCCCCAGCAATCCCGAAGCCGAATTGGTGCGCCTGATGATCGAACGCACGCACGGTTTAGTGATCGTGGTCGCCGATTCAAGCAAATGGGGGGTCATCTCGAACTTTGAGGTGGCACGCATTGACGAAGTCCATTTGCTTGTTACCGATGCGCAATTCAGCAAGCAAGCGCGTGCCGAGATGAAAGCGCGTAACGTCCAAGTGCTGATTGCTGGGGCGGAGTCTAAAAAATAAATCCCCATTGTTGGAGGTATCGGAATGATGGATCAAGCCCGCGTCGTCATTGTCGGAGGTGGCATCACTGGCGTGAATGTCGCCTATCATCTTGCCAAGCTGGGCTGGAACGAGGTGGTCTTGCTCGAAAAAGGCGAACTCACGAGCGGCTCGACGTGCCAAGCCGCCGGTCTGGTAACCGCGTTCAACGTTTCCCCCACAATGATGCGCTTTCGCAAATACAGCATCGAGTTGTACAATGAACTGGGCGTGTTCGAAACAGTCGGCAGTTTGCGCTTGGCATCGAGCAAAGAACAATTGATGGATTTGAAACGCAGTGTCAGCCGCGCCAAAGGGATCGGTCTGGACGCCGAGATTATTTCGCCGGCGGAAGCACATCGTTTGATGCCAGCCATCAGCCAAGAAAATTTGTACGGCGCGGTGTATATGCCCAACGATGGTCATCTTGATCCGCACGGCGCGACGTACGCCGTCGCCAATGCCGCCAAAGCATTGGGCGTCAAGATTTACACCGATGTACGCGTTACCGGCATCGAACTCTCGCCCAAGCGTGAAATCAAAAAGGTCAAGACGACCAAAGGCGACATTCGCACCGAAATCGTGGTGAACGCCGCCGGCATTTGGGCACCTCAACTGGCGGCGATGGTGGGGTTGTGGGTGCCCTCCACGCCGGTGGATCACCAACACGTGATGCTCAAAGCCGTGCCCGGACATGAACTGCCCAAAGAGATGCCGTGTTTCCGCGACCCCGATTATTTGGTGTACGGCAAATCGGAAGCGGGCGGGATGGTGTTTGGCGGGTATGAGCCGAATCCAGTGGCGCGTTGGGTGGATGGTGTGCCGTGGGATCATTCCGCGCAATCGTTGCCGCCGGATATGGAACGGTTTGAGCAACTGCTCCATGGTTGCGCCAAACGTTTTCCCTTCGTCGCCGATGCCGAGATCGTTCGCTTGATTTGCCATCCCGATGCATTGACGCCGGACGCCAATCCGTTGCTGGGTCCGATGCCGGGCGTGCGCGGATTCTGGATGGCGGCAGGACTTTCGCTCAATGGATTTGGCGGTGGCGGGGGCATCGGCAAAACGCTCGCCGAATGGATGATCGAAGGCGAACCTTCGATGGATGTGTACGCTTATCGCGCGTGGCGGTTTGGCAAGAACTATCACGACCCCTCGCACGCCGCCGAAGCCGCACGCGAATGCTACAAGTATTATTATCGCTTGCGTTATCCCTTCGATCAAGACGAATGGGGACGCCCGCGCCGCCTCAGTGCATTGCACCATCGTTTGCAAGAGTTGGGATGCGTGTTTGGCAAAAAGAATGGCTGGGAACGTCCCGATTATTTTCAACCCGGCCAACCGTGGCGCCGCGCCGGCGCCGATCAGCGCGAATGGGGCGGCTGGAAAAAACCGCCGTTCTTTGAGACGGTGGGCGCAGAGCACAAGGCGTTCCGCGAACGGGTGGGCTTGATTGATATGACCTCGTTTGGCAAGATTGATGTCCAAGGAACCGGCGCACTCAAGTTGATGCAACGTCTCACCGATAGCGAGATGAATCGCCCGATTGGCTCGGTCATCTACACGCAATTCCTCAACGAGAAAGGCGGCGTGGTTGCCGACGTAACCGTGACGCGCCTCGGCAAAAATCATTTCCGCGTCATCACCGGCGCAAGTTTCATTGACAGCGATCTGGGGTGGATGCAGGCACACCTCAAACCCAGCGACGGCGAAATCGAACTGCGTGACATTACCGATGAGTTAGTCGGCATTGGAATGTGGGGCCCACAAGCGCGCCAGGTTTTGCAACAGGTTACCAAGGATAATGTATCGAACAAAGCGTTCCCGTATATGACTGCCAAGTATCTCAACCTCAAAGGCGCACGTGTGCTGGCAAAGCGTGTAACCTACGTGGGCGAACTGGGCTGGGAATTGTACGTTGAGCCGGCGTGGGCAGTCCAAGTGTGGGATGCGTTGTGGGATGCTGGTCAAGAGTTTGGCATCATCGCCGGCGGGTACAAGGTGCTCGATTCATTGCGTTTGGAAAAGGGCTATCGTTACTATAGCGCGGACGTAACGATGCTCGAGAATCCGTACGAAGCCGGGCTAGGTTTCTGCGTTCATTTGGATAAAGGCGATTTCATCGGACGGCGCGCGTTGCTCAAAGCGAAAAAACATCTCACGCAAAAACTGTGCACGCTCGTCGTGGGGGGCGAAGAATATTTGATGCTCTACGGCGGCGAAGCCGTGTACGCGGGCGATCGCGTACTGGGACGGGTGCGCAGTGGTGGTTACGGGTACACGGTGAAAAAGAATATTGCGCTGGCGTACCTGCCCCTTGATCTTGCCAAGGTGGGGACGCCACTCGAAATTGATATTTTCGGCGAACGCTATCCGGCTCAAGTGGTACCGACGGCATTGTTCGATCCCAAAGGCGAACGAGTGAAAGCATAACACTGTCTCATCACAGAGAGCTCTGTGCCCTCTGTGGTAAAGGAATTTTTCATGGTGTCCCTTCCTCCTTTCAATCTACCCGGCAAATGGTTCAAAGGAAACTTGCACACGCACACTACCCAATCGGATGGCAAGCCCACGCCGGCAGAAAATTTGCACTGGCACGCCGAGCACGGTTATGATTTCGTCGCGCTCACCGATCACAATCGCTTGACCGATCCATTCGCTTTTGTGGCGCAACCGCCGTTGCTTGCCATCCCGAGCGTCGAGTACAGCACGCGCCGCGGCGAGGTGGAGTATCACATCATCGCGCTGGGTTTGAACACGATGCCGATTGAACATGGCGGCGATCCGCAAACGACGATTGATGCGGTCAATGCCGTCGGGGGAGTGTGTTTCATCGCGCATCCGTACTGGCACGATCACACCTTGGAGGATCTGCTCCCGTTGCACGGACACATCGGCATTGAAATTTTCAACACCGGTTGTTGGCTCGAGATCAACAAAGGGCATTCCTTGGTGCATTGGGATGGGTTGTTGCGGCGTGGAAAAAATTTGTTGGGCTTGGCAACCGATGATTCGCACTTTCGCTATCCGGATCACGGGCGCGGCTGGGTGATGGTGCGCGCGCCAGAATTGAGTACTGCCGCCATATTCGACGCATTGCGGCGCGGCAACTTTTATTCGACGATGGGCCCCACCATCGAAGAGGTACGGGTGGACGGTGATCAAGTAACGGTGCATTGCTCGCCTGCCCGTTCGATTTATTTGATCGGCGATATTTATCATTGCCCCGACGCAGCGCAAGCGTGGGACGGCACCCCACTCACCCAAGCCACGTTCAAGTTACATCCCCAGCAAAAATATTTGCGCGTCCAAGTGGTGGATCACCACGATCAATCGGCATGGAGCAACGCGTATTTCATCGCTTAGCGAGGCAGCGCGTGAAACGCAATGCGCGTTCGACCAAGACATCTCCGCGAGCCGAGGTCGTCTGTTTTGGCATGCTGACGCCGGTGGCAATCTTGGTTGTGGATCAACTCCCGGAACATAATACGGGCACACTCATCAAAGCGGTGAGCGAGTTTATCTTTGACGATGCGGCGATTGTGGCGTGTCTCTTGCGTCAATGGAACGTGCAAAGCGGTTTGATTGGTACCGCCGTCGGCAACGATTATCGCGGACGCCATTTGGCGCGCCAACTCAAAGCGTGGGGCGTGCTGGGCAAGGTGCGTTTCTCCAAAAGCATTCAGACACCGTACGAGGTAGATGTTTCGGATCGCACCGGCGCGCGCACGTACTTTTGGCAACGCGAACCGCACGTGCTCGCCACCCTCGATACCGCCGATCTCTCGTTGTTGCGTGGCGCACGAATGTTGTACGTGGACTGGTACGATGGCGATCACATTTTGCGCGCGATGGACGAAGCGCGCCGACTCGGCGTGCCGGTCTTTCTCAATGTCGAGCATGGTCACCTTGAGCCGGCTATTGTGCAACGCTATGTACCGCGCGCAACGATTTGCCAAGCCGTAATGGACCCGGCGCAAAAAGATACCAGCGATCCGCTGAATGTGGCACGTAAATTGCTCAACGCTGGCGCGCAAACCGTGCTCATCACGTTGGCAAGCGAAGGGTGTTTGGCGGTGAATGCTCAACAAAGTGTACGCGCCTTCGCGCCCAAGGTTCAAGTGGTGGATGGTTGCGGAGCAGGCGCCACGTTTTCGACCGCGTTCATTTACAGCATGTTGCAAAACTGGAATCTGGAACAAGCAGCGCGCTTTGCCACCGCCGCCGCGTCGCTCAAAGTGGCGCGCGTGGGGCTTGAACTTGCCCCCATTGCCGAAATCAAACGCTTGGCATACAATATTCAAGTAATCCGCTAACGAAAAGGAAATCATGAGACTCTTTTTTGCAACTGACGTGCACGGTTCCGAAATTTGCTGGAAAAAATTTATCAACGCCGCCAAGTTTTACGCGGTGGATACCCTCATCCTCGGCGGAGATATGACCGGCAAAGCAATTGTACCGATCATTGCGCAAGGGGGCGGTAAGTACAAAGTAACGTTGCTGGAGCAAGAAACCATCTTGGAAACTCAAGACCAGGTGGACAAGATGGTACAAACGATTATGAATCGCGGTTATTATCCGTACCTCACCACGCCGGACGAAGTCGCCGAAATCTCGAATACGCCGGGGCGTTCGGATCAACTCTTTGTCGAACAAGTGATCAAGACCGCGCAACGGTGGATGGAGTATGCCGATACGAAACTGGCTGGGACCGGCATTCAGGCATATGTGTGCCCGGGCAACGACGATATTTTCGAAATTGATCGCGTCATCGAACAGTCCAAGACAGTACGCTTGGTCGAAGGCAAGTTGATTCAACTCGATGATCAACACGAGATGATCAGTTCGGGTTGGACAAATCCAACGCCGTGGCAAACCCATCGTGAAGAATCGGAAGACAAGTTACAAGCGCGTTTTGAAGCGGTAGCCAGCCAAGTACGCAATCCGCAGACCGCGATCTTTAATTTGCATCCGCCACCGTACGGCAGTGGACTGGACGAAGCGCCTGAACTCACCCAGGATTTGCGCCCCGCCTACGCAGGTCGTTCGCTCATCTCGGTGGGCAGTCGCGCGACCTTGCACATCATCGAAAAATATCAACCGTTGCTGGGTTTGCATGGACACATCCACGAAGGCAAAGGAATGCGCAAGTACAAACGCACCACGTGCTTTAACGCCGGCAGTATGTATGAGCAAGGCATCTTGTTGGGAGTAGTCGTCGAACTCAAAAAGGACAAGATCGCCAACTATATCATGACGACCGGGTAGAACTTTGGGGATGGTTGCCAAGAAAGGAGGTGCCCAAGCCACATACCTCTATCAATCCTCTGACTGAACTAGGTTAAACGTGTTCCAGTACGTCGCGCTCATCGCCACAAGGATGTTGCGTGATTAGCCGACACAATCAAGAAAGGGGTTTCAATGAGTGAGGTAACTCTTTTCACCCGCAAAGCAAGCGGGCTCGTGCGTTCTTGGTCAGTCTTTGACGCGTTTGTTTACGCGCTCTTTTCCATCAACCTCATCACACTGGGGCTGTTCATCTTTTCGTACTGCTGGTCGTTAAACGGGCATATGGTGCCCGCCGTGATCATCAGTGCGGTGTTCACCATCTTTGAGGTCATCGTTTACGCCAGTCTCATCTCGGTCATGCCGCGCGCCGGCGGCGACTATGTGTGGCAAAGCCGCATCCTCGGTCGCAGTGTGGGCTTTATCCTCGCCGTTACCGGGTGGTGGTTTATCCTCTGGTTGTGGGTTCCGCTCTACGGCCAGATGCTCACCTATGAAGTGTTCACCCCCATCCTCGCCATCCTCGGTGCCCAAGACCTCGCCTTGTGGTTCACCAACGATGCCAACGGATTGCTAGTGGCATGCATCTTTTTGTGTCTCCTCGTCACCGGCTATATCGGCGTGGGAATGAAATGGTACGCGCGCATCCAAAAAGCATGCTTCTGGGGCGGCATGGTGGGGCTTGCGTTGGCGTTCATCTTGCTCTTGCTCGGCAACAATCAAACGTTTGTCGCTAATCTCAACCGCCTCGTTCCCGCACTGTTTGGCGTACAAGCCGGGGATTTGTATCAAGCCACGCTCAAAGCCGGGGAAGCCGCTGGCACCGTTGCGCCACCTTGGGGTGATATTAGCGTCATGGCTAGTTTTGTGTTGATTCCGATGCTGGTCTTTTGGAATCTGTGGCCCAACTGGGGTTCTACATTGTACGGCGAAGTACGCGGCGCGAATGATTACAAACGCAACTTTTGGGGCATGGCGGCAGCGATTATCGTAACCGCCGTGCTGGCGTTGATTTTCTTTGCGTTGATCGCTAACACAATCGGTTGGGATTTTTACAACAAAGCAAACGGTGCCTTTTGGGCATACAAATGGGGATTCGCCACTGAAGCACCACCCTTACCTTTCTGGCCCTACCCGGGTCTATTTGCCGCGTTTATGACCACCAATCCCTTGCTTCAACTCTTCGTCCTCGTCTTGCTCAGTTTGTGGTGGTTTGGTTGGTCGGGAACGGTGTTCCTCAGTTCAACGCGTGTCATCTTTGCCGCCGCGTTCGATCGTTTGCTCCCCGACTGGGTCACCTACGTCGAACCGCGCACACGCACACCCATCGCCGCGTTGCTGCTGATGACGATTCCTTCGATCATTATTTCGTTCTTGTACGCCTACAACATCTTTTCGTTCCAAACCTTGGCGTTGGATGCAACACTCGTTATCGCCGTAACGTTCCTGGGCACGACGATTGCCGGCACGATTTTCCCGTGGCGCTCCAAAGACCTTTTTGACGGCTCGCCGATTGCCAAGATCAAAGCGCAGAACTGGCTGGGCTGGCTTGTGCTGGTTTTGTTTGCACTCGGCGCGATCTATCTGGTAGTCAACTCGGTGCAGTACGGGCTGACGGTTACTGGCTCTCTCGCCGAGGCGGATGCGTTGACCTGGCTCATGGTCGCCTTTGTGTGGGTACTCACGGTGGTCAACGCCGCGGTGTTAGCGTGGGTGTTGTACTATGTGGGACGCCGGGTGCTGGCAGGCGAGGCAATGCCGCTGGTGACGCTCGCCGGCTTGGTCTTTCTCTTCTTCCTCGACTGGCTCTTGGTGGAATGGGTGTGGGACCCCAACAAAGCGTACGGCATTGGTTGGTCCAATCCCAGTTCAATGCTCTTTATGGTGGCCAACTATGCTGTGGCGGCGTTGATCTACTTTGGCTTTAGTGCGTACCGGCGCCGCCAAGGCATTGACATTGACAAAGTGTACAAACAAATCCCAGTCGAATAACACGCAACGGGGCGTTCGCCAATCTGCGAACGCCCCATTTATTTCACAATGCTTTCGCTTGATACCCTCCTCTTTGATATGGACGGCGTCCTCATTGACGTGTCCGACTCGTACCGTACGGCAACCCGCGCGACGGTGCAATTCTATTTTGAACGATGGTTAGGTCTCGCGCCGTTTGCCGGCGATCTGGTTTCCCGTGACGATGTGACCGCGCTCAAACTGGCTGGTGGTTTCAACAACGATTGGGACCTCACGACCGCACTCATCAAATATTTTCTTTCGTTGATTGATACGCAACCTTATTCGGCGCTCGATGTTGATGATCTAGGCACAGTCGGCAAAAATATTGTGGCTACTGTCGCCGAACTTGCAATGCGTAAAGACCTTGCCACGTTCGCACGACAGGTGGCGGCGCAGGGTGGCGGCCTGCCCGCCGTCCAAAAAATTTTGGGCACGACGAACGATCACCTGTTGTTCGCGGCTGGCGAGGTGCGCACGACGAACGTGGTCAAACGCATTTTTGAAGAATTCTATCTGGATGAAGCATTGTTTCAACAAGCGTATGGTGAACCGCGCCGTTGGATTCACGCCGATGGCTTGATTCATCGCGAGCAACTCATTCCGCGCCGCGAAACACTGGTTGCCTTGAGCGAGTATGTCAGGTTGGGCATTGCGACCGGGCGCCCACGCGCGCAGGCGTTGTTGGCGCTCGACGCGGCAGGGATCGCCAATTTATTTCGTACGATCGTGACATTGGAAGAGGTCAATGCGGCGGAGAAGAAATATTTTGAGGAAACCGGCACACAAATCAGTTTGAGCAAACCGCATCCGTTTCCATTGCTAGAATGCGCACGCAACATCGGCGGGGCGCGGGTTGCGTACGTGGGCGATACGCCGGATGATATTCGCGCAGCGAACACGGCAAAACGCGAGCGGCGTTTTGTCTCCATCGGATGTCTGGCGAAGGCAGACGATAAGGCTCAGATGCGGCGCGCGTTGGAGCGCGCCGGCGCGGATGTGATCATCGAACATCCCGATGAGTTGATCGGGCTCATTAAAAAGACCTGACCGAAAATCGGTCAGGTCTTTTTAGCGTACCGATGTCCCCTTCGCTCAGGCTTGGCGAACGGTGCTCGCAATGACCGGCGTAGTCACAGTGGATCAATGTTTCAGGACCAACACGGCTTCCTTGGAAAACGTTACTTCGATGGTCTCCCCAATCTTGGGTAACGTGAGGAAAGGATTATTAAAGGTATCCATCAACAAACGATTGTCGCCTGCACTCACCTGAATCCGCACAATCGAACCGAGGAAGGTGATACTTTCCACTTGGACGTTCAAGGTATTCGCTTTACGGCCATCGGCGGCAAAACTAATCCGTTCGGGCCGAATCGAAACTGCGACGTTGTCTCCCTTCCTCAGCCCATCCATCGCTTGGGCAGTGAACACCGGTTGGCCCGCCAGGCGCAGTTCGCCTGCCGCTGCGTTTTGCACCGTCGCCGTGAGCGAGTTAAGCGTACCAACGAACTGCGCGGTGAACTCCGTCTTGGGAAAATTGTAAATCTCAAACGGCGTCCCCACCTGTTCGATTCGGGCATTGTTCATTACCACCACGCGATCCGAAATCGAAAGGGCTTCTTCTTGATCGTGCGTTACATAGATCGTGGTGATGCCCAATTTTTGTTGAATCGCGCGGATTTCTTGGCGGAGCGAGACCCGAATCTTGGCGTCGAGTGCAGAAAGCGGCTCATCGAGCAAAAGAACCTGGGGCTGAATGGCGAGCGCACGCGCGAGCGCGACCCGCTGTTGCTGTCCGCCCGAAAGTTGGTACGGATAACGATGACCAAAATCTTCCATCTTGATGATCGCCAGCATCTCCGCCACGCGCTTTTTGATTTCCGCTTTGGATTTGTGCGCAATCTTCATCCCAAAGGCGATGTTGTCTGCCACCGTCATATTGGGAAAGAGCGCGTAGGCTTGAAACACCATGCCGGTGTTGCGCTTTTGGGGTGGCTTGTAGGTTACGTCATTGCCGTTGATGAAAATGGTGCCGCTCGTGGGTAACTCAAAGCCGGCAATCATTCGCAGGGTCGTAGTTTTACCGCAACCACTCGGACCTAGGAACGAGACAAACTCACCCCGTTCGACGTGCAAATTGAAATCCCGCACGGCGGTTGTCTGACCAAACACTTTGCTCACGTTGTTGAGTTCCAGGAATGCCATACTCACTCCAATCAATGTTGATGCCTATAACTATTGCCCGGCGCCCGCCATCGGTCCCCGGGCACCCCGTCCCAACAATTGAATTGCACCGATACACGCCCACGTCAGCGAGAGACTGATAATCGTCAAGGCGGTGGATTCGTAGGGGCGGGTCTGCCCCACGTTTGCCATATACGGACCAAACGCCGGGCGCGCCAGAAATGTGGCAATCGTAAATTCGCCGATGACCATCGCAAATGTGACAAAGGCACCACTCAAGAGTGCAACACGCAAGTTGGGAAAGATCACGTGGAAGAGAATGGTGCCCCAGCCCGCGCCCAAACTCTGCGCAGCTTCGGTGAGGGTGCGCACATCAATCGCGCGCAAGCCCACATCCACCGAACGATACATCGTGGCGAGCGCGAGGGCGGTGTATGCCATCACCAGCAAAAAGTTTGCCCCCAAATCACTCTCCAGAATGGATAACGGAGGCCGCGCGTACACGCGAATCAAGCCGAACACCAACACAATCGCTGGCACCACAAAGGTGAGCATGGTAGTGAATTCAATGAAGGGCCGCAGCCACGGGAGTTTGAGATGCACCCAGTAAGCCGTCGGCGCGACCAGCAGAATTGCCGTAACGATGGTCAACAATGCCATCGCGAACGAGTAGGTAAAGGTGTTTTGAAAGCGCGGCGACGTTAACACGTTCACGTACGCTTGCAGCGTAATTTGGTCTCTGACCAAGCGCAAGGAAAAATCGAGTGTACCAATCAATGGGACAAAGAAATACAAAAAACCAATCAGGAGGATCAACCAAGAGACAATGGGAATTTTTTTCATGGGGCTCCTCCTAGCGCCTTAACCAGCGTTCACTCCGACGCTGGAGCCAGTAATACAAGGTGAGTGAGAGTGCCATCACAAAAACCATACCTAAAGCGACGGCGTAGCCCAACCCTGGGTCCTGCAACACCTCGCCGCGAATTTGGCGGAAGATGAGAATCGTCGCCAATTGAAAATTGCCACCGGTCAGGGCGAAGGGCGTGGCGACCGCCCCAAAGGCGTTGCTGAACAAGAGAATCATCGTGCCGAGGAGCGAGGGCAAGAGAATCGGAAACGCCACGTGGCGCCAATACTGGGCGTTGCTCGCGCCTAGATTTTCGGCGGCTTCGCGCCATTCGCGCTTGAGGCCATCGAGCGCGGGCGTGATGATCAGCACCATCAAGGGAAATTGAAAATAGGTATAAGTCAGGATCAGACCGGTGAGACTTAGGACGGAGAAACCGCTCTGATAGAGATCGAAACCAAAGGTGTTACGAATGAGGGTGGTGACAAATCCTAACCGTCCCAGCGTGGCGATAAAGGCAAAGGCAAGGGGGACGCCGGAAAAGTATGAGGCAACGCCGGAAAAGGTGAGCAGCGCCGAACGCGCAAAGCGTGGCAACCCGCCCAGTACTACGGCGTAGGCAAGGAGAAATCCTAGGATGCCACCAATGAGCGCGGTGGCGACGCTCAACTGAATACTCAAGATGTAGGCACTGATAATCGAGTTGGATTGAAAATCAATGGTCAAGGGGAGTGGAATCGTTAAACCCAGAAGATTCACCTCGGAAGGGACCGCCCGAATGGTGAACGAGATACCTTGAAATATATTGCGAAAATTGTCCAGCGTAAAGTTGCCTTCTTTGTCTTGCACACTGCCGATCAAAAGCGTACCGGCTGGCAGGATGAGAAAAAAGAATGCAAAAGCAAAAAAGGGAACCACGCCAAGCCAAGCCCAATTCCAGGTCCGAACTCGCGATAAAGTCGTCTGCATACGCTCCTCTTCCTAGTACCTATCCAATGAAATCGTTGCACAAAAAGCCAAGATTTTTTCAGCCACGAAGGGCACCAAGGTCACGAAGGAACAGAGAAATCTTTGTGGACCTTCGTGTCCTTCGTGGATCAATGCCGGTGTTGTTTCGGCTCGCCTGAGTTGGGTTTCCTCCTCTCCAAAACGGGAGAGGAGGAAACCTCACGAACGTTACTTGGCGATCTTGGTACCCACAACCTTTTCCCAGTTTTCGCCCACGGCTTTACGCGCGGCGCTCACCTGGGCACCGGTGGGGAAGAAGGCTTTGGCATATAATTCGGCGGGCGGGAGTTTCGCGGCAAGATCGGCGGGAATCACATTCCGTTTGACCAGATCATTGTAGCGAATGGGATGCCCATAGCCCTTGAGCCAGAGCAACTGACCTTCGTCCGAGTAGAGAAATTCCATCCAAAGTTTTGCGGCATTCGGGCGCGGTGAATATTTGTTGATCGCTTGGATGTACACGCCACCAAAGACGAACGATTTGGGCACGATGACCTCAATCTCGGGATTGCCCTTGAGGACATCTTTGTAACCCAGCGCCAAATAGTCCCAGGTAATCAGAATAGGCGTTTCGCCTTTGGCAAGTTTGGATTGATCGCCGATGACCGGGACCAAATTACCGGACTTGGCCAGTTGGGCAAAAAAGTTGAGACCTGGGGTAACGTTTTCATGATTGCCACCATTGGCAAGGGCAGCGGCGTAAACTGTCTGTTGGGCTTGATTGGACGACAATGGATCACCCGCGATGGCAATGCTATTCTTGTACTCCGGTTTGAGCAAATCTGCCCAATCCTGCGGCGGATTCTTGATGATGGCTTTGTTCACCGCAAACGACATCACACCGTAATAGTCGCCGTACCAGCAACCATCCGGGTCTTTCAAATCATTGGGAATGGTGTCCCAGGTAGCCACTTTGTACGGCAAGCACAAGCCCTCGTCTTTGAGCGTGGGGGCGAAGGCAAAGCCAACGTCCAACACGTCAGGATTCTGCGGTCCTTTGTTGTCTTTGTTGGCTTTGACCGCATTGATTTCATCTTGCGAGCCGGCTTGGGGGTCTAGGTCGGTGTACTTGAGGCCCGGGAACTTGGCAAAGAAGACTTTTTTGATCTCGCCATAGTTCAACCAGTCATCGGGCAAGGCAATCGTGGAAAGCGCGCCTTCTTTCTTGGCTTCTTCGTACAACTTTGCCATTACAGCGGCGCTGGGGTCAACGGGCTTGGGGACATCCGTTGCCTTGGGAGCCGCCGTGGGCGGTGCAGCCGTAGGGACGGGGGTTGGAGCAGGGGCGCACGCAGCGATTGCCCCCAGCAAAAGCACGAGCGCCAAAAGCACCACAACGCGATTTTTCATTCTTCTCCTCCTAAGGAATGAGATACCATTTGAACGGCAACAGAATTAACGATGGTCTGATCTTGGATCGCTGGGGAATCACCTCCTTGCGGAAAATACAAAAGGTAGTCCGAAAAAAGCGTCTACCTCAAAAAATCAACGCCACAATCTTTTGCCCAACCATTGCGCGCGCGGCGAAACCACGCCCAACCATCGCTGAGCGAATATTCGCAAAATACTCCTTGGGCAAATCCACTGACCACTTCATCGCGACGCCATCACAAAATCGTGGGGAATTGGAAGGGGCAACAACTGCGACAAAGTGTACTCTTCTACCGCATTCGTGTCAAGATGGGATCAAGCCAGTGCGCGCCCAGCGGTGGGCGTCTGGGGCAACACACGCGGAAAAAGTCTAGCCCGATGAATGATTTCCGCAACCATATGTTCTTGCCGATACGCCATCACGTGCACCCCGGCAACCCCGGGAATCTCGCGCACTTGTTGAATAATCTCAACACAAATGTTCATCCCTTCCTCCTGCCATCGTTCGCGCGGCGTCTTGGTCATCCGTTCGATGAGTGCATCGGGGATAACGACCCCGGGCACGCGCCGCCGCATATACTCTGCTGCCTTGGGTGATCGCAGCGGGCCCACCCCAGCAAGGATGTATGCTCGCTCGTGTAATCCCAAATCACAGACACGCGTCATAAAATCGCGGAACATCGGAACATCGAACACATATTGCGTCTGGATAAAATCGGCACCCGCCTCCACTTTTTTCGCCAAACGATAGGGGCGCCAATCCGTTGGTGGCGCAAACGGATTCTCTGCAGCGCCTAGAAAAAGTTTAGGGGGCTTGGTAATCTTGCGCCCACTCAGCAAGACTCCTTGATCGCGCATAATCTTGGCGGTGCGGAGCAGATGCATCGAATCGAAATCAAAGACGCGCTTGGCTTCCGGTTGATCGCCGGCGGTAACGTCATCCCCGGTAAGGCACAAGACATTTTGCACCCCTAACGCGACCGCGCCCAACAGATCGCCTTGTAACGCAATCCGATTGCGATCACGACACGACATTTGCATCACCACTTCGTACCCCGCACGTAACAGCACCGCGCACAATCCCAGCGAGGACATATGCACGTTCGCCCCGGACGCATCGGTGGCGTTGATGGCATCCGCGACTTCGGACAAGACAATCGCCGCGTCGTACACGTCTTGCGGGTCAGAACTATCGGGTGGGTTCAGTTCAGCCGTTACGGCAAACAAGCCGGCGCGCAAGACCCGTTCCAGCCGACTGCCGGTACACATTGGGCGATCAAGCGGCATGCGTGTCGCTATTCCAACCTTTGGGATGAACTCGATCTTGACCGGTCAACAAATTGATCCACGATGATGTACCCTGCAATTGCCAATTGACCGGCGGTTGCAGATAAACAATATGATTGCGCCAGAGTGGCAATCGTTGCGCACGTTCAATCGCTAGCACCCACACGCACGGTTTGTCCGGGAACACCTCGCAGTTGCCATCGGGACGCACACCACCACAGGGACCATTGCGCAGGTTTTTAGGACAACGCATTGGACAGGTCAGCCCGGTGGAATGCAAAATACATTGCCCGCACATCCGGCAATCAAAAATGATTTCCTTGCTAATTTTTTCCGGCGGTGTCAAGATTTTTTCTAGCGCTTGGGTGAGGCGCCCAGGTTTGAGAATTTGCATTTTACCGGTTACCACAGAACCACACAGAAGAAAATTGTTCTCTTTAATAGACCCTCAATATTTCCAAGCCATGCGGTTTGCCCAGATACCACAAAAGCAATTGCTCAAACCAACCACTAAATTTGGTCTTGCCTTCTGCGATCAGCGCGTCCAGTTCCGCCAAGGTATAGTAATTCACACCTGCCACTTCGACTGGATCGAAATGCACGCGCGCGGGATTAACGATGCCTTGAAACAACCGCCCGGTCTCGTGATCAGTGGGGCGGTTGCTGTGGCTGAAATCCAAAATCGGTTCAAGTGCAACGCCTTCGATGCCGATTTCCTCTTGCATGCCGCGCAACGCGGCTTGCAAAAAATCTTCGCCGGCGCGCACATGCTCCGCCACCGAACAATCGAGGGCGGAGGGAAACGTTGCTCGGGTCGCACTGCGGGTTTGCACCAACAACTTGCCCTCGGGGGTGAAGAGGAACACATCTACCCCACGATGTCGCCAGCCATGTTGATGCACCTCCGAGCGCAAGGCTTGACCGATGACGCGATGATTGTTATCCAGTACGTCTAACCATTCGTCTGCCATTATAGGTTTTTCTCTTCTGGTTCTGCCACACTCATCAGTTTTTCCACCGCGTTCACCGCATCGGCTAACGCGCCGCTAGGCGCTGCATCGCTTGCGCCCACCACCTCTTTGGCTTTGCGCGCCGTCGCGCTCGCATCGGGTCCATAATAATCGGCGCCGACCATTTCGGCGTACTGTGCCGTGACCGGCGCGCCCCCCACCATCACAAAAACCTTGTCGCGCAAGCCGGCTTTTTTCAACGCTTCGATATTCGTTTTGAACATAGGCATCGTCGTGGTGAGGAAGGCGGAAAAACCAACGATTTGCGGTTGATGTTTTTGAACGGCTTCGACAAATTTTTCTGGCGGCGTGTTGACTCCTAGGTCAATGACTTCAAAGCCCGCGCCTTCCAGCATAATGTTGCACAGGTTCTTGCCGATATCGTGCACATCGCCTTTGACCGTGCCCATCACTACCTTGCCCAACGATGTGCTTCCTTTGGCGGCAAGCAGGGGACGCAAGAGCACAAGCGCGCCTTGCATGGCTTTTGCCGACATTAGCATCTCTGGCACAAAAAACTCGCCAATTTCAAAACGACGCCCTACTTCTTGCAGAGCCGGCAACAATGCTTTATAGAGCAAGTCGAGCGGATCAATGTGCTCCGCTAACCCTTTTTCGATCAGCGCTTTCACTTCCGCCGCTTTGCCTAAAATTGTGTTATCGTAAATCTCTTTAAGCAGAGTCTCTTGCGACATTGTATCTCCTCATCATTACCGAATACTGAACACTGAACACCGAACACCCTGCACCCTCCTTACCGCTTGAACCACTCTTTGGGGGGTACGCATTCACCGGCGGGTAAATCTGGAAAGATCGCACGAATGCGCGCATCTTGCTCCGGCGAAATAAATGAGGGATGATCAACCGTCAAAATCTCGCGCACCTTTTTCATCGCACGCGCTTGGGCGTCCAACGCGCCTTGTTTTTCCCAGCGATTGCGCGCATCGCGATCCGCAATTTCGGTGAGCAACATGGTGTGCTTCATCAACTCGTACGTGCGTGGGCGATCAATGAACATTCCGCCGGGTCCGGTCTCGCGAATATCATCCAGCGCCAAGTTTTCTTCGTTAAATTCGTACCCGCGTTGAATCCGCTTGAGCATCAATGCAATTTCATTGTCAATCGCGGCTTTGGCAAAATCGAAACACATCAACGCATCGAGCAAGCCGCCCATATTGAACATATCGGTGCCCGCCAACAGACAGGCGACGGTGGACATGCCGGTTTCATAGCCGGCTTGCGCGTCATTGACCTTGGAATTGGTCAAACCGATATAGCCCCCGCTCGGCACGTTGTAAAAGCGTGCCATCTGCGTCATGCCCATCGAAAGCATACCGCATTCAATTGCGCCGGGGGAGTACGCGCCACGTCGCATATCGGCGATGGTGGGCAAGTACGAGTACACGAACGGCGTGCCGGGTTTGATCATTTGCATCAGCGTTGCCCACGCCAGAAATTCCGCGTTGCCTTGCGTGAGCGTACCCAGCAAGGTAAGCGGCGCAGACATGCCACCGTTCGGCACCACCGTCCCGTACGACGGCAACCCTTGCTCCGTGAAATAGATCAGCATTTCAGTCGAATCAAAATCGAACGTGAGCGGCGAGACGATGGGGCAATAGTGTTGCGTGATGAACGGTCGCTCGCGGTAAGCCGCCTCCCTCCCAACTATCGCAATCGCAAGTTGCATAATTTGTTGCGCATCGCGCGGATTCGTCGAACTGACGCGAATCGGCTTTAAACAGTTTTTCACGGTCGGATATAGGCGTGTAACAGTAAAGCGATCCAGCGGCGCATCCTCGGCGAGCGTGGAAATCGAAAAGACATCATAGCCGGGGAGTTCGTGGATCACGCGCGCGATGCGTGCAATATCGTCCGAGAAGGCACGCCGTTCTTTGCCGGTTACCGGATCAAGTAGATTGGGCGCAGACGAGCCGGTGATAATCACGGGCCGATCATCAGGCAACGTTTTATCGTACTGAGGGTCGCGTGCATAAAAAGTGAATTTCGGAGGGAACGCTTTGCGATATTCTTCGACCATCGCACGCGGAAATTTTACAATTTCGGTTTCGGCGTCCAACCGACAACCATGTTGCTTGAAGATTGCTTTGGCTTTGTCATTGCGCACCAACAATCCAACGTCTTCAAGGATGTGGAGCGATGCGTCATGGATCTGGAGGACTTGATCATGCGTCAAAAGTTCGGCGAGTTGCATGGATACTCCGCTAGAATTCTGTCGGGGCACGTTCGGTGACAAACCGAAAACGATCACCGCGATACAAATCGCAACCGTATTCGACGGGGCAATCTTGTTGATCGAACGAGACCCGTTGTTCTTGCATCAAGGGCGCACCCCGTTTGACGTGGAGCCACTTGGCGGCGTATTGATCGGCAACGACCGGCGTCAGACTTTGCCGCGCTTGATAGACTTTTATTCCATACTCGTGTGCCATGACCTCGTACATCGAACGGTGCTCAAGGTCGTGGTGTTCCAAACCGGGAAACCGGGCAACCGGAATGAGATAACGTTCCAACATCACCGGCTCGTCGTCAATCAAACGCAAGCGCTGAATCTCATAGACGAGCGCTGTGGCGCGCAGGTGCAGAGTGCCGGCAAACACAGAACCAATGGGATGTTTCTCCAATTTGATGATCTGCGCGCCAGGTTTGAATCCGCGACGTTGAATCACCGCTGTAAACGAGGTCAATGCGCCGGCGTGCCGTTCGATGATCGGTTCAGCCACAAATGTGCCGGCGCCGCGCCGGCGTTCCAGCAAGCCTTTGGCTTCAAGCGTCTGCAGGGCTTGGCGCAACGTCATCCGATTCACACGCAAGATTCGACTCAATTCGCGTTCGGGAGGCAACCGCGAACCAACCGCCAGCGCTTGAGATGCAATCTGTCCTTCCAAGTGCGCCGCAATCTGAAGATAAAGCGGCTCCGAGACTGAGCGTTTCAAACGTGGAACGTGCCAGCGAGCTGGAGTCATAATCCGATGTGTAAATTGGTCTATACCAATTTGCAAGTATTAAACCACCAACTCACCTAAATGTCAAGCGGGTCAATAAAATCCGGGCGTCCAGCCCGGATTTTTTTCGACGTGGCTCTGCTTAAAACAAACTCAACTGCTCTGGCGGTTTCTCCTTCTTTGCCGGTACCGCCTCTTCAACCAGATGTTCGATCTCCTTGAGAATCGCCGGGATTTTTTTGAAATCCTCTTCCAACACGCGGCGCAAACTGGGTTGGTGCAACGCCGCCGCCGGATGATACATGGGCAAGACGACCAGATTGCCAAATCGTTTGGGCTTGCCGTGAATATCGGAAATCTTCTTATCGGCAAACCAGCGCGCCATCGCAAAGCGGCTGATGGTGATAATGATCTTGGGCCGAACCAGTGCAATCTGTTGATCAAGATAGAACTTGCACGCTTCGATTTCTTCCGGCAAAGGATCGCGATTTTGCGGCGGACGGCATTTCAGTACGTTGCAAATATAAATTTGCTCGCGCTTGAGGTTGATCGCTGCGAGCAATTCATCGAGCAAGTTGCCCGCCGCCCCGACAAACGGCCGTCCTTGGCGATCTTCGTGAAAGCCCGGCGCCTCACCAATCATCATAATTTCGGCATGTTCGGGACCTTCGCCCGGGACGGCGTTGGTACGGCCCTTGGCAAGTTCACATTTCTGGCATACGCGGATTTGGTCATAGAGGTGGGTCAAATCAGACATGCTCTTCTCCAAGAAATCAGACGATAGAAAACAGACCACAGACTTGTTGTTACGGTGCGCCACTTACCCCGTTGCCGATCCTTAAAACGTACTTTGATAACCATTGCCGCACCGATCACACAAAAATTCAAACCGGCATCCCTTGTCCGTGCTCAGATCATTGTGATTGCCGTGAATTTAATGCGTACCATTCTGCGCCTCCTTCTGGCGTTGCCAAGGATTGTATATCAAGTCAGATAATTTGTCTAGCAATTCCAAGATGAATTTGCGAAATTCCCAACGATGTGATACGCTAATCCTAACTTGGCACCCTAAGGAGTCGCTATGTCGTTTGCAACCATCGCGAGTCAAAAAATTTTCTACGTTGACGCCGGTTCAACCGGCACACCGCTGATTTTTGTCCACGGTGCAGCCGGGAGTCATCTGGTCTGGGGATTCCAACGGCGCGCGCTCAGCGAAATCACTCGCGTCATCGCCCTCGATTTGCCAGGGCACGGCCGTTCCGCTCCCCCCGGTCGCAACACGATTGAAGGTTATCGCGATGTGGTATTGGGTTTGCTCGATGCGTTGAATATCGAGCGTGCGATTATCGTTGGGCATTCGATGGGCGGTGCCATTGCACAAACCCTTGCCCTTGCTCATCCCGAACGCGTAGCTGGGTTGGGCCTGATAGGCACCGGCGCGCGCCTGCGTGTCTTGCCAGCGATCCTTGAAGGCATCCTCAACGATTTTGACACCATTGCTGAACAGGTGGTGAACTATTCGTACGCCACGCCGTTAGACGCCTCAATGCGCGAACGTGCCTTGACCGAATTCCGCGCCTGTCCGGCAAGCGTTACGCACGGCGATTTTAGCGCCTGCAACGCATTCGATCTGATGACGCGTCTCGGCGAGATTCGCGCGCCCACGCTGGTAGTGTGCGGCAAAGAAGATCAAATGACACCGGTCAAGTACGCCGAATTCTTGGCGGCGCACATCCCGAAGGCGCAGCTCGTGGTGATTGAGGGAGCCGGCCATTCCGTAATGCTCGAGCAGCCCTTCGCCGTCAACCGCGCCCTCAGCGAGTTTGTGTCAACCCTTTAGTACCCATACCAACGTACGGCAAGGTACAAATTTATCCCAACTCGGACGCGCCGAAACAACACCGGAATTAAGCCACGAAGGACACGAAGATTTATTCTTCCTTCGTGACCTTGGTGCCCTTCGTGGATGAAAGAAATCTTGGCTTTTCAACGATTTCATTGGATAGGTACTACCTTTCTCACGCGAAAAAGCAACGTCTCCATCCGCCCCGGCGCTGTTGTGGCTATGCTGGGGGAATTCTGAGAGTTTTGTGTGATGCCGTTGTTCAAGGCGTACCTCTTGCGTGTGGAGGACAAGAGCCTATCTGGATCAACTAGTGCAACAACATGAAATAGTTGCATACCAGACTGATGGGAAGACGTGAACAGACGTGGCTAAAAATCGAGTTTTCACCACGCACTTTTATGTTGGTGCACTACTAGCCATTGCAATACGCCAGCCAATAAAAACGGGGCGACCTGTTCAAGGGCGCCCCATTGATTTATTTTACAACATACCATTGTTCCGGCGCATACGTGATCCCTAGTTGGGTCGGCTCGTTTGGGACAATGCGTTGATTGATAAAAGCGTAATCGGTACGATACACCAAAAAGATGTACGGGACATCGTTGGCAAGGATTTGCTGAATCTGGGCAAACGTTCTTTTGCGCGCGTCCACCTCACACGGCGGATGATTCGCTTGGGTGTACAACTTTTCCACCTCCCGATTGACGTACGCCCCCGTGTTCAATGCTGGAATGCTGGCTTCACTCCACACTTGGTAGCCATAGTACGGATCGAGCATGGTGCGCCAACCGAGAACATACAAATCGTAATCGTAGGGTTCTTTTTTGAGATAATCGAGGTATGGTTCAAAATCCATCCCAATCACTTCGGAATCAATGCCTAACTTTTTGAACTCGGTCTGCGCTATCATCGCAATTTGCTTGCGCCGATCATTCGTCAAATTGTAAAAGATTTTCAAACGCGGCACCGGTTTGCCATCTTTGCCTAGCAACCGATTATTCGCATCGAATTTGTAGCCAGCATTGAGCAAGGTCGCCTTGGCGGTCTCGATGTCGTAATCGTACCGAGGCACATTGGGATTGAATGCCCAACTGCTCGGCGCGATGTTTGAAAAGAGCGGTTTGGCAAGTCCTTGAAAAACTTGCTCGGCGATTGTTTGACGGGGGATAGCGTACGCCAACGCGCGACGCACTTCTACATCTTTGAGAAATGCGCGGCGCAAATTCAAGCCGATAAACTCCCATTCCGGCATCTCGGTCTCCCATTGATACGAACGGAGATTCGCCGATTTTTTTGCCTCCGCGAAATCGGCGATGCTAACCGGCGCAGTATCCACTTCACCGGACTTGAGCCATTGGAGTTGGGTCGCCGGATTTGCGGCAATGCGGATGGTGTACGAATCGAAATTGGGTGCGCCGCGATAATAAAGATCGTTGCGGACAAAAGTTACAGAATTCCCCGGCTTCCACTCTTTAAGTTTGTACGGACCTGAAACGACGGTGGGATTTTGAATTTCCGGATTCTTTGCCGGGTCGTTCCAACTGTACTTGCTCCACACGTGTTGCGGCAATGGCGTGATCGAATCTACGACTTGCAAGCCAGTGCAGATCGCTTCGCGCAAAACAATTTCCAGCGTGTAATCGTCTTTGGCGCGATAGGACGCAATCTCGCGGAAAGTATCCAGATAGGGATAAAGATTTTCCGGATTGCTCGCCATACTGTACGTCCACTCGAAATCGTACGCGGTGAGCGGCGTGCCATCGCTCCATTTCAAATCTTGGCGCAAAGTAAAGGTGTACGTGCGTCCATCGTCAGACACCTTCCACGATTCTGCCATTCCTGGAATCGGTTGCAAGGTTTTCGGATCGCGCAACGTCAAGCCGCTGGCATAGACTAACTCTTGGTACAGCCGCGAGGTAGCATCGGTTGTTTGATAGACGTGAAAACTTTTGGCATCTTGCGCCACGGCTTGTTTGAACTCGCCGCCCCGCCGTGAAGACGAGGTTGGTGTTGCCCTCGGTTGGGCGGGCGTGGCAGTTGCCAAGATGATGATGGCGGTGTGGGTGGGTTCAGGTGTTAAATCCACTGGCGGTGTTGGACGCGAAGCGCACGCTCCCTGTAACGCAACTAGGAAAATCAATCCGATGAATACAAACCCGTGTTTCATTGGCACTCCAACATAAGAACTGCCCGACCAAAGGTCGGGCATAGTTTTTGTTGCTCCTAGCCCCACAGGCCAAGTGCGTTAATCGTTATGATCGTGCCGGCGAGATATGCCGTAAAGCACCACGCCGTACAATCCAATGAGCAAACCAAACAACGACGAAAAATAAGCGATAAAGTTGAGCAGTAGGGTGGGCTCGATGAGACGCAAGACCATCACAAACGGCAAGATCACACCGATGAGTAACAAGACGAAACCGAAACACATCAATTGACGCGGACTGAAACGGTTCATCGTTTCTTTCATGCCGGCTGAACCACGTTGGTTTTGGCGAGATACTCCGGCGAATAGAGCCAACACAACGTATAATGCTTGGGCTCGGGTTCAAATTCGGGTGGTGCTTGGATATCGCACAAACCTTTGATCATTTGTGAACAACGCGGATGAAAACGGCAACCGGCGGGCGGGTTGACCAAACTCGGCGGTTCGCCCGGCGGCACTTCTTTGAAGGTTATGGCGTTCTTGGCATCGGGATCAGGGATCGCGGTCAAGAGTGCCTGCGTGTACGGATGCATCGGATGCCGCAACAAATCATCCACCGGTGCCTTTTCGACGATTTTGGCGGCGTACATCACAAAGATGCGTTCCGAGAAATAGCGCACCGTCGAAAGATCGTGGGTGATGTAACTGACCGCGAGATGATGCTCTTGTTGCAAAGCGCGCAAGAGCATCAAGATTTCCACGCGCACCGATGCATCGAGCATCGAGACCGGCTCATCCGCCACGATCATCTTGGGGTGCAAGATCATCGCGCGCGCCACGACAACGCGTTGTTGTTGTCCGCCGCTCAGCATATGCGGAAACTTGTTGAGAAAATCTTCGACCGGAGTCATCTTGACTTCGGTCAAGACGTCGCGGATGCGTTTCTCGCGTTCCGCCGCGTCTTTGACACCGTTGATGAGCAACGGTTCCTCCAGAATCCGATGCACGTTCATAAAGGGAGGCAACGCGCCGTACGGGTCTTGTTGCACATAACCCACCTGCGAACGATACCACCGCATATCCTGCGGTTTAAACTCTTCGATGTGTTTGCCTTCAAAGATCACGGTGCCTTTGGTGGGCTTGTACAATCCCAGAATCGTTTTTGCCAAGGTGGTCTTGCCACAACCACTTTCGCCCACAAATGCTACGGCTTCGCCTTGACCCAGATCGAAACTGACACCATCCACGGCGCGGACAAAGCCAGCGCGACCAAAACCCCAGCGTCGTAATTCAAACCACGTATGCAAGTCTTGCACCGAGAGCAAGGTTCGGTTATTCGATTGCGCCACAGCGGTCTCCATCCTTGAATCTCCCTACCTTATTTTCCGTACAACCAACATTTGACGAACCGTCCATCGTGCAGATCAAACAGCGGCGGTTCTTCGGTACACTTTTCAAATTTCACCGGGCACCGTGGCGCAAAACGGCACCCGGTGGGCGGATTGATCAGACTGGGAGGTTGCCCGGGAATAAACTCTAGTTTTTTCGTCTGTCGAAGCGTGGGCACACTCGCCATCAATTTCTGCGAATAGGGATGCAGCGGCGCGGTAAAGAATCGTTCGGCGTCACTCAATTCAACAATCTGACCAGCGTACATCCCGGCAACGCGGTTTGCCAACTCACTGGACGTGGAAATATCGTGGGTGATGAGAATAAAACTAGTTTCGGTTTCTTGCTTGATGCGTTTGAGGACGTTCATAATATTGGCTTGCGTTAGCACATCGAGCGCGGAGGTCGGTTCGTCCAAGATGATCACATCTGGACTCGTAACCAACGCCATCGCAATGGCAACGCGTTGGCGCATTCCACCGCTGAGTTCAAACGCATAGCGGTTCATAAAATCGAGCGGCACCCCAACGCGCTGAAGCACATCGCGCGCTTGATTCCATGCCTCTTTTTTCAAACCGTAATGTGCCACGGTCGGTTCTGCCACTTGTTCACCGATCCGGATCACCGGGTTGAGCGAATTCATTGCTGCTTGGGGCACCATAGACATCTTGACCCAACGCACTTGTTGTCGAAATTGTTCATCGTCCAATTGCATAATGTCGGTGCCATTGAGCAACACTTTGCCAGAATATTCCTTGACATTGCGCGGGAGCATCCGCAGGATGGCTTTGGCAAGCGAGGTCTTGCCACACCCTGATTCGCCTAAAAAGACCATCGCCTCGTTGCGCTTGAGTTCGAAACTTACATCATCAACCGCTTGGACGACCCCTTTGGAGGAACGGAAATGAAGACGCAGTTTCTCGACGGTTAAGAGACCATTCCCCATCCTTACATCTCCCGCAATCGTGGATTAAAGATCCGATCCAGCGCAAAGCCGATAGTCGCAAAACCTAGACCTGCCAACATTAACAAGACCGCCGGCTCAATCACCCAGTAATAGTACCCCTTATAGAGTGCACCGTTTGCGTACGCATCGTTGAGCACTTTGCCCCACGTGGGCAAGAGCGGATCGCCCAAGCCCAACACGGCGAGCGAGGCTTCGAGAAACACAAACGTTGGAATGAGTGTAACAAAGGATGGAATGAGCACCGGTGCGATTTTGGGCATCATATATTGAAAGACAATGCGCAGGTTGCTGGCACCGTACGCGTGTGCGGCTTCGATATAGGGCATCTCTTTGACTTGCAAAAACATAGAGCGGTACGATTTGATCGAGAGACTAAAGATGCCCAGCAAAATCACAACGCCCAGAATCGCCCAAATATTCCGTGTGTAAAAAGTCCCCACCAGAATCAGGATGGGCAAGGTGGGCAACACCGAGTTGATTTCCGTGAGCCGTTGGATGAGAGCATCCACCCAGCCGCCAAACCACGAGCCGATTGCAGCGATGATAAAGGTCGTTAATGTGGAACCCACCGCGGCGAGAAAACCAAAGGCGAGCGCAATCGGCGTGCCCCACAAGAGGGCGATCATAATATCGCGGCGCTTGTGGTCGGTGCCCGCCCAACCATACGCTTGACCATAGATGACCAATTTAGCATCCAGCGTGGAATCTTTTTCAAAGGTGAGCCCTTCGACAATCAATTCGTACTTGCCTTTAAGGACTTCGGGTTGCTTGTCTTTGTCGAGCGTTTCTGGCTTGGCAAGGAGCGCGATTTGGGGCGCCACGTCGTTGAGTTTCATGCGCAATCGTTGATCAATCGAAATGGCAAAACGTTCGCTAGCACTGATGGTGGCGTCACCCAACCGAATCTCTCTGCCATCCGGCGTTTTCCACGTCATGGTGGCTTGGGGCTTTTTTTGTTGGAACTTGGCACTCAGGAACAGATTGATTTCATCGGGAAAACCGTCCGAGGTGTACTCAAAAGGCATCACCAAGTCAGCCGTGCGCATATCCTCAGAGACTTGTTGCGATTGCTTTTTGACGTTGACGTTGCTCCGGCTGTCAATCACAATGGTTGGAGCGAGCGTGTTGTTGGCAAAGAGGTTCATCCATTCTGGGACAGCGTTCCGCGGATAATCGCCCCACACCTCTTCCCCGGCACGCCAGAGTTGGATGGCTTGATCGTAGGGTAATGTGATCACGGCATACGCCGCAACAGCGAGTAAAAAGCCAATGATGAGCAAGCCCAAAATCGCTGAACGATAATGTGCCAATTCCCGGAAAAAGTTTAGCATCCCTTTCATGATCGTCGCTCCCCGCCGCCAACCTTGACCCGCGGATCAAGCAGGGCATAGATAATATCGAGCAAAAAGACGGAGGCGACCAAGAGATAGGCAATCAGCACCACGTTGCCCACAATCACCGGCACATCGAATAGACTGATGGCTTGGTAGAGCAAGCGTCCCAAGCCGGGCCAGGAAAAGACGGTTTCCAAAATAATCGCGCCTTGCCAGAGATAGATGAGGGTAAAAGCAAATTGCGTAACAATCGGCGGCAATGTGGGGCGCAGAATATAACGTCGCTCGATCGTGCGCGAGGTCAATCCTTTGGCTTTTGCCATCTCTACATAGTCTTCGCTCGAGTAAATGAGGAAGAAGGTGCGCCAGTTATAGATGCCGATAAAGATCGAGTGGAGCACCAACGCGCTCACCGGCAGAATCATATGTTTGAGCAGACTAATGAGGTAGGCGGAGAAGGTCTCCGGCACCGGCGCATCTACCATTCCCCCAAACGGTAACACGTGCAGGATCGAAGCAAAGATGAGAATGAGAAAGATGCCGTAGAACCACGCCGGGACCGCCGATGTGGGCGCCATGGCAATCACAATCCGATCCAGCCAACTGCCATAGTGCCGGGAGAGAAAAAGGGCAACGAAAACCGCCGTGAAGAAGAGAAACAAGTTCGAGGTGGCAGAGAGAAGCAAGGTCGAGGGCATCCGTTCGACGAGAATCAAGCGCACTTGGCGTGAGCCACTATCACTAGAGATGAATTCTGCACGGCCAAGGTTGAGCGTTAGGGCATCGGTGAGATAATCAATACTACGCACGAAAAAGGGTTGATCAAGCCGCAGCCGCTTCATCTCGACTGCCACTCGCTCATCAATTCGCTCGCGCAATTGGCTGGCAGGTAATTGTTGCAACGTTGGGTCGCCCAGGATACTCGCGCCAACTTGCTCGCGGATTTGCGCAAGGCGAATCGTATCGAGATAGCCGCCCATATTGGCGATCAGCACGGTTAGATACACGCCGATCACAACGGTGGCGAACAACGCCGCCCCACGAAAGAGTACGTATTTGAGAACGCGGGTCAGCGTCTCTGGAATATGAATACCGGCTTTAGGTCGTGTGACCTCTTGGACTGTTCCGGTTGCCATAGGATACCCCCTCAATTATTGACTGACCGTTAGCACGCCATCGGTCAGCGAAAATAGGGTTGCGGCAGGATCAAAGCATCCTACCTTTAAACGCTAGAGAATAATCGGATGAATAATGGCGAATAACCCATCGAACGGATTATACAAAAAGGGTCGTAGGGAAGCAGGAAAAAATCAACTCTTCACTACGACCCCCTCAATCGAACTGGGAGACCCTAAGGGTTCTGGAAACCCTTAGGGTCTAAACTTACTTGACAGTTACAAACGAGAATCCTTCAGAGACCGGCATAGCCACCAACTTGGAGACAACGACGACTTCCAAGCGGTTGGAACCAGTAGCGAGTTTGCTGGTCTGGTCTGCAGTCAACGCAGCTGTCCATTCACCGTCTTTGACCGCTTTGGCATCCGCCGTCACCGCAATGTTGTTGGTTGCATCCACGACGAGAAACTTGACCGTCTGAATGTCCTTGGCAGCATACGGTTGGTTCTTGAAGGTTACTTTGATCGAGAACGCGGCGGCTTGACCAATGGTCACGCGGCTGGGTCCGGAGACTGCCACTGCCGGGATTGGCGCGGCAGAGAAGCGTGCCCACTTGTTCGCCGGATCCGGGAATTCAGCCCACTTGCGGAGGGTGATGATTTTTTCGGTTGGGCGAACTTGGTAGAGGTAGAACGCGCCGTTGCCAACCCAAAAGTGATTGCGATCCTTGTAAAAGGCCGCCAGGTTCTTGTAGCGGTCAGCCACTTCGGTTGCGCCGACAAAGTCCTTGAGCGTGTTGGCGTATGGAAGGGTGCCTTTGCTTGTTGATTCGGTCAGATATTTCTCAAGAATCTTGAGACTAGGACCGGCGATAAAGTTCATCCACTCGACCTTGAGTTTGGTCGCCTTGGCAGTCGTGAAGGTCAGTTCCTTGGCGGCTTCGGCTTGAATACCGAGCGAGAGGGTGTGCCACGCGCCAATGCCTTGCGCATAGTACGGATAAACATCACGCGCGCTCACGATGTACTCGGCATCCGGGAAGAATTGTTCGCTGTACGCTTCGACGACGAGTGGATCCTTGGAGACGATCTTCCACCCGCGGAAGTTGGTCTGGAAGGTCTTGAACGCCGAGACGTACGCTTCGTCATAGATCGAACTCTTGGCATTCGCGCGGTCGAACGTGAGAATCATGCCCATGACGAAATCGGCGGGCGACATGGTGCTGCCGTCATGCCATTTCATCTTGAACATGTTCTTGTCGTAATAGATCACGGTCTTGGTCTTGGCAGTCAGAGTTTGCGTGTACTTTTCGCCGACGGTGATGAACTGTTGTTTTTCGGCATCCCAGTCAACCCATGCATCCTTGGGCACTTCGATGGTGGGCGCAAAGGTGAGCGTGAGCCAATCAAGCGTCTTGTTCACCGGCAAGCCGGTCTGAACGGTTACATCGGCTTTCTCGATGCGTTGGGGCCAATAGAGGCCGGTGTATGGATCGGAGTACGTTCCGATTTCACCGGTACCACGGTAGATCATCGTGTCGTAAATCCAGTTGCTCCCACCGATGGGGTTCCACGGTTGGGTCAGCATGCTGGGGGCACCAAATCGGACCGTACCGCCGGTCTTGCCGGCAAAGCCGATCGTATAGGGCCAGAGCCAGGAACCGGAGATACCACCTGCCAAGTCAGAAGCAACCTGGAGTTCTTGGCGGCGCGCATTGAGGCTGGAACGATTGGCAATCCAAATGCGCACTGAATCTTTAAGCGACATGGCAAGCGCGTCCGCGAACATTTGGCGGCGTTCTGCCACGTCCTTGTAATCGCGGCGGGTCAAGCGTTCCGATAATTTGTCAAAGTCGGATGCCGGTTTGTAAGCCTGCCACAAAGCAACAGTAAGACCGCGCGGCGTGTAATAGAAGGTAAAGTTGTTCGCGAGATCGCGGTTGACCACGGTGCTGATCCAACCACCGGTGTACATATGCATCTTGCCATCCGTGGGGTCAGCGGAAAGCCACAGTGGCGATACTTCAGCCGCTGTCTTGTATTGGCGATCTACCGTAAAGCCAATGTCTTCAAATTGTTTGGCAATGTAATCACCCATTGCACGGCGTTCATCTTCGGTGCGGATGAGGAAGACAAGCGTGACCGGTTTCCCTTGGTAATTCCATTTGCCACCCACCAGTTCCGCGCCGAGTTTTTTCATTTCAGCGTCAATGATCTCTTTGGCTTTCTTGGGATCGTACGCGTACTTGATTTCAAGGGCTTTGGCAACGTCCGCCACCATGGCGTAATCCGGAAAGACCGGGTTGAGCACGGTGTACATTGGGATCGCCAAGCCACCATAGATTTCTTTGACGATGTAATTGCGATCAATCAGCATGTTCACCGCTTCGCGGATCGCGGGCACAGAGAAGGGATTGAGGCGGCCATCTTTGAAGGTGGGACCAGCGGGGTTGAAAGTCAATTCGGTCGTCGAGCCGTAGGATGGATCGCCCGTAGCAGTCTTGGAATCTTTCAACTTGGCAGCAATCTTGGGATCCGAAATCGAAAAACCGTACACGTGCATATCGCCAGATTCAATCATACTGACGGCTTTGGCACTATCGGGTTCTTCAAAGAATACCACTTCGTCCACATTAGCACCCTTGAGCGGCACCGGCGTAGCGGTTGGGGGAACCGGGGTGTTGGTGGGTTGCGGCTTGGTTGGTTCTGGTGCTTTGGTCGGCACCGCCGTTGGGGCTGGCGGTTGTGTGGGTGCCGGTGGCTTGGTCGGTTCAGGCGTCGGCGTGGCACACGCCACCACAAACACCAGCACTGTCATCAATGCTAGTGCAAGCAAAACTTTTTTCATCTTCTCCTCCTGGGGATGTTTGAACTTGTGGCGTCAAACCGAAATTGGGTTCAGGGCTCCATCAAGACAATGGAACATCCTGCTTTACTCACACCACCTCCTTCACCGCTCACCTCGGTAGGTTGTAAATTGGGTGCGATTATACTTGGATTGAAAGCGTCTGTCAAAACTCTCGGCGCCCCAAGATCAAAAGCATGCTCAAGGGGAATAGAAAAGATTGAGCGGTTTTTTCTGTACCTGGGCGCGCATCAACGTGGCTACATTATAAAAGGATTAATCCCGCTTGTCAACAGATTTTAACTTTTCATCAGGGTTGTTGCCAAATCGGATCAGGCGATTGAAGCGAGTACAGACGAGTCGCCGACTATCACCGAAATCGAAAGGGCGTGAACGCTTGCACTGGCAGTGGTTTTAACCGCCTGTCAAAAGCCGCAGACCACGCCCACCATTGCCAGGGTACCAATGATTCGCCAATCGCCGCGCGATGCCTCCATTCTGAATGTCAACCGTTTGATGGGCTGGCTGCGCACGCGAGGGCACGACAACGAATTAAGCGTACTGGTCGCCCATTGAAAGCATTGCCAGAA
>DAOUAL010000069.1:0-21800 GCA_034433515.1 Anaerolineae bacterium | reverse complement strand
GATAGACGCGCTGGCTGTTGCTCACGGTGAGACTCCTGAAGCGTAGATTGGGTTGTGGTAGACCGCAATCTTACTCCAGTCGAGCTGATTCACCTAACGACAGCCAGTCTCATTTTCAAAAGTGAAAGTCACTCAAGTCTGCCGGCTTAGTTTCGACGTCCGACGAGTGGCGATGGTCATATCGTAGGACAAATTTGTAAATTTGTCCTACGGTTCTGCATCTGCTGGTTTAGTTTCGACGTCCGACGAGTAGCAATGGCCATACTGTAGGACAAATTTATAAGAATTTGTTCTACGAAGGAGCAATAATGACGACACTTGGACAATCCCTCACCCGCCTTGACGCGCGCGCCAAAGTGACCGGCGAGGCGCTCTTCCCCGGCGATGTGAACCTCCCGGGACAACTCTGGATGAAAGTGCTTTTTGCGCGCCGACCACACGCGCGCATCAAACGACTCGACATTTCCAAGGCGCAAGCCGCGCCCGGGGTGGTCTATGTCTTTATCGCGCGTGATGTGCCGGTCAATGAATTTGGACTTGGTTCCAAGGATGCCCCGGTGCTCAACAACGACGAGATCCGCTGGGTCGGCGAAAAGATCGCGCTCGTCGTCGCGGAAACGGAGAAGCAAGCCGAACACGCGCGCGATCTCATCGAAATCGAGTACGAAGATTTGCCGCCGCTCACCGATCCGCGCGACGCGATGAAACCCGGCGCGTATCAAGTGCATCCCGCGTATCCCGGCAACGTCATCAAACACATCCCGATTCGCAAGGGCGATATTGCACACGGGTTCGCGCAAGCCGATGTGATCATCGAGAGTGAGTACCACACGCCGTATCAAGAGCATGCGTACTTGCAGCCCGAAGCCGGCGTTGCGTACCTTGACGATGAGGGACGCGTCACCGTCGTTGTTGGTGGGCAGTGGACGCACGAAGATCAAGAGCAAATCGCGCACGCGCTGGCGCTGCCACTCGATCAAGTGCGCGTGATCTATCCGAATGTCGGCGGCGCGTTTGGCGGACGCGAGGATATGAGCGTGCAAATCATTCTCGCGCTCGCGGCGTACAAATTGCGACGCCCGGTCAAAATCATCTGGTCGCGCGAGGAAAGCATCCTCGGTCATCACAAACGCCATCCAATGTGGATCAAGCACAAACTCGGCGCAACGCGCGATGGCAAACTGGTTGCCGCGCAAATCGAACTCATTTCCGATGCGGGACCGTATATGTACACCTCGCCCAAAGTGCTGGGCAACGCGGCGTTCGGTGCGACCGGTCCGTACGAAATTCCGAACGTTCACGTGGACGCGTACACCGTCGCGACGCACAACATCGTGACTGGCGCGTTTCGCGGTTTTGGCGCGCCACAAGCCCACTTTGCCGCCGAAATGCAAATCAATAAACTTGCCGAGAAACTGGGAATGGACCCGGTTGAATTGCGTTTGAAAAATATTTTGCGGGAGGGATCACTGCTTTCAACTCAAACGCCGTTGCCGGGTGGGCTGGTGAGTTTGCCTCAAGTCGTGCAGAAATGTGCCGAGTCATTCGGATGGACACGCCGCGACAAATCGAACATCGAACATCGAAAATCGAAAATTGGCTACGGCTTTGCCTGCGCGCTCAAGAACATCGGCTTTTCGTTTGGCTATCAGGAGAACGCGACGGCGACGGTCGAGTTGCACGGCGGCGCGCACATCGAAAAAGTGATTGTGCATCACGCGGCGGCAGAAGTGGGGCAGGGGACGCACACCGCGCTTGCGCAAATCGCCGCGGCGGCGCTCGGCGTGCCGATCGAAAAAATCGAAATGATTGTGTCCGATACCGCGCTCACCGAAAATGCCGGGAGCGTGTCCGCATCGCGGATGACGTACATCGGCGGCAACGCGGTCAAAGGCGCGTGCGAACTCGCGTTGAAAAAATGGCAGGACGAAGAACGCCCGGCGATTGCGACGTACAAATATCTCGCACCCAAGACGACCAACTTTGCGCCGGACACCGGCGAATCTAAACCGAACATCGCGTACGGTTACGTGGCGCAAGCCGTCGAAGTGGAGGTGGACACCGAAACCGGGTTTGTGCGCGTCGTGCGCGTAACCTGCGCGGACGATGTAGGCAAGGCGGTCAATCCGAGGATGATCGAAGGGCAAATTGAAGGCGCCGTCGTGCAAGCGCAGGGCTGGACGATCCAAGAGAATTTTCAAACCAAGGATGGCAACATCCTCACCTCCACGCTCTCAACTTATTTGATTCCCGGCATCCTCGATGTGCCGGAAAAAGTGGATTCGGTGATACTCGAATATCCGGACAGCGATGGACCCTGGGGCGTGCGCGGAATGGCAGAGATGCCGTTCATTCCTGTCGCGCCCGCCATCATCGCCGCGGTGCACGACGCGACCGGCATCTGGTTTGATGAATTTCCGTTGACGCCGTGGCGCGTGCTGGGTGAGTTAAAACAGCGCAATCAATGAGCGAAGAAATTTTGTGGACGAGCGGATTCTTTAACGAAAGATTCCCTGCGCCCGTTTCGCCGCTCGGTTGGTCATTGTTGCAACCGTTGATCGAAGAACTGGCTTTGCGCGATCCGTTGCGCTTTCTGGGTTACCCAGAAGCCGAGACCATTCCGCTCACCCGCTTGTGGCGCGGACATCCGTACGCCAATGTGCGCGCGTTCCAAATCTTTTACAAAGTTTTTCCGGATTTTATTTTGCCCGAGGACGCCTATCGTTATTTTCCTGATGGCGATGTCTCGCTGCGCAAAGGTGCTCCGTACCCACGCTGGGTTGATGCACCCCGTTTGGTTCTCTCGCTTCTCCGCGCTTTTTTCTCCGATCCATTCAACGTCTCGCCGCTGAACAACTATCGTCATTGGGCACACTATGTTCGCAATCACGATTGTCGCGTGAATGCGTTGCATGCGCGATTCGATGCATTGAGAAATGCCGACTCGCGCGAGATTTTCATTGCGTTACAGCAAGCCGAAAAAATTCATCGCGACTTTTTGCGCATTCATCGTTGGAGTTTGATTGATGCCGATCTCACGTTTGGGTTGCTCAAGCGATGGGTGGGACACGAGACAGCGGCGCAGTTGGTTGCTGATGTGCCGAACAAGACGATGGAGATTGACCACGACTTGAACGTTCTGGCGTTGCCGGAATTCTTGAGCAAACACGGACACCGTTCCTTTTCGCTCGATGTTGCTGTCCCCACCTTTGCCGAAGCGCCCGAGCAAGTGAAACGGTTGAGACAAATGACGGAAGACCAACGCCGAAGAATGCCAGCGGAAGAGCGTGAGACGCAAATCCTCTTGCCGCCGATTGTGATGCTGGCGCGCCATTATACCGGTATGCGCGAAGATCAGCGTTATTATTGGCAAAAGGCATTGGCGGTATCCCGGCAATTGTACTTGATCTTGGCAGATCGCTTGATTGCCGATGGTGTGATTGACGAACGCGATGCGGTGTTTTATGCCACGCACCAAGACCTCGCCGATTATTTTGATCGAAGGTTACCTAAGAATGATCTGGCTCAAAAAATCGTTGCACGGCAAAGCGAATGGCGTGAGTATCAGCGCGAGTTTGAACAATCACCCACCGAATCGTATCCGCCGTTCTTGCGTGGTGACGTGCCGGTGTTTAACATAGGGGCAACTCTCGCGGTTGCCCAATGGCGCGGCCGCGCGGTCAGTCCCGGCATCGCGCGGGGGAGGGTTCGCGTGGTGCAATCGGCGGATGAATTGGCGCGCGTGCAACCCGGCGAGATTATGATTGCGCCGGCAACCGACCCGGCATGGACGCCGGTGTTTACGCGCATCGCCGGGTTAGTCGTGGAACGTGGCGGCGTGTTGTCGCACAGTGCCGTCATCGCACGCGAGTACCGCATTCCAGCCGTTGCCGGGATTGCGAACATTGTGAATGAGATGCACGATGGGGAAATGATCGAGGTGGATGGAACGCAAGGAGTTGTGAGATACGTACAAGCGTAGGGGCGAGTAACCTCGCCCCTACGTATTTCAATCCAATTTGATTGGCTTGCTCAGCAGCGTTACCAACAACGTGATCGCGTTTTGCAAATCGTTGAAATCAATCATCTCCGAGGGCGAGTGAATGTAGCGCGTGGGGATCGAAAGACAGCCCGCCGGCACACCTTCGCGCGTGGTTTGCATTGCCATCGCATCGGTGGTGCCCCCCATCAACACTTCGAATTGATACGGCACGCCGGCATCTTGGGCGGCTTCGACGAGCAATTGTTTGACGGCTGGGTGTGCCAACATTCCAGAATCCTTGACTTTGATGGCTGGACCCTTGCCCAGTTCGACCGCCATGCGATTTGATTCCGGCGTATCGCCGGTGCCGGTCACGTCAACTGCAAGCGCCAGATCGGGTTGCACGCCAAACGCGGAGGTCGTTGCGCCGCGCAAGCCCACTTCTTCTTGCACCGTGAAAACAAAATAAACATCGTGCGGCGATTTCTTCAACTGCCTGAGCGTTTCGATCAACACCACACAACCGATGCGATCGTCCATCGCTTTGGACACCAAGCGATTGCCGAGATCGGCAAAGTCGCGCCAGAACCCTGCCGCATCGCCCACACCGACCGGCGAATTGTTTGGACTGGTGGCGCCCACATCAATGAACAACTTGTCCAACTTGATTTCGGTGGCGGAGGCATCCTTGGTCTCGCGTCCAAACACACCGATCGCGCCGTTTGCAAATCGGCAACGACTGCCGTGCAAGTTGATGGGATACACACCGCCAATCGGCGCAAAACGCAAGAATCCTTTTTCGTCCACGTGTGTAACCATTACACCGATCTCGTCCATATGCGCGGCGAGCATTACTTTTTTGCGCGGTGCGGGTCCCGTTCCTTTCTTGCGTGCGATGAGATTGCCCAATGCATCCACGCGCAATTCATCCACTAGACTTTTGATTTCCTCGCGAATCAGTTCACGCACTTGTTGTTCATACCCCGAAGGGCCGTACACTTCGGTGATGCGCTTGGTCAATTCTTTGAGTGGGTGCATTCCGCGCGGATGGTTGTTATCTATCAAGGGAAAATGCTCAGATTTTTTTGTCGTAACCATAGTAACCTCGCCTAGAGTTTTGCCAACTTGGGCAGCGTCTTGATCATCAACGCGATGGTGTGTTCAACGTCGTGTTGGCTCAACACGCTAACCGGGGAATGAATGTAGCGTACCGGCACCGCCACCGCCACCGAGGGGACACCTTCTTTGATGAGATGAATCCGGCCAGCATCCGTCCCGCCGGCAACCGCCTGCTTGAATTGGTACGGAATCTTGTTTTCTTTGGCCGTCTCTACCAGCAATTCGACCAAGCGGCGATCTGAAATCAGCGAATTATCCATAAAAGTGATCGCTGGTCCCGCACCCACGCGCGTTACTGGGGAGACGTCTTTGGTCTTGGGCGAATCGTCGCACACCGTGCCTTCGAGCGCGAAAGCAAAATCGGGTTCGATGGCGTACGCAGCGGTGCGTGCGCCGCGCGCGCCCACTTCTTCTTGCGCGGTAAAGACGCCATACACGTCGAATGGGTACGTGCGCTTGAGAATCTCGACGAGCGCGGCGCATCCCGCCCGATCATCCAACGCTTTGCCTTTGACGTAACCATCGCCGATCTTGGCAAACTCGGTGGCAAAGGTGGCATAGTCGCCCAGTTTGACCGCGGCTTGCGCTTCTTCTTTGGTTTTCGCGCCGATGTCAATCGTCATCGAATCCACATCCACCACTTGACCACGTTCTTTTTGTTTGAGCAAATGCACCGGCTTGACGCCAATGATGCCGGGCATCTTGTCTTTGCCGATCAAGACCACTTTGCTCAGCAGCACGCGGTCGTCAAGGCTGCCGACTTTGCGAAAGCGCAATTGTCCATTCGATTCGTGGTGCACGATCATCAAGCCCACTTCGTCCATATGGGCGGCGAGCATCACCTTGAGCGGCTTTTTGCCGCGTGTACCTTTGGCTTTCTTGAACGCAATGAGATTGCCCAGCGTGTCCACGCGATAGTCGTCCACGTGATCGCGGATGGCATCAATCAGAATGTCGCGCACCTCGGTTTCGTTGCCCGAGACGCCCCGGGCATTAGAGAGTTTTTCGAGTAACATGGGCTGCCTCGCGCAAAAGGATTAGGCGGGTTCAAAATGTAAAACCATAATTTGATCGGCTCGCAAGCCAAGGGACTGAAAAGTGCGTCCCTCTCGATCGCAAAACTCGACTTCAAATGCTTGGCCATCCGCCAGAATCTCGACCACGGTACCCACTTGGCCACGCCCAAGATGATATTCGGGCAGATCAACGGTGAGGGCGACAACATCGAGGAGTTTGATTGGACTAGTCATAGAGCACCTTTCATACGGGAAAGCAGGTAGTCAGTTTGGGAATCTTGGAGTTGTGTTCAATGATCCACCCACTCCGAATCACAGCCGATTTGCCATGCCACTTGACCTCGAACTCGACCACATAACGTTGACCATACTTGTCGCGTAATCCCAATTGAGCGTCGTGTGTTCGGATAGCATCGAGTAACAGATTGTGCAAAACATCAGCATCTTGAGCGGTCATACCGAGCATCGTTGAGAATAGACGCGCTTTGTGTTTGCCTTCGGGGTGCGCAGGATTTAGACAATAATCGCGCAGTTTCCGAATATCCACGACGGCGTTTTCGGCGTTTGGAATACGCATAAATCTATAGTGCACCAAAAGTGCGTAGTGGAAACTTGCTTTTTAGTCGTGTCGGTCGCCGTCTTCCCATCGGTCTGGTCTGCAACGATTTCATGTTGTTGCCTTACCTTTTCCTTGGTTGCCGGCTTGGGCGTTTCTTCTTTGCCGGCGTTTCTGCTGTGATTTCTGATTCGCCTCGCAACTGCTTGATGAATTTGTCATCCAGCGATGCGCAGAACAATGCCAGCAACCGACCGATGCGTTCCAAATCGGTGAGACAGAGTGTCTCAACCGATGTGTGCATATAGCGCAGCGGAATGTCAATCAAGCCGGTGGGAATGCCTTCGCGCACCACTTGCATCGCCCACGCATCGGTGCCGCTCGCTCCTTCTTCGGGAGCAACCTTGAAGGGAATTTCGTGCGCTTTGGCGAGCGCGGTGAGTTTTTCGTAAACGAGTGGATGAATGTTCGGTCCTATCGCAATGCCCATCCCACCATCCAAGGGAACCGCATCTATCTCGCTCACGTTGGGTTGATCGCCATGGGTGACATCAATCGCAATGGCCACGTCCGGGTTGATTTGGTAGGTCGAAGTCATTGCCCCGCGCAACCCGACTTCTTCTTGCACATTCGCAACGGCGTACACATCCCAGGTATGTTTCATGTTGGCGAGTTGTTTCAATGCTTCGGCGATGCAAACGACCGCAGCGCGATCATCAAACGCTTTGCCGGCGACCAGATTGTTTTTGAGCGGAACGATTTGCCGCGCCATCGTCACCAGATCGCCCACTTGGACCAGTTCGCGCACCTTGGCTTCTGGCAAACCGACGTCAATCCAGAGGTCGTGCATCGGAATGACTTGGTCGCGTTCGGCTTCGGTCAAGACGTGCGGCGGGCGCGCGCCGATAATGCCACGCAAGGGTTGCTTGCCATGCACCATCACTTCTTGGGCGAGCAAGACCCGCACATCAAAGCCGCCCACTTGGGTAAAGCGAAGGAATCCTTTGTCAATCGCCGTAACCATCAAGCCGATTTCATCCATATGTCCTTCGATGAGAACTTTGTGCGTCCCTTGGGTGCCGCGTTTGAGCGCGACCACGCTGCCCAACGGGGTAAGGCTAATTTCATCGGCATACGGTTTGAATTCTTCGATGACCAAGTCGCGGATGGTGTGTTCATAACCAGACACGCCATGCGCTTCGGAGAGTTTCTGCAAAAAATCTTTAACCGACACGGAGGGTGCCTCCTCAAAAAACGTGGCGCCATTATATCACGGGACAAGGGCGTGTCAATCGTGCTGATTTTTGAATCGGTTTGCCAGATTTGACGTTTGGTGCTAAACTTTGCAAGATGCGCGGAATGTTGCTTATTCACTCCATACTCTAAACTTTACACTCTAACCGATGCCTTCCTTACGTTGGTTCAAACGACACGGCGCACCCGACGCGCCGACGCAAATTAAATTGATTGTCGGACTGGGCAATCCCGGCGCGCGGTATGCGCGCAATCGCCACAATGTGGGCTTTATGATTGTGGAACAATTTGCGCACGCTCAGCATTGGCGTTTTGCGCGCAAACGCTTTAACGCCGAAATCGCCGAGGGCACGGTGGGCGAGGTGCGTGTGATGATTGCCAAACCGCAAACGTTTATGAACTTGTCGGGTGAAGCGGTGGGCAAATTGGTGGCGTTCTACAAAATTGCGCCGCACGATTTGTTGGTGGTGTACGATGATTTGGACTTGCCGCTAGGCAAATTGCGTTTGCGACCCAAGGGAAGTGCCGGTGGACATCACGGGATGGAATCCATCATTGCACGCATTGGCACTACCGATTTTCCACGTTTGCGCGTTGGCATTGGGCGCCCGAATCCGGACGCGGACATTGATCATGTGCTGGGCAACTTTCAAGAGGATGAACGTGCGGTAATGGAAGAAACTTTTGCGCGTGCGGTTCAAGCGATTGAGGTGTGGGTGCGCGAAGGAATCCATGCGGCAATGAACAAATTCAACTGACAAGGCAAAGAGGCAACGACTTTTGCCTTTTTTACTTTGAACTTTTTACTTGACAATGAACCTATCCGGTCTGCTTCCCCTAATTGAATCGCTTGATGCTTTCCACCATCTGACCACGCGCCTACGTGACCAGACGACCGTCACCGCCGACGTGATCGAATCGGCGCGCGCGCCGGTGTTGGCGACATTATCGCGGACGATGTACGTGCCACTCATCGTACTCACCGCGCGCAGTGATCGCGCCAAGCAGATTGCCAACGAACTCAACGTTTGGTCACCCAGCGATGCGAACGTCTTTGAATTTCCGGAACCCGAACCACTTTTCTATGAACGCATTCCTTGGAGTGCAGAGACGATTGCAGCACGGTTGTCCGCCCTTGCCGCGCTTGCGCAAAATCCTGCACCCATCATCGTAACCTCGGTGCGCGCGTTGATGCAGAAAACTGTTCCGTCCGCTGATTTCATCGCTGGGATGCGCGTCTTGCGTCACGGCGACACCGTGAACCTCACCGAACTCTTGTCTGCGCTTGTCGCGCTTGGTTACCACTATGAATCCGTTGTCGAAATGCCGGGAACATTCAGCCGACGGGGTGGCATTGTGGATGTGTGGTGCCCGGCAATGCCGCAACCCATCCGCATCGAACTCGTGGGAGACGAAGTGGATTCGTTGCGCGAGTTTGATCCGGCGACGCAACGCTCCGCCAAACAAATCAAAGCGTTGATGATTGTGCCAGCCAGCGAAGCGTTGCCTGGGCGCGGCCGTGATGTGGCGACCCGGCTTGCCAACTGGGATTTGTCGGCGTGTCATCCGATTGCCGAAGCTGGGTTCAAACGTGACCGCGAAGCGTTAGAAGAAGGCCGTCGATTTCCCGGCATCGAATTCTATTTGCAATACTTTTATCCCCAGCCCGCATCCTTGATTGATCATCTCTCCACGCAAGGTTTGCTGGTCATCGAAGATTGGAGTGAGATCGAGGCGACGGCGCAATCGTTGGAATTTCAAGCCGAGGATGTGCGCGGCGATCTAGAAGCCCGGCGCGAACTTCCGCCGAACGTGGCGTTGCCGTACTTGGCGTGGCACACCCTCCGCGATCAAATCTTGCAACGCAAACGTTTGCTTCTCGATTATGCGACGCCGGGCGAAGCGGTGCCCTTGCCCTTTGCTCCCGGGCCACGCTATGGTGGACAGTTACGCAAAATTATTGACGAATTGTTCAAGTTACGCGAACAACACGCGCGCATCGTTGTGGTTACGCGCCAGGCGGAACGCTTAGCCGAACTCTTGCGTGAGCGCGAATTCTTCATCAAACCTACGGATCACATTGACAAGGTGCCCGAGCCCAAGCACATTGTGTTGGTGCAAGGGGCGTTGAGCGAAGGTTTCAAGTTACAGGTTCCAAGTTCAACGTTAAACCGCGAACCCCAAACCGCGAATCTTGAACCGGAAACTTTGAACCTAGTGCAACAACATGAAGTGGTTGCATACCAGACCGATGGAAAAATGGTTACCGAAACGGCAAAGGATCAAGTTTCCACTACGCACTTTCATGTTGGTGCACTACTAGAACTCTTGACCGATGCTGAACTCTTTGGTTGGTCGCGGCCCAAGCCACGGCGCGTTGCCAAAGCGCGTGCCGTTTCCCCAGAAGCCTTTTTTGCCGATCTGGCAATTGGCGATTACATCGTTCACATTGATCACGGCATCGGAATCTTTCGCGGCTTGACCCGGCTTGCACTCAACGGACCCGAACGCGAATTTTTGCAGATCGAATATCAGCGCGGCGATATGCTCTATGTGCCGGTGCATCAGATTGATCGTCTGAGTCGGTATGTTGCGCCGGGCGGACATCCTCCCACCTTGAGTCGTTTGGGGACGGCGGAATGGGCGCAAGTCAAAGAACGTACGCAAAAAGCGGTGGCTGACATTGCCGAGGAATTGTTGGAACTCTACGCCGCGCGTGAGGTCGTTACGGGGCATGCCTTTTCGCCGGATACACAATGGCAACGCGAACTTGAAGCCTCGTTCGCGTACGTCGAGACCGAAGATCAATTGCAGGTGATCGAACAAGTCAAAGCCGATATGGAAAAGCCGCGCCCCATGGATCGGTTAGTGGTGGGCGATGTGGGGTACGGCAAAACCGAGGTTGCGTTGCGCGCGGCGTTCAAAGCCGCCACCGATGGCAAACAGGTCGCTATTCTGGTGCCGACCACGGTACTGGCGCAACAACATTACAACACGTTTAGCGAACGTTTGGCGGCGTTTCCAATCAACATCGAAATGCTGTCACGTTTTCGCTCCGAAAAGGAACAGCGCGAGATCGTCGAAAAAATCAAAACCGGCGCGGTGGATATTGTGATCGGTACGCATCGCTTGTTATCGGATGACGTACAATTCAAAGATCTGGGTTTGCTCATCATTGATGAAGAACAACGTTTTGGTGTGGTGCATAAGGAACGACTCAAGCAACTCAAAACTCAGGTGGACGTGTTGACGCTCACCGCCACGCCGATTCCGCGCACGCTGTATCTTTCGTTGAGCGGCGCGCGCGATATGTCCACGATTGAAACGCCACCCGAAGATCGTTTGCCCATTCGTTCCTATGTGGCCGAGTACGACGAGCGTTTGGTGCGCGAAGCGATTCTGCGTGAACTCGATCGGGGGGGCCAAGTGTTCTTTGTGCATAATCGTGTGCGCGGCATTCACATTGTTGCCGATCAATTGCGCAAACTGGTGCCAGAAGCCAACATCGCTGTGGCGCATGGGCAGATGGACGAAGAGCAATTAGAGCAAGTGATGGCAGAGTTTGCGACCGGCAAATACGACGTGTTGGTTTGCACGACGATCATCGAAAGCGGGATTGACATTCCGAATGCCAACACGCTCATTGTCAATCACGCAGACCAGTTTGGCTTGGCGCAGTTGTATCAATTGCGCGGGCGCGTGGGGCGCAGTGCGGCGCGCGCCTACGCATACTTTTTGTACGAAAAAAATCATCCGCTCAGCGCGGAGGCACACGAGCGTTTGCAATCTATTGCTGAAGCGAGCGAACTGGGCGCGGGTTTTCAAATTGCGATGCGCGATTTAGAGATTCGCGGTGCGGGCGATATTTTGGGCGCGCGTCAATCGGGCCATATCGCGGCAGTGGGTTTCGATTTGTACTGTCGCTTGCTGGCGAGCGCCATCGAAAATGCCAAGTCAAAAGTGAAAAGCGAAAAATCGAGTACGCAACTTGGCTTTGCGCCAATTATTGATCTGCCCATTCAAGCCCAAATTCCGGAAGACTATGTACCGGACTCGGCTTTGCGACTCAAGTTGTACCGCCGCCTTGCCGATATTCAGACGGACTCCCAGATTGACGAAATCGCGCAAGAGTTGGCGGATCGATTTGGCAAACCGCCGGAGCCAGTCACCAACTTGTTCTACTTGTTGCGGCTCAAGGTGGCGGCAATGCAAGCGAAGTTGGCGGCGATTTCGATGGAGGAAGGGCGTATCGTCATTCAGTACGGGCGCGAGGATGAAGCATTGAGCGCGCGCCTAACTCAACGCTTCAAGATTCGCGCGGGACGCGACCGGGCGTGGGTGGAGGGGATGGGCACACCGATGAATTGGCGGGAGCGTTTGTTGCAAATCGTTTCTGCGGCTGGACCAGCGCCCAAGAGTTGAAACCGCTCCGACTTGGCAACAGCCCTGTGCCAGAAAATAGGGCTTTGTCAAAGTCGCGTCGGGCGAATCAATTCGCGGCAATCAGAACCCCAAGCCCGCCTGCGCGGGCTCACCGAGCCGACGCAGGTCGGCTTCGGGTGGTGTCGCTCTATCATCGAAATCGAAAGAGCGTGAACGCTTGCGATTGCAGCGGTTTTAACCGCCCGTCAATAGATTTTGACAAAGCCCTGCGCCAGAAAATTGCCAGCGTTGTTTTTCAATGAACATCGTGCTATACTCTGCTAAATCAAAAATCGAAGCGTGTGCGAGGGTACGATGGAGTTGATCGAAGCGGTTATTCAACGAACGGTTGAAAAACTGTACGAAGACGAACAACTGCGCTCGAACTTGAACGATGAGGAAGCGAAGGTTGTGCTGGGGTGGGCAGAGGATTGGCTCACTGCCCAAATCAGCGCGGCGGACGATGAAAATCGTGCGCGCCAAATTGCGCAGAATGAATGGACGCGCGTGCGCCACGCCGTCAGCACCATAAACGCGCTGGCGGCGCAACCCGGCGCGCTCCGCCTTTCGGAGGCGGTGGCGGCATTTGAGCCACACATGCAAGTCGCGTCCATCTTGCCGCGCGAACGAGTCTTTAAACTTCTCACGCAATTCATCGCTACGTTGTGGCAGACCCAAACCGAACGCGCCACGACGGTGAATCGGAGTCCACAATGAGTTTCACGACCAAGATGCTTTTGATTAGCGCGATCGTTGTGCTGTGTATTTGCCTGACCGCTAGCGCGGTTCTCTGGTTTGCCCTGAGACCATCGCCGTCACAGGTGGTGCCGGCGCCCCAGCAACCCGGGAACAGTTCCAGCTCCCAAGCCAGTAGTGTGATGCCGGTATCGTGGTATCAAGTTTATTTCACGGCGCCCCAATATCCGGACAAGCCGGAAAATCGGCGGGGCGGCTTAGACGAGAAATTGACCGCATTCATCAACACCGCCAAGGTCAGCGTGGATATGGCAATCTATCAACTCGATTTGCCCAACGTCACTCAAGCGATGGTAGATGCCAAGCGCCGAGGCGCAACCGTGCGTGTTGTTACCGATAGTGACATTCTCGCCGATCCCAAAGAGAACCCCGCGTTCAAGCAATTGGAGCAAGCCGGCATTCCGGTCGTGGGGGGCAATGCGAATGCGATTATGCACAACAAGTTTGTGGTCGTGGACAGGCAAGCCGTCTGGACGGGGTCGTGGAACTTTACCACCAATGATACGTATCGTTACAACAATAATGCGATTCTGATCCAGTCGCCGGAACTGGCACGCAACTATACCGCCACGTTCGAAAAAATGTTTATCGAAAGAAAATTTGGCGGACCCCGCAAGGCAGGCGGCACCACACCTAAACTAACGATTGCCGGCGTCTCGGTCGAAAACTATTTTGCGCCGGAAGACAAGGTGGCGGACAAGATCGTGGCGCGACTCAAAGCGGCGACCAAGACCATAGATTTTATGGCGTACTTGTTCACGGATGACGCCATGGGCGACGCGATTCTCGCGCGCGCCAAAGCCGGTGTTGTCGTGCGCGGCGTATTTGAAACGACCGGCTCGGAAACGCGCTTTAGCGAATTAAGCCGATTCAAAGATGCCAAACTCGATGTGTGGCAAGATGGCAACCCGTACTTGATGCATCACAAAGTTTTCATCCTTGATCATCAAACCGTCATCTTTGGCTCATTCAATTTCTCGGCAAACGCCAACGAAGACAACGACGAAAACTTGCTCATCATTGATGAGCCATCGCTCGCGGCGCAATTCCAAGCTGAGTTTGCGCGCGTGTACGACCAAGCCAAAAATCCACCCAAGAAGTGAAAAAGGGCTGGGGGGGTCAAGGGACCGTGATCTGTTCGATGGATTCTTGCCCTGGCACCCCATCCTGTTCCTCCTGATTCTTATGCTGACTCGTCGTCACTTCCTCAAACTCAGCGCGACCTTTTTGGGCAGTGCTTTGGCAACGGCATGCGCGCGTACGCTTGGCATCCCAACTGCCTCCGACCCAACCGCCATTCCCACGGCGACCGTTACCGCATCGCCCCCTGCAACCGCAACGAGTACAACTACCGCTACGCCCACCTTCACGCGCACGCTCACATCCTCGCCCACTCCAACGCGCACCGCGACCGCCACGCCGCGCCCCGCCGATTTTGTAACCATCCGTGGCGACCAATTCTTTTATCGTGGCGTGCGTTTTCCGATTAACGGATTCAACTATTATCCTCGGATGCACCCATGGAAAACTTTTAACCTGGGTGAATGGGAACCCGACGTCACCGAAAAAGAACTGAAAATCGCGGTATCGTTCGGTGCGAACACGGTGCGGATGTTTGTAGATTTCAACTATTCACTGTTCGGTTCGCTCATTCAAACCCCGTTCGATGTCAATGCGCTCGTCCCCCATCCAAACTATTTGGCAAACGTGCGTGAGTTCCTCGAGCTTGCCGCGCGGCTCAACCTCAAAGTTCAATTCACCCTCTTTGATAGTATGAGTTGGAATCTCTACCAGCCGGAAAATTTTTGGATCGTTGAAACGTATTTACGAACATTGATCCCGATGTTTGCCAACGATCCGCGAATCATGTGTTGGGATTTGCAAAATGAACCGGATCGCGCGATTCGCACGCTGGGCGCGCACATCGTCATTCCGTTTTTCCAACGTGTCTCCACGTTGATTCGTCAACTCGATCCGCGCCAATTGCAAACCATTGGTTGGATTGATCGGGCGCGTGCGCAATATTTTTCTGATCTTGATCCGTATCTCGACTTTTGGTGTTTTCATTTCTACGATCGAGCCGCGAACTTGCCTGACCTTGTCAAATTTTACAAGACGAGAACGACCAAGCCGGTCTTGCTCCAAGAATTTGGCTTGCCCACTGGTCCTGCGTCTGATAATTCAAATACCGAAGCCGATCAGGCAGCGCATTACGCCAGCGTGTTGACGACGCTGGACGAAAACAAAATGTGCGGCTCGGTCTTTTGGTGTTTGAATGATTATCCTATCGGGCTGGCGGGCAACCCGCCGATTCAAACCGATCATCCGGAAAATCACTTTGGCGTCTTGCGGCTCGATTATTCGGAAAAGCCGGTAACGCGCGTGTTGCGTTCGTTTTGGTTGCGCTAATGTTCGATCTCACCTTGCTTGCCGAGCGAATGAAAACGGCGACCCGTGTGGTTGCCTTGACCGGTGCAGGCGTGTCGACGGAGAGCGGCATTCCCACTTTTCGCGATGCACAGACCGGCTTGTGGGCAAAGTATGACCCTATGCAACTGGCTACGCCGGACGCCTTCGCACGCCATCCCCAGTTGGTGTGGGAGTGGTACACGTGGCGGCGCAATGTGTGTCGCGATAAAAAGCCGAATGCGGGTCATTATGCCCTTGCCCAGATGGAAAAAATCTTTCCGCATTTCGTCGTCATCACCCAAAACATTGACGGCTTGCATCACGCCGCGGGAAGCACAGACATTATCGAGTTGCACGGCAATTTGTGGCGTGACAAATGTGCCAAAGAAAACATTATCGTTGACCCAAGCGATGCGTGCGTCGTTGAGAATGGATTGCTCGCCTGTCCGCGTTGCGGCGCATACCTGCGACCGGATGTTGTTTGGTTTGGCGAGTCATTGCCACGTGCCGCACTCGACCGCGCCTTTCAAGAGGTGATACAATGCGATGTGCTGTTAGCGATTGGTACCTCGGCAGTGGTAGAGCCGGCGGCGTCGTTCCCCCGCTTGGCGCGCCGAGCCGGTGCCTGGATCGTTGAAATCAATCCAGAGGAAACCCCCCTCTCGTCACTGGCGGATGCGGTGGTACGCGGCAAATCGGGTGAGGTGTTGCCGGCGTTGCTTCAGCATTTGCAACTCCAGGGATAAGTCGTGTTGGGCGAATCCATTCGCGGCAACCAGAACCAAGCGCGTACAGACGAGTCGGCGATTCAGCTCGACCAGCCGACGCAGATCGGCTTTGGGTAGTGGTTTCAACCGCTGGTCAATAAACTTGGAAAGCCCTAACTCGCACGAGCCGAAACAACACCACAATTTATCCACGAAGGACACGAAGGTACACGAAGATTTCTCTGTTCCTCCTTCGTGACCTTGGTGCCCTTCGTGGATGAAAGAATCTTGGCTTTTTGTGCAACGATTTCATTGGATAGGTACTGGAGCGCAATCGTGGGCAATGGACACGCCCGATTGAATCCGATAGAATAAGGGCAAGGTATTTTTGGTACCGTCTGCTCAATCTTTTTGAATGAAATGGGGCAATCTTTTTCAATGCGCCAGATTTTCAACACACGGCGTTGGGCCAATCCGGCAAGTTTGTCAGAGTTAAACCAAGAGCGTCTCAAACAAAATGTAATCCGCTTTGGCATTGTCAAATTGGCGCTGACATTGCTGGGGCTGGTTATTTATATTCCTCTCCTCAGTAATCGTGATAGTGCGCTGGGGGTGTTACTGGGCGCTATCGCCGTGGATTGGCTCTTTCTGCTTCCGTATTATCGTTGGGCAGCCCGCAATTTGCGCCTCGCTGTACCATTGACCCAAGTGAGTATTGGGTTGACAACCATAGGAATGACCATCGGGCTCTATTTAGCAGGTGGGTTTGCTCATCCCCTTGTTCTCACGTACTTTGGTCTCTTGCCTTTGGCGCTCACGGCGATTGCATCGCCGGTCATCCTTTGGTCTTCGGCGGGGACGGCAACGCTAGCGTATCTGGTTCTGGTGACGATGCAACTGACCCGGGTAATCCCTTCACCGAGCGAAGTGGATCAGTGGGCGGTGCCTTATGTGGCAATCGTCATCCTGTGCTTGTGGTTCGAGGCGATGGTCTTGGTGATCTACATTGGGCATTACGAGGAACGCCGTCAAGAAGCCGAGCGCCGCATCCGTGCCGAAACGATCTGGAGTACGGTGGGCAAGTCGGTAATCTCGACCCAAGATTTGGATCAAGTATTGACGACGGTCATTCAAGTCATCAACGAAAAGATGCACGTTCAAACCGGTTCGATTCTATTGCGCGAGCCCGGCACCGACCAAATTACCTTTGCCAAGATATTGCGTGGGAATATCGAACATTTGGCATCGGTGCGTTTGCGGGTTGGCGAAGGCATTGTGGGGTGGGTGATTGCTCATAGCCAGCCGGCGCTTGTGTTGGATGTGACGCGTGATCCCCGTTGGAATGCCAAGGTGGATCAAGCAACCGGTTTTGTAACGCGTTCGATTTTGTGTGTGCCGTTGATCGCGCGGGACGAGACGATTGGCGCGATCGAGTTGTTGAATAAACTGGACGGTACGTTTAATGAATCGGATTTACATCTTCTGGAATCCATCGCCGCCCCTGTCGCGATTGCCATTCAAAACGCTCGCTTGCATCAGCAAATTATTACGCAATTGGAGAATCAACGCAAATTATTCCTTCAAGTCCAGCATGCCAAAAAAGAATGGGAAACCACCGTGGATGCAATTGACGCGGGCATCATCTTGACGGATGAACGGGGATACATTTTGCGCGTGAACCAAACACTTGCCAAATGGGTCAAATCCACCTCGCAAGAGTTGGTGGGGCAACGGTGCTGGCGAGCTGTCCACAATTGTGCCGAACCGCCAGTCTATTGTCCCCATGCCCAGATTGCAGTCGGCGAAAGGCAATCGCGGGAAGCGGAAATAGAGGATGCCCACTTGGGCGGCATCTTCCGTGCCACGGCCTATCCGCTGTATGACACCGCCGGCAAATTTGTGGGAGCAGTGAGCGTGCTCAAAAATATCAATGAAGAAAAACGTTTGCAGGCGCAGTTGATTCGTTCCGAGAAACTGGCAGCGATGGGACGCTTGGCGGCAACGTTGGCACATGAAATTAATAATCCTTTGCAAGGCGTGCAGGGTTGTCTTGACTTGGTTCAAGGGGATTCGCTTGATCCACAACAACAAGAGTTTTTGGCGATGGCGCGCAAAGAAGTGGGGCGGCTTACAGCGATGGCGCGCGATATGCTCAACTATTACCGCCCATCGAAAGGTGTGTCAACCCGTGTCAACGTGCCGAATTTGGTTCAAGACGTCTTGGTGCTCAGCCGGGGATCATTGGAGCGAGCGGGGATTCGGGTAGAGGTGAAATGGGAGCCCGATTTGCCGGTGATTATGGGGGTTGAAGATCAACTACGTCAAGTCATGCTCAATCTGGTGCTCAATGCCATCGAGGCAATGCCGAATGGAGGCGCGCTCTTGATTCACGGGGATGTGCAAGACCATTGGCTCCGGGTCCAATTTGCCGATTCCGGACGCGGCATTGCGACAGATGATTTACCTCACGTATTCGAACCTTTTTTTACAACGAAGGATCGGGGCACCGGGCTGGGCTTGGCGGTTAGTCACAGCATTGTCACCAATCATGGCGGTCGTTTGACCGTTGATAGCGAGGCTGACAAAGGAAGCACCTTTACCGTATGGTTACCTCTTTCTTCGATGAGGGGGCAAGATACCCCGTTGGATTGAACGATAGAATGTGAGTTTAGATTATGACATCGTCCAGACGCGTACTGATTGTTGATGATGAAGAGACGATTCGGGTGACTGTATCGGCGGCGTTGCGCCGCGCCGGGTTTGAGACACAGACCGCCGCCGATACGGTCCAAGCGATGGAGTTGTTGGAACAAACCACGTTCGACCTCGCGTTTCTGGATCTAAGACTGCCGGGGGCGATGAATGGCGTGGCGCTGCTCAGCGAAATTCGGAGCCGTTCACCCGAAACCCAGGTGATAATGATCTCGGCGCACGCCACGCTGGAATCAGCGATTGCGGCATTGCGTTTAGGTGCCTTTGATTACTTGCTCAAACCCTTCTCCATGCTTCAACTCGTCGAAATTGCTGAACGTGCAATGGCAAAACGGCATGAAGCCCAACGGGTTGCGTCGGGTGAAACGACCGAAGGCACTGAAATGCCACGCCTCCGCGTGGATCGGTTGCAACGTACGGTTTTTCAGGGAGGTAAATTGATCCCCTTGAGTGCCACCGAATTCGATATTTTGGTTTTTCTAATTGAGCATTCCGATCGAGTGGTGTCCGCTAGCGAATTGATGCGCGCGGTGCAAGGATATGAGATTGACGAGCGGGATGCGCGAACGATTGTCCGCGTGCATATTCAACGGATTCGTCAGAAATTGAACGATGATCCGGAAAATCCACGATACATTCAGAACGTGCGCGGCAGGGGGTATCGTTTTAACGGTTAATCGGGTTGATCACCTCAGCCGCACGCGCTATGGCAACAAGATTACGCGACGCAAAACTACAAACTCGCCGAAGCGCTGCGCGGACACACACGCAACTTGCTCTTTTTGTCCGCCACACCACATCAAGGCGATGCGTACCAATTCTGGTCGCTCATCCAACTCTTGGACGACTCGCTTTTAAGACCCCGAAGCCATGTTCGATCATCACGGCTTGCTCAATCGCGTGATGATTCGCCGCACCAAGCGAAGTGACTGACGCTGAAGGCAATCCGATTTTTATGTGCTGCCAAGTGCATACAAGTCTCTGATGACGGCACGCGAGCGTGCGTTCTACGAAAAACTGACCACGTATCTGCAAGAAGGGGACGGTGTTGCAGGTCTTGAAGCCAAAACGCCGAGCCGCCAACGCGCGGTTGGTTTTGTGAGGCCAACGTTCCAGAAAATAATGTCGTCATCGTCGCCGCGCGCGATTCGCCAAGCATTGCGCCGACGCTTGTTCGTCCTCGTGGCGCGCGAGCAAATGGACTTAAGCACGCGCCAGCAAACGCGGCACGACTGCTGATTTCGCTGAACGCCTCTTACGCTTGCAAGCCGAGATGCGTAATCTCGCACTCAGCATCAACAATATCGCGAACGCAAACCCAGCACGCCGAAGCATCGCACTGTCTCTGTCGCAAAGCGGCAATCGTGTGATGTGGATGTTGGATGATTTCCCGGCGTTGTGGGATCGGCTGACACACGAAGAGAAGAAACGACTCATTCGCAAGATGATGTAGGCAGTGTGGGTGAAGAACGGAGGGTTGGAGCGGGTGAATTTTGGGAACACCAAGTATTCCTCTGCAGAAACTATCACGACCGCGAAGATTGCACGCTGCCCCAAAATTTTGACGCACACCCGTGTCAATCGCTTGGCGAAACGTCTGGAGTGTGGTAGTGTCCACATTGGGAGATGCGTTAAGATACTTGGGCTATTTGCCAATGGACGATTCGGTCAAGTTACGGATCGCCGGCTGTCGTCTTTGGGCTAAACTCGAACAATCAAGTGGGAGGGGAAAATGTCAAGTATCACGTTTTTCAAAATGTGGTTGGTGTTCTATCTCTACGCCGTGCTTGTCAATTGCACTGGAGAACTTTTCCTACCGCCTGGAAAACAAATTAACTTGGGCTGGTATCTCAGCATGACTCTGGGACTCTATTTACCCTACAGCGCTATCGGAGCGTATCTAACGCTGAAAAGAAACCCAACGCCGTGGCTTATGGGCGCGCTTTCTCTTTTCTTGGGAATTGTCGTCGTCGAACGTTCGCAGTGGCTGATCAAGCTTGCGACCCAGTTTTCTGGTGGTGCGCTCATCGGTTTCGTGATAACAATCTTTTACTGGTCCCTCGCTTGGTTCATTCCATCCTATCTCATCAACAGGTACGCCGCGCGATATTTCGACAACTATCAGACTATACGAGATGATAGACCGTGGTACAAACAAGGTGTCGTCTGGCTGACGATCCTGGCAGTGCTCTTTTTGACCGCCGCCTGGATCCTGAGCAGTGGTTTTGTTGCGCCGCGTCGGTAGTAGTTCGTTCCAGCATTGCTAACAAGTCTGAACGCTGCTGGGGCGGTCCACTTTTCAACCATTGATAATCCACTGCCCGCCGAGATGTCGCATCTCGACGGGCAGTGGGTTTTATGCCGCGACCTTTTCTTCCGCATCGTGTCCGTTGTTGGGCACCCGCGCGACAGGTAGCGGAATGACTTTGGGAGTCGTGCGCACGGCGGCTTGCACTTCGAGCGTGCGCCGTTTCTCGCGTTCGAGCAGTGCGGCCGCCGCACTGGCTTTGGCGTTGGCGTTGGCGACGACAATCACCGCCCCACACACAATCGTTGCGATGAGTGCGATTGCCATTGCAATCGTGAGTGCGATTTCGCGCGCGTTGGCGTTGTCACGTTGATGGGCATCGTTGATGCTTGCTCCCGCGATGCTCGTTGCCGTGGCTTGCGCTTGGAGCGCGTTTGCCGTTTGTTCTTGCGCGATCCGCGTCTGGGTGGCTTGGGCTTGGAGTACCGCGTTGTGCGCCCCCACCGCAAGCGCGGTTTGCGTCGCGCGGATTTGAGCCGCGTTGAGTTCGGCTTGGCGTGTGGCATAGGTGACAGTTTGTTGAACGGGAATCGCGGTCGCTTGGGCAATCACCGCTTGA
>DAOUAL010000068.1:0-13891 GCA_034433515.1 Anaerolineae bacterium | reverse complement strand
GAACCGGATACGTGGATGCCGAACAAAACCGTCGCCTCTGCGCTCAAGGCACTCGTGCAAGCGTTGCAAGCCATCGCCGATCTGACAATCTGGCTGATTCTCTTTTTCCTGCCGGTCGCCATCGTCTTGCTCTTGCCCTTTGTGATTCTCGTGCTCATCTTGCGCGCCATTTTCCGCCGACGCAAAAAAACCGCGTCGGCCATCTCGCCGCCGTAGAGACCTTGGCTCGCGTGAATGCGCGAGCCAAGTTTTTTCAAACATAATTTTGCTTGACAACCTTTTCGGTTTGGCGTAGAATCGCAGACAAAAGAAACAATGGTGGATGCCGAATGGCTCAGGCAAACGGCACTCCATCAGCGATCGAACCCGGAGCCATCGCGCTAAAACCAGGGCGCGATTTTTTCGTGTTCAAGGGTCGAATCAAAACGGAGGTGTGAGATGGCAGAGAAACAAATCGGAACCTGGGCAGTCAAAGTGGGGCTGGCGCAGATGCTCAAGGGCGGCGTGATTATGGATGTAACCACCGCCGAACAAGCCAAAATCGCCGAAGATGCTGGCGCGTGCGCGGTGATGGCATTGGAACGTGTACCCGCCGATATTCGGCGTGAGGGCGGAGTCGCCCGGATGGCTGACCCGGAAAAAATCATCGAGATTATGAACGCGGTGACGATTCCGGTGATGGCTAAAGTGCGCATTGGTCATTTCGTCGAAGCCCAAGTGCTGGAAGCATTGGGCGTGGATTATATTGACGAAAGTGAAGTGCTCACGCCCGCCGACGAGGAAAATCATATTGATAAACATCCATTCAAAGTACCGTTCGTCTGCGGTTGCCGCAATCTAGGCGAAGCGTTGCGCCGTATCGCGGAAGGCGCGGCAATGATTCGCACCAAAGGCGAAGCCGGGACCGGCGACGTGGTGGAAGCCGTGCGCCACGCACGCGCCGTCCTTGGCGAAATTCGCCGCATTCAAAATATGCGTCCCGATGAGTTGATGCACGTCGCCAAAGAGTTGGGCGCGCCGTACGAATTGTTGAAAGAAACCGCCGAACTGGGTCGCTTGCCGGTCGTCAACTTTGCCGCCGGCGGCATCGCCACCCCCGCCGACGCCGCCTTGATGATGCAATTGGGCATGGACGGTGTGTTTGTGGGTTCGGGCATCTTCAAGTCCGGCAATCCCGCCAAACGCGCCAAAGCCATCGTGGAAGCAACCACACATTACAACGATCCCGATGTGATTGCACGAGTCTCGCGTGGTTTGGGTGAGCCAATGTCCGGCTTGGCAGCGCGTGCGATTCCGGAAAAAGAACAACTCGCCGTGCGAGGATGGTAGAGTAAGTCCAACCTTGACGATAATTATGAAAATCGGAGTCCTCGCGCTGCAAGGCGCATTCATCGAACATATTCAAAAACTGAAATCGTTAGGGGTAGAAGCCATCGAGGTTCGCAAGCCGGCACAACTGGCTGACCTCGATGGGTTGATTATTCCCGGCGGGGAGAGCACCACGTTTGGCAAACTTGCTAACGAGTTCAACTTGATCGAGCCATTGCGCGCGTTTTGCCAGACGGGCAAGCCGGTCTGGGGCACGTGCGCCGGAATGATTTTTCTCGCCAAGGATGTGGGACGCAAACAACCGGTGCTAGGCGTGATGGATGTGCGGGTCAAACGAAATGCGTTCGGTAGGCAAGTAGATAGTTTTGAGACCGATCTAGAGATGCCGGTGTTGGAGCCGCGCGCACCTTTCCACGCTATTTTTATTCGCGCGCCGCTGATCGAACACGTAGGCGAAGGCGTAGAGGTGTTGGCACGCTTGGAGGATGGCACGATTGTGGCGGCACAGCAAGGCAATTTGCTTGCCACGTCGTTTCACCCGGAACTGACCAACGATCTGCGTGTGCATCAGTATTTTATCAACCGACTCAAGAAACCCCGGGCGTAAAGTACGCTGGCTGTAAGCGCGTCATAACGACAATAAGAATCGGCACAGGATTCTGCGCCTGTGCCGATAGGGGTCGTTGTACGAGCAATCAAGTTTTGCTCATCACTTTGCCAATGTATTGAATGCGCGTCGCATTCACCATAATGGCTTCTTGTTCGATGATGTACTTGTTGTTCAAGAGCGACACCACCGCTTTGGTGATCGGCAAAAACATTTGATCGGGCATCACCAAAGCACGCCGCAAATCAAGACTACCGACGGTATGCAACGTGCCGCGCACCTCCATGCCTTCGGCGATGAGGAACACCTCGTGCGCTTCTTTTTTAACATAGCCGTAAAAGCGTTTAGCAGGCGGAATGGCGGTCTGCGGTGGCTCAAAGGCAATAATCGCGTGCGATTTGGGCACCACCGCGGCAGGATGTTTCTGCAACACTTTGCCCGGCTCATCCAGCCGCGATACGGTCACGTCGCGCAAACTAATCACGGTGTCACGACGATCATTCAAAAAATCGGAGAGGCGCTGATCGCGGAACAACAATGTGCCCGCGATTGAATGGGATGGCGTCAGGATGACGACTTGATAGGCAACCGGCTCTTCAAGCATCGGATTCCTCTTCAGATATTCTACCCTCCGATTTTCCGTCTGTCAATTTTTTGCAAAACCAATCATCCCTCCCCTTTGGATGGCTCCATCCATCCAAACGCACCGTTACTTTTAACCCTTTATTTACCCACCTTTCGCCTTTCTTATATCCTCTTTACAGTTTGCCAATAGAATAGTCTTGGTTTAAGATATGCAAAGTGCGTGTGCGCTGCGCTCGAACCATTCGATATCAATTTACAAATCTTTAAGGAGAGATTGAACGTCCATGGCTGCTCATCTTGAAATCCGCGATCTCCACGTTTCGGTGGAAGGTAAAGAAATTTTGAAAGGCATCAACCTCGTCCTCAACCAGAACGAGGTTCACGCGATTATGGGACCCAACGGGTCTGGCAAGTCCACACTCGCCAACGCGCTCGCCGGACATCCCAAGTACCAAATTACCCAGGGTGACATTCTGTACAAAGGCGAGAGCATTTTGGAATGGGGTCCCGACGAACGCGCGCAAAAAGGAATCTTTCTCGCGTTCCAATATCCCATGGCGATTCCGGGCGTTACGGTTGCCAACTTTTTGCGCACCGCGCTCAACGCGCGTCGCAAAGCCACCGGCTCGAACGGCGATTCCAAACCGATTAGCATCCCGGACTTTCGCACACTGATGCGCGAGAAAATGGCACTCTTGAAATTGGACGATACCTTTGCCACGCGCTATTTGAACGATGGGTTCAGCGGCGGCGAAAAGAAACGCGTTGAGATTTTGCAGATGGCAGTGCTCAATCCGGAATTTGCCGTCCTCGACGAAACCGATTCCGGCTTGGACATTGACGCTTTGCGCATCGTCGCCGAAGGGGTGAACGCGCTGGTGGGACCCAACCTGGGCGTCCTGCTCATCACCCACTATCAACGCATCTTGAACTATATCAAACCCCACTTTATTCACGTGATGGTGGATGGTCAGATTGCCATCTCGGGCGGACCCGAGTTAGCATTGCAACTCGAAGAAAAAGGGTACGATTGGCTTAAAGAAACCGCTGGTAAGTGAGCGTTGTGGATTGCACGTGTGGATATTGAGGTCTCTCCACACTTGGGAGGAATCAAGATGAACGAAACGAATAATTCGATCTTTGATATTGGTGCGTCGAGTTCCGTCTATAAAGAAAAATATGGATTTTACGATCCGGAAAAATATGTCTTTAAAGCCCGAAAAGGGTTGAGCCGCGAAATCGTCGAAGAAATTTCGTGGATGAAGAACGAGCCGGAATGGATGCGGCAATTCCGTTTGCGCGCGCTCGATCTATTCCTGAAAAAGCCGCTGCCGCAATGGGGCGCCAACCTCAACGACATTAACTTTGACGACATTTATTATTTCGTCCGTGCCACCGATAAAACCGAACGCTCGTGGGAAGAGGTGCCGGAAGACATCAAGCGTACGTTCGATCGCTTGGGCATCCCAGAAGCGGAAAAGAAATTCTTGGCGGGCGTGGGTGCGCAATACGAGTCCGAAGTGGTCTATCACAACATTCAAGAAAATCTGAAAAAGCAAGGTGTGATTTTCCTGGGGATGGATCAAGCCCTCGCCGAGCATCCGGATTTGGTCAAAAAATATTTTGGCACGGTGATTCCGCCGGCGGATAACAAGTTCGCTTCGTTGAACAGCGCGGTGTGGTCGGGTGGCTCGTTTATCTACGTGCCGCCGGGCGTCCACGTCGAGATGCCTCTGCAAGCGTACTTTCGCATCAACGCACGCAATATGGGACAGTTCGAGCGCACGCTCATCATCGCGGACGAAGGATCGTACGTGCATTACGTCGAAGGATGCACCGCACCGATATATTCCAGCGATTCGTTGCACAGTGCGGTGGTGGAGATCATCGTTAACAAAGGGGCGCGTGTGCGCTACACGACGATTCAAAACTGGTCGTCCAACGTGTACAACTTGGTGACCAAGCGCGCCGTCGCGTACGAAGATGCAACGATGGAGTGGGTAGATTGTAACTTAGGTTCCAAGACAACCATGAAATATCCGGCGGTGTATATGATGGGCAAGGGCGCGCACGGCGAAATTTTGTCCGTCGCGTTTGCCAGCAAAGGTCAGCATCAAGATGCCGGCGGCAAAGTTGTTCACGCCGCACCGTACACGTCGTCACTCGTTACCTCCAAGTCCATCAGCAAGGATGGGGGGCGCACCTCGTATCGCGGCTTGCTCAAAGTGTACCCGGGCTGCGAAGGCGTGAAATCGAATGTGCGTTGCGACGCGCTCTTGCTCGATGAAGAATCGCGCTCGGATACGTACCCGTACATCGAAGTGGATGAAGACAATGTGCAAATCGGGCACGAAGCGAGCGTGTCCAAAATCGGCGAAGAGCAACTATTCTATTTGATGTCGCGCGGGCTGAGCGAAGCCGAAGCCTCCACGATGATCGTCAGCGGTTTCATCGAACCCATCGTCAAGGAATTGCCAATGGAATTCGCGGTTGAAATGAATCGGTTGATTCAATTGCAGATGGAAGGTTCAGTTGGATAGGATTGGAGCAACCTCGAAAATGACAAACAATGTAGCCACCTTGAACATCGAAACTGGATTTTCAAAAAACGCGATGGAAACGTTATCGCGCCTCAAGAATGAGCCGGACTGGGTTCGCGCACGCCGCTTGGAAGCGTGGCATCTGTACGAAGAAACGCCCATGCCCGCGCCCAACGACGAGTTGTGGCGACGCACCTCGCTCAAGGATTTGAAATTCGATGGCGTGATTCCGTTCGCCGTGGCTGAAAAAGCGACGGCACTTGACGCATTGCCGGCAAAATTCCAACAAATCGTCAACGATGCAAACGCGGGTGGTGTGCTAGTGCAATACAATGCCACCGGCGCGCATGCGCGACTTGGCGGCGCTTTGAAAAAGCGCGGCGTGATCTTTTGCGATCTGGATACTGCCATCCGTGAACACCCGGATTTGGTCAAGCAATATTTCATGACCAAAGCGGTAACGTACACCGAAAATCGTTACGCCAGCGCGAAACCTTCTACTAGTCAAACCACCGGCAAACACGAGGGTGGCGGGTACGGCGACACGATCGGTGATTTGAAATTTGCGGCATTGCACGGTGCGTTCTTTAGCGGGGGGACATTCTTGTACGTTCCGCGCGGCGTCGTCATTGACCTGCCGCTGCAATCACTCACCTACTTTGATACGCCGGGGCTGGCAATGTTCACCCACACGCTCGTCATCGTGGAAGAAGGCGCGGCGGTTACCCTCATCGAAAACTATGCGTCCAAAGAAGACCGTGCGCGCCGCTTTTCGAATGGCGCGGTGGAATTGATTGTCAAGCCGGGCGGCAGTTTGCAGTATTTTCACTTGCAAGATTTTGCACGCAACGTGTGGCACTTTACTTCGCAGACGGCGTTGCTGGAACACGATGCCTCGCTCACCTGGCTCAACGGCATTCTAGGCAGTCAAACGACCAAAGCATTTTTGGATTGCAAGTTTTTGGGCAAAGGGGCAAACGCCAACCTGCTTGGCTTTTTCTTCGGCGATGGTCAACAACATTTCGATCAACACACGTTCCAGAATCACATCATCGGCAACACGGCAAGCGATTTGCTCTACAAAGGTGCCTTGAAAGACGAAGCGTACTCGGCGTTTCGTGGTTTAATTCGGGTGAACCCGCAAGCGCAACGCTCCGACGCGTACCAAGCCAATCGGAATATCTTACTCAGTCCCCAAGCCCACGCCGATTCAATCCCAGAACTAGAAATCGAAGCGAACGATGTGCGTTGCACGCACGGGGCAACCGTGGGTCCTATTGACCCCGACCAAATTTTTTATCTGATGGCACGCGGCATCCCCAAGATCGAAGCCGAAAAGTTGATTGTGGAAGGATTCTTTGATCCGTTGATGCAAAAGATTCCGCTCGAATCCATTCGTACGGAGTTGGGACAAGCGATTCAAAACAAGATTGGCTTGTAATTTAGAAAGGGGGTTACCGAATGACAGACTATGCCCACCCTGATGTGCTGGTCGAGACCGAATGGGTCGCGCAACATCTCCACGATCCCGGTCTCCGCATTGTCGAATCAGATGAGGATGTGCTGCTGTACGAAGTCGGTCATATTCCCGGCGCGGTCAAGATAGATTGGCACATGGATTTGCAAGACCCACTGGTACGCGATTATATCACCAAGCGCGGCTTTGAAGAATTGCTCTCAAGTCGCGGGATTGCCAATGATACCACCGTGATCTTTTACGGCGACAAGAACAATTGGTGGGCATGCTATGCGTTCTGGGTGTTCAAACTCTTTGGACACGAAAAATGTATGGTGATGAACGGTGGTCGTCAAAAGTGGATTGCAGAAAATCGTCCGCTGTCCAAGGATGTGCCCAACTATCCGCGCACCCATTACATCGCCAAAGACCGCGACGATAAAACGATTCGCGCGTTTCGCGATCAAGTGATGCAACACGTGGCGACGGGTAATCCCTTGGTGGATGTGCGTTCCCCGCAAGAGTACAGCGGCGAGTTGTTGCATATGCCGGGCTATCCGCAAGAAGGTGCGTTGCGCGGCGGGCACATTCCCGGCGCCAAAAATATTCCTTGGGCAAAAGCCGTCCGTGAAGATGGCACCTTCAAATCCGCCGACGAGTTGAAAGCGTTGTACGAACAACACGGCATCACACCCGACAAGGATGTGATCGCCTATTGCCGCATCGGCGAACGCTCCAGCCACACCTGGTTTGTGCTCAAGTACCTGCTAGGTTATCCCCGCGTGCGCAACTATGACGGTTCGTGGACGGAATGGGGCAATCTGGTCGGCGCACCGATTGAAAAATAGTTGCCCGTGACAAGTGTGTTACAATCTAAAACATGCCACCTGAAACCTGAACGATGAACCGCCAAGAATACATTGAATTCATTCTCGATCACTTTAACAACCCACGCAATCACGGCACCCTCGCCGATCCCGATATTCTGGTCAACGGGGGCAATCCGGGCTGCGGCGATATGGTAACGATGTACCTCAAGATCGATGCAGACCATCGCGTGTTAGAGGTGCGCTTCGAAGGCAAGGGCTGCACGATTAGTATGGCTGGCGCATCCCTGATCACCGAAATAGTCAAGGGCAAAACACTCGAAGAAATCGAAGCCATGCCCTACACGGCGTTAATTGACCAAATGGGCGAAGATGTGGTAAAATCACGATGGCGATGTGCCACGCTGGGCATTGATACGCTGAAAGGCGCCGCGCGTGAATATCCCAGCCGTCAAGCACTCGGACAAAAATTGATCCAGCCCATTGTACTCGCACACACCTTCACCGAATAGGCAATCCCCAAAAAATTTCCGCGAAAGGAGAAAAACAATGGCGTACGTGATTGCTGAGCCCTGCATCGGCACCAAAGACACAGCATGCGTGAACGTGTGCCCCGTAGATTGCATCCACCCGAAAAAGGATGAGAACTACGAGGCGGTGGAACAGTTGTACATTGATCCCGACACGTGCATTGATTGCGGCGCATGCGTACCCGAATGTCCGGTCAGCGCGATCTTTCCCGAACCGGATCTGAAGGATGAATGGAAATTCTTCGCCCAAAAGAATGCCGATTATTACAAACTCTCAGCGGCGGATTTCGAAGCCAAGTGGAAATCGCCCGGCAAGACCGTCTAGGATTTTTTCAATCCGTTTGCGCAAGTCCCCCGTCACGGCGTTGAGACGGGGGTTTGCATTTTGCGTGTGATAAGGATAGAATAGCGGTAGCATTCACTGCCACCCAAGATTTTTGGTTCGATCTTTGGTGGTGATATATAATGAGGTAACCATGACCGAAACGAATCTCGTGGGCCACAAACCCGCGCCCGAATATCCCGAAAATAGTCCGGAAGCGATTGTGAAACAATCGCTCCGCAACGTCAAAGACCCGGAAATTGGCTTGGACGTTATTCAATTGGGTTTGATTCGTGAAATCGAGTTAGGCAAAGATGAGCCGGAAATCAAAATGATGCTCACCACACCCTTTTGCCCATACGGAGGCTGGCTCATTCAACAAGTCCGGGATACTGCCGAACAAGTGATCGGCAAGAAAATCAAAGTAACCGTCCTGCCCGACCTCTGGGATCCCAACTATATGGAAGACCCCGGCTTGTTGATGGGGTGGTAGAGCCAATCCAACACGGCGAATGGTCTCTGATCATTCGCGCTGCCGAGGACAAGGATGTCAAACTCTGGATTGAACATCGCCGCCATCCGTGAAGATTTTCCAATGCTCCAGCAAACGATGAACGGGAAACCGCTCGTCTATCTCGATAGTGCCGCCACCTCGCAAAAACCAGAAAGCGTGATCCGCGCGATGGACGAATACTATCGCACGTACAACGCGAACATTCATCGCGGCGTGTACTATTTTGCGGAACACGCCACCGCGCAGTACGAAGGTGCACGCAAAAAAATCCAAAAGTTCATCAACGCCAAATCGTCCCGGGAAGTCATCTTTACGCGCAACGCGACCGAAGCGATCAACCTGGTGGCATACGCGTGGGGTAGAGCCAACGTTCACGCCGGCGACGAAATCGTTTCAACGCTGTTGGAGCATCACGCCAACATCGTGCCGTGGCAAATGCTGGCAAAAGCAAAGGGCGCCACGCTGAAATTCATCCGCGTGGATGAAGACGGTTGCTTGTTACCACAGGACATTGCAACCCTGATCGGCGAGAAAACCAAACTTGTTGCCGCCACGATGGCATCGAACGTTGCCGGTACCCTCACGCCGATTCAGCAAATCATCAAACAGGCACACGCCGTTGGCGCGCTCTGCCTGGTGGATGCCGCCCAAGCCGTGCCGCATATGCCGGTAGATGTGCAAGCGCTGGATTGTGACTTTTTGGTGTTTAGCGGCCACAAGATGCTGGGACCGTTTGTGGGCATGCTGTACGGCAAGCGGGCAATTTTGGAAAATATGGAACCGTTCCTCACCGGCGGCGATATGATCCGCGAAGTCCATTTGGATTCTGCCCAGTGGAACGAGTTGCCATGGAAATTTGAAGCCGGCACACCCGCCATTGCTGAAGCCATTGGGCTGGGTGCCGCCGTAGATTATCTGACTGCGCTGGGCATGGAAAACATTCGCGCGCACGAACGTGAACTGACCGCGTACGCCTTGGAACAGTTAGACGGCAAGGCAGGCGTTCGCATTCTGGGTCCACGCGATCCGGCGTGGCGGGGTGGAGTAGTCGCCTTCGATATTGCCGGCGTCCACCCGCACGATGTTGCGCAAATCTTGGATCGCGAAGGAATTTGTGTGCGCGCGGGACATCACTGCGCCATGCCGTTGCACGAACATTACGGACTTGCCGCGACAACCCGCGCCTCGTTCTATGTGTACAATATCCCAGAAGAAGTGGACAAGTTAGTCAAGACCATCGCCCACGTTCAGCAGATCTTCAAGGCATAACTTCCATGGATCAACTCTACCGCGAACTCATTCTGGACCATTATCAGCACCCCCACAATCATGGCGAGATTCCCGACGCGGACATTTCGTACGAAGACTCAAACCCTCTGTGTGGCGACAAGATTCGCATTGACATCAAACTCAAAGGTAACATCGTCGAAGCCGTTCGCTTTAATGGCAAGGGCTGTGCCATCAGCCAAGCCGCGGCTTCCATGCTCACCGATGAATTGATTGGTAAATCGCTGGACGAGATCAAAAAGATGGACAAGGATTTTGTCATCAACTTGCTGGGAATTCCGCTGGGCCCCGCCCGAATCAAGTGCGCACTCTTACCACTCAAAGTGATTAAAGCGGGCATCTATGGTATCACGACCTGGCCCGATGAAGAGGACGAGTAATGCCTACCTACATCGCCGTTGCTCAAACTAGCGACCTGCAACCCGGTCAGATGAAAACGTTTGAGATCAACGGACAACCGGTGCTGATCGCAAACTGGGAGGGAACCTTTTTCGCCACCCAAGACCTCTGCACACACGATAACGGCACCCTGTCCGACGGCACCTTGATTGCCGGCGAAATCGAATGTCCGCGCCACGGCGCCCATTTCGATTTACGCACTGGGCGCGCGACCCTGCCGGCGGCAATGCCCATCAAAACGTTTCCGGTCAAAGTCGAAGGCGATCAAATTTGGGTGGCGTTGGACTGAACCGATCGCTCGCCCGCGTGTTCAGCACGCGGGTATTTTTATTTTTGCAAAAATCTCTGCCCAAGATATAATAAACAGGCACATTCTGATTCAGATTCAAATTTTGACGTAGGAGTCAGTTATGACACTGAGTACCTTGGCTCGTTCCATCGCCGAATCGCCAACGTTGCGCCTCAACGAAGAGGCACGCTTGCTGCGTGAACGCGGCGAATCGGTTATTCATCTGGGAATTGGCGAACCCAAAAATCGTGCCCCGATCACGGCGATTCTGAGCGCCGCCGCCAAACTCAACACCGGCGACATCAAGTACTCGCCCACCGATGGTATCCCCTCCCTCAAAAAAGCGATCATTCGCTACACCGAAGAAAATTACGACAAATTGGTTGCACCGGAAAATGTCATCGTTTCCGCCGGCGCCAAGCAAAGCATCTTTAACATCCTCTACGCGATCCTGAACCCACAAGACGAGGTGATCGTCCTGGCACCGTACTGGGTCAGTTACCCAGAAATGATCAAGATGTGCTATGGCATCCCGGTCATTGTTACGCCGGAAGATGGCACCTTTCATCCCCGTTTCGAAGACATTGAACGGAAAGTGTCTTCAGCCACCAAAGCCATCATCGTCAATTCGCCGAACAATCCTTCGGGGCTCATCTTTTCGGACGCGTTCATCGCCACCATCGTTGATTTTTGTGAACGCAAAGGCATCTACCTGATCATGGACGACATCTATCACAAACTCGTCTTTGATGGCAAGCGTGCCGCGCCGGCGTACCAATTTACCAAAAAAGATTTGGAAAATAGCAAGGTGATCGTCGTCAATGGCGTTGCCAAATTGTACGGGATGACCGGCTTTCGCATTGGTTGGGCGATTGCCCCGCGCAAACTGGTCGAGGTCATGACGAACGTGCAAGGGCAAATCACAACCTGTGTATCGCCCTTTTTGCAAGTGGCGGCGGAAGGTGCGCTCACCGGTTTGCAAAGCATCGTTGAAAACTTGCGCTTGACGATTCAAAACAATCGCGATGTGATTATGCAAGAACTCAAATCGTTCACCGGTGTACGGTGCGTCAAACCAGAAGGCACCTTTTATTGCTTGCCGGATTTCCGCGCGTATAGCAACGATTCGGTGGCGCTTTCCGATTTCTTGCTCAAAAAAGCGTTCGTAGTTACGGTGCCCGGCAAAGATTTTGGGATGGAAGGGCATTTACGGTTGAGTTACGCCGGCTCGGTCAAGGACATTACCGAAGGCATCGCCCGGATCAAATGGGCCCTCGATCCCAACTCGCCAAATGAAATCTACATCGGCGATAAAAAGATGATTCGCGATTGGCTGTAAATTCTCTGATCTCCCCGGAATTTCAAGCATACCTATGAATAATCTACTCAACATCAAAACTCCTGCCGAAGCGCAGGCGAAGGCACTCAAAGCCGATTATGGATTGGAGAATATCGGTTTGACTAATCTACGGCAAGTGTATTGGAACTTGCCGATGGAAGCCCTGTACGAAGAGATTGTTTTCCGCAATGAAGCCACGATCAGCCATGGTGGACCCGTGGTGGCGCACAGCGGGCAACACACGGGTCGCTCCGCCAGCGATAAAGTGATCGTGCGCGAGGCAACTTCGGAAAATCATGTATGGTGGGGGCCGTACAATCGTCCGATGGCAGCCGACAAGTTTGAAGAATTGTTTGCGCGGATGCAAGGATTTTTTCAAGGGCGGGATGTGTTTGTGCAAGATGTGTACGTAGGCGCCGACCCCGCTTATCGCATGCCGATTCGCATCATTACCGAACTGGCATGGCATTCCCTCTTTGCGCGCAATATGTTCATTCCGCCGCAGACCAACGAAGAATATCGGCGACATATCCCGGCATTTACCATCATCGCCGCGCCTTCCTTCAAAGGCATTCCCCAAATTGATCAGACCGCCACCAACACCTTCATTGCGCTCAACTTTGCGCAACACTTGGGCATCATCGGCAACACCGCGTACGCCGGCGAAATCAAAAAATCGGTCTTTACGGTGTTGAACTATCTTTTGCCTTTGCAAGGGGTAATGCCAATGCATTGCTCCGCCAACCAAGGCAAAGACGGCGATGTTGCACTCTTTTTCGGTTTGTCCGGCACCGGCAAAACCACCCTCTCTGCCGATCCGCAGCGCGGTCTCATCGGCGATGACGAACACGGCTGGAGCGATGACGGCGTCTTTAACTTTGAAGGCGGCTGTTATGCCAAGGTGATCGCGCTTTCGGAACAAGCCGAACCCCAGATTTACGCGACGACGCGACGCTTTGGGACAATTTTGGAAAACGTGGTCTATGATCCGGTCACCCGTTTGATTGATCTCGATGACGCGTCAATCACCGAAAACACGCGCGCCTCGTACCCGCTCGAGTACATTGACAACGCCCTGTCCGAAAAACGCGGCGGTCATCCCAAGAACATCGTTCTCCTCACGTGCGATGCGTCCGGCGTCATGCCGCCCATTGCGCGCCTCACGCCCGAACAAGCGATGTATCAATTCATCTCCGGCTATACCGCCAAAATCGCCGGCACCGAAGTGGGATTGGGTGCGGAACCCGAAATCACTTTTAGCGCGTGTTTTGGCGGACCCTTTATGGTTCATCATCCGTTCGTTTACGCTGATTTGTTGCGCCGAAAAATTATGCGGTACGGTGTGAATTGCTGGCTCGTCAACACCGGTTGGGTGGGCGGACCGTACGGCATTGGCAAACGCATCAGCATTCGCTATACCCGCGCGATGCTGAACGCCGCGCTCGCTGGCAAACTGAACAATGTCGAGTCCACCACCGATCCGATTTTTGGATTCCAGGTGCCCAAGACCTGTCCCGATGTGCCCGCCGAAGTATTGGATCCTTCAAGTTCGTGGCAAGACAAAAAAGCGTACCTGCAACGGTATCGCGCGCTAGCATCGCGCTTTGTGGATAACTTTAAAAAGTTTGAAGATCAAATTCCGCCGGAGATGTTCCCCCCCGAAAGCAAACCACGAATGTAGACCCGTTGAGTGGCACCCGCTAGCGGAATAGCCCCACCCCCTGACCCCCTCCCCACGCCGCTTTGCAGCGTGGGGAAGGGGATGAGAGGGGGGAACATCCCACGGCGAGGTGCGAAAAACAGGTTGAGGGTCAAAAACAGATGCGATTCACGCCTACTTGACATCAAACGGGTGGCATGCGGGCGC
>DAOUAL010000067.1:0-8464 GCA_034433515.1 Anaerolineae bacterium | reverse complement strand
GGACTCAAGACCGATGATTACGGCGTCCCGGTGATCCCGCTCGACAAAGCGATGGAAGCCCAAGTTGAACTGGGTCTCGGTCCCTTGCACACGGTGTTCGATGACAAAGGGTACGCGTACACCTCGCTCTTCCTCGATTCGGCGGTCGCGCGCTGGACGCTCGGCGGTCCGTACGCCAGCAAGCATCCCGAACCCGGCTGGAAACTCGTGCAGAAATTGCCGGTGCAATACAACATCGGTCACATCACCGCGGTGGAAGGCGACACGGCAGAACCTGGCGGACAATTTGTGGTCGCGCTCAACAAGTGGAGCATTGATCGCTTTGCAAACATTGGGCCCTTGATGCCGCAGAATTTCCAACTGGTGGACATTAGCAAGACCGGCGACCAAATGAAAGTGTTGTACGATATGCCCATCGGTATGGCGGAGCCGCATTACGCGCAGATCATCAAAGCCGAACGCTTAAAGCCCTTCCAGGTTTATCCGCAGGTTGGTTGGGATGCGGAAAAGATGGCGGTGGATCCAAACGCCACGCTGAAAGAAGCCGATGCGAAAGTTGTACGCACCGGCAACAAAGTCGAAGTGTTTATGACAGTGATTCGTTCGCACTATACGCCGGAAAAAGTCGAGGTGAAGAAAGGCGATCACGTCATCTGGCACTTGACCTCGCTTGAACGCACGCCGGATGCAACGCATGGATTTGCCCTGTCCGGCTATAACATCAACCTTTCGCTTGAACCCGGCAAGACCGAGACCATCGAATTCGATGCCACGCTGCCCGGCACGTTCACCTACTATTGCACCGAATTCTGCTCGGCACTGCACCTCGAAATGTTGGGGTATTTCCTAGTTCAACCGTAAAATCTAGAGTTCATTAAATCAGTGTTCCGTAGATCAGTGTTCAGTATTCAGCGATGGATACTGAACACTGAATACTGAATACTGAAAACTGATTTGGAGTTACCATGAAATTTTCTTTGAACCTCGACCCGGATGTAAAGGTTCTCCTGCCCGACGGCAGTACGCGCCAACTCTCCGATTATCTTGTGCCCAGCGCGCTCTTGATGCTTGGCGCACTCTTGCTGATGATTTCGATGTTTCTGCCGTACTGGAGCATGAAGATGACAGCACCGCAATACCCCAAAGGATTGCGGGTCAATGTCTATGTCAATCACCTCGAAGGTGATATGCGCGAGATTGACGAATTGAATCATTACCTGGGTATGCCCGAACTCGACAAGGGCGGACAACTCGAGCGTTCGATCTCGTTTATGGCGATTACCGTCTTTGGTTTGCTGTTGATTGCCGGTGTGTTCGTACACAATCAATGGGCAGCAATTATTGCGTTGCCTGTCATCGCCTACCCCCTTGTTTTTGTCGCAGATCTATTTTATATTCTTTACCAGTACGGACACAGCATTGACCCCAAATCGGCGCTCGGCGGCGCCATCAAACCCTTCACCCCGCCGCTCATCGGCGAGGGCAAGGTGGGACAGTTTGGGACGTATGCGAGTTTTGAAATCGGATTTTACTTTGTGCTCGCTTCGGTCGTCATTGTCTTGATCGGACTGTGGTTCCATCGCGCCGCCTACAAGCCGCTCGCCGAGGCGCGCAAAAAAGTGCGTGCCAACACTCCCGAATTGCAATAATGGAGAATGACCATAATGAATATCGTTTTATGGATTTTACAATTTCTGCTTGGCATCTACTTTGTTTCCGTAGGCATCTCGCATTTCATTCTGCCGCCCGGGCTCCCGCCCCCCATGGCTTGGATGTACGAATTGCCCACTGTTTTGCATTACATTAGCGGCACCGCCGAAATACTGGGCGGCTTGGGACTCGTCTTGCCCGGTTTGACTCGCATTCAAACCCGCCTCACCCCGCTTGCCGCGCTTGGCTTGATGCTGGTGATGGTAGGCGCGATGATGTGGCATCTGTCACGTAACGAATTTCAATCCATCTTCATGAACGTGATTCTCGCCGGCATCGCTGGATTCGTGGCATACGGACGCTGGAAACAAAGTCCGCTCAAAGGGAGTTTCTAGTTGCGTTCGATTTTTCTTTCTGCATGCTTTTGTGTTTTTCTGGGGCTGAATTTCATGCCTCCCGTATTCGCCGATTCACCTGAATCGCACCAGCGCCTCATTGTCTCCCCGCAAGGACCCTTTACCACGATCCAAGCCGCACTCGACGCGGCGCACAACGGCGATACCATTCAGGTTTTACCCGGCACGTATGTGGGACCCATTGTAGTCACCAAGTCGGTTACTCTCGAAGGCGTGGATAATCCAATCATTGACAATGGCGGCGATGGCACGGTGGTTACGCTCAACGCGCCCGATATTGTTTTTCGCGGATTCGAGGTGCGCGGGAGCGGGCACGAGTACGACCGCGATCATTCGGGCATTATTGTTGCCGCGCCGCACATCGTTGTCGAACACAATCGCATCCGCGACTCGCTGTTCGGAATTTTCGTTGCCAAAGCGAACGACGTCATCATCCGCGATAATGATGTGACGAGCAAAGATGAATTGGAAATCAGTCTCAAAGGCGACGCCATTCGTCTGTGGTACTCGCCGCGTGTCCTCATCGAAGGCAATTACATTCATAACGCGCGCGACATTGTGATTTGGTATTCGAGCGGCGTCATCGTGCGCAACAATCTGGTCGAGCGGGGACGCTATGGTGCGCATTTAATGTACTGCGATAATGTGACCATTGAAGGCAATCGCTTGCGCGACAATTCGGTGGGTATCTATACGATGTATTCGAACAATACGTTGATTCGCAACAACGATATTCGCGGTCAGCGCGGACCCAGCGGCTACGCGCTCGGCTTCAAAGACGCCGACAACATCGAGGTCGTGAACAACACGCTGATTGACAATCGCGCGGGCGTGTTTATGGACGGCGCGCCGTTCAGCCCACAAGGATACGCACGCTTGCACGAAAACATCATCGCGTTCAACGATGTCGCCATTATCATGATGCCCGCTGTGCGCGGCGCGACCATCGAAAATAATTCGTTCTGGGAAAATGTCGAACAGGTTTCGATTGCGGGCGGTGGCACGCTGGGCAAGAGCGTGTGGCGCGGAAATTTTTGGAGCGATTACAACGGATTCGATGCAAACGGTGACGGCATTGGCAATCTGCCGTATCGCGCCGAACGCTATTTTGAAGGGATGCTGGATCGCGAGCCATTGTTGCGCATGTTGCTCTACAGCCCCACCGCGCAAGCGATTGAATTTGCCGCGAACGCATTTCCGCTGGTGCGTCCCGTTCCCAAATTCACCGACGATGCACCGCGCATTGAACCCTTGCCCATTCCATCCTTTGCCTTGCCAGCGCGCAATGACGCGGGCGGAATGTTCATCGTGTCGCTGGCGATTCTGTTCGTTGGCGTGAGTGTGGGCGCAATGGGATTGAGAAAAACGTAGAGGCGTTTCGGCAAAACGTCTGTGGATATATCAAATGTCAACCGATAAATTTTCTGTGCACGTAAATAGTCTCACCAAACAGTACGGCAAAGTTGTTGCGCTGGAAGGTGTTTCGTTCTCCGTGCAACCCGGGCAAGCCATTGCGTTGTGGGGTCCAAACGGGGCAGGCAAAACGACTCTGCTCAAAGCAATGCTGGGGCTGATTGATTTCAAGGGCAAGATCGAAATCGAAGGGTGCGATGTTCAGCGTGCCGGCAAGCAAGCACGACGCCAAATCGGTTATGTGCCGCAAGAAGCCATCTTTTACGATTTGTCGGTACGGGCGACGCTGGAATTTTATGCGCGTTTGAAAAAAGTGGGGGCAGAGCTTGCCTCTGCCCAGCACGCCCGGGTAACATCGCTCATCCATCGCGTCGGTCTCGCCGATCACGCGCACAAACCTGTCCCGGCATTGTCCGGCGGACTCAAGCAACGCCTCGCGCTCGCTATCGCGCTCCTGGCTGATCCGCCAATATTGTTGCTCGACGAACCGACGGCGAATCTCGACGCCAAAGCGCGTTCCGATTATTTGAGTTTGCTCGCCGCGTTGCATCACGAAGGCAAGACGATCATCTTTGCGTCGCATCGCATCGAAGAAGTGGAAACACTGGCGGATGAGGTGCTGATGTTGGAACACGGCAAACTCACGGAAACGATTTCGCCCGAAGAATTGCGCGCGCGTTTGTCGTCGAATATCGAAATGGTGTTGTGGGTGAACGAGGCGCAACGCGCACACGCGAAAAATTGCTTGACGGAAAAAGGACTCGACGCGCATTTGAACGGACGCGGCACGGTCGTCGTGCGCATTCAATCGCAACAAAAGATGCGCGCGCTCAATTTGCTCAACGAAGCCGGGGTCAGTGTGCAAAACTTTGAGATTGAAAGTTTGGCAGGATAAATACTTGCTCACCGCAGAGACGCAGAGGACACAGAAAAAAATATAAAATACTCTGCACTCTCTGCGACTCTGCGGTAAAAAAGTTTGCGAAATGGAATTCGACTTACTTTGGACTATCGCGCAACGCGAACTGCGCGAGGCGTTGAAAAATAAATGGCTGTGGTTTTATGCGATTGCATTCGCAGGGCTCGCGCTTGCACTCTCCCAAGCGGGACTCGCGTCAGCAGGATACGCGGGCTTGGGCGGCTTTGGTCGTACCGCCGCAAGTTTGGTCAACGCGCTCTTGTTGTTTGTGCCGTTGATGGGTTTGAGCGTCGGCGCGGGTGCGCTTGCGGGAGACCGCGAACGTGGCACGTTGTTGTACTTGCTCGCGCAACCGGTCAGCCGCGCCGAAATTTTTTTCGGCAAAGTGGTGGGCGCGGGACTGGCACTCGTTGCGGCGCTCGCGCTGGGTTTTGGCTTGGCAGGATTGGGCATTGCATCTGCCGGCGATGGAAATGCCATCGCGTACTTGGCGCTTGCGGCGTACACATTCTTGCTTGCGCTGGCATCGCTCGGCATCGGCTTCATCATCAGTTCGCTCACGCGCAAAGGTGCAACCGCAGCAAGTGCGGCACTCATCGTTTGGCTCGCCCTCGTTTTCTTTGGCGACCTTGGGTTGGTAGGGGCGACGTTATCGTTTCGTCCAACCCCTAGCACGCTTTTTGCAATGCTGATTTTGAATCCACTTCAAGTTTTCAAACTCGCGGCGATTTATTCGCTGCGTGCGACACTTGACACATTGGGCGCAGTGGGACAATATGCATATTACGAGTTTGGCAACGCGCTACCATTTCTGCTGACCGGCTTGCTCGCGGCGTGGGCAATCATCGGATTCGGTATCGCGTTTGCAGTTTTTAATCGGAGAGCAGACCAATGAAATCTCAAAGCTCAAACCCGAAATCCCAAATTACGTTTTTCGTCTTACTTTTTACTCTTGCTTTTTTACTTGGCTCTTGCGCGTCAGCCAGCGGCGAACCACAACCACCCAACATTGCTTACGGACGCGATATGTGCGATGCCTGCGGCATGATTATCAGCGAAGCCAAGTTTGCGGCGGCAACCGTGTTGGTGGATGGCAAAACGCTCAAGTTCGATGATGCGGGTGAAATGTTCACCTATCACGCCAAGCATCCAGAACTGCAAGTGCGTGCGTGGTTCGTCCACGATTACAACACACCGAATTGGATCAACGGTCAAAGCGCGTTCTACGTGGTCGCCAAAGACATTAAATCGCCGATGGGCACCGGCGTCGCTGCCTTGGCAGACAAGAGCGCGGCAGAATCGCTTGCCGCGCGATTTAATGTCAAAGTGATGACATTTGATGAAATACGGATGATGAAACCAGGAATGTAAGGTCAATCAATTTTAACCCGAGGAGGCAAAGTATGAAAACTCATTTGTTCGTTGTCGGTTCGTTGCTCGTTATGATCGCGCTTGTGTTATCGGCGTGTGGCGGTGGCGCGGCGAGTGCTCCTGCTACACCGAAACCTAAAGGAGACGCCACAAAAGGCAAAACCGTATTCGCCAGTACCTGTTCAGCGTGTCATGGCGCGGATGCCAAAGGGTTACCCGGTCTCGGCAAGGACATGACAACCAGCACGTTCATCAAAGGAATGACGGATGACCAGTTCCTCGCGTTCTTGAAAGTAGGGCGGCCCGCCAGCGATCCGGCAAACACCACCAAAGTGGATATGCCCCCCAAAGGCGGCAATCCGGCACTCACCGATCAAGATTTGTATGACGTGATCGCTTATATCCGAACCTTGGTCAAGTAAAGTCTCCTTCTCCAGAAACGCATTCCGCATCAAGGAGTGCGTTTCTTGTTTCAACTCCATCAAGATTTTTGCAAACGCACGTGATGTGGTATAATGCGACTTGTCCTATCAGAGTTTGATCATCGTACCCTCTAACTCAAAGCTCTGACTCTAACTCTCACTTTGGAGACACAGTCGCCTATGAATGAGTACAAAGCAGACAAAATTCGCAACGTCGTTTTGGTGGGCCACTCAAGTTCGGGCAAGACCTCACTCGCCGAAGCACTCCTCTTTAATACCGGCGCCGTCAACCGGCTTGGCAAAGTGGACGACAATACCAGCGTTTCCGATTTCGACCCCGAAGAACAGCGTCGCAAAATCTCGATCAACACCTCCCTCCTCCCCTGCGAATGGAATGGCTACAAGATCAATGTGCTGGACACACCCGGCTATATTGACTTTGTGGGCGAAGTCAAAGCGGCGTTGCGCGTTGCGGAAGTAGCCATCGTCGTTCTTGACGCGGTGAGCGGCATCGAAGTCGGCACCGAATTGGTGTGGCAATACTGTGATGAACTGAAATTACCGCGCATCATTTTCATCAACAAACTCGACCGCGAAAATGCTGATTTCGACCGCGTGCTGGCGCAGTTGCGTGAACGATTTGGCAAAAGTGTTGTCCCGCTCCAAATTCCTATCGGCAAAGAAGCCAACTTTAAGGGTCAGGTCAATGTCGCCTCGCAAAAAGCATTCCTAGGGCACGCTTCGCAAGACTCGCCGGTGCCGACAGAGATGACCGCGCGCCTGGCAGAAGAGCGAGCCAAGTTGATGGAAGTGGCAGCAGAAGCCGATGACGCTCTGATCGAAAAATTTTTGGGTGGCGAAGAATTGACGCATGAAGAGATGCGCGCTGGTTTGAAAGCCGGTTTGCGCGCCGGCACAATGGTCCCCGTCCTCTGCGGCGCCGCCACCGCCAACATCGGCATCCCGTACATTTTGAAATTCCTTGCCGATTACGCCCCCTCGCCAGCGGAGGTTGACCCCATCGTCGCCAAGAATCCGGTCACCAATCAGGACGAAAAACTCACCGCGACTGACAATGGTCCGCTTGCCGCGTTCATCTTCAAGACCATGGCAGACCCATTCGTGGGTAAACTCACCTACTTTCGCGTGTACTCGGGCACGATGGAATCCAACTCGACCGCGCACAACACCCGCTCTGGCGCGGATGAACGCATCGGTCAATTGTACATCATGCGCGGCAAAGAACAGATTCCCATCAAACGCGTGAACGCCGGCGATATTGGCGCCATTGCCAAACTTGCCGATGCACAAACCAACGATACCTTCTGCGACAAAGGTCATCCTTTGGTCTTACCCAAGATTGTCTATCCCAACCCGGTGTACTCGGTCGCGCTGAACCCCAAAACCAAAACCGATCTCGATAAAATGGGGAATGCGTTGCAACGCCTCGCCGAAGAAGACCCCACCTTGCGCGTCTATCGCGAACCGGACACCAATGAAACGATTATGTCTGGGATGGGCGATTCGCATGTGGACGTCGCCGTCAAACGACTGAAACAAAAATTCGGCGTTGACTTGGTGACGAGTTTGCCCAAGATTCCGTACAAGGAAACGATCACCAAGACGGTCAAGGTGCAAGGTCGGCACAAGAAACAAACCGGCGGCCGCGGTCAATTTGGCGATACCTGGATTCGCTTTGAGCCATTGCCGCGCGGGACGGGCTTTGAATTTGCGGAGGAAATTTTTGGCGGCGCCGTTCCTAGTTCGTTCATCCCTGCCGTTGAAAAGGGAATGCGCGAAATTTTGCAAAAAGGCGTCCTCGCCGGTTTCCCCACCACCGATTTTCGCGCTGTGTTGTACGATGGCTCGTACCATCCGGTGGATTCATCGGAAATTGCGTTCAAGTTAGCCGCACACAAGGCATTCAAGAACGGAATCCCGCAAGCCGGTCCGGTGTTGCTTGAGCCGATTATGAACTTGACCATCGTGGTGCCGGAACAATTTATGGGCGACGTGATGGGCGATATGAACACCAAACGCGGTCGGGTGTTGGGGATGGATCAAAAAGGGACGTGGAGTATTGTGAACGCGCAAGCACCCCTCGCCGAAATTCAACGCTATGCGACCGACTTGCGTTCGATGACGCAGGGGCGCGGCTATTTCACGATGGAGTTTAGTCATTACGATACCGTGCCGTCGCACATTGCGCAACAGATTATCGAGAAAGCCAAGAAGGAACGCGCTGGCGAAGCCGAAGAAGAAGAGGAAGAGTA
>DAOUAL010000066.1:0-4820 GCA_034433515.1 Anaerolineae bacterium | reverse complement strand
TAACCGTGCAAACCGGTTTGGTTCCACAACGCAATGTTCGCTTTGAGTTTGTCGGGCAACAGATTGCCATCAGAATCAAAGGGAGTGGGAATCGGTGGCAAGACCCCTTCGAGTTTCAATCTAAACCTCCGTCAAATAATTTACTCGTCTGACACGATCTTACTGCAGAGCATACGGAGAGCACAGAGAAAACTATAGAAATCTCGGTGAACTTTGTGGTGAATAAATTGTTGACTGCGTCACAGTCGTCAAAACATTATTTTATCTTTTCTACCCAATAGGAATAAAATTGCGAGCCATATCGCTAATGCGCCGAGACTGATTATTCGAAAGACTGGAGTAACTGGGAGTTGGAAATGTGTCTCCAAAATGTATTCGCCGGCAGGTAGCAACCAACCGCGCAAAACACCGTTTACTGGAATCGCTTGAATGGGTATCTTTTGATCGGGGAGAACAATTTCGCCTGACCAGCCCGGAAAATATGCTTCGTTTTCAATCATCAGATACGACTCGCGGAGTGACACGGAATAAGTAACATCGTTGATTCCATATTTGGTTTGTAAAACACGCTGTTGGGTGGAATCGAGACTATTTAGTTTTGTTGATAATTCTTCGTCCGGTAGATCAACGTGTCCATTTTCATTTTGGGCTACTTGTACATCCAAAAAGATCGGCTTCCACGGAAGTAACATCCATTCGAAGTACAAGGGGTTGGTGTTGATAATGTGAGGGGTTTTCAAGGTACTTAGGCTGTCTTTTGTTAGGTAATGACCATCAAGGTATCCATGCCAAGCAAAATCATTCGCAGGCACCTCACGTGCGGGGCGGCTTGATGGCAATGAATCAAAAATGCTGGATACATTGAGTTGGCTATCTTCCCGAGACATCCATCCTTGTTTCGGGTAGTAGAAACTGATTGCCGGCTCTTGCCAGGTGGGAATATCAGGCAACACACGCCATGCATCAAGCGCGGCGATGAGAATCAAACTCGCCAAGACGAGATAGATGCGCTTGGGCTGGACTGCCCATGAAACCAGTAACAATATCAAGGTTGCGGTTGCAATCGCTAATGCCCAGATGATCGAGGTGTTCACCTGGTGATAGATCGTGAATATACTAGTAAAGAACCAGATCGCGACAAACCCGATCCGCGCAATGATGGCGCGACCCGAGAGCTCTTTGTGGATGATGGATTGTAGTCCAAGTATTGCCAAGAGAATAATTGGAATTGCAATGAAGACACGATAATCACTGCTTGGATGGCGTGATGCTTTAAGCCACGGCGCGAGGTTTGTTATCAGAATCCAAAACGGAGATTGTGGCCCGGTAGCCATCAACATTGCTACCCCACCGATCGTCATAGCGATCCAATGTTGTTTCACTCGGTCGAAGGTGACAAAACTTGCCAAGATAAGTGCAGGGAGTGTGACATAGGTGGAGGTCATTGAGATTTCACCGGGCAGTGTTTTGTTAGAAAGAAACAAGCCGGGTAAATGCGCGAGCTCAATAAAATAGCGAACGTTCTGGGGCAAAGCATCGACTATGTCTAGCCGAATAAATTGATCGCGATACAAGAGTGCTGGGCCGATTTGAATTGCTGACAATGCTATGCCCAAAACAGTTAGTATAAGAGTGACTATGCTGATGCGAATGATCCAGTGGAAATTCCGTGTTCTTAAATAGCCAGCCAACATTTGGAAAATTACATATACCGCGAGGATGAATGCAGTAGATAATAGATTGCCAGGATATGCGCCAGTTGCGAGCAGGTACAGTCCTAGAGGGATAAACAAAATTCGGCGCGGTAAGATGAATGTATTGGAACTAGAAAAAGTAAAGAGATATAAGAGCCATGGTGCGAGTGCGAATGCTCGAATAATGTCTACATGTTCCGCATTGGAATAAAATCCTCCAAAAAATTGAAAGAGGAATGCCCCAACAAATGCTAATTCATCTGAGACTAACTTGTCACGCAGTAAAAAGAACATGCCGAAAGCACCAGCCCAGACGTGGATGCATTGTACAACTACGGCAGCATTAAGAGTATATGGAATCTTGAATATTGGAAAAATCCACAATGGTGGATAGTACAGACCCGACTGCAACTGTAATGCGAAGGGGTATCCCATCTGTTGGAAGGGAATCCACTCCGGGAATATCCCTTTGGAAACTGCGCTCGTCCAATGGGCGACAATTGCATAGTAAGCCAATGGAAAATCCCATGGGAATCCCACGTCAGCAAAATAGTGTTCCCTGAAAATTACCACATTTTGGAGGGCAAGCATGATCGGAATTCCAATGACTGACCACGCTCGCTGTGTCAGTGTGATTATACTTTTGGCACTCATTTGGTTACAAGAATTGACGGTAGCGATACTCTGCCGAGTACCGCACGATTTATTTCTTCAACGAGCGATATTTCGATGATGTATGGACCTGGCTCTAAATGCTCTGGCAAGGTTAGGTCATACCAATCAAGCAGGACTTCACCGGCGTCCCATTGAATTGTTGGATATGTGCCATGCGCTGGTTTGGAGGTATACTCAAGAGCGGTGAGTCCCGTTTGGTCATACATTCGAACAGTAACCGAATAATCACCGCGTGGTTTCTCTCTGGCTCGCCAGTACGTCCCAATCTGAAGTGTTTCACCCAAGCGGATTGATTCTGGCAGTGATGTGTATCCCAGAAAACGCATTTCACGCATGTCTACGAATAATGGCTGTTCAATATATAGTTGACTGGCAGTAAAGGAAGTTTTATTCTTTTCAATTGGTACTGTGGCGATCAAGAGATTAGGGGCAATCTCGTTACCCAAGGTGTCGGATATATTTAAGGTGAGTTGATATATCCCTGGCGGCATGGTGGGGGGAAGCCAGAAGATGAACTGTGCGCCGGTACCCGGCTTGGAATGCCATGGTGATAGCGTGCAGGATAGATATCTCAGATTGCCTGCGCGCACCCAAACGTGTCCTTTCTTGTCACTGATCTGTATCTCGCTCTGGATCGTGTCCACTTGGAGTTCCGGCAAATGCCATCCGACGATAAGATCCATTTGATCTTGACCGGCAGGTACACGTGCCATATCGAGTGTGTATCCTAATATTTGAACTTGATTCATTTGCAAATTCAAACCTTTTTCTAAAGGGGTGCAGCAGCGCGTAGGTTCTTCCCCACTCAGCGAGGGAGATTGAAGTGACATCCAAATCGAAAGAAGAATGCTCACAGTAACCATCCCCCATAACGCCAAGCCGGTCACGACAATCTCAATACGCTGAGTGTTTGCGTTCAAGTGATTTACCCATCCCACCCCGTATGCGAAGAATGGCATGATCAACAGGTAAATCGGCAATGAGAAACGATTTTCGACTGCAGTAAAAAGGTACGGAACTAGATATGCAACGGCTGCTATCAACATTCCTAAAAAGACAAGTCTGATTCGATTGAACCGGGGCTTGGCAATGGCATGGCGTACCCACCTCACGATTCCAATACCAGTAAGAAAGAGAAAAGTGTAATTGAGAATAGATAGTGGGACACGATACCATGGATCCGCTACGGTAATATAAGGAAAGAGAAAATCGAAATCGAATAGACCAAACAGATGTAAGCCGGTCGTGAGCAGAAAATTGCTTGGCTCATTCAGCGCAAATTCGATGGGTGAAGTTGTGTTGCCGCAAAAAAAAGGATTCAGATAGAAGAGTTGCGGTGAATTATTGGATGCTAAGAACGTGCCGTATTTAAGATATGATAACCCCCATTGCAATTGAGCACCATATAGATTCTGAACTATCAATGGTTGGAAAACTTGCCATGCTCGATAATTGTTTATTACCTGAGGAATAAATGGAAGACCCAAACCCAAGAGAATAAAAGCGGCAATTCTCCAAGTAACATCTCTAAAGGCGAATGCGCGAATGATCCAGATAAATGTGATCGCACCTACGATAGAAAGATTCGCCGGGCGAATCATTGTTGCTATGCCCGCGCCCAGAAACGATAGAAAAGCGGTCGTTGCAACCCAAGAAGTGATTCGATGGTTTACACTGCGTATACCTGGAACACTCACGGCAAGTAGGACAGTAATCAAGATCACCACTGCCGAAAGGAAATCTGCCAGGATCTGACTCACATAGGCAAGGAGAAACACATTGAGCATTGTTCCGACAAAAATCAAAAAAGCAAACTCCCAGTTTCGAAAAACAGAATAAAAAAATCGAAATGCAAAGAAACCGGCACCCAGCAGAACAAACCATTGCGTTGTAAACGTAACGATTTTGATGTCAAAAGAAAAAAGTCGCGCGAGTTGGAAAGTGAAAGCAAGAAAAAGTGGGTACCCAAAGGTTCTCAATTCATCCGAAAAATTGAACAGACCATTCTCGAGTATTTTTTCCGCTCCTTCATAGTATCCTTGTGCATCACAACATAAACCGTGATAACTGATCGAAAAGAGCAAGAGCGCTGTTCCGCTTGATGCCATAGCCACGAGTATCAAAGCAATACGGCGTGATTTAATTTTATTGGTCGGAAGCATCTTGCCGTTACCCCACATGCAGTCTCACAGGACGCTTAAATTCGAGAGGTTATGGTAAATCCAACTTGGCTAAAAAATTTTCTACCTGTTCATACGTCGGCAAACCGCTGCGCCCGCCCAACGCTTGACTGTTTAGTGCGGCGACTGTTCCCTTTGCGCCCACGCACAACGCCGGATAAAAATAGCCACCCGATCCCGCAATGACCGCGAAATCGGGACGCACGGCGCGAATGATTTCCTCAAACTTGGTGATGTTGCCACTGCTATCTTTGATACCGATGATGTTGGG
>DAOUAL010000065.1:0-71082 GCA_034433515.1 Anaerolineae bacterium | reverse complement strand
AAAATGGAGAGGCGCAGTCATCACCTCAACACTTGCGAGTATAGCATTATCGTTCATCCAAGTCAATTCAAAATCGGTAAAATTTGGATTAAAGAGTTTTGATGCCAGCCAATCGAACCAGACCAAGTTATCGCTATACACTCGACTTGCTCGTGCCAGCCATACGTATTCTGCTTGGCATCCGCTCATCACTGAGCCGGGATGCCGCCTTGATGCTTCAAGGCGCCTATCCTCCGCCGCGCGTGCTGAATGCGCAATACATACCAACCGATTCGCCGTTCATCGTGGTCTATAATCATTACGATCGTCCCGGTTTGGGGGCATGGTGGGGCATTGCACCGATTGCGACGACCATTGCGGCGCAGCGTACGCGCGAGCCGCGCGAGGTACATTTTATGATGGCGCGCGAATGGCATTATGCCCACGGGATCGGACATTGGATCATTCAACCACTCACGCGCTGGTTCTTTGGACAGTTCGCTAAAACGTACGACTGCATCGGCTTGCCGCCGGCGTTATTAGATTCGGATGCGTATCGTGGGCAAGGAGCCGCTGCGCTGCGCCGTGCTTTGGGACTCACCCGCCGTAATCCACCCGAGTTGATCGGCGTGGCACCCGAAGGCAACACCGGCGAGAATCTAGGACTGTGCCAACCACCGCGCGGGACAGGACAAATGTTATTATTGCTCACCCGAAACACAATTCCCCTTTTACCAGTCGGAATTTTTGAAGACGACGATCAAGTGCTCACCGTGAACTTTGGGAAACCATTTACGCTGGAGGTCTCACCCCACTTAGCGAAACTCGCACGGGATACTGCAAGTACACAGCAAGTAATGGTTCAGATCGGCAAACTGCTACCCGAACGAATGTGGGGAGTCTATCGCCAAGATATTCAACAAACGCTACATACGGGCATATCCCAATGAATCAACCTCGACCTCTCTATCGCCATTCATGGCGAATGGTCTTGCCCTTTCTGCGCGCCTTGCTGGGGCGTCCCGCCTCGTTGAGTCGAACGTGCACGCTGATGATACGAGATGCCCCGGTGCCTCCGCGTATCTTGAATGCGCATCACATTCCCCCCACCGGTAATTTTATTTTGGTGATGAATCATTACGACCGCCCCGGCTTGGGTGCGTGGTGGATCGGTGCGCTGGCGGTGTCTGCTATCGCCCAACATCGAACCGATCTGCGCGAGATCCGTGGTGTGATGGTACGCGAATGGTGGTATCCCAAGGGTTGGCAACGACGCATCAAACAACCGCTCACGCGTTGGGCATTTGGACAACTTGCCAAGGCGTATGGGATTCTGACGTTGCCACCGGTGATTGACGAATACAAAGGTACCGGCGCGATTGCGGTCCGTCGTGTGCTAGCACTCACGCGTGGTGAAACACCGCAACTGGTGGGGATGGCGCCAGAGGGTCACACCGGCGAAAATCTTGCCTTGTGTAACCCGCCGAAAGGAACGGGCTTGTTCCTCCTTTTGCTGAGCCACAATCGAATTCCCTTTTTGCCCGTCGGGGGTTTTGAAGATGACGACAATCATTTGACCGTGAATTTTGGTGCGCCGTTTATGCTCAATGTCCCTAACACATTGTCCCGTGCCGAACGCGACCGCGAAGCGGCAAAACAGGTGATGGTGCAAATTGGCAAATTGTTGCCGAAGCGAATGTGGGGCGTGTACCGCGAGGAAATCGAACGAGCGTTAAAGAGCGGAGAATAGATGATAGAAACTTGAGTAACGTCTTTATCTATTTTCGACATTCCTAACCATATCACGCAATTCATCATCACTCACATACGACAACTGCGCCAGTACCGCGTACGGATCGCCCTCCAGTTTGAAATACTGTGCAAATGCCGGTTCGGTTTTGATGCCAGCCAGTTTCATCGCCCGAATCGCCGCGCGCGCCGCCGCTCCACCGATGGCTAACAAGCGCGCTTCCACCAACAGATGACGATAGGCGTATTGTTCAGTCACCGGTTTGGGTTGCGCAAAAATCTCAATGGGAAAGCCAGCATAATTGAAATTGACGATCAACGATGGAATGCCGCGCACGATTTCCGACGTAACCTGAAAACCGCTCTGTTGATCGAATGCGGCACGCACCACCTGCTCAAACTCAGTGAAATCGTGAACCTCGCAAATTAGGTCAAGGTCGCTCCCGGGGACATCAATGCCAAGAGGAAACGTACCGACAAGAACAGGATGATAATCGCGCAGGATTTCAAAGATGCAGAGTGCGTGCAAACAGTCGAACGGTGAATCGAGAGGCATACTCAAACAGCGTTACAAATAAACGCACACGCCCGCCCCGGTGTTCTACCGAGACGGGCGTATGTCCAGACCTATTTCTGCGCCATCAATTTCTTGAACTCTTCGGTCATAACCGGCAACACTTCGAACATATCCGCCACGATGCCGTAATCCGCCACTTTGAAAATCGGCGCGTCCGGGTCTTTGTTCACCGCAACAATTACCTTGGACGATGACATCCCTGCCAAGTGTTGAATGGCGCCCGAAATTCCCAGCGCGATGTACAACTGTGGTGCAACCGTCTTTCCGGTCTGCCCCACTTGCGTGCTGTAATCAATCCAGCCCGCATCCACCGCCGCACGCGAGGCACCCACCGCCGCGCCCAGCACCTTGGCAAGTTCGTGAATCGGCACAAAACCTTCCGCGCTCTTGGCGCCGCGTCCGCCCGACACCACGATCTTGGCTTCGTTGAGATCAACAACCGCCGCTTCCTTCTTGACTTTTTCGATCACCTTGGAACGCGCGGCGACATTTGCCGGCTCGATTTTTTCGATGGGCGCGGCAGATGAGCCGGGTTCGACCGGCGGAAAAATGTTTGGACGAATACTCGCCATCACCGGCAACGATTTGGCTTTGACAGTGGCAATCGCTTTGCCAGCATACACCGGCCGCTTGAAGATGAGTGTGCCATTCTCAACCTGATAGCCGGTGCAATCGGTAACCAAACCCCAATCGAGTTTGGCGGCAACTTGCGCACCCAATTCCTTGCCCCAGCCGGTCGCCGGCGTCAACACGAGCGCCGGTTGTGCTTGGGTGATGATATTGGCGAGCGTTGTCGAGAAAACTTCCGGCGCAAAATTCGCCAGCGCGGCACCATCGGCATGGTACACTTTGGCAATCCCAGTCTTGGCAAGCGATTCCGCACACGCGCCAACGTTGTTCCCCATTACCACCGCTTCTACCGCGCCACCCAATCCTTTGGCAATGTCATTGGCGACAGTCACAAGTTCGTACGAAACTTTGCGCAGAGCGCCGTCGCGTTCTTCTGCGACAATGAGAATAGTGTTGCTCATCTTAAATCACCTTCGCTTCTTCATGAAGTAAGCGCACCAACTCTTTTGCCGCGGTGGTTGGATCACCCGGGATAATCTTGCCCGGCGGTCGTGCAGGCGGCGGATCGAGTTTCACCGTCTCCAATTTGGATGCCAACGATGCTGGGTCAAGTCCCAGATCAGCCGCTTTGACATCCTTGATCGGTTTCTTTTTCGCGCCCATAATGCCTTTGAGCGACGGGTAGCGTGGTTCATTCAAACCTTGTTGCGCGGTGATGATCGCGGGCAAACTGGTCTCCGCCAAATCGCGATCGCCGTCCACCTCGCGCAAACATTTTGCCGATTTCTTGTCGTCGCTAAATTCCAATTTGATGACCGAATTCACATGCGGCAAGCCCAACAATTCGGCGACGCGCACAGCGACTTGGGCATTGTCTTCATCCACGGCTTGCTTGCCGGCAAGTACCAAATCGTACTGCAACGTCTTGAGGGCTGCCGCCAGCACCTTGGCAGTGGTTGAGGCATCGCCATTCAGCAATGCCGGGTCATTGATGTGAATCGCCTCGTCTGCGCCCAGTGCCAACCCTTTGCGAATGGTTTCCTTGGCTTCTTCGGGTCCCAGACACACAAGCGTAACTTTGCCTCCGTGCTTTTCGACAATCCGCAACGCTTCTTCGATTCCGTACTCATCGTACGGGCTGATGATCCAGGAGATGCCTTCGGTTACGACCTTGCCATCTTTCAACTGGATACGCGTTTCGGTGTCGGGCACACGTTTGATGAGCACCACAATGTTCATTCCCGATTCTCCTTATGCAAGATCAATGCGATGTCGGTGTTTCTTCTTGCACCAACACCACTTTCGATTCTGGCGGTTGCAATGGTTCAGGTTTGGTCGCGACGGAGGGTGTGGCTGGCGTCATCAACGCTTCGACGGGATGCACCGATTCCGGCTTGGCGGCTTTGAGTTGTTCCCGCCGATAAAAATAATCCATGACAAACAACACCACCAATGTAGTGATGAGCGACACCATTCCGCCGCTAAAGATCAGAATGAAATCACGACTCATAATTCCTCGCCTAATCTTTCAACAACGTCCTCGCAATGATGACGCGTTGAATTTGATTCGTACCTTCGTAAATCTGGAGCAACTTGGCATCCCGCATATATTTTTCCACTTTGTATTCGGCGTAATAACCGTACCCGCCATGCAACTGCACGGCATCGGTGGTGACTTGCATCGCCACGTCCGACCCGTACGCTTTGGCAATGGCTGATTGGTACGCGTACGGCATTTTGTGATCCACTTGCCACGCCGCATAGTACACCGCCAAGCGCGCAGTTTCAATTTTCATCGCCATATCGGCGAGCATAAATTGCAAACCCTGAAAGTTGGCGACCGGTTGACCAAATTGCTGACGCTCTTTGACAAATTTGATGGACGCTTCCAACGCCGCGCGCGCCACACCCACCCCTGCCGCGCCGATGCCAATGCGCGTCCGGTCAAACGTTTCCATCGCGATCTTGAAACCTTCGCCTTCTTTGCCGATCAGGTTCTCTGCCGGGACGTGCACCTCTTCGAAAACAATTTCTGCCGTATCCGACGCGCGATGTCCCATTTTTTCGCCCATATGGCGACGGGTGATGCCGGGCAAATCGGCGGGAACCGCAAAGAGCGACAGTCCACGATGCTTTTTCTCCGGGTCGGTTACGGCAAAGACGGTCAGTAATTGCGCCACATCACCATTCGTGATGAAATGTTTGGTGCCATTGAGGATGTACTCGTCACCCTTTTTCACCGCGCGCGTCCGCATAGCGACTACATCACTTCCCGCTCCCGGTTCCGTCACACAAAAGGCAGCATACCCACCATCCTTGGCGATTGGGGGAATGAATTTACGCTTTTGTTCGTCCGTCGCTGCAAGATGCAAAGGGGTCAAGGCAAGTTCGTTCGCATTGGCAGCGGTGGTAAAGCCGGCACACGCCGCCGCGAATTCTTCCCCCACCAGGCATGCTTCGAGCCAACCTTGCCCGCCTCCCCCATACGCTTCTTCGATGGTGAGGTTCAAAAGACCAAGTTTGTGGGCTTTTTGGAGAAGATCGTGTGGAAAAGTGCCGGTGCGATCGAGTTCCGTAGCAACGGGGGCAACCTCCTTTTGGGCAAAATCGCGTGCAAGTTCTTGGAGTGCTTTTTGTTCGTCGGTTAGGGAGAAATCAATCATCTTTGAATGCCTCCTCTGGGTGGGGTCAATGTCATTCTACCCTGTTCCCAAAAGGGTGTCAAATTATTCGCGCGCGGTTGGTGTTTACCCCTACCTCACTAGCATGGCTGTTGCCAAGTCCCTTGACAGGCGGTTAAAACCACTGCAATCGCAAGCATTCACGCTCTTTCGATTTCGATGAATGGTCGCGTTTTCCGCGTGAACGCTTGCGACCACTACCCGAAGCCGACCTGCGTCGGCTAGAATCCAGCCTCAGTAGATCACGAAATTGGATCAAGTTCGATTTTGCTATGTGCAACTTGGTGCATCGGTGGCGTTCCCAATAACTGCTCAATCACGCGCACCAATAGCCGCGCCAGGCGTTGCAACGTCAGCCAGACCTTGTAAACCCGATGCCCACGCTCCGCGTGCCGTATCGTCAACCAGACTTGGCGGAATGCCATATAGCAATTCAGGATTAGCCACGCCAACCCAACGAAGAGGAGGTGCAATCCGGGATGACGCGACGTGGTGCGCGCACGCACGTGGTGCCTCTGCCGATAGCCACTCTCAATGCCAAACCGCCAACTATAGAGTTGATGCACCTGATGAGGGTCGCACCGCTCGATGCGATAGACCCCGCATACACCAACCCATCTACACCATGCCACCCGCACCGCCCGGCACGATACCGCCGCACCAGGACAATCTCGGTGATATACGCTTCCGCCGTGCCCGCCTTGAAGGTGTAGCGGCGCTGATCGCTGCGTCGCCCCTGGCAGAGCACTTTGAGTCCTTGCCCGCATAGCGGCACCGGAATGACATAGGGGATGCAATGTCGTCGCAAGAGCCGAAAGAGCTCGACCCGTGCGAAACCCTTGTCCAAATACACCCCGCGCACCTGCAGACCCAATAAACGCACGTATTTCAGCCAGCGGAGCACGACTGCCGTCAGCGATTCTTTGGCCCAGATGAACGTCAAGGCGCGTTCATCGCGTTGATCGTCATGGACGACGGCAATCGTAGCATACGAATGAAAATAGGTCGTGCCTGCCTTGGCAGGACCCCGGCGCACCTCTTGCGGGTGGCGGTGCGGTTTGCCGTAATACGACAGTTCGACCAAGCGCTACATCATAACGGACGACTATCAAGTGTCGGCGAAAGGAACGCGGTAGTGGAGTGCGCAGCGCTTGATTCAGTTGCTGTTCCAATCGCCGCAGGTCACGGGCTATCGCCCAAGTTAGCGGTGAGATGATGGCGCGTGGTTGTACCCGAGGAGACCCTCAGTTCCAAACAGGCTGAATCGTCGTTTGATGAAACGAGGCATACAACAGAATGTCCCCGTGTCTCTTCATCCAGATCACGCACCTTCAAGTCCAATGGGAGGGTGTCTATGAGGAGACTGATCAATGCCGAGCGAACTTGTGCAGAATCGACAGGTTTGGTATGCTTGATGTGGCGTTTGTTCATGGAGACCTCCGAAATCTTGGGGATTTACGGAGTATCATACGTTTGATGTGAAATGTCACGTGCTGACCGTGTAGGTCAAGACGTCGATGCTGAAGAATCGGCGGAAGAATAGGCGGAAGATCACACTGGCAATCTTGGCGATAATTCGCGTAGAGTCCCCCGACCGTGTGGGCCAAGGTATGTTCCACCAAGCGACCGCCTTCTTTCAAAATATCAAACGCGCCTTCGATGCGCTCGCGGACGCGGTTCAGCAGACGGTCAAACTCGAGGGGATTCTGAACCTTTTGATTCTCGCGTTTGGTCGTCCAGACGCGGCCCCCTTGCCGAGACCAGGCGGCTTGCCATTCTTCGCCGATGAAACCCTTGTCCGACCAAGCATTGCTGTCGGGCGGAAGGGTCTCCAGAATCTCGTCTGCGGCGTCGCGCTCGTCAGTATTGGCGGGCACGAGTTCAAACGCATACGGCGTGCCAGCCAGCGTCGTCAGCATGACCAACTTGTAGCCAAAGTATTTCAGCCGCCGCGCCGCACAATAGCCGCCGTTGGCTGAACCACGAAAGTTACTGTGGCGCTTGTCCCGCCGAGAGCCGACAGCGATGACGGGCGTCGTATCAAGCAGAAAGGGTCGTTCAAACTGGAGGCCCAACTCGGCAGCCCACTCTTTCCGGAGCGCGTCCAGCAAGTATCGCAAACTACGCGCGCACCGATTGTACTGGCTCTGATCGAGTAACTTGGGAAACAAGGCCAAATAGTTGGCGCGGACGAATTCCACAAAACGCCGTTCGCTGGTAACCCGAAAAAGTCAATCGCCAACATCAAGGTCAGCATCTCGCTGTCACTGAATTCCGGCTTTGACCCGATGGTGCGGCCGAGCCAACGTGCGCCTTTGCGTTGATACCAGTTATCGACCAGCACAAAGGTAACCAGCATCAAGTCTGCGATCGAAATGTACACGAGACCCCTCCCGCCTAAGATGGTAATCGTTTACGCCGCTTGGGCAGAGATGTCCAGAGGTCATTTCACATCAAACGTTTCGTTGGAAGTTCGCCAAGGAAGATGCGCACCGCGTCTTTGCCAAGTACTCCCCAACCCCACAAGATTAAATTGTTTTGGCACTAGCCGTCTGCCTTTTTTAGATGAATTGAAAGAGACGCACCGAAACACGCCCGCGTGCGTAGGTGTTACGGCGAGCCAGAGACTACCAACGCGCTCGAGTGCTAGTGTGGTAATGAGTCCAAATTGGATCGTGGCTAAAGAACTCCAAGAGAACATTCCTCCACGGCATTGTGGCGAACCGGAGCAAAACAAATGGACAAAACTAGCACTTTATTATTGTCCGAAAAGACTATTGAAAGCAAGGGAAGAAAGGGACAACCTTTTGTCCTAAAAGGGACAAGGACTCGCTCCATACGTGTCGGCGCGACGACGTCATTGCCTTGCTATCCACATCTAGTAAAGCGTCTCACACCATCACCCTTGCCTAAGACGCACCATCTTGTCATTGCGAGCGACTGGCCACGTGGGGAGCAAAGCAATCTTTCAAAGTAGGATGAGAGTGCTTCGTCGGCAAAACGCGGCTTTGCGCAATGACATCAAGACTTGAGCCGCAAAATGCTTGACAAACTCAAACAATTATGCTATACTATCAGATAAAATACAGTTTTATCTGATGAAACTTATTTCAACGGAGCGCGAGACGATGTCCCAAGCCAATCGTACCAGCTGCACCGATCAGGACTAGGGCACTAACCAATTCGTATAATGTTTGGGGAGGTGCTTTTTTGTTTCAGACAGAGAATTTGCTGATTCGATTGACCGGCATCGCCGGATACCTTGATTCGAAAGGATGATGTATGAGCCAAGTACCCTTTGTCAAAGCCGCGGACGTCGAAGGTGAATATCGAATACCGCCGCGCACATCTAAACTTTTACTCGCCCCCAAGTTCGGCGGCGTGAAGAATGTTTCGATGGGAATGAACATCACCGAAGTGGGTAGCATGATTCCCGATCATGTGCATACCGAATCGGAAGAAGTATTGTTCCTCATCAGCGGACGCGCCAAAATCGTCATCGAGGGCGAAGGCGAGTGGGAGATCGGACCGGAGACGGCCTTTTATTCGCCCATCGGGAAAAAACATCGTGTGGAAAACATCGGCGATGAGCCCCTCAGAATTGTCTGGGTGTATTGCCCGCCGTTGCCACAACACATGGGTTGAATCAAAATCTTGAAGGAGTAAACCATGTTTGAAGAGACTCGCAAGTACGTTCAAAAGTTAGGACTGCCGCCGGGTGATTTGTTCGATATGCCCACGTCCAAGGCACGTTTTCCCGATGGCGCGGCGTATCGCATCGAATGTCCCACCGTGAATTCCGCCGATGCGGTAGCGGCTCTGTTGGACACCGCGACCAAAATGGACATCACCATCAACCGTGTAACCGAAACGTACGGCATGTTCCGCCACACCCGTCAGGAAATCAAAGAGTACTGCCGGCTGTGCAATCAGTACGGTGCCGAGTTGCTGATGTCGGTTGGTCCGCGTGCCACGTACGACACTGGTGCCACAGTTCTCTCGCCACAGGGTGTCCGCATCAGTTATCGTCTGCGCGGGATGGAGCAGGTGTTGCGCGGCATCGAGGACATCAAGCGCGGCTATGATTTAGGCGTGCGTGGCTTTTTGATCTACGACGAAGGAATGTTGTGGGTCGTTAATGAGATGCGCAAAGACGGCGCATTGCCGAAGGAAATCGTCTTCAAATGTTCAGCCCATCTAGGACATTGTAATCCCGCCTCGTTCAAACTGTTGGAGAATCTAGGCGCAGATAGCATCAATCCGGTGCGCGATCTACAGATCCCAATGATCGCGGCGTTGCGCGCCGCCGTCCAAGTTCCCATTGACGTTCACACCGATAATCCTCCCGGCTCGGGTGGGTTCATTCGCGTGTACGAAGCACCAGAAATCGTGCGCGTGGCGGCGCCCGTGCACTGCAAGACCGGCAATTCGGTCGTCGGTGGTCACGGCGAAATGACTTCGGCGAACGATGGTAAGCGCATGGCAGAACAAGCCGCCATCGTCGTCGAGATGGTCAGCACGTATTATCCCGAAGCCAAACAATCCGGCAAGCGCGCCAGCGATATGCGCATCCCGGTGGCTTGATTTAAGTAACATCGGCACCGTGTCCATCGTTCAGGGCGGACAAAATGGACACGGCGCAAAACCCAATGTTCGAGGATGTGCTAAGGAGGGCACAATGAGTGATTGGCAAATTCCCCCCGCCGGCGGTCATATGGAACGGCCTAGCGGTTTGTATTTGCAAACCATGAACATGACCGAGATCAATGAACGACTCAAGAAAAACGATTTGATCATCATCCCGGTCGGCAGTACGGAATGTCACGGCGCGGCGCAACCGCTGGGCGAAGACACGTTCTTGGTCACGCGCATGGCGGAGCAAGTGGCACTCAAAATGGGGTGCACCATTGCCGAGCCCGTGTGGTACGGTTCGCACCCGTACAACCATCTGGGGATGCCCGGCACAATCGTTGTGCCAGAAGACATTTTTCTGGGACAATTGCGTGCGATCATCGCCGGGTTATGGAACATGGGTTTTCGCAAACAAATTTTCCTCAACGGTCACGGGCAAGAAGAAGTGATTCCGCTCGCGCTTCATCAATGGGCAAAGAAATATCAAGTGCCGTGCATTTTGATTTCGCTCCATTGGCCCACCGTGATTCACGATTACCTCAAGGACAAGGCGCACGGCGGACCCTTCGAGACACCGTTCCAACACGCCTGCGAAGTCGAAGCCTCGTACTCGCTGGCGCTGTTCCCTGAATTCATGCAAATGAATCTTGCGGTGGACACCAAGCCGGAAGGATTCTTGCCGCCAGGTCACGTTGATAAAGGTGGCGAAGTGTATCACCTTCCAATCAAAGGACATGAACACGTTGGCTTGGGCGGAACCGAAGTGCAAGTGTATCCCGAAGGCGTCATCGGACGACCGACGTTGGCGAATGCCGAAAAAGCTAAGCCGGGACTGAATGCGCTGATGGATTACATGTGCCGGCTGATTAATGACATCATGACCCGATTCCCGCCGGGCTGTCTGCCGCCCACCGAAAAAGTTACGCAACGCGATCCCAAAGAAATTGACGAACTCCTCAAAGGTCCGCTCAACGGCGGCAAACATATCTACACCGTGGCGTATCCGCCGTAAACCCAATCGTTGCGAGTGTTGATTCACAACTTGTTCAATCACAAATCAAGATTGCGGAAAGTGGTTTAATGACAAGGATGTCAACTCACAGAATCTGAAACAAGGGCGCGGAACCGCGCGATAGACTCATCGCGGCGGATGTTCCGCGTCGTTCTATATCGGAGGATTGATGAAACTTGTTCGCGTTCATATGACGCAACTCAAAACTCAATTTGAGCCGGTGCTAGCAAAGTACGAACGACTCGGCGGTCGTGCGCTCACATCGAAAATAATCCTGGAAGAAGTTCCGCCCACGTGCGATGCGTTGGGTCCGCATAACAAACTGATTTTTGCGCCCGGCTTGCTCGCAGGAGTCAATGTAACGACGGCGGGACGCTTGTCTGTCGGCGCCAAAAGCCCACTGACCGGCGGGATCAAGGAAGCGAATGCCGGCGGCACCGGTGGTGATACGCTGGCAAAACTCGGAATCAAAGCGATTGTTGTCGAAGGGCAAGCCAAGCGCGGCGCGTGGTACTTGTTGCATATCGGTAGCGACACGGCAGAAATTTTGCCCGCCGACGATCTGCACGGACTCGGCACGTACGCAACCGCGGATAAATTGCAAGAACGATTTGGCGCGGACAGCACCGTCATTTCGATTGGGCAAGCCGGCGAGTATCTGATGACCGGCGCAAGCATCGCGTCCACCGGCGAACGTGATCAACGCAGTAATCACGCCGCGCGCGGCGGACTGGGTGCTGTGATGGGCAGTAAAGGTTTGAAAGCTATCGTCATTGACCGCGCACGCGGCTCTGTGCCACTCGCCAATGCAGAACTTTTTCGCACCGCCTCAAAACGCTTTGCGACTGAGTTGATTAACGATCCCAAGACCGGTCAAAAAGGTTCACAACATTTGTATGGCACTGCTTCCATCGTCGCGGCGGTCAACGAAATCGGCTCACTGCCCACGCGCAATTTTTCGAGCGGAAATTTCGAAGCATCCGCCAATTTGCGCGGCGAGAAACTGCGCGAATTGATTCTGGCGCGCGAAGGCAAAATCGGAACACATTGTATGCCGGGTTGCGTGATTGCGTGCCGCAATCAATACGTGGATGAACAAGGACAGCCGATTGTTGGCACGTTGCAGTACGAAACGATTGCGTTGCTCGGCTCAAACCTTGGCTTGGATAATCTGGATGACATTGCCAGACTGAATTACCTGTGCAACGATTTCGGTTTGGACACAATTGAAACGGGTGCGGCCATCGGCGTGGCGATCGAAGCTGGGCTTGCCAAGTTTGGGGATCCAGCAAGCATCTTTGCGTTGTTGAAACAAGTTGGCGAAGGTACCATCGTGGGTCGTATGCTCGGTAATGGTGCCGTTGTTACCGGGCGCATTCTGGGAATCCGGCGCGTGCCCGCGGTGCTAGGTCAAGCGATACCAGGGTACGATCCGCGTAGTCTCAAAGGCAACGGCGTAACGTACGCCACCTCGCCGCAAGGGGCGGATCACACCGCCGGGAACGCGTTCGGGGCTCGCAAAGAAGTCAATCCACTCGCGGTGCAAGGACAAAAAGAATTATCGCTCAAGTTGCAAATCACCGCCGCCATGCTCGATAGCACCGGCTTGTGTCTGTTCGCGCGCCCGCCCATCCTCGCCGATCCGCAATTGTTGGTTGATATGATCAACGGCATTTACGGTTGGGGTTGGACAAAAGAGGATGCGGATCGCGCACATCGCGATGTGTTGCGAACAGAATTGGAATTCAATCGCCGCGCGGGTTTCACATCGGCAGATTATCGCATTCCCGAATATATGCGCGAAGAACCACTGCCGCCGCACAATGCGGTCTTTGACGTGCCCGATGCAGAATTGGATGCGGTGTTTGCTGCGCTTTAGGTGATCGCTTGGCTGTCGAGATCGAATTATTCGGTGGATTATTGCCCGATCTGCCCCGAAGACAAACGCTCATACTCGAGCAGGCGACGCCGGCCCGTCAAGTGATCGCCCAACTCGGTTTGAATCCCGACGCGGTTGGACTGATTGTGATCAATGGTGTGCAAAAGGAATTAGACGATCTCGTGCCGACAACGTGTCGTTTATGCTTTTTCCCACCGGTGTCGGGCGGGTCAATCGAAATAACATTCAAGGAGGAATAAATGACTGAGACGTTTAATCTAGTCGAAGCGGCGAAGAAAATCATTTTGGATCGTCGCAGTATTCGCGATTATACCCAAGAGCCGGTTTCGGACCAAGACTTGGATCTGATTTTGGAAATGGGTCGCCAAGCCCCCTCCGGCGAAGACGCACAACCGTGGCGGTTCATCATCGTCAAAGACCCGGAAGCACGCAAGAAACTGGGGGCGATTGCCGGCGGCGGAAGCGGGCGTCGTTTCACCGCCGAGTTTGTGACGCAAAAGATGCAGGAACGTTTTGCCAACCTGAAAGACGAAGCAAAGAAAAAGGCGGCGTTCGAAAAACTGACGTCGGGTTCGGTGTCGGCATTCTTGGCAGACGCGCCGGTCAATATCATTGTCTGCGGCAAAAAGCATGTCTGGGACATGCCCTACGATGTTTCCGCCGCCATCGAAAATATGTTGTTGATGATCGCGGCGTTGGGCTTGGGCGCATGCTGGGTCATTGCCCCGTGTATTGATGTCCGCGATGAAGAGCGCGTCAAAGCCTTGTTCGACATCCCGGAAGGATACAAAGCCGTCAGCATCATTGCACTGGGTCATCCGGTGCGACCGCATCGCCCGCGTCCACGCTTGCCAATTCACGAGTTGGTCTTTAGGGAAAAGTTCAGTGTGCCGTATTACAAAAAACCAGAAGAGGGGCAAGCATGAGTAACCCATCCATTCCCCAAAATTATGCAAACGATTTGATGTTCGATCTCCAAAAAGCGTTCTGGGACGAACGCGGCTTGGGCGCACGCTTTCGCACCGTCTCGGTTGGGCGTGAACATTTCAAATCCCAAGTGTTGCCCCAACTCACAACGAACGAGATCAGCGATTTTATTCGCGCCATCGAAAAAGCGTTGAAGGATGAGGGCATTGTCGCCAAAATTTCTTTCGTCGAAGAGGGGCGTCTCCTGCGTGTCCAAGTGGAAGGGTGTATTCACCGCGCCGTCGAGGAGCGTTTGGCGCAATATGACATCCCGCCATTCACGTGTGTGCCAGCCAATCTCATCGCTTTTGCGATCGAGGAAAAATTAGATCGTCCAGTGGAACCCGCCGAAATCAAAGTGGAAGCAGACGGCTGCCATTTGTTGCTGGTTACCTTTGAACAACGACCCGTGTTGAGATAGGAGGCGTGCGTGTCCAAAGTTACAACGCTTGCTGAAGCAGTCGCATCAATCCCGTCCGGCTCACACATTGCCTTGTCTGGATTTGCCATCACGCGCTGCAATATGGCATTTGCGCGCGAGGTCATTCGTCAAGGCATCAAAGGATTGACGATCTCGCACTGTGTTGGCGCGATGGATGGCGATCTCTTGGTAGGTGCGGGGGCGGTGGAACGTCTCATCTACGGTGGCGGCTCACTAGATCGTTTTGGACGATTGGCTTGTGTAAATCGCGCGATTGAAAATGGTACGCTCATCGCGGAAGAATACAGCAGTCTTTCGATTACTTTTCGTTATCTCGCCGGGTCGCTGGGCTTGCCCTTCATTCCAATTCGCTCGCTCAAGGGATCAGACCTGCTCAAACGATTGCAAGAACAAGACGCGTCGCACGTCGCGATGATTGACGATCCGTTCACCGGCGAGCAATGGCTCGCGCTCAAGCCGTTGATACCGGATGTTGCCATCGTCCAGGTGCAACAAGCCGATGAGGAAGGCAATGCGATCATCCTGGGTCCACGCTGGGATAACGTGGAACAAGCCAGAGCCGCCCAGCGTACGATTATCCTTACCGAAGAATTGGTTTCGGTCGAGATGACCCGTCGCACACCAGAACAAGTAGCGATTCCGGGTTTTCTTGTTTCGCATGTTGTGCAATTGCCTTTCGCGGCGCATCCCACGTCGGTGTATCGTTGCTATGACTATGATACCGAGGAAATCGTCAAGTATGTCGAAGGCACTAGCACGCCGGAAAATCTCAAGGCATACCTCGACAAATATGTGTACGGCACAAAGGATCATTGGGAGTATCTTGAACTGGTGGGTGGAATGAAGCACTTGAATGGTTTACGCGCCGATCCGATCCTGGGTTATTGATGGAGGTCACCTATGGGTCTTGAATATACACATTCTGAATTGATGGCAGTTGCCGGCGCGCGTGAATTGCAGGATCACCAAATCGTCGCCGTGGGGTTGGGCTTGCCCGTCGTGGCAACATTTCTCGCAAAACAGACGCACGCACCCCATATGACCATGTTGTTCGAACTGGGTGTGATTGATGCCGAACCGATTGAAACCGGCGTGGGGCTGGCAGACCCGCGAGTGTGGTATCGCGCCAAAGTGTTGAGCAGTTTCACGGACATTCTGGGCACGGTGCTCCACAAAGGTCGCGTGGATGTTGGCTTTCTCGGTGGGTTGGAAGTTGATCAGTACGGAAACCTGAACACGACCCTGGTTGGTGACCCGCGCGGAAAATTCCGGCATATGATTGGAAGTGGTGGCGCGAACGATATTGCATCGTTGGCAAAAAAGACGGTCATTATCATACGCCACGAAGCACGCAAACTCAGGCAAACCATCGCGTTCATCACAAGCCCGGGTTATCTGGAGGGCGGAGATAGTCGCATACGCGTGGGTCTGTCCGGTGGTCCCAGCCGTGTGATCACCGACAAGGCAATTTTCGGTTTCGACCCCTTGACAAAACAAATGACGATTATTTCGATCCATCCTGGGAATACGTTAGACGATGTTTTGAAGACAATGGGATTTACACCACAGGTGCCGGCGCATATTCCGTTTACCGAGCCGCCGACCGCGGAGCAATTACGCTTGATCCGCGAGGTCATTGATCGGCAGGGCGTTTATATGGGATAGCATGGCAACCTGCTAAAAATAGATGGGAGTAAGCAAATGCCATATGTAGTTACAGCGGAATGTATCTTGTGCGGAGCGTGTGTCGCTGGTTGCCAGAGTAACGCCATCACCGAAGGTGAAACACAATCCCATATCAACGTAACACTTTGTGTCGAGTGCGGAACCTGCGAAGCCAACTGCCCGGTACAAGCGATCATCTACGTTGAAGAATCGGAATTTAAAGCGCAAGCTGGGGCCGCCCAGCCAACACCCTCCGGTGAAGAAAAGCAACCCAAAGAATCATAGAGACATCCTGTTCGGCTCTGCCAAAAGATCCAAACGTAACTTCTCAATGGGGAGGAAAAATGCACTTGTTGAAAATCGAAGGGTTGAGCAAATCCTTCGGGGGACTGAAAGCCGTCAACGACGTAACGTTTGATGTTAGTGAAGGCGAGATTGTTGGTCTCATTGGACCCAATGGATCGGGCAAGACCACACTGTTGAACCTGTTGACCGGTTTTCTGAAACCGGATTCTGGAACGGTGCTGTATGGCGGAGAAAACATTACTGGCAAGCCGCGCAGTCAGATGTGTGCCAAGGGGATTGCGCGGACATTTCAGTTGGTCAAACCCTTCCTCGATTTCACCGCGCTGCAAAATGTGATGGTCGGCAGTGTGTACGGCAGAGAAGCGAACCGCAGTCTGAAAGCGGCGTCCCAACAAGCCATGGCAAGTTTGGAACGCGTGGGGTTGGCAGATAAAGCCAAAATGCTTGCCAAAGACCTCACGCTGATGCAACGCAAGCGTTTGGAATTAGCGCGCGCGTTGGCAGCCAAACCGAAACTGCTTTTGTTGGATGAGTTGATGGCAGGGCTGAATCCCAAAGAAGCCGATGACGCGTGTGCCTTGATCCGGCAGATCCGGGATGCTGGGATAACCATCTTGATGGTAGAACACATTGTCAAGGTGATTTGCGGATTATCGGATCGTGTCGTCGTGCTGAACATGGGCGCGAAGATTGCGGAAGGTTCGCCCAACGAGATCATCCATAACCCCCAAGTCATTGATGTTTATCTAGGGAGGGCGCATGCTTAAACTCGAAGCCATTGACGCCTATTACGAAGACCTCCAAGCGCTATGGGGCATTTCGATGCAAGTCAACGACGGAGAACTGGTTGCCTTGGTAGGACCCAACGGCGCTGGCAAGACCACGACGTTGCGCATCATCAGCGGATTGCTCAAGCCCGCCGCAGGCAGTGTTATTTTCGATGGAAACGATCTGGGCAAAATGCCAGCGCACAAAATTGTAGAACTGGGCATCTCTCAGGTGCTTGAAGGCGGCAAGATCTTTACCGCGATGAGTGTCTTGGAAAATCTGGAATTGGGGGCATTCGTTGCACAAGCTCGGAAGGCGAAAGACGAAACCCTCAAGTGGGTGTACAGCATCTTTCCACGACTGGAAGAACGCAAACATCAACGCGCGGGCACACTGAGCGGCGGCGAACGCCAAATGCTCGCCATCGGCAGAGCGTTAATGTCCAAGCCCAGACTCTTGATGCTGGATGAACCTTCGTTCGGTCTCGCGCCGATTCTGGTCGAGCAAATGTTTCAGATGATCAAGGAAATCAATCGGCAAGGCGTAACCGTCTTATTGATCGAACAAAACGTCCGGGCGGCTTTGGAATTAACGAACCGGGCGTACGTGATCGAGAACGGTCGGATCGTTGGGCAAGGGACTGGCGATGACCTGTTGTCCTTCGAATCTGTCCGCAGTGCGTACCTAGGAGATTCCCAATGATGTTTGAAGGTCTCGCTCAAAACTTGGTTTACGGAATTCTAATGGGCGCGTTGTACGGCTTGGCGGCAGTCGGCCTATCCCTGGTGTTTGGCGTTACCAAATTTCTCAATGTTGCCCACGGCGAATTCTTGATGTTAGGGGGCTATGTCAGTTTCTGGCTCTTTACACTTTGGAAAATTGACCCCTTTGTTTCTCTGCCCATGGCGATTGTCTCGTTGTTCGTGATCGGAGCGATTTTCTACAGATTGCTCTTTAGTCGGATGGTCAAACTCACCGAAGGAGTCAAGATACAAAACACCCTCCTGGTCGGCTTTGGGCTATCGCTGATTTTGCAGAATATCGCCCTTCGGCTTTGGACGGCAGACACGCGGAGCATCACAGCATCGTATTCTGGCGCTGTATTCACTTTGGCGGAGGTGCGTTTCCCGCTCGTCCGGGTTGCCAGCATGGTCATCGCGTTCGTACTGATCGTTGGCTTGCAACTGTTCTTGCGCCGAACCTACACCGGCAAAGCGTTGCGTGCCACCGTTGAAAACTGGGAAGCCGCCACGTTGATGGGGATTGACATTCAACAGGTCTCTCTCTTGTCGTTTGTGATGGGCGCCGCTTTGGCGGGGATAGCCGGCACGCTAGTCAGCGTGGGCTATTCGATTGATCCGGGGATGGGGATGAGTTGGACGCTCAAAAGTTTGGTCGTGATGGTGCTGGGCGGTTTGGGCAGCATTACGGGAACTTTTGTGGGTGGCATCATCCTGGGCTTGACCGAATCGGCAACAGGTCATTTTCTCAGTCTCACATACAAGGAGGTCATCGGACTCGTTCTGTTTCTCCTGGTTTTGATTTTTAGACCGCAAGGTTTGTTCGGTACAAAGGAAGGATAACCCATGAATAAAATCCAAGCCATTCTAGTCATCCTTCTCATTGTACTTCTCGCCAGCGTGCCAATGTTCATCACAGCAGAGAGCATACTCAACCTCGCCGTCTATGTCCTTTTGTATGTGTCCATCGCTTCGAGTTGGAACATCTTGGGCGGCTTTAGCGGACAAACGAACCTGGGTCATGCCGCATTTTTTGGCTCGGGAACGCTCGTTACACGAATGCTGTGGTTTGCGGGATGGCATATCCTTCCCACCATGTTGGTCGGTGCCTTGGTTGCAGTCGCATTGGCGCTCATCATCGGTGTGCCTGCCTTCCGCCTGAGAGGGGTGTACTTTGCCATCGGCACGCTCGCCCTTTCGCAGATTCTCTACATCACAGTAGGAAACACCTTCTCGACCATCTCCTCGATCCCCGTCCAAGACTTGGCAGTGTATTCGCTTGTTCCGCGATACTATTTGTTCTTGGGCGTAGCGCTATTCACGGTTGGAACCGCCTATGTCCTGGTGAATTCCTGGCTTGGGCTGGGAATTATGGCCGTCCGCGAAGAAGAAGATGCGGCGGAATCGCTGGGGGTCAGCGCGTTAAAGCACAAACTACTTGCGTTGAGCATTAGCGCGTTCTTTGGCGGGCTGACCGGCGGTGCCTTTGCTTTTTATCACGTCGGTTACTATCCGCAATTGACCTTTGGTCCGGAATGGACGTTTGATTCGATGATGATGGCATACATCGGTGGCGTGGGCACGATTGTAGGTCCCGTCATCGGTGCGGTGTTTTTCGTCATCCTGCGAGAACTCTTGGCACTGAACTTTGCGGAATTCCACGTGATTATCTTCGGCACACTCTTTATTCTCGTGGTCTTGTTCTTGCCCGGCGGCTTTGTGAGCATCTGGAGCAAGATTCAAAAACGATTGAGCCGGGGCGCAGTCAAAAAACAAGTGCAACTGGCTTGAAACCCGAACGTGATGGCATCTCTGCAATGCCATCCAAAAGGGAAAGGGGGGATAGAAGATCACAAAACACTCGTTTGTCGAACACCAGTGGACAATGTCAGTCTACCATTCTTAACGAAGAGGAGGAAAGAACTGTGAACAAGCGTCATTTGAATTGGGTCGTACGGATCGTTTGCCTCGTGGCTCTTGTGGTCGTTATCGCTGCGTGTGCCACGCCAACGCCAGCCCCCACGCCAGTTCCGCCAACAGCGGCACCGACTCAACCGCCAGCCTCGAGTTCTGCTTCTAGCGTTGCGCCCACGCCGGTGCCAGCCACCAAGCCCCCAACGGTTCCCCCCACTGCGGCACCCACGCCCAAGCCGGCACCTGCTTACATCGAGATCGGCGCGTCCATCCCACTCACGGGCAAATTTGGTTCTCTGGGTCAACAAGTCAAGCCAGGGTACACCTATGCAGTGAATGACATCAATGCAACGGGCGGAATCTATGTCAAGGAATACGATAAAAAGATTCCGTTACGCCTGACCGTGTACGATGATGAATCTGACCCCACCAAAGCGGTGAGCAAGTTAGAGACCCTGTTCTCCGATCAAAAAGTGGTAGCGTACCTAGGAGGTGCCGCCAGTGATATGCATGTCGCGACAACCGCCATCGCCGAAAAGAACAAGGTTCCGTACCTCGGTATCGCTTTCGCGCTGAACGCGATTCACCAAAAGGGCTACAAGTATGTCTTCTCACCGTTCCCCAAATCGGTGCAACAAGGACCGGATACCTTCACAATTCTCAACGCGCTGATCCCCGAAGGTCAACGACCACTCAAAGTTGCGATCTTTGCAGAAAAATCGGATTGGGGGCTTGAGCAACAAGCGTTGTGGAAAGAAAATGCCGCCAAGAACGGATATACCGTGGTGGTGGACGAGCAGTACGCCGTTGGCAATCTCGACTTTACCGCCATGATTCTCAAAGCCAAGTCGGCTGGGGCAGAGCTGCTTCTGGCGTTGCCCAATCAACCCAGCGGCGAAGCTCTGTTCAAGCAAATGGTCGAAAATGCTTGGACGCCCAAGTTTAGTTTGATCATCCGCGCACCGGAAAATGTGACGTGGAGCACCAACCTCGGCAAGAACGGTGACTATGTGGCGATCTTCCCGGGTTGGCACAATGCAATGAAATTCCCGGGGGTGGATAAACTCAACGCGGCGTACCAAGCAGAATTCAAGCGCCCCGCCGATTTGTTGACCGGTCCTGCGTATGCCTGCGTCCAAATTCTCGCCGCCGCGATCGAAAAAGCCGGCACATTGGATCGCGATAAAATTCGTGATGCCATTGCCGCTACCAATATGACGACAGTGATCGGGCCAGTCACCTTCAACGCGGATGGCACAGGCAAAGTGCTGAACCCGATGGTGCAATGGCAGAAGGGCAAACTCGAAATCGTTTGGCCTCTGGAACACGCCACTGCCAAACTGGCTTACCCGGCTCCCGCGTTTGACAAACGCTAACTAATCCTTTCAACGAGTAACTGGAATGTGGCGATGACTAACATCAACGCCGACCTTATCCGTCATCGCCACATTCCCTAAGCAAGCAATGAAATCAGATATTTTGCACAGTCAAGAACAATTGGGACCTTTTCCAATGGATCGCCTCAAGCGCGTGGACAAGCCCACCAACCTTATCACCGATAATGTCCAACGCATTGATCTGCGCAACACGGCGTATGGTCTGGCCGCACGCGGTGAATATGGGCCTGTCGTTCAAAAAGGTGTGCAGAAAATCTTGCCCGGCAAATATCCACTCTCGGCGGCACAAAAAGATGTTATTGATCACATCGCCTTGATGCCAGCCAAGCCGGGCGCACCGGAACACGCACCAATCCCACAAGTTCTGACACGCCACATCAAAGCGACCGGCTATTTCTTGAAAGCCGACATCGTTGGCACCTGCCAAGTACCGCTGTCCGCCTACTAGAGCCACGACAAACAAGGTAATCCGATTGAACCCCAGTACGAGAATGCCATCATCATCGTCATGCGCAAAGATTGGAACACGATGCACGCTTCGCAAGGATCGGATTGGGTCGGTGATCCGATTAGTTTCCAAGCGTACCAACACCTTGGCATGGTTGTCGAAACGATGGCAAATTATATTCGACGGTTAGGCTGGGATGCATCAGCGCAGTACGGACCTTCGTTCGTCAATCGTTATTCCGTATTATTCCCACCCTTGTTGCTTGCGGCAGGCATCGGTGAAGTAAGCCGCGTTGGAATTATTCTGAATCCATTTTGGGGTCTCGCGTTCAAAGCCGCCGCCATCTTGACGAATATGCCGCTGGTGCCGGACAAACCGATTGATTTCGGCTTGCAGAGTTTTTGTCAGAAATGCAAAATTTGTGCAGAGAATTGTCCCAGCCATGCGATCTCGTCCGGCGATAAAGTGATGTACAACGGTTACGAAACATGGAAGTTGGATGTACGACGCTGTGCCAGTTTCAATTTCACCAATAAAAAAGGAACGATGTGTAATCGGTGCGTCAAGAGTTGTCCGTGGAGCAATCCCACCACCCTGCCTCATAATTTGGTACGCCACGCGGTGATGCATTCGCGGCTGGCTCAAACTATTGCGATTAGAGCCGCTGGTCTGCTCAAGCCGGGTCAAGCCCATCCGCAGAACAAATGGTGGTTCGATATGGAATATGTGAACGACGAAATCAAAAGGGTGTCCGAATGAGCAAAAAGAATCTCCTCGTCGTCGGCGCGCATTCCGCCGATTTTGTGTGGCGCGCGGCGGGAACGATTGCGGTGATTACGTCACAAGGCGGCACCGCCACCGTCGTCGCCTTATCGTACGGCGAACGCGGCGAGTCCGGCGAATTGTGGAAAGAGCCGGGACAAACCATCGAAAACGTCAAGCGCATTCGTCACGCGGAAGCCACCGCCGCTGCCGAAGCCGTCGGCGCAACATTTCGCGCCCTCGACGTGGGCGATTATCCACTCACCCTCACCGATGCGGCGATGGAGCAGTTGATCGAACTCTTCCGCGAACTACAGCCGGACATTGTGCTCACGCACACACCGGTGGATCCCTTCAACCCCGATCATCCGGTTGCCTATCAAGCCGTGCACAAAGCGCGCTTGCTCGCATCGGGTGCGGGTGTAGCAAGCGCGTTCAAGCGAATCGTTCCCCCAGACTTGTATCTGTTCGAGCCACATCAACCGGAGTTGTGCGAATTTGTACCGAATACTTTTGTTGACATCACGCCGGTGATGGACAAGAAAATCAAGGCGATGCAAGCAATGCAAGCGCAAAGTTATTTGCAAACGTACTATACCGAACTCGCCGCACGGCGTGGCAATCACGCCCGCCGAATTTCCGGAAGGGAAGAAATCAAATATGCCGAAGCATTGCAACGCACGCTGCCGTGGGTGGTGAAAAGTTTATGAGCGATGAAATGAAACGCTTGAGCGAACTGGGGGTCGCCACGGTTTACGAAGCGGCCGGGCGCGAAGGTTTAATTGATGTGCCACTGATTCAAATCATCCCCGGCAGTCGCACGGCGGGGCCTGCGCGCACCGTGCTGTGTGGTCAAGATGATAATTTGATGGTGCACGCGGTCATTGAACACATTCAACCCGGCGATGTGTTGGTACTGACAATGCCGGAACCAGCCCCGGTCGCACTGGTTGGTGAATTGTTGGCAACGCAAGTTAAGGTGCACGGTGCGGCGGCGATTCTGGTGGATGCGGCGGTGCGCGATGTCGAAGAACTCGTGAAACTGGGCCTGCCGATTTGGACGCGCTTTATCCGCGTCAAGGGCGCGAGTAAAACGAAAATCGGCGAACTGAATGTGCCAGTTACAGTGGGGGGTACCACCATCGCGCCGAACGATATTGTCATCCTAGATACGGATGGCGCCGTGTGCGTCAAGCGCGAACGGATAGCACAGGTGCTTAAAGCATCTCAGGATCGTTTTGAACGCGAGGCACGCTTGCGCGAGAAACTTGTCGCCGGTCAAACCTCGTACGATCTTCACGGCTTGCGCGAGTACGTGGAACGAAATCGGAAGCAGTAATATGGAACCACCAGAACCGATTTACGATTTAGCGCATCTGGCGCACGTCGAATTGCTAACGCCCAAGTTAGAAGAGAGCCGCCACTTTTTCGTGGATGTGATGGGAATGTACGAGACCGCGCGGCAAGGGGATTCAGTGTATCTGCGCGGCTGGGATGATTACGAACATCACAGTTTGAAATTGACCGCCTCCGCGAAACCCGGCTTGGGCCATTATGCGTTTCGCGCGTCGAGTCCACAAGCATTGCAACGCCGTGTAGCGGCAATCGAAAAATCCGGCTTGGGCAAGGGCTGGAGCGATGGTGATCTGGGACATGGCGCAACGTACCAATTCACCGATCCGGACGGACACAACATCGAAATTTATTACGAGACTGAATGGTATACGCCGACACCCGAACGGCGTCCCGCGCTCAAGAATCAAGCGTCGCGATTTCCGCACCACGGCGTCGGTTTGCGTCGGATTGATCACATTAACTTGCTCGCCGCCGATGTGCGCGCCAATCGGCAATTTATGCAAGATGTGTTGGGCTGTCGCCTGACCGAACAAATCATTTTTGACGATGGTTCGGAAAAGGCGGCGTGGGTCACGGTGTGCAACAAATCGTACGAGGTGGCGATTTCGGAAGACTATTACGGCGCACACGGACGCTTGCATCACATTACATACGCGGTGGACAATCGCGAGGATATTTTGCGTGCGGCGGATATTTGTCTTGAGCACGGCGTGTTCATCGAAAGTGGTCCGCATAAGCACGCGATTCAGCAAACGTTCTTTCTGTACGTGTACGAGCCGGGCGGCAATCGTTTTGAAATTGCAACGGCGGGTGCGCGTTTGATTCTTGCGCCCGATTGGAAACCGATTGTGTGGAGCGAAGCCGAACGCAAAAAGGGACAGGCGTGGGGCTTGAAAACGATTGAAGCATTCCACAAACGCGGCACACCGCCGATTGAGGAATGATTTACCGCCGAGCGCGCAGAGAACGCGGGGTTTTTAAAAAATAATTTTCTCGGCGAACTCGGCGTACTCGGCGGTGAAACTGCTAACATCAGTGAGGAAGAAGAGTATGCCACATCTCACGCTCGAATATACTGACAATCTCAACTTTGACGTGCAACCGGTTCTAGCACGTTTGCACGATGAACTCGTGGCAACCGGCGCGGTGAACTTGAAAGGCATCAAAAGTCGCGCGGTACGTCTCACCGATTATCGAATTGCGGACGGCGATCCGGCGTATGCGTTCGTTCACGTCGGTTTGTTGATTCGCGAAGGACGCCCGGTAGAAGTACAGCAAGACGCGGCGCGCCGTGTGATGGCGGTGCTCAAAGAATTTTTCGGTCATCGGTTCAAGGACGGCTATTTGTCATTGTCGGTTGACATCAAAGAAATGCGCGAAGGCATTGCGTTGACCGAACACAACATTCCGGCGAAGAACTAGTGTGCGCCACAGAGAGCACAGAGATAAAATTTTGTGCGCAAGACCAAATTAAGATAGGAGCAATCAACGAAATGAAAGCGTGGCGATTCTATGCAATCAATGACATGCGTTTGGACGAGGTACCCGACCCTCAAGTGCAACCGGGCGGAGTTGTTGTCAAGGTAACCGTAACACAACCGAGTGTAACCGAAGTCATTCGTGCGCGTGGCGAAGAAACGCTTGGTGCCGATTACGTGCGCGAGGCAATTGCCCAACACGCGCCGGTCCAATTGCTGGGACACGAATTTGCCGGCGTGGTTGTCCAAGTGGGCGAAGGCGTAACAAGTCTTCAAGTGGGTGATCGCGTGGCAAGTGGACGTTCGCGGATGCCGTGCTACCAATGCGCGTTGTGTTTATCGGGGCAATCGGATTATTGCCGCAAAGGTCCCGCCGTTGGTCGGCAGATCCCGGGCTGTTTTGCCGAGTACGTCAGCGCACCGGCGGAAATTTTTGTCAAACTGCCGGCGAACGTATCGGACAATGAAGGCGCGTGCATCCAAGCGCTCACCGGCTCAACCGATGCTGTACACACCGCTGAACTCCAAATGGGCGACACCATCGTCATCTTTGGTCAAGGCACGATGGGACTCGCCGTTTTGCAAATTGCCAAAGCGTCGGGTGCTGGGATGGCAATCACCGTTGATGTCCGCGATGACATTTTGGAACTTTCAAAAAAGTTTGGCGCGGATGTAACGATCAACGCACGCACCGATGACCCGGTCAAGCGCATTCTGGAATTGACCCGGGGTAAAGGCGCGGATGTCGTGTTTGAAGCGGCGGGGGGAAGCACGAAACAAGGACTCGCCGGCGCGGCAACGCTCAAGCAAGCGTTCAAAGTCGTACGCGATGTGGGCAAAGTGGTCCAAGTGGCAATGTTCGATGGTGCGGTGGATTTGGATTTAAATCAACTGCGCGCACAAGCGATCAAGTACTTGTTCCCCGCGCCGACGAATCGCCAGTTGATGGAGTACACCGTGCATCTTGTTGCGACTGGGCAGGTTACGCTCAAGCCAACGATCACGCACGTGTTGCAAGGACTCGACAAATTACCGGAGGCGTTTGAAATCACTGCCAACAAGGGCAAGTACAAAGCATTAAATCCTGCTCAAGTTGTCGTTTGAAAGCGTACGGAGCCAGTTAGGGAGGATGCGATGAGTCAGACGCTTGCCGATGAAATCATCCGCCTCGTGCAGATCAACCGCACGACGCTCAATGGATTGGATCATGGCGAGATTATTTTTCGAGTGCATCAGGGTCATATCGTTGAAATCACCACCACCGAGACTCTCCGACTTTCAACGCGTTCACAAATTTCGCCTATCACGCTCAAGAACCAGGAAGACAAATAGCGATTCTTTAATCCTGACCAATTTCAACCCTCCTCTCTGGCTGAAAAAGCCAACAGGTGGCTACCTGTTGGCTTTTTTAGTTGGTCAATGAACGATCTATGAAAATTGCAGGGCTAGGCCAATGTCCCGCGCAATCGCATCAGTGGTTTCGCGCAAAGTTTTGCCCACTTGCATCAATCGTTCCAACGGCAATCGAAATGCTGGACCGACGATTGCCATCGCCGCCAAGGGGTATGCGTTGGCATCGAGGATCGGTGCGGCGACGGCATTGATCCCGGCTTCAAATTCTTGTTCCGAGATGGCAAACCCGCGCTCGCGAGTTTTACGCAACTCTTCGAGGAGCCGGGGTATTGAGGTGATCGTGTGTTCGGTGTACTTGGACATTCCACGCTTGAGAATCGTTCGAACTTGCGCTTCCGGCAAAAAGGCAAGAAAGGCTTTCCCTGTCGCCGTGCAAAAAGCCGGCAGCCGTTCGCCCGGCGCGGTTGCCAGTTTCACGCGTTGCGGACTTTCGACAACCTGGAGATAAACCACTTCGGCGCCGTCCAAGATCGCCAAATCAACGGTTTCCCGGTACTCGGCGGAGAGACGATGCATGTACGGCGTGGCTTGACGATGAATGTTGTTACTTTTGAGAACGAGCGCGCCTAGTCTGACCAAACCCAGTCCGAGACGATACGTACCGTTCGCCTCAACCCGTTGAATGAAACGTTTATTCTCAAGCGTGGTCAGCAAACGATAGACCGTACTCTTGTGCACACCAACCCGCTCGGAAATCTGCGTCAGCGTCAGTTCCGGTTCATCTTGATTAAAACACAAGAGAATTTCAAGCGCTCGATCTACGGCACGCGTAGGTGGTTGCGGCAATTGAGATGCCTCCCTTTGGTTTCTGGATGTCATTTTAGCACGTGCGGTCAAGCAAGTCAACGGGTTTGTAAAGCCGCGACGACTGCGATCCATCGGCGAGTCGTCCAAGGAGGTGAACAGCCAAGCAATTCGGTGCCGTGCCCGGCAGGACACATCGTTTAGCTAAATGTTTTCAGATGAACAAACTGGAGGAGATCAAAATGAAACGTACGATGTGGTTCGCTTCCAGCGCACTCGGTTTGTCACTCGTTGCTTTGACGGGACTGTTGGCAACACCGGCACTGTCAGCTACGCCAATTCAACCCGCTCCGAATGTCCAAGTTGCTGGTCTGTGCGAGAGTCTCAAGTATCTCGATTTGCCGCAGACGACGATCACATTGGCAGAAACGCGCGAGGCGGGTAAAGCTTTTGTTCCACCCTATATGACCGCGCCGATTACACCGACCCAGGCATTCTGCCGCGTCGCCGGTGTGGTGGAACCCGAAGTCCGGTTTGAGGTCTGGATGCCGATGTCGGCAAACTGGAACGGCAAGTTCAACGGGGTTGGCAATGGCGGCTTGGCAGGTTCGATCAACTACAATGCAATGAACACCGCACTCCGCCTCAACTATGCCACAGCCAGTACGGACACCGGGCATGTCGGCGGCAATGGCAGTTGGGCGATGGGGCGCCCGGAATTGCTCGTGGACTTTGCCTCGCGCGGCATTCATGTGATGACGCTGAATGCCAAGATGATCATCCAAGCATACTATGGTCAAGCACCCAAGTATTCGTACTTTACCGGTTGTTCGGGCGGCGGTGGGCAAGCCCTGTCCGAAGTTCAACGCTATCCGATGGATTACAATGGTGTTGTGGCTGGCGCGCCAGCGAACAATGTGACCCACATGTGGCCCGGCGAACAATGGGCGCAGTGGCTGAACAATCGCGATGCTGCCAGCCGCCTCCCGTCGGAAAAATTACCGGCGCTCCATAAAGCGGCACTCGCCGCTTGTGATGAATTGGATAATGTCAAGGATGGAATTATCCAAGACCCGCGCAAATGCAACTTTGATCCCGCCAAGATTCAGTGCACCGGTGCTGACAACAACGAATGTCTAACACCAGCCCAAGTCGCCACCGTCAAAGCCATCTACGGCGGACTCAAAGACCCAACGACGGGCAAACAGTTTTGGTTCCCCTACGAAGTCGGCAGTGAGTTGCTGTGGGCGAATCGCATTTACAACGCCGGGGGACCGCCGCTGGCGTACTTCAAGTACTTTTACTTTGCCGATATGAACTGGGATTGGAAAACATTTGACTTTGCCGATCCCAAGACCTTCCAACTTTTGTACGATGCCGATGCCAAATTGCGCGCCGTGCTGAACTCAACCGACCCGGACATTGGCAGTTTCAAGAATGCCGGCGGCAAGTTGATCTTGTACCACGGTTGGAACGATCAGAACATCGCGCCACGCAACACCGTCAACTATTATGAGAGCGTGGTCGCCATGCAAGGTGGCGCCGCCAACGCCCAAACCTTCGTGCGCCTCTTTATGTCACCCGGGATGGGACACTGCGGTGGTGGAGATGGCGGTACGCCTAGCACAGCCGACCTGCTTACTGCCATCTCGAACTGGGTGGAAAAAGGTCAGGCGCCTGAATCTATTCCCGCATCACATACGACGGCTGGTAAGGTAGATTTGACCCGCCCACTCTGCGCGTATCCGCAAGTTGAAACGTACAAGGGTAGCGGCGACATCAACGACGCGGCAAACTTTACGTGTGCGAATCCAAAATAGTTGACAGATTCCTCGCAGCAGTGATAAAAGGAAGAAAGGGACTACTCCCGATAGAGTTAACAAATCTGTCGGGAGTAGTTTTCAAACAATTCATGTCCATTCATGGATCATTCTCGAAGGAGGAGAGTGAACGATCTAACCTTTGATAAACTTGCTATCCGCGAGATCATTGAGAACTGGGTCTTGTGGCGCGACGCCGGCGATTGGGAGCGCTTTGCGACCGTCTGGCATTCGGATGGTTGGATGACGGCAACATGGTTTCAGGGACCCGCGCAGAAATTTATCGAAGCAAGTCGTGAGGGTTTCAACAAGGGCGTCAACATCTTGCATACCCTTGGCGGTTGGACGTGCGACATGGTGGGCAATCGTGCCGTCTCCCAAGTCAAGATGACGATCAATCAACGTGCGCCGGTTGACGGCGTTCTGGTAGATGTGGTATGCTGGGGACGCTTTTACGATTTCTTGGAAAAGCGCGCCGGTCGGTGGGGTATCATTCGACGTCAGCCCATTTACGAAAAAGATCGCCTTGACCCCGTTGACCCAGCGGCAACCTTGAAACTCGATGCCGAATTGCTTGCGCGATTTCCGGAAGGTTATCGCCATCTGGCGTACGTGCAAGTGAAGAATGGATTCATAGTGAAAGAACATCTGCCCGGCTTGCGCGGACCCGCCATCGAAAAATTGTACGCCGAAGGTAAAGCGTGGTTAGCCGGTTCGATTCATCCCGGCGAACCATTGTAAAATGTTGAAAACAACCCTCGAACAGTTTCTCCGAACCATCTTCAAGCCGGAGCAAATCCTCACCGATCCGGCCGAAATGATTCCCTACGAAATGGATTCGGCGTTGGAACGCGGCACGCCGGACGCGGTCGTCTTTCCACGCACAGCCGAAGAAGTGAGCCGGCTTGCGCGTTGGGCGTTTCAAAACAAGGTGCCGCTCATCGGACGCGGCGCTGGCACTGGACGCTCCGGCGGCGCGGTTGCCGAACACGGCGGCATCATCGTCGAGTTTGCGCAGATGGATCGCTTGATCGAATTTGATCCGGCGGCGCGTATCGTTGTCGTTGAACCGGGGATGGTCAATCTCACGCTCGATAACATCGTCAAGGCAAAGGGCTTGTACTATCCGCCCGATCCATCCAGCGGGCGCGTGGCGACCCTTGGCGGGAACGTTGCTGAAAATGCCGGCGGACCGCATTGCTTCAAGTACGGCGTTACAACCAAGTACATCACCGCGTTGGAAATCGTTTTGGCGGACGGACGCATCGTAAACATCGGCAGCGATGCGCTCGACGCACCCGAATATGATTTTTGCGGAATCGTCACTGGCAGCGAAGGGACGCTCTGCCTCATCACAAAAATTCAAGCGCGCTTGTTGCGCCAACCGATCGGCGTGCAAACGATGATGGCGGCGTTCGACTCGATTCGCACCGCTGGCGATGCGGTTTCGGCAGTCATCGCCGCGGGCTTGGTGCCAGCGACGTTGGAGATGATGGATCAACGCATCATGCGCCTCGTCGAAGAATTTGTGCATCCGGGATTGCCGGTGAACGCCGGGGCAATGCTCATCGTCGAAGTGGATGGCTACCCGGCAAGTTTATCGCCGCAGATCAACGAGATCGCCAAGATTCTGGAACAGCACGGCGCGTTCGCTCTGCGCATTGCGCACACCGCAGAAGAACGTAACGCGATTTGGTACGGCCGCAAAAGTGCCGGCGGCGCTTATCCGCATTTCACTGTTGACTGTACCGTGCCGCGCAGCCGCATTGCTGAGACGTTGGAAGCGGCGAACGAAATTTGCGAACGGAACGGACTGCGCGTGGGGCACGTCTTTCACGCCGGCGATGGCAACTTGCATCCATCCATTTTAGTTGATACCTCGAACCATGAAGAAATCGCGCGCGTGATGCAAGCCGCCGGCGAAATTTTAGAGCAAGTGGTTCTGCACGATGGCGCGATTAGCGGCGAACATGGCATTGGCATCGAAAAGCGCGAATATATGCCATTGATGTTCAACGATGCCGAGTTGAGCGCGCTGGGGGACATCAAGCAAGTTTTTGATCCGACGAACTTGATGAACCCGGGAAAAATTTTTCCATCGAAAATGCCGGCTTACAACAAGCCGGCACCATCGGGTGAGATGCTGGGTGATGTGTTCATTCCGACCACTGCCGAAGAAGCCGCGCGCGGTTTGACGGCGTTATCTACGCACAAACAACCCGTGTACATCAACCGTCGCGTCAAAGATGCAGTCACACTCGAAACAAGCGCATTGACCGGCATAAAAAAATATGCGCCCGACGATTTGTATATCCAAGTTGGTGCTGGCACCCCGCTCGCTCACGTTCAAGCGTTTCTAGGCAAGCATCATCGCCAAGTGGCTTTGGTCGCACCTTGGCACAATGCCACTGTCGGCGGACTCATCGCCGCGAACATCAATTCACCTCAACGCTTGCTCTACGGTTCGATTCGCGATCAACTTTTGGCGGCGACGGTCGTACTCGCAGATGGACGTATCATCCGCGCTGGGCGACCGGTCGTGAAAAATGTTGCGGGATATGATTTGCCAAAAATTTTTGTCGGTTCGTTTGGCACGCTGGGACTGCTCACAGACGTTACGCTCAAACTTTTTCCGCGTCCACGTTGCCAGCGAACACTGCTCATATCGGTTGACGCATTGCAAGCCGGGTTGGCATTAGGCAAACAATTGCTAGCCCACGCCCTAGTGGCATCGGCAATTGTGTTGACCCAAGGCATTCCAAGTTCACCGGCATCGCGCTATGTGTTGGCATACACCGCTGAAGGTCTGGCAGAGGAGGTAGATGCTGAACTAGCACAGGTGCGCGATACCATCGAAAAAGCCGGTGCAAGGTATTCGCAGACCAACGAGTTGACCGGCACCGACCGATGGGCGAATCTTTTGAGTCGGGTTGAATCCGATACTTGGCAAATGCGAATAGGCATTCCTCCCCAACGTGTGCAACAATTCGTGCACGAACAATCTGATGTACTCGAAACCAGTTCATTCTTGATTGACATCGCGAGCAGTCTAATTTACACAACGATTCAGCACGAGCAATTCAGCGAAGCAAAAACCTGGATTGAGCATTTGCGCCAATCTGCCCTCTCGATGAATGGCTACGGCATACTCATGACGATGCCAGACCCATGGATCACCGAAATTGATCGGTGGGGCTATCATCCAGAATGTTTCGACTTGATGCGAGGACTGAAAGCGCGATGGGATCCAGCCCGTATCCTTGAGCCGAACATCGGATTCACCCGCTAACGTTACACAAACGTTCCTCCTCTTTGACGCTAGCCCCTAGATGGGATAGAATAGAATTAACAGTCCATTGCGCGTTTCGCCATTTGGCGCATGGCTGGAGGTTGTCGCATGCGCTCCAGGCCATCACTTGTCCGTGTCATCCAACACGCCATCTTACGCCTCTGGTTCAGTGTCGGGCTAGGGATGAAGATGGCAGTGATTGTCGTCGTGGGCACGCTGTCATTGTTGGGTTTGTTTGCATATCTGGGGACAACGGCACTGAACGAAAATATCCAACGCACCCTCCAAGAACGTACGATCCTAGCACAGACCACCGCGCGCCACATTGACTATATTCTCAGCGCCATCGAAAATGTCCTAACCGATATCGTAGCACAACCGGGTTGGCGCGATCCACAACACAATCCGGAGAACCTTGCCGCTGCCTATCAGCGATTGAGTTTCTACGCCACGCGCGTCTTTCTGCTCGATCAAGCCGGCAATCTGGTTGCCGCCTATCCTCCCCTCAACCCCAAGGTCACCTTTAGTCAATTCGCCTCCGTCCAAGCCGCATTAAACGGACGCCCCTTTGCAACCTCGCGGTATCTGCGCTCCCTCGATGAAGCGGGCTCTGCCACGCTTGCCGCCGCACCGCTTCGTGACGCCGAAGGGCGTGTAACCGGCGCGCTGGTTATCAGCATTGATCTGCTGAATCCGACAGTTCACACGTTCAGCGACCCGGTGGGACTGGGCGAGACCGGGCAGATTGATTTGATTGATCTCGGCGGTACGATTCTGGCGAGTACAAAAAAAGATCGTGTGGGTATGCAGAGCGATCACCAAGCCAGTCTTGCCACGATGATTCAAGAGCGGCGCGTTCGCGTAAGCCAATGCCACGACTGCCACACCCCGTCCGACGCCTATTCTTTGCCCACACGCCAGGTTATGGCATTTGCGCCCCTTGAACATGCCCCGTGGGGCGTGATGGTCCGGCAAAGCGAAGATGAAGTATTTGCGTCTATTCGTCAATTGCAGATGCGCATCTTTGGCTTGATGATCATTATGCTTGCCGGCGCACTTGCATTGGTTTACTTGACCACCCAAAGCGTGATCATTCCCGTCCAAGCCCTCACGGCGGCAACGCGCCGCATCGCTGCCGGCGATTTGGACACACCGTTGAAAATTCAAGGTCAGGATGAGATTGGCACACTCGCGCAATCGTTTGATGCCATGCGCGAACGCCTCAAAGCGTCCATCTCCGAAATCCAAATGTGGAATCGGGAACTGGATGCGCGCGTCCGCGAACGAACCGAAGCCATTGAACAAGCCAAAGAAAAGATCAGCCAGTTATATACCGAGTTGCAACACAAAGAGCAGATGCGTGGCGAACTGGTCCGCCGCGTTTTTTCGGCGCAAGAAGAAGAACGCAAACGCATCTCGCGTGAACTACACGACGAAACCTGTCAGGTCTTGACCGGTTTGACGTATGCCTTGGACGATGTCGCCGAAATGACGACCGAACCGGAAATCAAATCGCAATTGGAACGCATGCACACCTTGGCAAACACGGCATTGGAAGAATTGCATCGCATCATTTTAGACTTGCGTCCCACGATGCTCGATCATCTGGGCTTGATTCCCGCGCTTCGCTGGTACGCCGAATCGCGCTTGAGCGAAAAGGATATTCGTTTTGTCCTGCGTGAGACTGGCACATCGCGTCGTTTGCCCCCCGCCATCGAGACCGCGCTCTTTCGCGTGGTGCAAGAAGCGATCAACAACATCGCGCGGCATTCGGACGCCCTCCGGGCGGAAATCGTTTTCAATTTTTACCCCGATCATCTCCAAGTCACCGTTGCAGATGATGGACGCGGTTTTGAACTCAATCCGGTGCTTGAGCCGACGAGTAGCCGCCGGGGTTTGGGCTTGCTGGGGATGCAAGAACGCATTGATGCCATCGGCGGTCAATTGACTTTGCGTTCGGCGCCCGGCGTGGGAACGCTCGTTCAAATCACCGTGCCCTTGAACGCGATGGGGTCAGAAGACGAACCAAAGGAACCAGATCATGTCCAAAGTAATTCGAGTGTTGTTAGCTGATGATCATGCCATTGTGCGCGATGGGATTAGCGCGGTAGTCGCGCGTTGCAAAGATATCGAAATTGTGGGCCAGGTCGTGGATGGCAAACAAGCGATTGAGGCGGTCGCGCGATTGCGTCCTGACGTGGTGCTGATGGATATTACGATGCCGGTGATGAATGGGTTGGAAGCCACGCGCGAAATTCACAAACAATTTCCCGCCACACGTGTGTTGGTGTTGACGCAGCACGAGAACAAGGAATATATCATGCCCTTGCTTCAAGCCGGTGCGGTGGGTTACATCAGCAAACGCGCCCGCGCGCAAGAGGTCCTGCAAGCCATTCGCGCCGTGCATACCACCGGGGCATATCTTCCGCCGGAAATCGCCAGTCGCGTGGTTACCGCCCTCGCCGAATCGCAGGATGCCAATGCCACCCACTCCATCCTCCTCACCGAACGCGAAATTCAAATTGTGCGTCTCATCGCCGAAGGATTGAGTAGCCGGCAAATTGCGGAACAGTTGTCCATCAGCGTCAAAACGGTGGATACGCATCGTTCCAACATTATGGAAAAATTGGGGGTGCGCAACAGCGCGGAACTCATCAAGTATGCGATTCGCGAAGGCATCTTGGACGTGTAATAAAGAGCAGCGCCAGCCGGCTTAACCTGTCAGACAATCGTCTGGCAGGTTTTGTTTCTTTCATGGATACAGAAACTCTGTAATTCCAAAATACAGAATTTTACCGATAGTCAGTCGCGCCAAGATAGCATACACTAGAGACAAGCGGCGGGACGAAACAACGAAGTTACGTCCCTCTTTGGGTTTCCGATTAATCCCGCAAGTCACTGGTCTATAGATTTTGATGGAGGAAAACGTTATGCACGCGATTGCGCCCAATGCACCGCCAACTACCTTTTTGGATCAAGTTGTTGCCGCCACACCCGGCGAACCACACCTCGTCATGTGTATTCAATGTGGTACGTGCGGTGGCTCATGTCCCTCTGGCTCAGATATGGAACATACCCCTCGCGAAATCTTTGCGATGGTGCGCGCCGGGATGAAAGAAGCCGTCCTGCGTAGCAACACCCCATGGTTCTGTGTCTCGTGTTACTATTGCATGGTGCGGTGTCCCCAACAAGTCCATGTTACCGATTTGATGTACACCCTGAAACGTCTCTCGGTCAAAACTCAATTGTTTGACGAATCCATCGCCCCCGATTTCTCCAAGACCTTTGTCTCCACCGTCGAGAGTTACGGACGCGCGTTTGAACTCGGCTTGATGTCGCGGCATATGCTCAAGCACAATCCGTTTGGCGTGTTCAAAATCGCCGATATGGGCATCAGTATGGTCACCAAAGGGCGTTTAAGTTTCACCCCCAAACGCATCAAAGGGATAGACGGTTTGAAAGCGATTCTTGCCAAAGCCAAAGAATTGGAAGCACAAGACGACGCGCACATCCTGGGAGGTAACGCATGAAGTATCTGATCTATCCCGGCTGTTCATTGGAAAAAGGCGCGGCGGGTTATCCTTACTGGCAATCTACGCTCGCCGCCGCGCAAGCCCTCGACATTGAACTTGTTGAGGTAGATGATTGGAACTGTTGCGGTGCCACCGAATATATCGCGCTCAACCGGATGGCGGCGTACGCCCTGATCGCCCGCAGTCTGGCGTTGGCGTCCAAGATGAATGGCTATCGCGAAATGATTGCACCGTGTAGTGCGTGCTATCTCAATTTGAGCAAAGCCGACAAGTATCTCGGCGAAGATGCATCGCTTGCCGCCAAAGTAAACACCGCGCTCGCTGAAGGCGGATTGAGTTACCAACCCGGCACCATCAAGACACGCCATTTGTTGGATGTACTTGTCAACGATGTGGGCTATGCCGCCATTGCCCAACGCGTGACCAAGCCCCTCAAAGGACTGCGCATTGCGCCGTACTATGGCTGCTTGATTGGGCGCCCGGCATTTTATGGGCAGATTGATGATCCGGAATATCCCACCGCGCTCGATAAACTGCTCAAGACCCTGGGTGCCGAAGTGGTGGATTATCCCATGAAGGCGCATTGTTGCGGCGGGCATATGACCCAGATCAGCGAATCGGTGGCCTTTGATTTGATTCATCAATTGGTCAAGGGTGCCGCCGATTACAACGCCGATCTCATCGCCACCGTTTGCCCGATGTGTCAATTGAACCTCGATGGTTTTCAAGGCGCGATGAATCGGTACTACAAAACCAATTATCAGATGCCGGTGCTGTACTTTACCCAGATGATGGGCTTGGCATTCGGGTTGGATGCGGCAACGTTGGGGATTGGCGCCGAAGTGGTGGATGCGCGCCCGGCGTTATCACGCATCGGCGTCCAAGTCCCGCCGCCGGCGGAAGAGCCGCTCGCCCGCAAATCCCACAAATCGAAAGAAGCACTCCCGATGCCAGTGATGCCGGAGGAGAAATAAAATGACTCAACGCATTGGTGTGTACGTTTGCCATTGTGGCAGTAATATCAATGGAATGGTTGATTGCGAAAATACCGCCCGCTGGGCTGGCGAACGTCTGAAAGATCGCGGTGTAGTCGTGGCACGCGATTACAAATTCATGTGCTCCAGCCCGGGCCAAGAGATGATTCAAAAGGACATTAAAGAACTAGGGTTGACGCGCGTCGTCGTTGCCGCCTGTTCGCCCCACCTGCACGAACAAACCTTTCGCAATGCGTGCGCGCGCGCCGGCTTGAATGGCTATTTGTGCGAACTGGTTTCGATTCGCGAACAAGTCTCCTGGGTGCATACCGATCCCCTCGCCGCCACCGAAAAAGCCATGGCGTTGATTGCCGGCGCCGTGGAACGTGTTCAATATCACGAACCCTTGGAACCATTGCGCGTCCCTATTCATCCGGCTACCCTGATCGTTGGCGGAGGCGTTGCCGGCATTCAAGCCGCCCTGGAAATCGCAGACAGCGGCACGCCGGTGTACCTCGTCGAGCGTGAACCTTCGATCGGCGGACATATGGCGCAGTTCGATAAAACCTTCCCCACGCTCGACTGTTCCGCGTGTATTCTCACCCCCAAGATGGTCTCGGTGGGTAATCATCCCAACATCACGTTGCTCAGTTACAGCGAAGTAACCAATGTAGATGGCTATGTCGGCAATTTCACCGTGACGGTGAAAAAGAAAGCCCGCTACATCAACACCGATTTGTGCAACGGGTGCGGCGTGTGTCAAGACAAGTGTCCCAAAAAAGTCGTGGACCAAGTTTTCGAAGCCGGGCTGGGTTATCGCAAGGCGGTTTATAAACCCTTCCCGCAAGCCGTCCCCAAATATCCGGTGATTGATCGCGAAAACTGCACCTATTTCCAAAAAGGCACCTGCAAGGCGTGCGAAAAATTCTGTCCAACCGGCGCGATTGATTTCAAACAACGCGATGAAACGATCACGCTCCAAGTGGGCAACATCATCTTGGCAACCGGGTACGATCTCTTTGATCCGCGCCGCATTCCGCAGTACGGCTATGGTCGGCTTGCCAACGTGTTCACCAGTCTCGAGTTTGAACGCTTGACGAATGCGGCGGGACCCACCGGCGGCAAAGTGGTTTTGCGCGATGGCGTAACTGTACCCAAAACGGTGGGCATCATTCATTGCGTCGGTAGCCGGGACAAGCGGTACAACAATTACTGCTCCAACATTTGTTGTATGCAGAGTTTGAAATTTGCGCATCTGGTCAAGGAAAAAACCGGCGCCACCGTGTACAACTTTTATATGGATATTCGCACGGCGTTCAAAGACTATGACGAGTTTTATCAACGGGTGCTGGAAGAAGGTACCTTGTTCGTACGGGGGCGCGTTGCCGAAGTAACCGATGCCGCCCGTTTGCCGGGCGAGGAAGGCAAACTGATCATCCAAGTCGAAGATACCCTCATCGGCAAACAGCGGCGTATCCCGGTAGATATGGTCATCCTGTCCGTCGCGCTAGAGCCACGCCGCGATGCCAAGCAAGTTGCACAACTGTTTGGGATCTCGTGCAGTATGAACGGCTGGTTTATCGAAAAGCATCCCAAACTCGATCCGGTGGCGACGATGACGGAAGGCATCTATATCGCCGGCTGTGCGCAGGGACCCAAAGATATTCCAGCGGCGGTTGCCCAAGGCGCAGCCGCAGCAGCCCGGGTCATCGGCAAGATTCAACAAAGAGAAATCGCGCTGGAACCGGTGCGGGCAGAGATTGATAAAGAGAAATGTTCCGGCTGTCGCATCTGTAATAATCTCTGTCCGTTCAATGCAATTACATTTGTTGAAAAACAGAACGGCTCGCGTGCTTACTCGGAGGTGAACCCAGCATTGTGTCAGGGATGTGGCACGTGTGTTGCCGCGTGCCCGGCCGGCGCCATTCGCGGCACCGTCTTTAGCAATCAACAAGTGATGGCGCAATTAACGGGTCTGTTGCTCCCCAACGGTGTTCCCATCACTGCATTGGAACCCATCCCGGTGTGAAGGAGGACGCGGGAGTAGCATGCGCTACTGACGAGGGTCCGCATCTCCCAGACTGCTCCCGCGTCACGACTTGCCCTCTTCCATCTGAACAAACGAGGGAAAAATGGAGAGAACTATGGCTGAAAAATTTGAACCCTTAATCATCGGTTTTACCTGCAACTGGTGCAGTTATCGCGCGGCAGATATGGCAGGATTGGGGCGGATGAAATACCCGCCCAATCTCCGCCTGATTCGTTTGATGTGTTCCGGGCGGCTAGACCCCACCTTCGTACTGAAAGCATTTGCCTCCGGCGCCGATGGGGTCCTGATTAGCGGTTGTCATCCCGGCGATTGTCACTATTTAGAGCAGAACTATAAAACTCAAAGCCGCTATCTGTTGCTCAAACGTCTGATCACCCAACTCGGCATTGAGCCCGAACGGCTGAAACTGATTTGGGCGAGTGCCGCCGAAGGCGCCTACTTTGCCGAACAGGCGACCAAGATGGTGGAGGATGTACGCGCCTTGGGTCCGTTGAACTGGAAAGCCGACGGAAAACGGCCGCACGGCGCAGAGGAAAAACACCCGCAACCTGTCGGGAAGGAGGCGCACGTATGAGCAAGCCCAAGTTCGCAATGTATTGGTCAGCATCGTGTGGCGGTTGCGAGATCGCCGTCCTCAACATCCACGAAAAAATCTTGGATGTAGATGCCAACTTTGAGGTGGTCTTTTGGCCCGTCGCTATGGACGCCAAATACAAAGACGTGGAAGCGATGGAAGACAAGTCCATCTTGCTGACCTTGTTCAATGGCGCGATTCGCAATGACGAGAACGCCCACCTCGCACGCTTGCTCCGACGTAAATCGCAAATCCTGGTGGCGTTTGGTGCCTGCGCCACCGAGGGTGGCATTCCGGCGCTCGGCAATCTTTCCTCCAAGCAAGCCATCTTCGACACCGTGTACAACACCCTTTCGACTGACAATCCCAATCACGTCTTGCCACACTCGAGTTGGAATGCGCCCGAGGGTCAAGTCACGATTCCGGAAATGTACCCGGTCGTCAAGTCGCTCAATCAAGTAGTGCCGGTAGATTACTATATGCCGGGCTGTCCGCCGGAATCGCATCAGATTGCGGCGGTGATTGATCTGGTGATCCAAGTGTTGCAAGGCAAAGCCGAATTACCCCCCAAAGGGGCTGTGATCGGTGCAGGACAATCGAGCGTGTGCGAAGAATGCAAACGAACGCGCAGTGAGAAAAAGATCAAACAATTCCTTCGCATTCAAGATTTCAAACCTGATCCAGAAGTCTGTTTGTTGGAGCAAGGTATCTTGTGCAATGGCTCTGCCACGCGCAGTGGGTGTGGAGCGGCTTGCCCTACTGCCGGGATGCCCTGTGTGGGTTGCTACGGTCCCACCGAAGGCACGCTTGATCAAGGGGCACGCTTGTTGAGCGCGGTTGCCTCGGTCATAGACTCACGCGATCCCAAAGAGATCGAAAAGATTTTGGATGGCATCCCTGACCCGGCCGGCATGTTTTATCGTTTTGGAATGGCGGGTTCCCTGCTGCGCGCCAGCAAAAGTGCCTGGAATGGCAAGGTTGAAGGAGAATAGTTATGCAACGCATCACCATAGATCCGATTACACGGCTGGAAGGTCATGGCAAGATCGAAATTTTTTTGGATGACAATGGCAACGTCGCCAACACGTACTTTCAAATTCCAGAACTGCGTGGCTTTGAACAATTTTGCGTGGGCAGACCGGTGGAAGAAATGCCGGTGCTGACCGGACGCATCTGCGGTGTTTGTCCGGAAGCCCATCATATGGCGGCGGCAAAAGCATGCGATGCCGTTTATCACGTTGACCCACCGCGCCCTGCCAAACTTTTGCGTGAATTGTTGTACAGCGCGTTCTACGTTACCGATCACGCCACTCATTTCTACGCCCTGGGCGGCCCCGATTTTGTGATGGGACCCGATGCGCCGGTCGCCGAGCGCAACATTCTGGGCGTGATACACAAAGTCGGACTGGAAATTGGTGGCAAGGTGATTCAAGCGCGTAAAGCCGGGCACACCGTCATCGAAATGATTGGTGGGCGCAAAGTGCATCCTTGCACCTCGATTCCCGGTGGCTTGAGCAAAGGCATCACGGCCGAACAACGCGACGAAATCCTCAAGATGGGTCATTGGGCAGTCGAGTTTGGACAATTCTCGCTCAAACTGTTCAGCGATATTGTGTTGGGCAACAAGGCATACGTGGATCTCATCCTGGGCGATGCCTACACTCACCGGACGTACAGCATCGGGATGGTGGACGATCGAAATCGCGTGAACTTTTACGAGGGCAACATCAGCGTGGTGGATCCGGAAGGCAAACGGATCGGCAAGTACGCGCCCAACGAGTACACCGATTGGATCGCCGAACACGTGGAGCCGTGGACGTACCTGAAATTCCCGTACCTCAAGAAAATCGGTTGGAAAGGTTTTGTGGACGGCAAAGAGTCCGGCGTGTACTGCGCCACACCACTATCGCGCTTGAATGCGGCGGACGGGATGGCAACCCCGTTGGCGCAAGCCGAGTACGAAAAATTCTACGCGACGCTCGGCGGCAAGCCGGTGCATCAACGCCTTGCCACGCATTGGGCGCGCCTCATCGAACTACTGTACGCGGCGGAGCGCTGGGTCGAATTGGCAAGCGATCCGGAAATCACCTCGGATAATTTCCGCACGATTCCGACGGCGACGCCAACCGAAGGAGTGGGCATTGTCGAAGCGCCACGCGGCACGTTGACCCATCACTACTGGACGGATGAGCGTGGCATTCTCACCAAAGTGAATCTCATCGTGGGTACGACGAACAACTATGCACCAATCAGTATGAGCATCAAAAAGGCGGCACAGAGTTTCATCAAACAAGGCGTGGTCATCAGCGAAGGTATCCTGAATCGTGTGGAGATGGCATTCCGCGCATACGATCCTTGTTTTGGTTGCGCCACGCATTCCTTACCGGGGCAGATGCCACTGCAAATCACCATTCGAGATGCCCAAGGAAGTGTGGTCCAAGTGCTCAGACAACATTGTTGAGCAAAGGCGAGGAGGGACAGATGAATGTCGCGTTCATCTGTTCCTCCGCGCTTGGCTTGGGGAGTTGAAAAATGATTTCGCTGGAACTATTACGCCGCTATCCTTTTTTCGCCGGGCTCGATGAACGCGAATTGAAATCCATCGCGATCATTGCGGAACATGTGCAAGCACCGGCGGGGACAATCCTCTTTGAAGAAGGTCAAACCGCAGACGCTTTTTATCTCTTGCTCGAAGGAAGCGTGGCGTTGTCTTTCAATTCGCCGCTCGATCCGCACGCGCAGATTCACGTTGACGAGGTGAACCCGGGCGAACCCTTTGCCATTTCCGCGCTCATTCCGCCGCACACCCTAACTCACACTGCCCGTGCCACGACGGCGTGTCAAATGATTCGCATTCACGCAGCAGGGTTGCGTGCGCTTTGCGAAAACGATTGCAAACTGGGTTATATTCTGATGCGCCAAGTCGCTGCCGCCGCCATGGAACGACTTTATTTTACGCGCATCCAACTTGCCGCCGCACGCACCTAAGATGCGTACACTCGTACTGGGTCTAGGTAATCCACTACTCGGCGATGATGGCGTGGGCTGGCGGGTTGCTGAGCGCGTCCGCGATCAAATCGCCGACCCAACCATCGAAATAGATTTTCATGCCGGCGGCGGCTTGAGTTTGATGGAACGTCTCATCGGCTATGATCGCACCATCATCATAGATGCGATCAAGACCGGGCGCGCGCCGCCGGGCACCGTGAGTTATTTTCGCTTAGAAGATTTGCCCAACGATGCCACGAGTCATCTCGCTTCGGCGCACGAGACCACCTTGCAAACAGCGATCCAGGTGGGACGCCGGATGGGTGCGGTTTTGCCACACCAAATCGAAATCGTTGCCATCGAAGCGCAAGCCGTGTACGATTTTTCGGAAACGTTGTCGCCAGCCATTGCCGCTGCCGTCCCGCATGCCGTTCAACTCGTTCTACAACAACTCGATCACAAGGAAGGAGCCGGAAAATGATCTCCCCCGAAGTACTGCGCCGCTATCCCTTTTTTTGCTGTCTCAACGAGGATCAGCAAAAAGCGATTGCAATGGTGTCGGAAGAAATTTTTGCCGATACCGGCACCGTCCTCTTCCGCGAAGGTCAACCGGTTGAAGCGTTGTACTTGTTGATGGACGGGAACATTGACCTCTATTATGCCGCCAGCGGCGATGCGCGTGAAGAGTTCCTGGTGGGTGAAGTCAATGTAGGGGAAGCCTTTAGCATCTCGGCGTTGATTGAACCTTACACCCTGACGGCGACCGCACGCGTGGCAAGCCCTAGTCGCATTCTCAAAGTGGACGCGCCTGCCTTGCGCGCCCTCTGCGAGATTGACTCCAAAATGGGCTATAACTTGATGCGCCAAGTCGCATCCATCGCTTTGGAACGTCTGCATTTTGCACGCGTGGAGTTAGCCGCCGCACGCCAAACTGCCTAAGGGGTCCGATGGTGGGCTATGACAGAATCCGGGAGGCATTGCAGAACCAAGCTGTGCTGCAACCGCACCTTGGTCATCTGGTTGCGTACTGGTTAGCCCTGCTAAACATCCAAGCCCGCACCGCGCCCCGCTACTGTGATTATGAGCGCCAAGCCCAAGATGCGGCGGCACGCTTGAGAGCCGGTCAACCTATTTTACAGTGGAATGAATTCACACTCTACCCCTTGACCTTTACGATCTTGTGTCATCAGGTCTGCATCATTACCGCCAAACATTTTCCTCATTATGCCTCCACGCTCGAAGCCATCCGAGATTGGCTATGCCAAGAACACCAACACTTGATCACTTGCGTCAAGAGTTATTGGGACAAGGGGGTGGTCCCGCAAGGGGAGCAAGCCGGTCTGCCACGCGCGCTCCTCGCCTTTGTTTTCAATCAAGCCCTCCATCCCACCCTCCGCAAATATGCCCGACTGCTCGGCGGCTATGTGGACAATAGTATGTGGTATCATCCCTTTTGCCCTCTGTGCGGCGGCGCGCCCGATTTTGCCGCGCTCGAGAAGAAAACCGGCGAACGCAAACTCTTGTGCTCGCGGTGCGACTTGGAATGGAGTTATTGGCGATTGACCTGTTCGTTTTGCGGCACAGACGAACCAGACCAATTGACCTATTTGGCGACTGACATGCCAGGTTATCTGCTCTGTCAATGCACGGTGTGCGGCAAACACCTTTGGACCTTGGACCAATATCAACTTGAACGCTTGCTGGTCGTTGAACGCAACCTCATGTTGACCCAGAATCTGTTCGGTCAGCCCTTGCCTCATCACAACTTACCCTCTCGCTGACTGATTCGCGCATCCGGAGGGTTCTGAATGCGCTGGCGGATCATCGCACAAGAGTGGGAAGCCTTCTTGATGCGCCCGCTCTCGCAATTGTGGTCCAGCGTGGGACTGGGTGCCAAGATGGCAACGCTGGTTGTGATTGGCACGCTTTCCCTCGTGGGCTTGTTTGCGTACCTGGGCACCACCGCACTCGACGAAAATAATCAACGCACTCTGCAAGAACGCTTGGTCTTGGCACAAAGCACGGCGCGTCACATTGATTACATCCTCGGCAGTGTCGAGGATGTGATGCTGTACACGGCTGCCCAGTTCAACGCACTCGATCAGCCGCACACGATGGAAAAACTTGCCGATGCTTTCCAACGCCTGCGCCTCTATGCCACCCACCTTTTTCTGCTCGATCCGACCGGACAACTCATCGCCACTTATCCTCCCCTGCCCGCTTCGCTCTCCTTTGCTGAATGCCCCACAATCCAAGCCGTCCTCAATGGGCGCAATTTTGCCGTCTCGCCCTATCTGCACACGCTTGATGCCAATACCACTGCTGTCCTTGCCGCCGCACCGATTCGCGCTGCAGACGGGCAGGTGACCGGTGTGCTGGTCATCAGCATTGATCTGAACAAGCCCAACTTGCGAACCTTCACGCAACCCATCGGACTAGGCGCAACCGGTTACATTGATTTGGTTGATTTGGATGGCATCATCCTGGCGAGCACGCAGAGTGAACGTATCGGCACGCACAATGATCACAACGGCAATCTTGCCACGCTGATTCGCGAGCAACGCCAAACCGTATCCACCTGCCACCGTTGTCACTACTCTGCCTCCCCACAGCGCACTCGGGAAATCATCGCCTTGGCACCGCTCGAACGGGCGCAGTGGGGGGTTACCGTTCATCAAAGCGAAGATGAGGTGTTCGCCTCGATCCATCAATTACAGATGCGCATCTTTGGCTTGATGATCATTATGCTTGCCGGCGCGCTCGGGTTGGTCTATTTGACCACGCGGAGTGTCATCACGCCCGTTCAAGCATTGACCGCCGCCACGCAACGGATTACCGCCGGTGATCTGGACACCCCCTTGGGGATCCAAGGCAAAGATGAAATTGGCAAATTGGCGCAATCCTTCGATGCCATGCGGGTGCGTCTCAAAGCATCCATCTCCGAAATCCAAAATTGGAATCGCGAACTCGATGCGCGCGTCCGTGAGCGGACCGCCGCCTGCGAACGCGCCACCGCCGAAATCCGGCAACTGTACGAGGAACTGCAAAGCAAGGAACAAATCCGGCGCGAATTGCTGAATCGGGTGTTCACGGCGCAAGAGGAAGAACGCAAACGGATCTCACGCGAACTCCACGATGAAACGTGCCAGATCCTGACCGGTTTGGCATACGCTCTCGACAATGCCGCCGAAGCACCGCCCTCGGCTAATCTCAAACCGCAGTTGGAGCGCATGCACGAACTCACCACAACCGCACTCAAAGAAATTCGGCGGATGATTCTGGATCTGCGCCCCACGATGCTTGATCACCTAGGTTTGATCCCGGCAATCGGTTGGTATGCCGACAGACGCTTGAATGGATTAGGCATTCGTCCCACGATTCATCAAATTGGTGAACCGCGCCGTTTGCCGCCTCCCATCGAGACAGCCCTGTTTCGTGTGGTGCAAGAAGCCATCAACAATATTGCACAACACTCACGGGCAACGCGCGCCGAACTCACCATTGCGTTTGAACCCACCCAGGTTCAAGTTTGGATCAAGGACAATGGTAAAGGATTTGATCCAAACCTCGTCTTGACCGATAGCCAACGCGGTTTGGGAATCGTTGGTATGAAAGAGCGGATGAGCGCCATCGGTGGCACTGTGAATATTTCTTCGATTCTGCGCGAAGGCACCACCGTTCATTTGAGCGTACCTATCCCAACACCAGATCGCGGAGGAGGATGAGATGGCACAACCGATTCGTGTTCTCGTGGTGGATGATCACGCCATTGTACGCGAAGGGATTTGCGCCTTGCTCGCGCGCCGCGAAGATATGCAAGTGGTCGGCGAAGCGGCAGATGGCAAGCATGCCATTGAGGCGGTCCTTCGGCTCAAGCCAGACGTTGTGTTGATGGATATTGCGATGCCGGGAATGAATGGCTTGGACGCAACGCGCGAGATTCACGCCCGATCCCCTTTGACGCGCATTCTGGTCTTGACCCAACACGAGAACAAGGAATATATCTTGCCGCTCTTGCATGCCGGCGCGGTCGGCTACATTACCAAGGATGCACGCGCCAACGAACTGACCACCGCGATTCGCACCGTGTATGAACACGGTGCTTATCTGCAACCCAGTATTACCTCTGCGCTCGTCAACGCACTCGCCGAATCCGCCAAAGCCAGCCAACCCTCACCCATGCTGACGGACCGCGAGATTCAAATCGTGCAACTCATCGCCGAAGGGTTGATCAACCGCGAGATTGCCGACCGTCTGGGAATCAGCGTCAAAACGGTGGACACGCATCGCAGCAACATTATGGAAAAACTTGGCGTGCACAACACCGCTGAATTAATCAAGTACGCCATTCGCGCGGGCATTGTCAAAGCCTAACCGTCACCCCGCTTATTGTTTCCTCCTAGTTTCCCCCTACCATGCGCAGAGTATTTCAAAAATACCCTCCGTCCCGTATGGTCGTGCCACACCAAACATTGTAAACTATAGATGGGAAATGGTTTTTCCCAAGGGAGGTGGGATATATGCGCAACACCCTGCGCCTGTGCGTTTTGGGCTGTGCTGTACTGATCGCCTGCATTGGCGTTGCCTGCGCTCCCGTTGCCACACCAACCCCCACGCCAACCCTTGCCATCGTTTTGCCCCCACCCCATCCCTACCGCCACACTGCCGGCGGCCGTAGTTCTATCTACCTTTGCTCAAGTAACTCAACCGATTCGCTCGAGCGCAATTGAGGAGGTTTTTAGATGACGATTCCTACGCTAACCAATCCTTCGTTCAACGAGGCGTTCTACACCAGTCTGCAAACCCCGCCCACCGGCGAACGCATCCGCATGTGTTTGCAATGCGGTATGTGTAGCGGGGTGTGTCCCTTTGGTTATGTGATGGATTATCCGCCGGGGCGCATGATCGCCGCCTTGCGTTCCGAAATTTTTGATCGCGTGATGAAAACGGACACCGTTTGGATGTGCGTCGCGTGTTACGCCTGCACCGAAGTCTGCCCGTCCGGCATTCCGCTCACCGAGAAATTAATGACGCGCGCCAAAGAAGAAATGCTCCTCGCCGCCCAAGTCCCCGCCGAACTCCAACTCGCGCTCGAAAACTCGCAACGCTATGGCAATGTCCTGGGTCAATCGCCCCGCAAACGTGCGGACTGGACCAAGGGCCTCCAAGCCACCGTCCCCATTTTCGGCAAGGACAAGAAATCGGCAGACGTGTTGTGGTATGTTGGTGATTATGCTTCGTACCATCCACGCGTTCAAGCCACCAGCCGTGCCTTGGCAAAGATTCTTAACGCGCTCAAGGTAGATTTTGCCATTCTGGGTCCAGAAGAAGTCGGTGACGGTGATTCGCAACGACTTGCCGGTGAACGCGGTTTATTTGAAATGCTCGCCACCAAGAATGGGCAAGCCTTCCGCAAGTACAGTTTCAACGAAATCATCACTACGGATCCACACGCGTTCAACGCGTTCAAAAACGTCTATCCCACACTCGACATCACTTATCCCGTCCGCCACGTGACCCAGTTTCTAGTCGAACGCCTCGATCAACTCCAGCCCATGCTCAAGCCGGTCGAGACTGGCAAAATTACTTTTCACGATCCGTGTTACTTGGGTCGCGCCAACAAGGTTTACGACGAGCCCCGCCGTCTGTTGCAAGCCATTCCTGGCATTACCCTTGTTGAAATGTCGCACACGCGCGAAACCAGTTTGTGTTGTGGCGGCGGTGGTGGCGGTATGTGGCTGGAAGGTTTCCATTGGGAAAAGGCGCACACGCGAACTTCAGAGTGGCGCGTCCGCGAAGCAATTGCCGTAGAAGCAACCACCCTCGTGGTCGCGTGTCCGTACGAGCCACCTCGTTTTGAAGATGCGGTCAAGACCGTGCGCGAAGCAAGCGGGATGGAAGTGCGCGACATTGTTGAATTGTTAGCCGAGTCTATCGGATAAGCGAATCGTTGCATCGTCGGTTCGTTACAGCGTTGATTCGTTCAACCTCGTGGCAAAGGAGGCAACAATCTAACGATGCAACGATACAACGACCCAACGATCTAACGATGCAACGACCCAACGATGAAACTCGAAGAGGTATAACGATGAATCTAGTCGTCCCCATCAAGATGGTTCCCGATCTCGTTGAAGAACTGGTCATTGATGCCAGCGGCACCAAACTCGACTCTGACGCATTACGCTTGAAACTCAACGAGTTTGATGATCACGCTATCGAACAAGCGATTCTGCTCAAAGAGAAAGGCACAGGCACGGTAACGGTTGTTGCACCAGACATCGAAGGTATTGATGAGGTGTTGTTCACCGCTGCTGCCAAAGGTGCGGATCGGCTGGTCAAACTCACTGGGAATTGGCAACGTGGAGTGAACAATCATGCCTTGGCACGTGTCTTTGCCAACTTTATCAAAACCCTGCGCCCTGAACTCATTCTCACCGGCGTCCAAGCCCACAACGATCTGGATGGCGCAGTCGGTCCGCAACTGGCAGAGCATCTGGGTCTGCCGTATGTCGGATACGTTTCCGGCGTGATAGTCTGTGATGGTAGCGTCCAGATTCGCAAAGAATTTCCCGGCGGCTTGATCGCGGAAATGCAAGTGATGTTGCCAGCCGTCCTGGGCATCCAAGCCGCCGAAAAACCACCGCGCTATGTTCCCATCAGCAAAATCCGTGCGACCATGAAAAGTGCCACCCTTGAAAAATTCCCGGCGATGGAATTGGAAACTGCCGGTGCGCCACTCGCGGTGCGATTGTTCCAGCCTCAAGTCAGCACGCGCGCCACGATGATCGAAGGCGACGCCGACACGGTGGCAACGCGGTTGGTAGAAATTTTCAAGGAACACGGCGTGCTGTAAAGTTGGAATTTTCATACTTTGAGAGGAGAAACAATGAACCCAGATATTTGCGTTGTCATCGAACACTTGCGCAGACAAGTGATGGATATTTCGTACGTGATGCTGGCGGCGGCACGAGCGATGGCAAACGTGACCGGCGGCAAGGTCATCGCCCTGTTGTTGGGACACGATGTTGAACCATTGGCATCCGATCTCGCCGCAGACCAGGTGTGGTACATCGAGCATCCCGCATTCGCCGATTTTTCGTCGGACGCGTACCAACGCACCTTGGAAACCGTGCTCAAAGAACACGCGCCGCGCGCGGTCTTGTTCGGCGATACAACCATTGGCGGCGATGTGGCGGCGTGGCTCTCGACGCGTTTGGGTCTGCCGTTGGTTAGCGCGTGCCGCACCGTACGCGCCGAAGGTACAGCACTCAAATTCGTCAGCCAAATTTGCGGTGGCAAACTGTTGGCAGAAGGCGATCTGCCCGCACCATCGGCACTGGTGATGATGGTACCGGGCGGCTACAAACCGGAACAAGGGCGTGCCGCACAATCGCCGGAACTTGTCCGCCTCGATGCACCCACACTCGACGATTTGCACGTCTCGGTCACAGAGTATATCGAGCCGGCGGTAGGCGATGTGGATATTGCGCGCGAACCCATCTTGGTTTCGATTGGGCGTGGTATTCAGAATCAAGACAATATCGAACTAGCGGAAGAATTAGCGCGTGCGTTGGGTGGCGTCGTTTGCGCCTCGCGCCCGGTGATTGATCAAGGTTGGCTCGCGCCGACGCGGCTGGTTGGCAAGTCCGGCAAAGCGGTCAAACCCAAATTGTATCTCGCGCTGGGCATCAGCGGCGCACCCGAACATACCGAAGCCATCGGCGATAGCGAACTGATCATCGCGGTCAACACCGACACCAGCGCACCCATTTTCGATCTCGCCAAGTTCGGCGCGTCTATTGATATGCTGGATTTGTTACCCGTGCTGACAGAGAAGGTGCAACAAGCGAAGGGATGACGAGGGCATGGGGGCGAAGGAACTTTCTTCGCTAGAGTGGTCGGGCAAAGCGTGCACCTGTCCTTCGCCCCCGATACGAACGGAGAGTTCCGATGAACTATGAGATGATCAAAAGTCTGCTTGTCTTGATCGGATTGTTACTCGCTGGCGGCGTGTTTGGTTGGCGCGTCTATCGCTTGTTGTGGATCAATCTACGACGTGGACAACCCAGCCCAGAAGCATTTGGTCAATGGGGCGAGCGCATCAAAGGTGTAATCGCCTATGTCGCCGGTCAACTCCGCTTGTTTCGAGTCCGCATTCCCGGCATCGCACACTTTTTCATCTTTTGGGGATTCATCCTGCTCTCGCTCACTATCCTGCAAGCCATCGCCGAAGGGTTGTTGGCATTCATTGATCCGCATTTCAAGTTACCGATCATCGGCGAGTGGGGTCTGCTCGCACTAATTCAAGATTTCTTTGCGCTGTTTGTCATCATCGCCGTAACCTATGCCTTGTATCTACGCATCATCGTCAATCCCGAACGCTACAGGGGCAGTCACAAAAACCAGGGCATTATGGTCTTGTCGTTCATCATGACAATTATGCTAAGTCTGCTCGTATTCAACGGCATCAACATCAATCTAGGCAAGGATACATTAGCGGCATGGCGGCCCATTTCGATGTTGGTCGGTTTGCCATTTGCAACACTGGACATCAACGCGCAATTCATCGTCGGCGAAATCGCGTACTGGATTCATTTGGGGGTTGTCCTCTTTTTCCTCACCGAATTACCGGCAGGCAAACATTTTCATATCGTTACCTCGGTGCCTGCCGTTTTTCTGCGCGATCTCACGCCGCCGGGTCGTTTACCCAAATCACCAGAGTTTGATGGCAAAGTGGGCGTGAGTACGGTCAATCAATTTCGTTGGCGGCAGATGCTCGATTTCTACACGTGTACCGAATGCGGTCGGTGTCAAGATGTCTGCCCGGCGTACAACAGTGGTCTGCCACTCTCGCCTAAATTATTGATGATGAATCTGCGCGAACATCTCACAGCACCCCAAACGCAAACCTTAATTCCGGAGGTAGTCTCGGAGCAAGTATTGTGGTCGTGTACCACGTGTTACGCCTGCGATCAGGAATGCCCACTGTTTATCCAGCGCGTCAAAGCGATTGTGGATATGCGCCGCTATTTGGTCAGCGAAGGGCGAATGGACGAAATGCTCCAAGACGCGCTCGCCAAACTGGGACGCTATGGCAACTCGTTTGGACAATCGGAACGCAATCGCGCCAAGTGGGCACAACCGGTGCTGCCCAAGATTAAAGATGCACGCAAAGAGCCGGTCGAGTACCTGTGGTTCGTTGGCGATTATGCATCGTACAGTCCCAGCGTCATCGAAATCACGCGCCAGACTGCGCACGTGTTCCAAAAAGCCGGACTCGATTTTGGAATTTTGTACGAAGGCGAGCGCAATGCCGGCAACGATGTGCGCCGCGTGGGCGAAGAAGGTCTCTTTGAAATGCTCGTCGAGAAAAATATGGAGGCGATGAGCAAGGCAAATTTCAAAACGATTGTTACCACCGATCCACACACGTACAACACGTTGAGACATGAATATCCACGCATAACAAATGAGGTCTGGCATTACGCCGAGTTGTTGGACACGCTGATTACTTCAGGCAAATTGAAATTCAGCAAGAAACTCCCTTACACCGTTACCTATCACGATCCCTGCTATCTCGGTCGGTACAACGGAATCTACGATGCGCCGCGCCGCGTGATCGAAGCGACCGGTTGTCGGCTCGTCGAGATGCCACGGCACGGTGATCGCGCGCTGTGTTGCGGAGCCGGCGGCGGACGTATTTGGATGGAGGAAGGCACGGTCAAAGAACGGCCCAGCGAAGCGCGCATTCGTGAGGCGCTCACCCTAGATACGGTATCGGTTTTTGTGACCGCGTGCCCCAAAGATGTAACCCTGTTCCGCGATGCGGTCAAAACGACCGGCAGCGAAGCGCGGTTGGTCGTGAAAGATTTAATCGAGTTGGTGAATGAAGCATTGTAGTGGACAGGGGACAGTGGATAGTGGTCAGTGAACAGGAAACTGACCACTGTCCACCGACTACTGACCACTGTCTTGGAGGAAATATGGCAGAAAAAGTTGGCGTCTATGTTTGTCATTGTGGGAGCAACATTGCCGGCGTGGTTGATGTTGTTGACGTTGCCAAATGGGCAGAGGACAATTTGCCCGATGTGCGCGTAGCCCGCGAGTACAAGTTTATGTGCTCCAGCCCCGGTCAAGAGATCATCGAAAAAGACATCAAGGATTTGGGATTGACGCGCATCGTCGTCGCGGCGTGCTCACCGCACCTGCACGAATTGACGTTCCGCAATGCGTGCAAACGCGCCGGGCTAAACCCGTACTTGTTCGAAATGGTTTCGATTCGCGAGCAAGTCTCCTGGGTCACCAAAGACAAAGCCCTTGCCACCGAAAAAGCCAAAGCCTTGATCGCCGGCGGCGTGCGCCGCGTGGTGCATCATCAACCCCTCGAGCCGATCATCGTGGACATCAATCCCAACGTACTGATCGTGGGGGGTGGCATCGCCGGGATTCAAGCCGCGTTGGAAATCGCGGATCAAGGCAGTCATGTCTATCTCGTCGAACGCGAACCTTCGATTGGCGGACATATGGCGCAGTTCGATAAAACATTTCCCACGCTCGATTGCGCCGCGTGTATTCTCACGCCCAAGATGTTCACCGCAGGCACCCATCCCAACATCACCTTGCTCACGTGGAGCGAAGTTGAAAAGGTGGATGGTTGTGTCGGCAATTTCACCGTGCAGATTCGCAAAAAGGCGCGCAAGGTGAACACCGAGAAATGCACCGGTTGCGGCGTCTGCGAAGAAAAATGCCCCAAAAAAGTAATTGATACCGTGTTCGAAGTTGGCATGGGCACACGCAAAGCCATTTATACCCCGTTCCCGCAAGCCGTCCCCAAATATCCGGTGATTGATGTCGCCAACTGTATTTACTTTCAACGTGGTACGTGCAAAGCGTGCGAAAAATTCTGTCCGACCGGCGCGATTGATTTCAATCAACAAGACGAAATGCTCACCGTTCAAGTGGGCAATGTGATTCTAGCGACCGGCTATGAACTCTTTGACGCGCGCCGCATTCCGCATTACGGCTATGGACGCCTCGCAAACGTGATCACGAATTTGGAATTCGAGCGATTATCGAACACGGCGGGACCCACCGGTGGCAAAATCGTTTTGCGCGATGGTGTAACCGTGCCACAGACCGTTGGCATCATCCATTGCGTTGGCAGCCGCGATATTAAATACAATGTAGATTGCTCGGCGATTTGTTGTATGCAAAGTCTAAAATTTGCTCACTTGGTCAAGGAAAAGACCGGCGCCAAGGTGTACAACTTTTACATTGACATTCGTACGCCGGGCAAAACCTATGATGAATTTTATCGCCGCGTTCTCGACGAAGGCGTGCATTTCATTCGTGGCAAAGTCGCGGAGGTAACCGATGCGCCGCGCTTTCCCGGCGAAGAAGGCAAGTTGATCATTCAGGTTGAAGACACCTTAGCCGGCAGACAGTTGCGGGTGCCGGTAGATATGGTCATTCTGTCTGCCGCGATGCAACCACGCGCCGATTCCAAGGAGGTCGCCAAGAAATTTGGTATCTCGTGTAGCGCGAATGGTTGGTTTATCGAACGCCACCCCAAACTCGATCCAGTCGCTACGATGACCGAAGGCATTTTCATCGCGGGTGTGTGTCAGGGTCCCAAGGATATTCCCTCTTCCGTCGCCCAAGGAGCGGCGGCGGCGGCGCGGGTGTTGGGTCTGATCGGTCAAAAGCAAGTTACGTTGGAACCGGTCCGCGCCAGTGTCGATCAAGCGAAATGCTCGGGTTGTCGCATTTGCAACAGTCTGTGCCCGTTCAACGCGATCACCTTCATCGAAGATCGCAAGGTGAGCGAGGTCAACCCGGCATTGTGTCAAGGTTGCGGGACGTGCGTCGCGGCGTGTCCGGCGGGCGCGATCACCGGCTCTCACTTTACCAACACACAAATCTTGGCGCAGATCGAAGGCATTTTGGGCACGTGGGGCAATGGCGCCGAACATATCGAGGCAGAAGCCGCCGAGCCGGTGCCAGCATAACTTAACATTTGAGCGGAGAGAAATCTTCTCTCCGCTCTTTTTTTCACATCTCAGTTCATTTACCTCAACATCGGAATCGTCGTATTCGCGTATGGCAGAATGCCGATGCGTGCATTCGCCGGCAAATCGCGCAGCGCAACCGATAGTGCATCATCAAGACTGGCCAACAGCGTTAACAACAATTGCCGCACCAAATCCGGCTTCATCGTTGTTACGAACAACACGCGCTCGCGTGAGGCATCGCGCGAAATTTGAAACGCCTTGTGCGCGCCAAGACGATACCCTTCGCGTTTGAACGTTTCGAGCACTTGCGCGTGCGAGGTTTTATCGGCGATCCAGTCTTCATAATGTTTACTGCCCGTGCCCTCGGGACACGCGGCGCACAAAATCACCGTGCCATTTTCTTTTGTAACGAACGTTGCGTGCGCTAACGCTTTTTGCGCTTGATATAGATTGATGTCTTTGGGATGTCCGCCCGGCGACGTGATCACCAAATCGAATGGCGCATCAACCTTCACTTGATACAAATCGAGAACGATTGGAATCCCGCGCTGCATCACCCCGCGCGGATCGCCCGCCAGCACCGCGACGATTTGCTTGTTCTCGTTGATGACCGCGTTCAACGCGAAATGCACGCCCATCATCTTGCCGATCTCTTCGATGTCCTGCCGCACCGGGTTATCGTCATAGCGTGCGATATTCGCACGCGGGTCAAGCATCATCGAATGATTGTGCGTCACTGTTTCGCGTCCCGCCAACCCGATTGCCGCCGTTTTGACACCGCCGGAAAATCCAACGAACTGATGCGGCTCCAGATTGCCGATTGAAATTCGCAAATCGGCTTGAGCAAAGATTTTATTGCACCACACTGGCGTCCCGCGCGATGTGTTGCCCAAATACATCAGATTTGCACTATCATCGCCATCATGCGTGACGACGTGATAGCGTGCAAGAATTTCCGGCGGAAGCAAATCAGCAAATTCTTTTTCTGCCATCGGTGCGTGCGTGCCAACGGCAACGATAAACGTGATCGCGTTGTCGGCAATGCCGATTTCGCGGAGGCGTCGCAAGAGCGGCGGCACCAAAATTTCCAGCGGCACCGGGCGCGTCTTGTCGTTGATTGCAATCGCCACCGCGTTTGCCTGTTTGAAATCGGCCAAGTCCGACGCATCAATGGCATCGTACACCGCGCGCATCGGATCGGTTGCCGGCGGAATTGGCGCTGGTTTCAGAACTTGAACCTCAAACGAATCGGGAATCGCACATTCGATTTGGGTTTTGCCGTACGGAATTTGATATACGGTCATTTGAAGAATCTTGACCGAGGACAGATTTATGCGGTCATCCGTCCTCGGTCTTGGTTCGCACTATGCGCTGCGATACAGTTTGGTCAACACAAACTCGTCGTGCCGCAACACTTCAGCCGCCGTCAGGCGACCGTTGATCGTTTTTTCGAGCATCAACAGTGCGGCGTCTGCCGCTTGATCGAGAGTCATTTCAATGCGGAGCATCGCGGTCAAATCAACATCAATGTGCTCCGACATCGTCGCAACGGTGAGTGGGTTCGCGGACAACTTGATCACCGGAATCACCGGATTGCCGATGACATTACCTTGCCCGGTTGTAAAAAAGTGGACGATGGAACCGGCGGCGGCACACAGCGTCACCATTTCAGCGGCGGCAGACGACGAGTCCATAAACGACAACCCCGGTTTGCGCGGTTCTTCTGCCGGTTTCAAAAAATCCACAATCGTGCAGCGCCCGGCTTTTTGGATGTTGCCCAACGCTTTTTCTTCGATGGTGGTGAGTCCCCCACGAATATTTCCTTCGGTGGGTTGCGACCCCAACAATGACACGCCTTGACTTTCGATGAGATGTTGATAATCGTCGAACGCGGCTTTGAACTGCGCGGCGATTTCTGGCGTGACACATTTTTCCATAATGATGTCTTCGCCGCCGGTCACCTCGGTCGTCTCGCCAAAGATCAATTTAGCGCCTGCGTCCGCCAGTCGTTCAAACACACGCCCCACCGTCGGGTTCGAGGCGAGTCCCGAAGTCGTGTCCGATTCACCACACTTGGTGGACATTACCAGGTCCTTGACCGTGAACGGTTCGCGCTGGAGTTCCGTAGCATACTGAACCAAGTCTTTTGCCTTGCGTGCCGCGGCTTCGATTGTTTTCAGATCGCCGGCACGTTCAATGCTGAATCCTGCGACCGGCTTGCCGGTCTTGGCAATTTCTTTGACGATGCGTTCGGTCCAATTCGGCTCGATGCCGATGACGATTGCTGCCGCACAGTTCGGATTGCGACCTTGGCCCGCGAGCGTGCGGAACGTCAACTCCAAATCTGCGCCGAATTGCAAGCGACCGTACGGATGCGGCAGCGCCATCGTCCCCTTGATGAGACGCGCCACGCCTTCCGCAGCGGCGTTCGAAATGTCATCTACCGGGATGATGAGGACATGATTGCGTGCGCCAAAGCGTCCATCAGGACGCCGATAGCCGGTCAGTTTAAGGTCTTGGGGCTTGATCATTATTTCCACCTCTTGGTTCTAAGATTGTGCGTGTGCACGTGCGAGCCACGCAGCACAGCTTGCGTAGCCACACCAATGACCCGATTGTACTCGATCACATCCTTGCCGGGCGCCATATCTTTCATTGCGACCTTGTGCCCAAGCGGCACATCGTCAACGAGTTTCACATCGGCGACGAATTTCCCTTCGAGCGTCACCGCGCCAACGGATTCGCCTTTCTTCAGGTCCCGAACAGCCACCCCTACATCGTCGTTCGGTTCGTGCAAGAGAATGGCGTGAGCCATAGTCCTCCTTATAGAATTTGAGATTTCAGATTTCAGATTTCAGATTTCAGATTTATGATTTATGATTTGAAAACCTTCCACTCTATTTTTCGATTCCTGGGTTGTTCTCCTTCTACGATTTTTGTTCCATCAAACAATTCAAACGATGCTTGGGTCTCGCTCGGATAAATCCACGCTTCGATGGCGTCGTCAAGTGAGCCGACTTTTGCGGTTGGCACCCTGTCAAACGTGTCGAACGATTTCACGAATCGCGGAACGATAAAGCCGCGTCGTAAAAAGATCGGCGTTTTGCCCAGCGGTGCGTTGACAACGAGACGCGATAATCCGCGCACGGGTTTGTTTTCGTTCAGCGCCCACCAATCGCCGGGCGGCAAAATCACCTCGCGCTGGGTCTGTCCGTGCCGAATCACCGGCGCGACGTAGAGCGCATCCCCAATCAGCCACGAATCTTCGATGGCATACAACTCGGCACAATCGCTCCAGATCAACGCAGGATGACGAATGATTGGTGTGCCGTCGCGCGTTGCTTGTTTCGACAGCGAATAAAAGTACGGAAACAATTTGACGTGCTCTTGCGACAAGGCGCGATAAATCTCCACCGTTTCGTCATCGAATTTCCACGGCTCGCGATTGCGCCCGATCGGTCCGCCGTGCGCGCGCATCAACGGCGAATAGCATCCCACTTCGGCCCAACGAATGTACAATTCTTTCGTCGTGATCGGCGCGAACCAATCGTACCACCCGCCGATGTCGGAACCGTGAACCGGAAAGCCACAGATCGAAGCGTTGATCATCGCGCGTACGGCGGCGGGTAAACCATCGCCCTCGTCCCAATCCGTATCTTGATCGCCGGGCCATTGCGCGGCAACGAAGCGTTGCGAACCCGCATAACCCGCGCGCGGATAAAGCAAATGATTATCGCCCAATATGCTTCTCGCGGCGCGTTGCATCGCACGCACGTACATCACCGGATAGGCATTGCGCATGGCGAGACCGGACGCGCCGTTATAGAACACAGCATCGGGAGGAATGGATTCGGCGTAATCGGTCATTACTGCGTGAATGCCGCGCGCGTGAAAAGTTTGCGCAACGATTTTTTCGTGCCACGCCGACGCGCGCGGATTGGTGTAATCAATCACAGCGGCGATACCGTGAAAGATACGTTGATGATAGGGCAAGCCTAGGCGATTGCGCACAAAATATCCTTTTTGCAGACCCTCGTCGTGTGTGGCTGACCCGGCATTCATATACGGAAAATGCCAGATGTGAACCTTGTAGCCGTTGTCGCGCGCCGTCTTGATCAGCCCGTCAATGTCGTGCCACCATTGTTTGGCAAATTCGTACGAGCCGCGCACCGCTTGCCAATGTTCAATGCCCACTTGCGCCAGCGGAATTTCGAGTTCGCGGAATTTGCGAATGTCCGTCAGCACATCGTCTTGCACGACCGCGCCCGTGTTTGTCTTCCATGGCAGGAACGCCCACGCCGGCGGCGTGTTACTGCGACCGGTGAGTGCCGTGTATTGTTGAATCACGTCAATGGGTTGGGGGCCAGCACACAAGAACAAATCAAATTGGTTGTCTAAAATTGTGAGACGGCTGACGGCTGACCGCTGACCGCCGTCGGCTGTCTGCGGTCGGCGGTCGGATTGGAACCAAGAGGGCTTGTACGTGTTCCAAAACAAACCAACGCTCGCGCCACACTCGCGCGCGACGAGTGCAAACGGAACCGGAAAGCCGGTGCATTGTTCACCATTCGGAAACGAGCCGCGCGCGCCGAACCAACGCCTGAAGATTGGATAAAGAATCGGTAAACGATTTTTCATCCACTCGTACCCCACGCCACCTTCTTCGACAAAGAAATACGATTGTTCGCCGCGTTGGTCAACTTTGTTGAAGCGTTGACCGAGACCCAGGATGTGGGAATCGTCGGGAATACTGAATGAAATCGCCGAATGACGAAGGACGGATGACGAATGTTTGAATTCGATGCGGAGAATATTTGAATCGTAAAACGACAAGCGTAGCAATCCGCCGCGAAACGTGAGGCATAGTGCCTGAGCGTCCGCTTTGATTTTTTCGACTTGATGGATGGGTCGCCCGAGCGCTCCCAGGTTCATCTTGATCGTGTTGCCGGTGTAGAGCAGTGGGATCGAAATGATTTTCTGGATGATCCAAGCGCGCGATAATCCCTTCTCCGCGAGTTGCCACAACTTTTCGCCTTGCGCGTTTTTCACAATGACGCCAAACGGCGCGCGTGTTACTTCAACACGGACGTTGGGCGATGCGAGTATTGCGCCATTATCAGTCAACGTTGCGCGAACCTCACGGTCGGCGGTCGGCGGTCGGCAGTCAAGCACCAGCGACGGCGGCTCAACGGCATCATCGTTTTTCTCTGCGCTAGGCGCGCGCCACACGAACCACATTGCAATCACGGCGACAACAATAATCGGTGTAATCATTCTTTCGCTATCTGCGAACCCCATCGGTGCAGTGTGGCTCATCAACCAACCGTACTGTTGCATTGTCCACACAACGGCAAAAGTTGACACGGCTGCGTGTAGGAAGGAGCCAATGCCAGGAATGACACGTAAGAGAAACGCGAATGCGCGCACAAAAAAGATGACAAGCGCAATGAGCAATGCCATCGGAAAAATTTGGACGAACGATATGCGCCATGCTGTCAAGGCAAGCGACACGTTCGGCATCGCCGCCAGCGCGACGATGTAAAGCAACACCGCAACAATGACCAGACCAAATCCAAAGAGCCACACGAGTCGTCGTGCAATGACGCCGTAACGCGGAAAGAGGATGACGGTGCGATTGAAATGATAATGCCAAAGCGAGATAAGGAGCGACGCAAAAATCCACACGGGCAGGACACGCCAAAAGCGCGCGGTTGCCGAATCGTTCAGTGCGGCTGGGAGCACACTGAGCACGAGCAAATAAAAAAGCAAGCCGAGGCAAATATCGAATAGGACGATTGCCCAAAAGCGCGGCGTACTTTTGGCGCCCCATCCAATCGAAAGGAAATTGTTTTCTCGCTCGAATGGCGTGAAATGTTGATAGTAGATGAGCGCGGTTTGGAACGCGCAGAGGGCGAGAAAGAGCCAACTTGGGTTTATCATCGCGTTTGTTTTCAAACTCGGTTATAATAATTGCAGTTCACAAGCGGGAGGCAAGAAGGCCTACTATGTCCAGACGAAAGTCTCAATGGCGTATAATTTTACCGTTGTCTATGAAAAGCCACCCGACGGCAGTTACGTCGTTTCGGTTCCCGCATTACCTGGGTGCAACGCCGAAGGACAAACCTTCGAGGAAGCCCAGAAATGATTGCGGATGCTATTCGTGGCTATATCGCCAGTTTGCATAAACGAAGAGTTCAAAGACCTTTGGTGAAACGATGCTCTGCCGTCCGTGGCAACCACTGACGGCATTTTTATTTTACTGTCAAAGGAATTCGCATTGCCCTTGCCAGCATTTCCAACTCGGGCAGAATTTCGCCGTATGCCATCACGAGATGATGTTCCCAGCCATTGTTCAGAATTTCGTTGAGAAATTCCATTCCATCTTTATCGAACTTGACGCGTGAGAGTGTGCCGCGCACTTCCATTTCGGTTTCGAGTGCAGTCGCCGTAGTCGCGAGCATCCGCAAGTTGCGTCCATCATCGCCCAAGCGCAACAAGGTTACGCGACCCGGCTTGAGTCCGAACCCCGCCGTTACACCCTTGCCGCCGGCGAAATGCGAGAACAAATGCTTTGGCTGTTGCGGGTCGGCGAGCCCGATAGGCGCGCAACCGCCGTGCCACATCAATCCAGTGTTCGTGTCACGATCCACCGCAACAAAATCGGTGAGGAATGGATGAACGCCGGTCATTCGGCGCGCGATGAGTGTTGTGATTGTGCCCATAATATCGCCTTCGCAGCCGGTATAAATGCCGCGATCATTCAGAATCGAAACGACGCCACAGCCCGCGATGCCGTACGCTTCGACCAAGTCGCCCCAGCATTTTAGCGTCATCGCACCGAATTTGTTTTCGTGCGCAAATTCGGTGAGCGCGATGACGAGCGCGGCGAACAAATCACCTTGCCGCGCACCAATTTCAACGACATCATCAAATTGCTTGAGCAAGTTCACCGACTCGGCGTGCGCACGCTCTTCCGCCACCGCCTTGGCTTTTGCGACGAGAATTTGCAAACCGACATCAACGACTTGGACACCTGTTGCGCGCCGCAAGTTGAGTTTGTCCACCGCAAGATCATCGAACCCGGTAGCGTGTCCACCGATGAAGGCGATACGCAGATTTTTCAAATCGCGCACGATGCCGGCGACGAGTGCGAACTTGGCAATCGTCTCGACTGTACGCGGATCGTCGAGTGATGAATACAGCGTCATTGGGCGATGGCCCAGTTTGTAGAGATTGCTCGCGTTGACATTCACGCCGACGAGCGAGTTGAGCCGCAGTTTGCCGGTTTGCTCTTTGGGTTCTTGCCACGCCCACAACAGCAACGGAATATTCACGAATGCTTGCGCGAATTGCATCGCCAGTCCACCGAGCGCAAACGTGCCACTCAGAATCACAAGCGCATCAATATGTTTCGCGCGCAACTCTGCAATCGCCGCATCCGCATCAATGGTTTCAATGACCAACTTTTCAATCGCGCACAATTCCACGCCGTCAAGCTTGCCGAGCAACGCGCGCGCTTGCGCGTACCATTGTTCCGCGAGTGGCGCTTCGAATGTGAGACGAGCCAGACAAACCAGACCGAGGCGAGTGGGAGAAGGATTTATGAATGACATTCGTTACCTCAGTATGCAGTATGTAGTTTTCAGTTTTCAGTATTCAGTGGGACAGTTTCTGAATACTGAATACTGCTTACTGAACACTGCTTACTGAACACTGATTGCCGAACACCGTTTACTGATACGGGGTGGCGTCCCAGTTATCGCTAAACAATTTCAAACCTTTCGCCGTGTACGGATGATCGAACGCATCTTTGTACACGTCGAAACCAGCCGTGACAATGTCTGCCCCGGCAATCCCGGCTTCGACGATTTGGCGCGCATTGCGAACCGCGGCCACCAGAACCTGGGTCTTGAAATCATAGTTGCGATAAATGCGCGTAATTTCACCGACGAGGTGCGAAATCTCTTCGCCGTTGGCTTCTTTCCAACCGACGAACACCGATGTGTACATTGCACCGAGGCGCGCGGCTTGGAGTGCTTGCGCCGCCGAAAAAACCAGCGTGAGATTCACACGAATATTTTTTTCGCGCAACATCGCTAACGCTTTGAAACCGGCTTCCGTCGCGGGAAGCTTGATGACAAAGTTCGGGCACATTGCCGCGAGTTTCACACCTTCGTCGAACATGGCTTTCGGATCGGTGTGATGCGGATTCACTTCGACCGAAAGTGTCTTGTCCGTTCCGGCAAGCAGACGGCCGATTTCATTGATCGCGGTGAGAAATGGCTTGCCGCTATGGCGCACGTGGCGCGGATTGCTCGTTACGCCATCAATGTTCCACATTTCCAGCGCGTACTTGACTTCGTCCACCTTTGCGGAATCGAGAAAAAATTTCATTGGCATCTACTCCTTCAAATCTACTTGGATATGTTTCCGATCTTGATCATCCGTCCACACCTTGCCGCGTGTCACAAGGCGCCGATTTTCGCCGCGCGGCAAAACAAATTCGATATGGTCGTACGGTAATGGATAATTGCCACTCACATCAACGTATAACGCTATCGCTTCACGTGTTGCTTCGGCGCTCAAACGCACTTGGGCGTACTCGCCGTGCCGATAATTGAGCGATACACCATCATCTTCGATGAGCGTAAATTCGCCACGACCTTCATCGCAGTGCGGATAAACAAACACTTGGCGCCAATCATCCGGCTCCGCGCCAACATATTTCATCGCCTTGCCCATTGGAATCATTCCACCCGCGCGCACCAACAGCGGAATGCGTTCCAACGGCGCATCAATTTCGATTTCTTGTCCGCCGCGATGATATTCGCCGGAATAAAAATCGTACCAATCTGTCGCTGCGGGTAGATAAACGCGGCGTGTGCGCACGCCATCTTCAAATACCGAAGCAACGAGCAGATTCGGACCCAGCATAAAATCGAACGATTCGATGTAACAGCGTTCGTCGTGCGGAAATTCGTACACCAGCGGACGAATGATGGGATGACCGGTTTGCGATGCTTCAAAATAAAGCGCATACAAGTACGGCATCAACCGATAGCGAATCTCGAACCATTCGCGGATAATCGGCAAGACCTCGGGATACATCCACGGTTCGTTGACGCTTCCATCGAGATGCCACGAGTTCATCGCAAAGCGCGGATGCAGCGCGGCATTTTGCACCCAGCGCACAAACAGTTCAGGCGATGGTTTGTAGCCGGTGAATCCACCGATGTCGTGTCCGGTGCAAGGCATTCCCGAAAGCGACAAGCCCAGTCCCATCGGAATATTGTATTGCAACGTTTCCCAAGACGACAAGTTGTCGCCCGACCATGTTTGCGCGTATCGTTGTGTTCCCGGACACGCCGAGCGCGTCAACAAATACAATCGCGCATTCGGATAAAATTCGCGTTGCGCTTCGTACGAGGCGCGTGCCATCAATAAGGCATGCAAGGGGCGCGCGAGACCCACAGGCACCGTTTCGCCAAAACCGTTGCATCGCGCGTCATCGTCCCAGATTTCGTATTCGTTGTTATCGTTCCAGATGCCGATGATGCCGTACTCGAGCAACTGTTCACGCACATTGTGTTTCCACCAATCGAAGGTTTTCGGATTCGTAAAATCGAGGTACGACGCATCGCCGCCCCAGAACATTGAAATCTCTGGTGCCTCACTCTCGGACGATTTTACAAAGCCTTCAAACTGCGCCACCTCATTATATCGTGGATGCGTGGTTAGCAGTGCGGGTTTGACGTTCGCCGCGAGTTTGATGCCGGCATTCGCAAAATCTTCAACCATAGCGCGTGGATTGGGAAAACGCTGACGATTCCAGGTAAACACATTGCGCTTGAAATTTTCATCGAGCGTGTAACCTGACGCCAGATGAAACACATCACACGGAATCCGATGTTCGTTGCACAGCGCGACAAACTTTTTGAGTTGCTCCTGCGCATCCGGCGCATCGAAATATGTCATGGTCGTGCCCAGATACCCCAGCGACCAACGCGGCGGCAATGGCATACGTCCAATCAGCGCAGAAAATTTTTCTACGACCTCGATGATACTGGGACCGAAAATGAAATAGTAATCGAGGTCGCCATCGTCGGCTTGATAGTAACGATACGGTGCGTAATAATTGTCAATCTCGCCGCCCATCTCGAACGTGGTCGTGGCAAGGTTGTCGTAGAACAGGCCATACGCGATTTGCAATTCGGGAATGAAGGTAATGTAAAAGGGCCAATGCTTGTACAGTGGATCGCCCGTGCGCGCGCTGTAGCCGAGCGCATCCAGATTCAACATGCGCATGCGTCGTTTCGCTTTATCGAGTTCGCCCGAGCGTTCGCCGAATCCATAATAATGTTCGTCGGAACGATGAAGCATATAGTGCCAAATCGCTTTGCCGGCACGATCGTAGGCATACGCGCGCTCCAACAAATCGGAGGCGAAAGGTTCACCGCTGGCAGCGTGCCAAGTGATCGCAAACGGATCGAGTGTCAGATCGAATTGGAGTTTCTGCGTGCGAATGCAAAGCGAATCGTTTTGCTGTTCGATAGCAAATGACGGCAAGCGAAATGGCGAAAGATCATCGCGGCGACGCCCCTCGCGTGGCACGTCGCCGTCTTTGCCGACAACCGCCCATGTTCGACTCAACCTGGGTTTACCATGGGGGAAAAGTTGCACTCGGATCAAATCGTCGTCGAGAATCGAAACTTGCAAACGTTCACCGCGCTCCCCTAGGAACACGAGCGGATGCGCAGTGGCGTTATTCAAGGTAACGCGCGTTACTTGAGTCAATCGCATTTATTTCATTCCGGTGGTGGCAATGCCGGTGGTGATGTATTTTTCCAAGAACGCAAAGACAATGGTGATGGGCAAGAGTGTCAATACCGTCATTGCCAGAATGTAATTCCATTGTTGCTGCAGTTCGCCTTGAAAGGCATTCAACCCGACCTGCAGGGTAAAGAGTTCGGTTTTGCTCACAACGATGAGGGGCCAGAGAAAATCATTCCAGCGCCACATCACGGAAAAGATTGCCAGGACCGCGAGTGCGGGGCCGGTGAGTGGCAAAATGATTTGCGCATAGATGCGCCATTCGCCGGCGCCGTCAATACGCGCGGATTGAATCAAATCATCCGGGATCGTGAGCATATATTGCCGTAACAAAAAGACGCCCGTAGGGGTTGCCGCGCCGGGAATGATCAACCCGAGTAAATTGTTTGTCCAGCCCACCTTGGCAATCACAAGAAATGCCGGGACCAGAATCACCGATACGGGAACCATGAGCGTGCTAATGATGATGAGAAAAATCGCATCGCGTCCGCGAAATTCGTACTTGCTCAGGGCGTATGCCGCCATACTGTTGATGAGCAAGGTAATCAGGGTGGCACACGTGGTAACAATCACCGAATTTTGAAGATAGGTCAGGAATGGAAATTTCTGAACTGCGCCGATATAGTTATCCCACTCGAAAAAGACAGAGCGCACCGGCGTTCGTTGATCCAGTTTAATATCAATCGGTTTGGCGTTGGGTTGGGCAGGATCAATCATACGCGCGCCGATGCCGACCTGAGAAATCTGCGCGAGGCGGCGCACTGAACCATCGGTCATGGTTACATCGTACAGGGGAAGCGGTTTATCATATCCTTCGACCTTGACCACTTCTTGTTTGTAGGGCAGAAACGTGGGAGGAAATTCATACAAGCCAGACAACGGTTTGAAGGACGACATCACGAGCCACACGACGGGACCAAACATCACAAGCACGCCAACGAGCAAATAAGCATACGTGATAATATCGGTGATATCAAAATGCTTGCCGCCACGACGGCGAGTGAGAAAGTCGAGAATAGACCTCATGCGTGCCTCCCTTGAAAATAGGCTTGTAGTCGCGCGATTCATCGCGCGGGCGATCAATCGCCGTACTACGACCGCACCCGCTTATTTTCATTTCTCTGCTGGTGCGCCAACGGCGAATGAACAACTCCTTAAACAACCATTGGCAAGACCGCTGAGAACACGGTGGCCTGTCTGCGGTCAGCAGTCGTTATACTGCTTCCTGTCGGCGTTGGAAAATCAATTGTCCGATGGTGAGCACGAGCAAGACAATAGCTAGCACCAACGATGCCGCCGCCGCTGTGCCGTAATTGCGGAACTCGAACGCCGTACGATAAATGTATTGGACGATATAGAGGGTTGCAGTACCTGGTCCCCCGTGCGTCAGCACATAGACTTGGTCAAACACCTGCACGGCGCGAATGAGCGCGAGAACCAGGACAACGGTCATCGTCGGCATTAGCAAGGGCATGGTCACATTCCAAAAAGTGCGCCACTTGTTTGCGCCATCCATCGAAGCCGCTTCGTACATTTCTTTGGGAATGGATTGCAAGCCAGCCAGCAAGATCAAGGTAAAGAATCCCATTTGCGCCCACACGCTGACGGTAATCACCCAGCACTGCGCCCAATTTGCATCGAGGAGCCAAGGGACTTTGCTTAATCCCAGAGAAACGAGAAAGGCATTGAGCAAACCACTATCGTATTGCAGAATCCATTTCCAGATCAGCGCAACGACCACCGGCGACAATAAAACCGGGTAAAAGAACATCGCACGGAAAAAACCGCGACCTTTGATCTCCCGATTCAACGCGAGTGCCGTGATGAGCGAGAACAGAATAATAAATGCGACTTGGAAGACGACAAAGGTTGCCGTATTCCACGCTCCGCGCCAAAACAAATCCTCGGCGCAGGTGTTGGGACTCAGATAATCCTTGCAACTGAAAATCTTTTCAAAATTCGCCATTCCAACCATCGGACGATTTTCCAGCAAGATGGAATCGCCGCTGGTAAAGCCATAATAGAAATTCAAAATCATCGGGACCAAAATAAAAATGCCAAAAATCAGCAGATTGGGGAGAACAAAAAAGTATGCCATGCGTTTGTACCCAATCAGTTTTTGGAGCGGCGCCAGCACATAATCGAGCAACGACATAATCCACACAAACAACTCCAGCACCGAATCGCCCGAAAGCCGAAATGATCGCGAGGGTGAAGGTTTCACAGATTGCATAGCGTGTCTCCAACAGGAAGAATGCCGGGCTATCACCTAGGGATAGCCCGGCAGACACACACTCACGGGGGCTTATTTCTTCATCGCAGCGGCAGCCTCATCCATCTTTTGCTGAATTCGCTTGATGGCTTCATCCAACGTCAATTCGCCGGTGATCACTTGGCTCAAGCGATCCCGCATTTCCGGATTGAGGGTTTGCCCCAGCGCATTGAACTGTAGATAGTACGATTCGGGCGTGAGTTTGCCCACTTCCTTGAGAAAGACATTCATCTGCTTGCTCGCGCTAGGATACGTGATGCTCTTCTTCGCCAAACTCAACGAACCGGGGAGGAAGAGCGATTTGGCAGAGAATTCCGCCAGCACATCATCAGTGGTCAGGTACTCGACCAGTTTGGCGACTTCTTTGGGATACTTGGTGGCTTTGAACGCAACCAACGCCGCGCCTCCGGGCATCCCGGTCGAACCGCAATCGCCGTACGGATTGGGAACCACATCCCATTCAAACTTGTTGCCGATCAACTGATTGAATTGTCCCACTTGCCAGTTCCCCGAAAAGTAGAACACCAATTGACCGTTGACAAAAAAGGTGTTGCCTGCAGCATAGCCACCGCCACCACCGACCCAGATTTCCGCCGGGGTGATCTTTTCTTTGTGCCAACTGATCAACATGTTCGCGGCATTGCGAAAGCCGGGCGAATCAATGGTGAATTTGGTTTCGTTCAAACCGTCAACAAAATGGGCACACATACTCAGCGCGGGTCCCCACAGACGGTGTCCGCTACGATCAATGGCAACCGCATAAGGCGTCTTGGTGGCAGCAGCGACTTTTTTCGCGGCATCAATCCATTCTTGCCAGGTTACTTTTTCTTTCGTGTCGCTAGGCACTGGCACGCCGGCTTGGTTGAACAGGGTGCGATTGATGAATGGACCACTCACGGTAAACTGGGTTGGGAATCCATACAAGCCGGTCTTGTCATCCGGTTTGCGGAGTGCGCCTAGGAATGCCGGCGACCAGTTCGCTTCCCAAGCAGCCGCGTTGGTCAAGTACGGTCGTAGGTCCAGGTAGTACCCTTGGAACTGAGCAAGGTTGGTTACACGTGCAAGGTCCGGCGGCGTGCCCGATTCCACTTGGGGTTGCAGAATTTTGCCCAGATCGGCGTACGCCACGGTGTCTAGTTTGACAGTGATGTTGGGATTGGCGGTTTGGAACTTGTCCAAGAGTGCGCGCATGACATCGCCTTCGTTGCCATCATTGTACCAAGTGATTCGTAGTTCAATTTTTTGCGCCGCCGAGGATGCGGGGGCTTGGGTGGGTTCGGGGGCTTTGGTTGGCGCCACGCTGGAAGAGGCAGAACTGCTTGACGCTGGCGGAGGTGGTGCCTTGGTGGGTTCGGGAGTGGGCGCCGCGCAGGCAGCCAGAAGCAGCACCGCCAACGCCATCAACACAACGATCAGAACTTGCTTTTTCATCGCTAGGTCTCCTTCGACATTTGAATTGGACGAGTTAAAGTTCGACTTTAGATTGCTTGGAATGCCTTACCTCCTCTACAATTCACAGATCGTTACCGCGCCCGATAGTCAAACACCATGGCGAGCCAAACGAATTTTGTATTCATAACGATCCGCACGATAGAAGGTGGTCGTGAATTCGATGGGACGCATTTCTGTGGTATATGTCAAACGGCGACGAACAAGGAGTGGCGCATTTCGCGGAATATCGAGTTCGTGCGCCATACGCCGATCGGCAATCGCCGCACTCAGCGATTCGTCTGCTTCGACCAGCGGAATGTGCAAGTGTTGCTCAACAATCTCGTACAAGGCAATCCGATTGAGATCGCTTTCCACCAGCCGCTCGCCAATTTCGGGAATCCAATAACCGCGCGCCAAGGCAATTGGTTCACTATTGGCGATTTGCACCCGTTCAATCAAAAATGCTTTTTGTCGTGGTGATAATTTAAGCGCACGTGCAATCTCGGACGGCGGGACCTGGGCTTGGGCACAGATCAATCGGAAATGGGGGATGATGTTGCGGCTTTGCATTTCTTCCGCAAACGAGGTGAGCCGCGCCAATCGCTCTGCCAACTTGTTCCGTTTGACAAAAGTCCCTTTGCCGGCTCGGCGATAGATCCACCCTTCTTGCACGAGATCGTGGACCGCCCGGCGCACCGTGGTAATGCTAAGGTTGTAACGCCGCATCAATTCGTGTTCGGTCGGCAGAGCATCGCCGGGCTGGTAAACCCCCTGCTCAATATCCTCACGCAGGGTTTCTTCCAACCAGCGATAATAAGGGGAAAAGCGTCGAGGAGGCATACCGGTTCTCCGCTGAACGGCAAATAGTGCATTAGTGCACTAAATATAGCATACCACGCCCCGCAGGTTCTGTCAAGCGGAACATTTGTGCGGGCAGGGTTTCGCTAGAAAGTAGAAACGAGTCGGCAACTTGAACCTACCTGCGCAGGTTTGTCTCCCAGCCGCCGTAGGGCGGCTTCGGGTCTTGGTTGCGGCGAATTTCATTCGCCGGTTACGGAAGTAAAATTCATCAGTCACCCAATCGGACTTCAAAAAAGTATTGCGCCCCCCTCACAATCGCGGTATAATGAAGATGGACGACGAAGGACAAACGACTCAGGAGTCGCACCAATGAAAGATTTCTTCGTCAGTTACACCACGGCGGATGAAGCGTGGGCAAAGTGGCTCGCGTGGGAACTGGAAAACGCGGGCTACTCGACGGTGATTCAGGCGTGGGATTTTCGTCCCGGCAAAAATTTTGTGAGCGAGATGCAACGCGCGCTCAACGAGTGCGAACGCGTCCTTGCCGTCCTCTCACCGCGCTATCTCGCTTCCAAATTCGCCGCCGAGGAATGGTCAGCCGCGATGGCTCGCGATCCCACCGGCGATAAACTCATCCCCGTTCGCATCGAATCATTCGACGATGAAGGATTGTTCCGCGCGCGCATCTACATTGACCTTGTCGGCGCGGACGAAGCGACCGCGCGCCAACGTTTGCTCGATGGCGTCAAGCGTGGACGCGCCAAGCCCACCACCGCACCCGCGTTTCCCGCGCGCACGGGCGGGATGACCCCGCCCCTACGGTTTCCTGGGACGATGCCCGCTATCTGGAACCTCCCCTTTCCGCGCAATCCACATTTCACGGGACGCGATGAATTGATGGCGCAATTGCGCGACGCGCTCGCGGCGGGTCAAGCCGCCGCGCTGAGCAGTACAGACGTTCCGTCGGAACGTCTCAAACCCCAAGCGATTCACGGACTCGGCGGCGTCGG
>DAOUAL010000064.1:0-7869 GCA_034433515.1 Anaerolineae bacterium | reverse complement strand
ACCGAAATTTATCGCGACGAGACGCGCACGATTTATCGTGTGATGCAACCGCACGTTGAGCCAACGATTGATTTGAGCGCGGAAACCGCGCGGCTATACTTTGACGATGGCTGGGGACGCACGCAAATGTCTCCTGCCGGCTTTGACTATCGCTGGGCAACGCGCAACGATTCAAGGATGTGGCTGCCCCTCGAACAGAAAACTCAGACGCTCACCTTTCACTTGCGTGGCACGCGCGCGCATCAACCAATGACGGTGCACGTCAATGGGCAAGCGGTCGCCCAATGGTCGCTCAACGCGATCTGGGATGATTACACCGTGCGTATCCCGGCATCGGTGGCACGCGATGGACTGAATGAATTTATTTTCGTGACAGACACCGCGCCCGTTCACGTTACGCCACAAGAGAATTACGCAATCGGTGAAACAGGCACTCTTTCACCGGTGGACATTGTAGCAACAAGCGCGGGCTTTGACGCCGGTCGCTTTGGCGAAATCTGGGTCGCCGGGAAAAACGCAATCGAAAACAAACGCGGCTATCATCTGGTTGCGATCAATCCACAAACTGGTGTTGTGGATCGTGTCGCTATGTTCGACACGTTCGCCGATCCGAACGAATCGGTGCGCCTCGCACAATTCATCGCCGCCTTGCCAGCCGGTGAAATCGTTGCCGGCGTGGCGATAGACGACGTTTCGAAAAACTTGCAATCATCGGCAATCGAAGCGTTGCGTTTGATTGGCGTCGAAAACGATTTGCGTTTTCAGTTTCGAATGGGGCATGCGTTCATTGGCGTGAAAGGGGCATCGCCGGGGCAAGCACTTGAACAGGTGGACGGACGTTTGCCGGCAAATGTGTATGTTGGTAAGAATGTAGCAAGCGATCGTGTGGCGTTTGCGTTGGGAGGAGTTGAAATTAGGTGATTAGGTGATTAGGTGATTAGGCGATTGGGTGATTGGTTCATTGGCTCAGTGAAATCGCCCAAATACTGTACAATTGATTGTCGGCGGAGGTGGCAAATTGCGTGAGCGGCTTGAACGTAACGCCGCGCTGGGTTTGCTCTTCAAAACGCGCGAGGTACGGATATTTGGCTTTGGCCAACGCATTGCCGACCGGATAAATGATAAATTGAATTTGGTTGTCAATGAGATATTGTTCTGGGTTTTCATCCGGCGCAAAACGAAACTCGGTGAATGCGAGTTCAATGCCACGTTGACGTGCAAATAAATCAAGTGCGCCGGCGGTGCCACCATACGCCAACACATTGACGCGCTGATGCTTTGGAAAAATCTGCGCGATTTCGTCCGCCATCTCGCGCATCGAAATTTGACTGTTGTAAACAAATCGTATTCCCGCGTCACCTTGCTGATAACTGGCGACCAGCAACGTGCCGACGCTGAGCATAAGCACAACGGAATACGCCATACGTAATGCGTAATGCGTGATGCGTAATGCGTAACTTGCAACTTGAGCAAGCGCAACCCCCGCAAAAACAATCAGCGCAAAACCGGGATACATTAGGAAGCGCGTTTCAAGTGTTGTATAATTGAGAAACACGAGCAACTCGAAAAAGAGCACATAGAGCGCGGCAACGAGAAGCAACAAACCAGTGGCGCGCGTGCGGTGTGTCATCAGTGCGACGATGATCCCGGCAACTCCTAGCCAGACAATTGGCGCGGGCAATAATGCCGGATATTGCGTGATGAAGAATGCACCGCGTTTGAGAAAATCGCCGGGCGCGAGAAAGCGGAGCCAAATACTTGCCATAGATTGCGCGCCGATGAACTGCAACGGGTTGCCGGTCGCCAGCAGACTACCGGCAACCAGCACAAGGGGAAACGCCAAAGCCAGCATCGCGCAGATCAACCAATCGTCACGTTGAAACCTGCGCGTACGAAAATCGCGGACGAATAGCATTACAAATGTGAGTGCGATCAACACAATGCCTTCGTAGCGGATGAGCGCGGCAAGCAATGCCATCAACATCGCCAGCCGATACCGCGATTGCAAGAGCGCGAGCAAAACCGCAATGTAGAAGGCAAGGAACAAGGTCGAAGAAAGAATTGCGATGCTTTCCCAGAGGAACGATGGTGCGAAGGCGAGAAACAGTGCGGCACACCACGCGGCAATTTCGCCAAACGCGCGCCGCGTAAATTCGAACACCAAGACGATGGCGACGCACGCGAATAACGTTGAAAGCAAGCGCGCGGCGAGATAGAAATCGAATGACGCCGGCACGAGAACGCGCCACACCCCCAGCACGAGCATATACAACGGATGCACAACGCGCGATCGAGTAACTCGCGCGGCAACGCGGCGATGCCTTGCGTTTGCCAAATCGTCAAGGTGCGCACCGCCTCAAAACCATCTTGCGAGAGTTCAATCTCAAAGCGGCTGAGCAGGTAAAGCCGAACGGCTAGCGTAATTGCGATGAGCGCTAACCATCGCCAGCGGTCCAAGATCAGATGCATCGCAATCATTCTAACACGTAACCCGTAAAACGAAAAATGCTTCGAGTTGAATCATTTCTTATCAAACGCTATGGTCTTGTCATTGTCATCGCGCTGATGTTTACATACAGCGTGTACTTTTCTGCGCTTTCGATCCAGCGCCACAACACATTTCGCACACACGCGTCCGATATGGGGCAGATGGATCAAGCGTTGTGGAATACGTTGCACGGTAACTGGCTGGAAGATACGCGTCCCGATGGTCGTCAATTGCCTCGCCTCACCGATCACGTCGAGCTAATCTTTTTTATTGTTCCGCTCGTCTTTTTGATTCACGATGGCATTGAATCACTTTTTGTTTTGCAATCCGTTGTGATCGCGTTGGGCGCGTTACCGATCTATTGGATCGCGCGGCGACGTTTGCAAAGCGAGTGGATGGCAATCCTTTTTGCCGCGATGTATTTAATGTTCCCGGCATTGCAAGCCGCCAACCTCGCCGAGTTTCACGCGGTTACCTTCGCGCCTGCGCCACTGATGTTCGCGTACCACTATGGTCAGGAACACGCATGGAAACGCTTTGCGCTCTTTGCGTTGATCGCGCTCGCCGTGAAGGAAGATATGGCGTTGCTAGTGCTGGCGATGGCAATCTATTTCAGTTTCAAGTTTCCAGTTCAAGGTTTCAAGTTGAACTTGAAACGTGAAACCTTGAATTGGATACCTTTGTCCATCGCCGTCATTTCAATCGCTTGGTTTCTCATTGCTCTCTACGTCATCGTCCCACATTTTAGTCCACGCGGCGAATCGGTTTATGTAGGACGGTACACCTGCTTGCACGAATCTTTGCGCAACCCCCTCACAGCGATTCCCAGCATTGTTGGTTGTGTCATTATCCCGGCGAAAATCACGTACGTCCTGGGATTGTTTGCTTCAGTTGGGTTTCTGGCACTCTTGGATCCCATCACCTTGTTGGTTGGCTCGCCCTCGTTGATTTTGAATTTGTTGAGCAGTTACGAGGCGCAGTATTCTGGCACGTACCATTACTCTGCCCCGGTCGCACCATACTTTGTGCTCGCGGCGATTGGGGGTGCGGCGGCGCTCAAAGTTTCAAGTTACAAGTTCCAAGTCGCAGCCATCCTGACCGCGTTCCTGATTGCTTGCGGCTATCATTGGGTCGCTGGCTACACGCCCATCGGTGGCGAATATTTTTGGCCCGAGCAAACTGCCCACCATCAGTTGCTCGATCGGTTTGTCAAACAAATTCCGCCGGATGTTCCAGCCATGACGACGTCGTCGCTCTTTCCTCATCTCAGTCATCGCCGAATGTTGTATCGCTTTGGACAATTGCCGGTTCCGTCGAACGTAGATTACATTCTGCTCGATGTATCGCAAGCCATCACGCAAAATCCGGTGGACTATGTGAGTCATTATCGCAACGCGCTCAAACAAGGATTTGGTATCCAAGACGCGCTCGATGGATACATCTTGTTGCGACGCGGTGTGGCGCGCCAAGACTTGCCGGACGAGTTTTACAATTTTTTGCGCACGTGTCATTGCATTCTGCCCCAAGTGCCGGTGCGCATAGATTTTGGTGACAAACTGCGTTTGCTGGGTTACGACATCAAACAAGACGATTGGCAACGGGTCTATCTGCGAATGTATTGGGAACGCTTGCCCGGCATGGACAACAATTTTGCGATCTATCCCTTTTTCCCGGACGATGACGGCAATCCACGCGCCGACGCGCAATTGCCCGATTTGATGTTTCCGTTTTGGTATCCCACGTTGCGTTGGCAAAAAGATGAAGTCATCGCCGTTGAAACAACACCGATTGACGTGGGCGCACGTGCTAAAATCGGTGTGGGCGTGTTCTTTGGGGCAACGTGGGATACGGCGGAATTTTATTTGACGCCCCACACCGAGGCACCCATTTCGGCAGATGGTCGCTGGGTATTGATCGGCGAAATCGTCAAGCAGGGCAAACGCTACGAGATCGTCAAATGAATTTTGCGTTGCTCGTCATCTATGTTAAGATGCGGACGATTTTGTAACGGAGTAATTCTTTGCGCCGCATCGGTGGGTTACCCTTTTTCATAACGATTTGTTTCGCCGCTTTTGTTCTGCGCGTGTTTCGTCTGGATGCCCAATCGCTCTGGTACGACGAAGCATTCAGCGTGTACTTTGCGCATTTCGATCTAGCGCAAATCACCGCGCGCACCGCCGCCGATATTCAGCCGCCGTTCTACTATTACCTTTTGCATTTCTGGATCGCGCTCGCCGGCGATTCCGAATTTGCGGTTCGCTTCCTTTCGCTCTTTTTCGGCGTGTTGACGATTCCGTTGATGGTTGTCATTGCCCATCGCCTTTTCAATCGCAATGTTGCGCTGATCGCTTCGATGCTGGCAACCGTCGCGCCGCTCTACGTGTGGTACTCACAAGAAGCGCGAATGTACACGCTGATCACATTTCTGCTTTTGCTTTCGAGTTACGCACTGTGGCGTGCGCTTGAGCAGAACGATCGGCGCTGGTGGATCATATTCGCGCTTGCCAACATCGCCGCGGTGTACACTCACTATTTCGCCTTTGCCATCATCGCGTTCCAAGTGCTTTTTGTGCTCGTTTCAAGTTTCGGGTTCCAAGGTTTCAGGTTGTCCAACTTGAAATTTGAGACTCTGCAACGTGCAATCGCCGCGTTCGCCGCCATCCTCCTTGCCTTCCTCCCTTGGACTCCTTTCGTCATCGCGCGCTTGGGGCAAGATGCAAGTTATTGGCGCGGCGCGCTCAAACTCGATGAAGCGCTGCGCCACATCTTTATCAACTTTACCACCGGCGAATCGGTGTTGGAAGCACAGGCACAATGGCTCGCGGCGGGCTGGCTTGTCGTTTTGCTCGTTGGTTTGTTGGCTCGTTCAAGTGTGCGTGTTCCATTCAACGATCCAACGCTCCAACGATCCAACGCTGGAATAAATTTTTCTGTCTTGTATCTCATCATTCCACTAACATTCTTACTCTTACTTTTCTCGCGCAATCCCAAATTCAACCCGCGCTATTTGATGATTGCCTCGCCAGCCTTTTTCCTTTTGCTCGCTGTTGGTCTATCTCACCTATCACGCACCACGCCCCACGTCCTACGTTTTACGTTTTACGCTTTATCTTTTTCTTTTTTACTTTTCACTTCCGCCTTCGCCATCAACAATCTTTACTTCGACCCCGCCTTCACCAAAGCCGATTTTCGCGGCGTCGCGCGGTACATCGAAAAAAATATTACGCCGGGCGAAGCGATCATTCTCACAAGCGGGCATCTCTTTCCGGCGTTCAATTATTACTATCGTGGCAATGCGCCCCAAGTTCGTTTGCCTGACGATCCCACGCTCAACACCGCACACGTTCTCGGTTACGATTCCGTGCGTGTGCTCAATCAAACGATTGTTGGCAAACCCGGGGTGTGGGTCGTATTGTGGCAAGACGAGGTCGTTGACCCCAACGGTTTTGTGCCAATGTTGCTGTCCACACGCGGCATCGAACAAAAAGTGGACGCGGCGTTCTGGCAAGTCAAGTTGCGACATTGGACGCTGACCTCGAACGCGCGCTTTTCTGCGGAGCCCGATCCGCAAATCAAACGTGAAGCCAATTTCAAAAACATCGTTCAACTCTTGGGCGTCACGGAAACGCCAACACCCACCGATGTGGGCGCGTCGTTTAATCTCTATTGGCACGCGCTTGAAGCAATGGACGATGATTATTTGGTCGCGTTGCGCGTGCGCGATGCGGCGGGCAACCTGTGGGGCAAACTAGATCGCCGACCTGCCGGCTATAATTATCCTACGCTGCGTTGGAAGCTCGGCGAAAAATTGTTTGGCGCGTACACCGTGCCGCTCTTGCCCGGCACACCGCCCGGCGATTATTTCATCGAAGTAACGTTTTACACGACGAACGATCCGCGCGGACTCGATGTGCTTGCCCCGAACGGCGCGCCGATGGGCAAATCGGTGAAACTGGGTCCGATTCCGGTTTTGCCGGCAACGCAACCGGCAAGCATTGCGTCGCTCAACATTCAAAACACCATCAATCAAGGGATGCCGCCATTCACTCTACTGGGTTATCAACTTGGACGAGACAAGGCGAGTGCGGGCGAGACGATTTCATTGACTTTGTTCTGGCGTGCCGATCAAAAACCTTCGCGCGATTACACGTTCAAGGTTCAATTCGGCGATGTCGCGACCGATGCGTTTCCACTCGCGAATCTCCAGTTTCCAACTTCCAAATGGCGTGCCGGCGAAATTGTGCGTGGTCAATATGCCATCCCGATCCCGGCATCGGCGCGTGAGGGTGTAACGAAACTGAAAATCATCTTGAGCGATGACAACGCCATTGACCTCGCGCCATTCGCCATCGAAAAAACCGACCGTGTGTTTGTCAAGCCGAACGCGCAATTTGCGCAAACGGTCAACTGGAACTATCTCGCGCTCGTCGGTTACGATTTATCCACGGCGACACTCGCGCCGGGCAGTTCGCTCCAAGTTGTGTTATACTGGCATGCGCGCGCCAAGATGGACAAAGCGTACACCGTGTTCATCCATCTGCTCGATCAGAATAATCAAGTGGTCGCGCAACAAGATCGCTCACCCACGCGCCCCACGACGACGTGGGTTGAAAACGAGTTCATCGCCGACACATACGAACTATCCATCCAGCCCGATACCATACCCGGCACCTATCAAATCGAAATCGGTTTGTACGATGCGGACTTGGTCCGGCTCCCAGTCATCAACGACAGCGGTACGGCGATTGACGATCATATTATCTTGAACACACGTGTAATCGTTCGATAATTGCAGTGTAACATCCTTGAACGATCCAACGATTCAACGAACTAACGATGCAACGACCTAACGATTTAACGACCTAACGAATTAACGAACCCATGCAACCAAGTATCTCTGTTTTCTTTCCATGCTATAATGATGCTGGCACGATTGCGGCGATGGTGATTCGCGCACTCCAAACACTCCGCGAAATCACTGACGATTATGAAGTGATTGTCGTCAACGATGCCAGCCCAGATGACTCGATGCGTATTCTGGACGAACTCTCATGCATCTTGCCCCCCACCTTTCGCATCATCAAGCATGAAACAAATCGCGGATATGGTGGCGTGATTCGTTCCGGCATCGCGGCGGCGACCAAAGAGTGGGTCTTTTACACCGATGGCGACGCGCAGTATGATGTGCGTGAACTCAAACTCCTCGTCGAGAAAATTTCGGACGACGTGGATTTCATCAATGGTTGGAAAATCAAACGGCGCGATCCCTTTCATCGCATTGTGATCGGTTGGCTGTACCAATATTTCGTGAAATTGATGTTCGGCTTGAAAATCCGCGACGTGGATTGTGATTTTCGGTTGATGCGCCGTGAAATATTCGA
>DAOUAL010000063.1:0-2631 GCA_034433515.1 Anaerolineae bacterium | reverse complement strand
TAGTAGAGGGGCGGTTGCCCGCCCTCCTGCTCCCACAACGTTTCGACGTTCGGGTCTTGAATGGGCAAGCCGTGTCCGGTCGCGAGATGTTGGACGAACGGATAATGCCATAGTTCGTCGCCGGCTTCAAAGATGGGCGTGACGACGGAGTACGTGACAGCAAGCACGATGAACGCGAGCAGGATCGGGGCGAGCCAGCGTTGAGACATCACTCGCCTTCTCTGCTCGACGTGACGCCAATTGTCTCTGCAATCAAGAACAGTGGACGACGCCGCGTCTCATCCAAGTTGCGCCAGAAGTATTCACCGAGAATTCCTAACATCATCATCTGGATACCGGAAACGATCAAGAGCCCAATCATTAGCGAAGCCCGCCCTTCGACCGGAAATCCATGCACCGTGCGCGGGGCAAGTACAAATAGCGCATATGGAAATCCAAGAACCGCGAAGAATATGCCGCACAGTGACGCCAGGCGCAAAGGCAAGTAAGAGAATCCTACGGCGGTCAAGTCCGAACTTGTTATTGAATACACCGGCAATATCTTTCTTCCAAGCGAACGCAATGACTCAACAAGCGAATGTTTTGGATGCCAATCTGCGCTGGCGCATCTGCCGGATCGAAGCGTAATTGGATCACACGATCATCCAGGGCTAATAATCCACTTGCCAGCGGCAGATAATACGTGCGCCACTCGCCATCGGCGATGATTTCAAACTCTTGGTGGATATGGGGCGAAAAATCGCTCGCGCCCGCCACTCGCCAATACACTTGGCCTTGCAGAAACGGCTGTTCCGCTTGCGCCCGCATTGTGATCTCAATCCCTGCAAGCGACAGAGCAGAAATCTCTACCTCGGGCCCACCTAGAAATGGATCTTTGCCGTCAGCGCGCAACACGAGTGCGCCATCACGCACTTGAAAATCCGCGATGTGATGCCATGGCTCCCAACCCTGCGCCCCCTGCCTAAAATCCCATTCAACCGCAAGAAATTTCACATTCGAACATTGTTGCCGCGCCAACAACACGGGATGTACTTCTCGGTGTTCAATCACATTAGGGTATCGGTATTCGAAAAAGTAGGTTTGCCCAATTTGATCGGTGATCAGTGGAAATCTATCTACGGATCGGGCATACAGCATTGGATTATCTCGATAAGCAATCTGGAAGACAAATGGAAAATTCCCCGCGTAGACATTAATGCCACGCAGATATTCTGGAACGCCGATGAAATACAGCCGTGCGCCCGGGGGAAATGCTGAATACAGCGCGCGTGTCTTTTCCACCACGGCGCGTGTGGTTTTGCCCACCGCCGCCCAATCATCCACATGCAGAGCCAGCGCCCAGGCATAGACGAGAACCAGGAGACATGTCGCGCCGAGGGCTATGCTGCGCCAAACGAGTTTGTGCTCTTTAAAGAGTGCTCCCAAAACCGTGCCTTGCATAATCGCTAGACCAACCGATGGAATATAGGCAAGACGCGGGGCAACATAGTTTGCGCTTCCCGCTGGAATCAATAGCGCGATGATCCACGCGAGACCCAACCAGATCCCCTGTGCACGACGAAAGAGAACGAGGAGCCACACAAGTACGACGAGCAGGATTGTGAATGTCAAGGAATCAATATCCGCCAAAAACGGTTTGGCAAAAGCCAAAGCATAGTACTGGACAAACAAGTCCCAGCCGAATTTTAGGAATCCTTGATCCGGATAACCACCGAATTGACCACGGAAGAGTAGAAAACGTGCTAGGACATAACCGGGTACCATGCCCCAGAAAGGTAGTTGGGCTTTGAGAATGTTCCAGCCGAAAACACGTCGGGTGAACAACAGATCATATGCCAGCAAGACCGCCGGTAGAGTGAGGGTGCTTTCCTTCGTGAGCGTGGCAAGCGCAAAACTAGTCAGCGAGACAAGATAATACAAGCGCTTAGACTTGCGACGAAATAACACAAAGTATCCCGCACTGAGCAACAGAAAAAACGCTGCCAAGAGATCCACGCTGTCCGCGATCCAGCAAACCGAATCGGGATGAATCGGATGCAATGCAAACAAAAGACTAGCCACCAATGCGCCAAAGCGATCACGTATGATTTGCAAAGCCAGCAGATAAACCAGGAAGGTATTCAGGGTGTGCAATCCCAGATTGAGCGCGTAATAACCCGCAGCATTGGTATCCCACACCCAATAATTCAGCAAGAATAACCACTGTGAAACCGGACGTAGGAAGACGGGATTGTATGCAAAGAGCCATTCCCAAATTTGTTCACCGCGCAAAAGAAAGGGCGCGCGCTCCAACCACTGCGCCACGAACGCATAATCATCCGAAATGAAATGGCCGCTCAAGATGGGGTGGTAAAAAGCGAAAACAACGGCTACTGATATGCCGAAAATGATTACCACGCTATGACTATCCAACAATGCACGCCATTGTTTCAAGAGGACACTCCCTTTTGGCGACTCAACTTATTCTACCCATACCACCTCAATGATCATTCCCTCCGCGCTCACCTGGCCACTCGCATCCACGATGCCGATGCGCTGTTGGGTCGCCGGATCGTACAACCCCACCTCCAGCCGATACGCGCCGGGCGCAGCGTCGTTGGGAATCGGCAGTTGAATCGCGTCTATCACGAG
>DAOUAL010000062.1:0-2024 GCA_034433515.1 Anaerolineae bacterium | reverse complement strand
ATAATGCATCGGTTGACGTCATACGTTTTCATTCATCAGGCAGAGAGACTTGGTTCAATCAACTCCCAACTCAATGGCGTTCCCTTTTCGATGTGGCGTGCGGCACGTTTGCCCAAGACCGCCGGCAAATGTTTGGGAGCGAGGCCGTGTTTGCTGGAATTTCCATTACGATGCCGAGACCCGGCGCAGTTTGTTCATAATCGGTAATTCGCTGTCGTACACGCGCTTGACGCCATCGCCCATGGCTTTTTCGATGACGCGAATGTCGCGCACCAGCCGCGCAAAACCGTGCGGCTCAACGGAGGCGGCTTGATCGCTGCCCCACATGGCGCGATCCAACGTGATGTGTCGTTCGATCATGCACGCGCCCAAGACTGCGGCGGCGTATGTGGTTTGTAAACCGACCTCATGCCCCGAATAACCAATCGGACAATCGAATTCCCGATGCAAGGTCTGAATCATGCGTAAATTGAGTTCTGCAGGCTTGCAGGGATAAGTACTTGTCGAATGCAACAACATCAAGTTCTCCGTGCCGAGAAGTGCGACTGCGGCACGAATTTGCTCCATCGAGGACATTCCCGTTGAAAGGAGGATCGGCCGTCCTGTCTGTTTGACGTGACGCAAAAGCGCATGATCGGTGAGTGCGGCAGAGGGAATCTTGTAGCAAGGAGGATGAAACGGTTCGATAAAGTCTACCGATGCTTCATCCCATACTGAAACAAACCACGTGAGTTTGCGTTCGCGACAATAATAGTCAATCTCACGATATTCGTCTACACCAAACTCAACGCGCCGGCGATAGTCGAGATAGGTCATCATCCCCCAGGGAGTTTCGCGCATCAGATTGCGTTGTTCTGGCGGGACGCATAATTCAGGTGTTCGTTTCTGAAATTTGACGGCATCGCATCCTGCTCCTTTGGCAACATCAATCAGTTGCTTGGCAATCTCAAGATCGCCGTTGTGATTAATACCAATTTCAGCAACGATGTAGACAGGTTGCCCATCTCCTACCAATCGTTCTCCTATTTGAATACAGCGTCCCATACTTGGCTCTATGCCTCCTTTTGGTGCATCATCAAATCTACCAATTCCCGCACTGCCCCCCGTCCGCCCGGTTTGGTCAGCACGATTTGTGCCATCGCTAAAACGGTCGGATGTGCATCCGCCACCGCAATCGCCACCCCAGCCCAGCGCAGACATTCCAGATCGTTCACATCGTTGCCCACAAAAGCAACTTGGTCTGGATGGAGTGAGTACTTGTTCGCGATCTCCTTGAGCATGCTCACCTTGTCTCGCAATCCTTGCCAGCATTCCACTTTTAATTTGCGCGCCCGTGCCGCCACCACGGGATTCTTCTCTGTGGAGAGAATCACCACTTGGACACCATGCTCTTTCAAGCGTGCGATGCCCCAGCCATCGCCGCGATCACACCACACGGCTTCTTTTCCTTCTTGATCCACTAACACCCGATTGTCCGTCAGCACACCATCGAAATCCAATGCCAAGAGTTTGATTCTGCTGAGATCGGGAACATTCGATTGAGTACGTGCAGACATCAATTGTTCCATCAACACCAAATCATCTAGTTCGTCCACCTGGAATGAATTCCGGACACTCATACGGTACACCGCAATCTTGCCGCCCAGCCGATTATTCAATTCGCGCAACACCCAGGGCTTGAACACATAAATCGAACCATTCTCCATCAAATCTTCGGGCGCATCTTGCCGACGTTGACGATGGCGATAATCGTACGTCAAAGAGAAGAGTTCGTTGCGATCGCGACGCCAAACAAAGCCGTGAACCGAACACGCGGAGAAAAGCGAATCGGCTTGCTCGTGTTGCAAAGTGTCAATCGCATTTTGAAGATCGTCCGGTTCGCGGAGCGGCGAGGTGGCTTGCAAAAACACAACCAAATCGGGTTCGTACTGCTCTGTGGCGCGCAAATAGTCGAGCGCGTGTACCAAGGCCGATTCCGAAGTGGCGGTATCGCCGCTGATCTCGGCGGGACGCCAAATGACCTC
>DAOUAL010000061.1:0-36700 GCA_034433515.1 Anaerolineae bacterium | reverse complement strand
GACTCGTCTCTCCACCAGCCGACGCAGGTCGGCTTCGGGTAGGGGTCGCAAGCGTTCACGCCTTTTCGATTTCGATGAATGGTTGAATTTTTCTGCGTGAACGCTTGCGATTGCAGTGGTTTTAACCGCCTGTCAAGCGACGACTTTGCAACAGCCCTGTACGCAAACGCGCAATCAACACCGGCGGAATCTCACGATAATTTTCCCAACTGAACGGGCGATTGGGTTTGGCGTCTGCGCTAAACGTTGGTTCTTCCAGTGCGTCCATCACAAAGCCAGCGCGAAAACACGCACCGAACAAAACATTCAGCGGACGATGAAAATAATATTGTGGTGCGGGTTGACCGATGATCCCCAAGCCGCGATACGTTTCTGGCGTGGCATAGCCGGAAATCTTGATTGCATACACATCAACGATCTGCCCATCGCGATCCTCTTCTTCGATCACACGTTGCAAGCCACGGCTGGAATTGAAACACGGATGCGTCACCGAAAAAACAAATCGTCCGTTTGGCTTGAGCAATTGGCGCACAGCAGAGAGCATTGGCTCGATCACCGGCAGATCCATCATCGCCATCGTGCAAACGGCGGCATCAAACGATTCGTGAAGCGTACCCAGCGCAAGCAGAGCAATTTCATCGGTTGCATCTATCACTTGATATACGATGCGGTCGGCGTTTTGGATCGTGCGCGCCTTCGCCCGTTCGATAAGAGTTGGAGCGACATCACACGCGACGACGTGCGCGCCCAGTTGCGCCATTCGTCGCGCAAACGCACCGTTGCCGCAAGCAATCTCGAGCACACGCTCGCCCGGTTTCAGATCGAGCAAGCGTTCGGTTACCGGCGCAATAAGTGTGCGTTGCAAGATCAAACCATCGTCGCCACTCCGTTCATCCCAGAACGCGGCATTCTGTTCCCAGATGTCGTTTGCCTCATGCTGAATGTCGTTGGTCATTGTGTACCTCCAGTTTGATTCTAACCTAGACGATTAAGTCGGTCAAATATTTTTACCACAGAGTTCACAGAGAGCACAGAGAACTGTGAACTCTGTGATCTCTGTGGTTAATGAAGTTTTCGGTTTGCTCGCCTCTTGTGGTAAAATACTCGCAAGATGAAACGACTGTTAATTCTCCTCCTCGTCGTCCTTCTCACCGCACTTGGAATCTTCCTCGCACGCGATTCGATTCAGCAAACGCTTGCCGATTGGACCGGCGAAGAAGAACGTGAATGGCAGATCAAAGGGTTGTACTATCTGGGCGTATCGTTGCTCCAGCCGCCGTACGACACCGCCGATTTCGCGCCGATGAAGTACACCGACGTAAACCCGTTTGCGATCAATGTCTTTTTGGAACAAGAAGTTGAAGAGTGGAAGATTCGCAAATCGTTGGAACTGATCCGCGATGCCGGGTTTCACTGGATTCGGCAAGAGTTTCCTTGGGAAGATATCGAAAAGCCGGGCAAGGGGCAATACTGGGACGCGAAATACAACAAGAGTACCTGGGACAAGTACGATCGCATTGTCGAGTTGGCGCATGAGTACGGCATCGAAATCATCGCACGGCTCGATCATCCGCCGGCGTGGTCGCGCAAGGATGGTCGTGCGCGCGGCGATTTTGCGCCGCCGGACAATTTTGATGATTACGGCGATTTCGTGGCGACGGTCGTGGATCGTTACAAAGGCAAGATTCGTTTCTACCAAATTTGGAACGAGCCGAATATTTATCCGGAATGGGGCGAGCAGGATGTGAACCCGGCGGAGTACGTGCGCTTGCTCAAGATCGGTTACACAAGAGCAAAAGCCGCCGACCCCAATTGCGTCATCATCAGTGCCGGGCTTGCGCAAACGGTCGAAGAGGGCGGACGCGGGTTGAATGATCGAATTTTTTTGCAACAGATGTACGATGCCGGCGTGCGTGGCTATTTCGATATTCTCGCGGTGATGGATTACGGTTTGTTCAGTGGTCCCGGCGACCGCCGCTTGGATGAAAATGATCGCATCAATTTTTCGCGTCCAATTCAATTGCGCGAAATCATGGTCAAGAATGGCGACGCACACACGCCGATCTGGGCGATGGAGATGGGGTGGAACACTCAGCCCGCCGATTTCAAGGAGGTGCCGTACGGGCGCGTGAGTGAAGCACGCCAAGCGCGTTACACACCTCAAGCGTACTATCGCGCGCAAACGGAATGGCCCTGGATGGGGTTGATGGCGTACTGGTTTTTGCGGCGCGTGAACGACAGCGAACGGAATCAATCGTTCTATTATTTCCGGATGATGGAGTCGGATTTTACGCCCTTGCCGGTTTACAATGCGATGAAAGCGTACATTCCCACCGCGCGCTTTGTGGATATTGGTTTCAAAAGCACCACGCACTGGGCGATGGATTGGCACGGCGGGTGGGAGTTGGTTCGTGATGATCGAGCGTATTTTGGGGAGTATAAAATTGGGAAATTAGGTGATTCGGTGATTTTTAATTGGCGCGGGACGGACTTGGATTTGGTGGCGATGCAAAATCCGTACGGCGGCGCGGTGCGCGTGCAAATGGATAACGATGCGCCGCGCGAGATAGAGTTGTGGCGGACGGATAGTGGCGCAGGCGGGCGCATTGCGCTGGCGCGTGATTTGGATGACGGCGCGCATCGTGTTACACTCACGGTAACGCGTGCGCCGGTGGCGATCAATGGATTCATTGTGCAACGCGGGAATGCGTGGTGGGTGAGGAAAGTGGGGATCGTTGGATTGTTGGTTGGGTGGGCAGGTAGCGTATTCGTCAAATGGAAACGAAGCAACCGCAAAGGTCCCAAGCCCGCCCAGTAAATGACAGGTACTCTTTGCGCCTTCGCGGTGAGATCAAGTGCTTTATCAAATCCTCAAACCCAAAAACCAATTCTGGCTTCTCGTCGCCATCGTTGTTGCCTTTGCGTTGCGGGTGTATGCATTGAACACGCAAAGTTTGTGGAACGACGAAGGCACAAGCGTCGCGCTATCATCGCTCAGCATCGAAGCGATCATCAACGGCGCCGCGCGCGACATCCATCCGCCGCTGTACTATGTACTCTTGCATTTCTGGATGCCGGTGGTCGGTCAATCAGAATTTGCGGTGCGGTTTTTATCTGTTAGTGCCGGCGTATTAACTGTCGCATTCGTGTGGCGTGTTGCGTATTCCGTTTTTGATGAACAAGTCGCGCTGTTTGCTGCGTACCTGTCCGCCTTCTCGCCGTTTCAGGTGTACTATTCGCAAGAAGCGCGGATGTACATCTGGGTGACGCTGTTCGCTGCGATGTCGGTGTATGCGATGGTGATGATGCTCAAGAGACAAGTAGGCAGTAGGCAGTTGGCAGTTGGCGGAAATCCAGAATCAGAATTGCAGTCGTCTCTATCCACTATCCACTATCCACCACCCACTACCAATCCAAGAGTCGCACGCACACTTTTCTGGCTTCTCTACATCGCTGCAACAATCGCGATGTTGTACACCCAGTACGTCGGCGCATTCGTCGTGGTGGCGGAAAACCTCGCGTTTATTATATGGATTGTCATGGCGAACCGCGAAGTGGCGAAGCAATCCCCAACATTGACCTTGAAGACCAAGGGCAGGATCGCTCCGTCGCCAAATGCTTCGCGGCTCCTTGCCATGACACGACGGGGCGGTCTTTGGCACAGCATTGGTTTTTGGCTCATTGCACAATTGGTCATTGGCTCATTCTTTCTGCCTTGGTACGTTTTTGCTGGTGGACAACTTGCGTCGTGGCCCCCCATCAGCGAGCCCTTCGATTTGCCAACACTCGTCTGGCGCGTGTTGAACGTGTTCAGCGTTGGTATCACACTCGAGCCGGGGGGTGCAGTTCTGATTGCGATTGCATTCGCCATTGTTTTCTTGATTGGTTGGCGGCGCGCGCAAGATGCCAACACCAATTGGGCAATCGCTTTATTGATTCTCTGGACAATCGTGCCGATTGCGATAATGTACGTCGTTTCGCTCTCTCGTCCGGCGTACAATCCAAAATTCTTGTTGCTCGCCACGCCGGCATTTTACCTCTTGTCCGCACGCGGGCTGGCAACGATTTATCCCGGCATGTTCCTGCCGCGCCTGCATGGCAATTGGCGTCATCCATTTTTCTATCTGAACATGGCAATTGCGATTCTCGTTGTCGCGGGTCCGCTCGTCTCGCTGGACAACTATTATCACAATCCAAAATACGCGCGCGATGATTATCGCACTATCGTCCGCTTCATCAATACGCATGGACGCGATGGCGATGGTTTGCTCATTGATGCGCCGGGCCAAATTGATGTGGTGCGTTATTATCTGCGCGCCACGCCGCAACTTTATCTCTTGCCGCGCATGCGTCCACCTGAACCCAACCTCACGCGCGCCGATGTGGACGAGATGCTTGACAAGGTCAAACGCTTGTTGGCGATTTACTACGCGACCCAGCAAAGCGATCCGGAGAGCATCGTTGAAACGCGCTTGGCGGAAAAATCCTTCAAGGCGCGCGATGAATGGTATGGCAATGTGCGATTCGCGATTTATGGCATCGTGCCCAATCCACGCGGCACCAGACAAACGATCAACATTCGAGTCGGTGATGAAATCGTGTTGCAAGATTGTCAACTCGATCAGCACGAGGCGCGCGCGGGCGATGTGTTGACATTGACGTTGACGTGGCGCGCCGAACAAATCCCCGCGCAACGCTACAAAGTTTTTGTGCACTTGCTTGACGCGAATAATCAAGTAATCGCCCAACGCGACGGCGAACCATTTGCCGATTGGCGTCCAACGACGACGTGGCGCGCGGGTGAAACCATCGAAGATAATTATGGAGTGTTCATCGAACCCGGGACGCCGCCCGGCGTGTATCGCGTGGAGATCGGAATGTATCGTGCGGACAATGGTGCGCGGTTGCGAATAGGCGAGAGTGATCATTTGATTGTGGGAACAGTGCAGGTCCAATGAGCCAATTGCCCAATTGTGTCAATGAGCCAAACATTTGCCCAACGGTGTCGTTTGGTTCATTGGTTCATTGAGTTTGGCTCATTTGTTTTTTGGAGTTGGCTATGCCAGTAGATTTATATATCGGTCCTAAGAAACGAGGCGCCCCCTGGTGGCAAGGGTGTTTACTCACCTTGCTCATTCTTGTTGTGGGTGCGTACTTGGGCGTACTGATGCTTGCCTCACGCGGCATCTATGTGTCCGAAAACATTCCATTGCCGGAATCGTTTCAACCCACTGCCACGCCCACGCCGACACCAACCGAAGCACCCCAAGTTCGTTTGCAGCGCGCCGACGCGCTAGTCATTGACGGACAATTCGATGCCGCGATCACCGAGTATGAAGCAGTGGTGGCGATGGAGCCGTTGAACGATGTGGTGTACGCCCGGATGGTCAAGCCGCTCATTCTCAGTCGCAAGATCGAAAAGGCGGTCGAAGCCGGCCGGCGCGCGGTGCAGATCAATGATCAACGGGCGGAAAATCTCACCGCGCTCGCCGAAGCGTTGGATTGGCAAGGCAACTATATCGAAGCGCTCGATTTTGCGTTGCGCGCAACCGAATTGGACCCCAATTCATCCACCGGTTGGGCAATCGTCGCCGAAGTGTACGCCGATTTGAATCGCCCAGACAAGGGGTTGCCCGCCGCCCAAAAAGCGGTGCAGTTGGACGATAACAACCCGGATGCGCATCGCAATCTGGCGTACGTCTATGAGTCGCGTGGCAATTATCGGAATGCAATTCCGGAGTATCAGCGTGCGATTCAACTGCGACCCAAGTGGGGCTATCTCTACATCAGTCTCGCGCGCAACTATCGCGCGTTGAATAATTTCAAAGATGCGATTGCGACGTTGCAACAAGCCCTCAAAGTGGATCCCAAGAATCCTCAGGTGTATGACGAATTGGGTTGGACGTACTCGCTTTCTGGCGATTCCGCGCGGGCGATTGCGCAACTGAAAAAAGCGATTGAAGTTGATCCTAATTACGAAGTGCCCTATGGTCATTTGGGTCACGTCTATTTTGTGCAGCAAGATTGGCAGGGTGCGGTCAATCAATTGGAACAAGCGATTCAGTTGGGCGGCACGCGCCTGGAGTATTATTACAAATTGGGGATCGCGTATGTGAATCTCAAAGATTGCGGCAAGGGGCGCGAATGGATTGAAAAAGCGATCGCGATTGATTCGGGTGATACGGCAGTCCAAGGTGCGGTTAATTGGTACGTGCAGCATTGCGAAGTGCCTCCCACGCCCACGCGCCGAAGATAATTAGCAGATACCTCAAGCGACTGCTACCGTGAGTGGGCTGATTTGGATTTTCCAGCGGGACTTGACAAACAAGAAAAATGATGTATATTATGGGGGCTAGCACTCTTGATAAAAGAGTGCTAATTATTCCCCCAAAAAAACATTCCAGCAAGGAGGATTATTTATGGCAGGGAAATTGAATCTGCGACCACTTGCGGATCGCGTGTTGGTGGAACCGCTCGAACAAGAAGAAAAGACACCGAGTGGTATTCTCCTCCCCGAAACCGCAAAAGAGAAACCGCAAGAAGGTCTCATCGTTGCCATCGGTGAGGGACGATGGGATGAGGACGGCAAAAAGCGCATCGCGATGGATGTCAAACTGGGAGACAAGGTCATCTTTGCCAAGTACTCCGGCACCGAAATCAAATTGGGTGACAAAAAGTACTTGATCCTGAGCGAGAAAGATATTCTCGCCGTCGTTGAGAAATAGTCTAATCTATGGAAATTGATTGAGGAGGAAAGAATTATGCCTGCAAAGCAACTGGCGTTCTCGGAAGAGGCACGCCGCCATTTGAAAATCGGTGTGGACACGATGGCGAATGCCGTCAAGACGACCTTGGGACCCAAGGGTCGCAACGTCGCGTTGGATAAAAAGTTTGGCGCGCCTACCGTTACGCACGATGGCGTTACGGTCGCCAAAGAAATCGAATTGGAAAATCCGTACGAAAATATGGGCGCGCAATTGTTAAAAGAAGCCGCTACCAAAACGAATGACGTCGCGGGCGATGGCACGACCACCGCGACCGTGCTCGCGCAAACCATCGTCAATGAAGGGTTGAAGAACGTCGCCGCCGGCGCGAATCCGATGCTCTTGAAGCGCGGGATCGAAAAAGGGACCACCGTGCTTGTCGAAGAAATCAAAAAGATGGCAAAGCAGATCAAGGGCAAGGATGATATTGCTCACGTGGCTGCCATTTCCGCGAATGATCCGGAAATTGGGAAATTGCTCGCCGATGTGATGGACAAGGTGGGCAAGGATGGCGTCATCACCGTTGAAGAATCCAAGACCGGCATCGCCTTTGAAACCGAATACGTCGAAGGGATGCAGATTGATCGCGGTTACATTACGCCGTATTTTGTGACGAACCCAGAACGCATGGAAGCGGTCTTGGAGAATCCGTACATTTTGATCACAGACAAGAAAATTTCCGCGCACACCGATATCGTTCCGTTGCTGGAAAAATTGGTGCAGATGGGCAGACGCGAACTTGTCATCGTTGCCGAAGATGTAGACGGCGAAGCGTTGGCGACGCTCGTGCTGAACAAACTGCGCGGCATGCTGAATGTGATTGCCGTCAAAGCGCCCGGCTTTGGCGATCGCCGCAAGGAAATGTTGCGCGATATGGCGATCCTCACCGGTGGTAACGTCATCACCGAGGAAATGGGGCGCAAGTTGGAGACTACGCAAATCAGCGATCTGGGGCAATGCCGCAAAGTGATCTCGACCAAGGATGATACCACCTTCATCGAAGGGGCAGGTTCCGACAAGGATATTCGCGGTCGGATCAATGAGATCAAGGCACAGATCGAAAAGACCACCTCGGATTATGATCGCGAGAAATTGCAAGAACGCTTGGCGAAACTGGCTGGCGGTGTCGCCGTGATCCGCGTGGGCGCAGCAACCGAAACCGAGTTGAAGGAAAAGAAGCATCGCGTAGAAGATGCCTTGAGCGCGACGCGCGCGGCGGTGGAAGAAGGGATTGTACCAGGTGGTGGCGTGGCATTGATCAATGCCATTCCCGCGCTGGACAAGGTGCAAGGCAATGGTGATATTGCCACCGGCGTAGCGATTCTCCGCCGTGCGTTGGAAGAGCCGCTCCGCCAACTCGCCGAGAATGCGGGACATGATGGCGCCGTGGTGGTGCAAGAAGTGCGCCGTCTCCAAAAAGAAAAAGGTAATCCCAACATCGGCTTTGATGTGTTGGCAGAAGAGTACGTGGACTTGGTGGAACGTGGTATCATTGATCCCGCCAAGGTTACGCGCAGTGGTTTGGAAAACGCGGCGTCCATCGCGGCGATGATCCTGACGACCGAAGCGTTGATCACGGACAAGCCGGAGAAGGAAAAGCCGGCACCCACACCACCAATGCCAGAGTACTAGTCCGCGCCTTACTTCAAAAGCAGAGAAAAAACCTTGCCTGGGCTTACCCCTCGGCAAGGTTTTTTGTTGTTTCGAGTGTTCTTTAATGTTCTTTCAGCCGGCGGAATTTCGTTGATACATCGTCACCACGCATGCACCACCCAGTCCAATGTTGTGTTGCAAAGCGATGCGCGCATTTTCGACTTGACGCACGCCGGCTTGCCCGCGCAACTGCCACACCAGTTCCGCGCATTGGGCTAGCCCGGTCGCGCCCAGCGGATGCCCTTTCGAGAGCAGTCCGCCGGATGGATTCGTGACGACCTTGCCGCCGTAGGTGTTCTCGCCATCCCAGATGAATTTTTCGGCGGTGCCGGGCGGCGTCAGTCCCAGTGCTTCGTAGGTGAGCACTTCGTTGGTGGTAAAGCAATCGTGCAGTTCTACCACGTCCACGTCTTCGGGTCCGATGCCGGTTTGCTCGTACACTTGGCGCGCGGCTTTTTCCGACATTTCATAACCGACGGCTTTTATCATGCTCTTGTCGTCGAACGTCGAAGGGTAATCGGTGGTCATCGCTTGACCGACGATTTGAACGGTCGTATCAAGATGATGCGTGCGCGCGAATTTTTCGGAACAGACGATTGCGGCGGCGGCGCCACACGTCGGCGGACAGCATTGCAATTTGGTGAGCGGACCAAAATAGTGCGGCGAGGCAAGTACCTCTTCCACTGTTACGCGCTGGCGAAACAGGGCGCGCTCATTGTGCTCCGCATGGCGGCGTGCTTTCTCGGACACGCGTGCAAACGTCTCGTTGCGTATCCCATATTTTTGTTGATACTCGATCCCGGCGGCACCAAACAACAATAATGCCATTGGCACATCTTTGCCACCAAATGTTTCTTGCGCTAATTTGATAAACCCTTCGAGCGGTGAAGGGCGATCCGTAAAGATGGCACCCAATGCACCTTTTGCCATCTGTTCAAAACCGAGTGCGAGCGCGCAATCCACCATCCCGGCTTGGACGGCTTGCCGCGCGAGAAACAGCGCGGTTGAGCCGGACGAGCAATTATTGTTCACGTTGATGATCGGAATGCCGGTCATCCCTACCTCGTACAAGGCGCGCTGCCCGCACGTACTATCGCCATACACAAAACTGGCATACGCTTGCTGGATCCGTTCATAACCGATGCCGGCGTCTGCCAGGGCGAGGCGTGTGGCTTGCGCACCCATCACATAGTACGGTTCTTCGGTGCCCGGTTTGACGAACGGCGTCATACCCACGCCAACGACATACACGGGGTTCATCACTGCCCTCCCAGAAACAAGTCTCTCTTTCGAAAAATAAAGTTGGCGTGTAGCCCAGGATTGAATCCTGTGCTACTCCCTAGATGTGCAATTCTTTCAGCGCTCGTCGTGAAAGCACTTGGACCATCTCTTCGCGATATTCGGCACTGCCGCGATAATCGCCGCGTGGCGACAATCCTTCACGCGCAAGTTTCGCCGCGTCGGCAACGCGCGCCTCGTCGAGCGTTTGCCCTTCGAGGGCGCGTTCGACCGCGTGGGCGCGCAATGCCGTTTCGCCAACCCCACCCAATGCGATGCGCACAGCGCGCGCGATTCCGTTTTCGATGTGCGCCGCCGCGACGACGCTGACAATCGGTTTGTCGCGCGGCGTGCGCGAAACGGTTTGCAACGACGCGCGCGGGTTCGCCATCGGCACGCTGATTTCGGTGACGATGGCTTTTTCCGTCAGTTCCCTCACTTTTCCCAAAAAATTTTCCATCGCCACTATGCGCGTTTCATTCCCGGCAATCTTCACACTTGCATCGAGCGCGAGGAACGCAACCGCCAAAACGCCGTCGGGTTCAGCGATGAGTGTACCCGCCACCGTCGCCTGATTTCGCAAAATGGATGAGGCACTGCGATGCGCAGCTGGTGCGACAACACCATTGGCTAGCGCGCGCAGGATCGGCGATTCATCGAGCGTCGCTAATGTGGTCATCGCACCGATGGTCACCGCGCCGCTTGATTCTTTGATGTACGCTAAACCAAGCGCGGACAAATCCACGATGGCATTCACATCGCGGCGTTTGTCCGCGAGCAATTGGGTTCCGCCCGCGAGCGCGACCGTGTTTGGTTGCTGCAAAAGTTTGAGCGCATCCTCAATCGTGAGTGGTTTGTGAATTTCACGCAAATTCAACATAGGGGCCCCTTTTGGCTCATTGTTGCGCGAATGTGTCAATCATCAATTTCACATCGTCGCCGAGTGGATACAAAATCGGACAGGTGCATCCGTTTCGTTTGTACTCATCAACCTTTCGGCGTACGTCGTCCGGCGTACCGCTCGCGGTGATGCGTTCAATCAGTTCGTCGGGAACAAATTGCATCGCCTCGTGAATTTGTTCTTTCGTCGCGGGCCATCCAAGAATGCTTTGGATTTTCTTGACTGTCTCTTCGGGTGTCTCGCTCGCTTTGGCGATGTGCGGTTGTTGCGCCAAATATTGTGTGATGAGTTCTTTGGCGGCGTGGACTGCTTTTTGGTGATCGCGATCCACCGAGCAGACGACGAGTTGTGGGCGATCAATGTCGTCGAGTTTGCGCCCGGCTTTTTTCGCGCCGATTTCCAAATGCTTGAGCGCGTTCAAATTGTATGCCGGCGGCACGCAATAGTTCAGCACGACGCCGTCTGCGATTTCGCCGGCGAGTTCCATCATCGCATCGCCGGTCGCGCCGATATAGATCGGCACATTGCGCGGCTCGCGCCGTCCGTGCACCACATCGAGTTCGATCCCTTCGACGTGATGGAATTCACCGTGAAACGTAACGCGCTCCATCGCCAACAATTTTTTCATCACGGTGATCGTCTCACGCATTGCCAGCAACGGTTTGCGTCGTTCGATGCCGACATTTTTTGCGAGCGGGTCCCACCACGCGCCGATGCCGCAAATGATTCGATTCGGCGCGAGATCGTCGAGCGTGAGGAAGGTTGCGGCGAGCAAGCCAATGTTGCGCGTCCAGTTGTTGATCACGCCGCTGCCGACTTTGATTTTCGAGGTAACCGCAGCGAATGCCGCCATCGGTACAATCGCATCGCGCACGAGGCGCGATTCCGCTTGCCACACGGCTTCAAAGCCGCGCGCTTCGGCGTACTGGACGTATTCCATGCCTTCGCGAATTTCGTGTTTATCTTGTAGGTAGAGTGCAACTCTCTCGGCCATCAAAACCTCCGTTCTTTTGGGATGGATGGAGCACGCACCACGCAATATGTGTTGCGTACTTTGTGTTCCGTGTTCCGTTTGGATCTCAAGGCATTGGCAGATCGCCAAAGAGCAACTGGTTATCCACGGTGTAGGTTTCCTGTGCTTCTCTCACTTTGTAACCGCGTTCGGATGGAATGATGGTGAGCAACAACCGAATAATTTTTGTCATTAGTTGCATCCGATGGTTTGTCACCTGTTCTCCCAAGATGTGGCGTCCGTCGTAGTACCAGCCGCGCGATTCACGCGCCGAACTGAGCGAGTATTCGTAGAAACGGGCCTGGTCTTTGCCAGAATGATGGCTGTATCCTTCGGCAATATTCGCTTTGATTGAACCAATTGCGCGGTACAACTGATCCGACAAACTGATTGTTCGCTTGTCTTTCAGTAATTTGGTGACATCGTGCCACGCCAAGTCGCTCGCCAAGAATGCAAGGCGATAGGCTTCCATTTTCCAAAGCGGATCATCCGTAACATCACGCGGAACATTCTTCAGCCATTCATCAAAAGTCATCACGCCCTCCAGTCAAACGGAACACGCACCACGCACCACGTTTTACGGATAAATCTTTTCCAACATCCTGGGATACGGAATCGTCTCGCGCACGTGATCCAATTTGCAAATCCACGCTACCGTCCGCTCGACACCGAGACCAAACCCGCAGTGCGGCACCGTACCGTACTTGCGCAAATCGAGATACCATTCGTACGCTTCGCGCGGGAGTTTGTGTTTTTCGATTTGCTTTTCGAGATACGCCAAATCCGCCGAACGTTCGCCACCACCGATGATTTCGCCGTACCCTTCCGGCGCGAGCAAATCGGCTCCCAGCACAACCTTGGGATCGTTCGGATCGGGCGCCATATAGAATGCCTTGATCTCGGTGGGATAACGATGTACGAAAACCGGCTTGTCGAATTGCTCGCTGATGATCGTTTCGTGCGGCGCGCCAAAATCATCGCCCCACTTGAAATCGGGGAATCCATTTTTCTGGAGCAGGGCAACCGCTTCAGTGTACGAGATTTTGGGAAACGGCGGTGTTACCTTTTCGAGTTTGCTCGTATCGCGTTCGAGCGTTTTCAATTCATCCGCGCGCTCGCGCAAAATCGTCTGCACGATGTATGACACAAATTCCTCGCCAACGTGCATATAATCGTCGAGTGTGCCGTACGCCCATTCCGGCTCCACCATCCAAAACTCGGTGAGGTGGCGGCGCGTTTTCGATTTTTCGGCGCGGAAGGTGGGGCCAAAGCAATACACTTTGCCAAACGCCATCGCGTTTGCTTCGTTGTAAAGTTGTCCGCTCTGCGTGAGGTATGCTGGTACACCAAAGTAATCGGTTTCAAACAGGGTCGTGGTTCCCTCGCACGCGGAGGGTGTGAGAATCGGCGTGTCCACGAGCAAGAAACCGTTGTGGTCGAACCAATCGCGAATCGCTTTGATGATGCGCGCGCGCACGCGCAGAATCGCGTGTTGACGTGGCGAACGCAACCACAGATGCCGATGCGCCATCAAAAATTCGACGCCGTGTTCTTTCGGTGTGATCGGATAATCGGCAGCGATTTGCACGACCTGCATCTCTTTTACCGATAATTCGTATCCGCCCGGTGCGCGCGGCTCGGCGCGCGGGACACCGATGAGAATGAGCGACGATTCTTGGGTTAACCTTTTCGTCGCCTCGAATACTTCGGGCGAAACATCTTTTTGAAAGACGACGGCTTGGATAAAACCAGTGCCGTCGCGGAATTTAAGAAACTGCAACTTGCCTTTATCGGTCTTGTCGGCAAGCCAGCCCTTGAGCGTAATTGTTTCACCAACGTGCTTGGCGATGTCTTGAATGTAAATGTGGTCTGCCATTGTGCCTCATTTAGGATTTCAGATTTCGGATTTGCGTTTTACGCATCACGTAGCATGCTTTTATTATACCCGAATATGCTGGTGCGACAATTCAATCCAACGGAAGGACAGGGTGGTTGCCCAGTCGGATCGGGCGACTAAAATCGCAGCACCTAATACTTGCAGTGTTTTAACCACCTGTCAAGGGACTTGGCGATGACGATGTGGGGTGAAAGGGGGATTGATGGTACCAGCATTCTATGCCGAAACAACGATAGCGTCAATGGTATTTTTCTGGACCTCACTTGTTCAGCAAGTCGTTTGCTACCGGCTTGTTTGACTTTTCAAATTCTTGTGGTATGATTGCCACAAAATCCACTTGGGTTAAATCGTGCATGCATCGAATCTGTCTCATCGGCACCGGCTACGTGGGACTCGTCACAGGTACTTGCTTTGCCGATCTAGGTAATCAAGTCATCTGTCTCGATATAGATGAACCTAAAATTGCTCAACTCCAGCGCGGTGAGATGCCCATCTACGAACCTGGGTTGAAAGAACTCGTCGCGCGCAATGTCGCCGCCCACCGCCTCACCTTCACCACCAGTTATCCCGATGCGATCACGAATGCCGATTTCATTTTCATCGCGGTGAACACGCCGCCCAGTCCCGATGGCGAAGCCGATTTGCAATACGTGCGTTCCGCCGCCGAAAGCATTGCCCAAGTGCTTAATCATTACGCCATCATCGTCAATAAGAGTACGGTGCCGGTCGGCACCGGCGATGCGGTTGCCGAAATCTTGGAAGCGAACGGCAAAAAACCCGGCATTGATTTCGATATTGTGTCCAACCCGGAATTCCTCGCCGAAGGTACCGCCGTACACGATTTCATGCAACCCGATCGTGTGGTGCTCGGCGGCACCAATCCCGAAGCCGTGAACAAAGTGGCTCAACTCTATCTGCCCTTGCGGTGCACCATCATGACCACCGATCTGCGCACCGCCGAAATGATCAAGTACGCCTCCAACGCCTTTCTGGCAACGCGCATTTCGTTCATCAACGAAATCGCCACGATTTGCGAAAAGGTGGGTGCCGATGTCAAAGAGGTGGCAGCCGGGATGGGCATGGATCGTCGGATTGGTCGTGCGTTTCTCAATGCCGGGCTGGGATACGGCGGCAGTTGTTTTCCCAAAGATGTCAAAGCCCTCACGTGGATGGCAGAGATCAACGGTTGTCATCCACAACTCTTGCGCTCGGTGATGGAAATCAACCGGGATATGCGTCGCCAAGTGCTCACCAAACTGCGCGAATTGCTCGGCGGCGTGCGCGGCAAGACCATCGCCATTTGGGGCTTGGCGTTCAAGCCCAACACCGATGACGTGCGCGAAGCCCCCGCGCTCGACATTATTCATCTTTTGCAAACCGAAGGTGCCAAGATTCGCGCGTACGATCCGGTCGCCATCGAACCGGCGCGGCGTGTGCTCAATCACGTTACCTTTTGCGAGAATGCGTATGCCACCGTAGAAAACGCCGATGCCCTTGTGCTGATTACGGAATGGAACGAATTCAAACAAGTAGACCTGGGACGTGTGGCTCAATTGATGAAGCAAAAAGTTTTGATTGATGGACGCAACCTTTACGAACCCCACCAGATGCGGGCATTGGGCTTTACCTATCGCGGCATTGGGCGCGGCTAACCATGTTGCACGTGGGCATTGACCTGATCGAAGTGGAACGCATTCAAGCCATCATTGTACGGTACGGCGATCGTTTTCTGAGACGCGTGTTCACCGAAGCCGAATTGGCGTACTGTCGTGGTCAATGCCATCAACTCGCCGCACGCTTTGCGGCAAAAGAAGCCGTGAGCAAAACGTTGGGAGTCGGCATCCAACATCGCGAAGGCGTCGGCTGGCGCGAGATCCAAGTCATCGCCGATGCACGCGGCAAACCGAGCGTGCAGTTGAGCGGACGTGCTGCCCAGCGCGCCGCCGAAATCGGCGTGAGTCAGTTTGCCATCAGTCTATCACACACCCGCGAGCATGCGATTGCCATGGTGGTCGCGGAATAAAGGGAGGTCATTGGCAATGAATTTCCAAGAAGCAGAAAAAACGTACAAAGAACTCAAAGCCCAGCATGAAGCAGGCAAATTGAGCGATGCGGCGTTTGAAGCCGAAGTGGGCAAACTCCGCTTGCAAGATGAACAAGGTCGTTGGTGGCAGATTGGTGTGCAAACCGGCGAATGGTACGTTCACGATGGTCAAAAATGGAACAGAGCCAAGCCACCTGTGCCGGCTGTTTCGACTCCACCGCCAGCCCCACTTGTCGAAAAACCGGTTGCGCCGGCACCCAAACCCACCGACGAGAAAAAAGAGACTCCCAAACCAGAGCCAGCCAAAGGTGGCCCCTCGCTCCCTGCGCGTCTCTTTTCATCCAAGCCCGCGGGCCGCGAAGGATTATCACGTCCGATGTTGATTGGCATCATCGCTGGTGCGGCGCTACTCGTTCTCCTTCTGTTGCTCGGCGGATTCTGGGTGGTCAATAATTTTCTGGGGATTGCCTCCGGTCCAACAGCGACACCAACACGCTTGGTGGTTGTTGCCCCAAGCCCGGTCGCCTCCCCCACCTTGCGACCGACGAACACGCCGTTGCCGCCGCCCACGCCGGTGATCACTGCCACCGTTCCCTTGACGATTCCCACCGCCACGCGCACCCGCGCGCCGGTGCAACCGACAGCGACCAAAGTCCCTGGGACGCCGGTGCCGCCTTCGCCGACCGTCCCAGCCGTGCCGCCCGGCGTGTATGCGACCAAGTTGGAAACCATACCTGCCAAGCCCAACGTCGGTGATCTGATGGGATTCAAAGTAACCTTTTTGAACACGACCGGCACCCTGCAAAACTATACCGTGATCGTCAAAGTGTACCAATGCCCAGAACAATGCCAAGATTTCAAACACTCGTACGGGGAAACCTTGCGCGCCCCGTTCAACCTAGCGCCCGGCACCTCATCCATCCTCACATCGCAAAATATCAATCTGGGCATCGGCATCCGTTGCGATCTCGTCGCGATTCCGCACTATGTTGATCCCACGAATCAACAAGTGGTCCCCTTCCGCGCCGTCAATGGCAACGCGTTATATCAAGCCATCAGACTGTGCCCCTAAGTCCACCACGTTGAAACCCAAAGACTCCAGGGGTTGGTAACCTGGAGTCTTTTCGCCATCGCCGCGCCCGGAATCTTGTGGTATAATAGGCGCACGAGTGGATGAAATGCCAAGCAAGAAAATTTCCAACAAATTCAGTCACACCCTTAAACAACTTCAGAATGCCACCAAAATATCCGCCAGCACCATCGCCGCGTTATCGGGATTGAACAAACGTGAACTCCCTGCCTTTGCTGAAGCATGGACCCATATCCCCATCGCCCGGCGTCGTAGCATTGCGCAACGCATGGTCGAGATGGCGGAGCAAGATTTCAAACTCGATTTTGAAATTCTCTTTCGCTATTTTCTCAACGATGAAGATGCCCAAGTGCGCACCGCCGGGATCGAAGGATTGTGGGAATCCGAAGATGCTGCCCTCGTCAATCCAATGATCGGATTTCTGCGCAGCGATCCCGATGCTGGCGTGCGCGCCGCTGCTGCGGATGCGCTCGGTCGTTTGATGCTCCTCGCCGAGTACGGTCGCTTGCGGGAAGGGCAAGCCGATCTCATCGGCGAAGCCTTGCTTGCCACCACGCGCAGTGCCTTTGAAGACCTGACCGTGCGCTGTCGCGCCGTTGAAGCGTTGGCCTATTGGAGCAACGAAATTGTGCGCGAGGTCATTGAGGCGGCGTATGAAGATGCTGCGCCAGAAATGCGTGCCAGCGCTATCGCCGCTATGGGACGCACCGCGGATGAACGCTGGCGTCAAGTCACCCAAGACGAACTTGATTCGCCGGACCCCCGAATGCGCTTTGAAGCCGCACGCGCCTCCGGCGAATTGGAAAATCGCGAAGCCACGCCACGCTTGATCGAACTCTTGGACGATGAGGATCGCGAAGTGCAAAGCGCGGCAATCATTGCATTGGGACAAATCGGCGGTCAAGCAGCAAAACGTGCACTCACGCAAGCCGCGCAATCGGACGATGAGGTGTTGAGCGCGCTGGCGGACGATGCCTTGGAAGAATTGGAATTTACCAGCGGATCGGATTTGTTGCTCTTTGATCTTCGGATGACCGAGTTCGAGGAGAACGCTCAAGACAGCGAGGAAGATGGATAATCGTCAATGGACCTTGCATCGCTCGCCGCCATCCTGATCAACATCATTACCCCCATCATCCTCGTCGCCGGCGTTGGTTATCTCCTTGCCAAACGAATCGGATTAGAAGCGCGTCCTCTCTCACGCACCATGTTATACTTTTTCACACCCGCGCTCGTCTTCGCCTCCACCTATCAAGCCGCTCTCAGCGTCGAGTACATTTCGATTGCGGCATTCGCGGTGATTATCACCGGCATCATGGTCGTTGTCAGTTGGAGCCTCGCGCGCTTGATGCGGTACGATCGGTTGACCAGCGCGGCGTTTATGCTCGGGGTCTTGTTTGTCAATGCCGGCAATTATGGCTTGCCGCTGATCCTGTTTGCGTTTGGCGAGGAGGGTTTATCGCGCGCGGCGTTTTATTTTACGATGAGTGCCATCTTTACCCAAACACTCGGCATCTTTGTGGCGGCAAGCGGACACGCGAGTGCACGCGACGCGCTTTTGAATGTGTTCAAATTACCGTTGGTCTATGCCGTTGCGTTGGGACTGCTGTTCAATCTGGCACACCTGCCGCTCCCGGCATTTCTGATGAAATCGGTCAATCTCGCCAAAGACGGCGCGATCCCGGTGATGCTGGTGATCCTCGGCATCGAATTGGCGTGCGTAACTTTTCAAGACAATCATCTGCCGGTGATTGGGCTGGCTACATTTGCGAAATTGGTCGTCGTGCCCGTCCTCTCATTTCCGCTCGCCGCGCTGATGGGCATGACCGGCGTTACGCGCGCTGTCTGCATCATCGAATCCTCAATGCCAACAGCGGTTATGGCGTCTATCCTGGCGGTGGAATTTGATACGCGTCCCAAGATTGTGACCGGCATCATCTTTGCCTCTACCCTTGCCAGCATCGTCACGCTGACGATTTTGTTGGGGATTCTCAAATAGGAGCCAACGACTCCGTGAATGATATTTTCTTTGATCTGGAAACTCAGCGCTCATTTCAAGAAGTGGGCGGCCGCGAAAACCTCAGACTCTTGCGAATGTCGGTGGCAGTAACCTTTTCCACCGCCACCAACACCTTCAAAGCGTACACCGAAAAAGAAGCGACCACGCTGATTGCTGATCTCAAGGCGGCGGATCGCGTCATTGGATTCAATGTACTGAATTTCGATTATCAAGTCTTGAAAGCGTACACGGCGGAACGCTTGAGCGACCTGCCCACGCTCGATTTGTTGGAAGATGTGTACAACAAACTGGGTTTTCGCGTGGGATTGGATGCACTTGCCAACGCCACGCTGGGTGCCAATAAATCGGCGGATGGACTCGCGGCGATTCGTTGGTTTCGCGAAGGTCAGAAGGACAAGTTGATTGCGTACTGCCGTGATGATGTGGCTATCACCAAACAACTGTACGAGTTTGGACGCGATAACAAGTTTGTGTGGTTTGTGGATCGCGATGGGCGCAAAAAGCGCATTAATGTGAATTGGAAATAAACGGCTTATGCTCGATCCCTCTGCCCGTTTTCTGCGTCAACTTGCGGTTCAACGCTGGCTCATTCCTCTGGTGCTTGCGGTGACCGGTTGCGGGTTTGTCGTTTGGGAAACGATCCTCATAGATGGCTATTCCCTCTGGTCTGTCCAAACCCTGCTGGGCTTGATGTTGTTGGGTATTGTTGGACCTGCCTTGACCTTTCTCACACTGGCGTGGGCACATCGCGCAGCTCGTCTATTCCAACAAGCCGAACAACGCCGCACCAAGGAACATCAACAAATCCTCATGCTCAACAAAATCGGCGAGGTGGTCAATCAATCCTTGGATTTGGAGAGCGTGTTGAATCGTGCCATTGATCAAGTGCTCGATTTGCTCCAACTGGAATCCGGCGAAGTGCGTCTCATCGAAAATGGTCACCTCGTTTTGCGGAGCGCGCGGCGTGTTTCCAATGCCTTTATCGAATCGGAACGGGTAATTCCGTTGGGGCAATGTATGTGTGGCAAAGCGGCGCAGACCGGTCAGTTGATCGCCATCGAGGATGTGCGCCAAGTGTCGGCACTCGCCCAGACCGCGTGCGCGTGTGAACAATTCCGCTCGGTGTTAAGCGTGCCGGTACGCACCGCCAATCGGGTGGTCGGGGTGATTCACGTGGCAACGCGTACGCCCCGGACATTCGATCACGAAGAGCGTGATCTGTTGATGGCAGTGGGTCAGCAAATTGGCGTTGCCATCGAAAAAGCGCGACTGCACGAGCAGTTAAAGTCGCTGAATCAAGAATTGGAACAACGCGTGATTGCACGCACGCGCGAATTGATTGATGCCAAAGAAGAGCTCGCACGCAAAGCGGATGCCTTGCACCAAGTCCTCACCGAGGAACATCGCGGCGAAGAGCGGACGCGCGCGCGCATCGCGCACGATTTGCACGATGGCGTGCAACAGTTGATTATCGGCGCGTTATTTGAAACGCAAGCCGCACGCGATCTGTTGGTGCGAAATCCGGCTTTGGCGGCGGCGCGTTTGGCATCCACGCAAGACTTGCTGCGCCGTATCGAGGCGGAAATGCGCCGCGCCATTTATAGTCTGCGCCCCACCGCGCTAGATGCCCATGGTTTGGTGCCCGCATTGCGCGAGTACGCCGAAGGGTTTGCGCATCATTCCGGCGTTGAATGCCACGTTTCGGTGGAAGGCACGCCACGCCGCTTTAACCCCGAAGGCGAAGTCGCCGTCTTTCGCATTGTGCAAGAAGCCCTCAACAATATCGAAATCCATGCCCAAGCGACGCACGTGCAAATTCATCTGATCTGGGGCGTGCGCGATTTGCACGTCGAGATTGTGGATAATGGGAATGGTTTCGATCTGGCTCAAGTGACACAACAAACCCGGACGCATCTGGGGTTAATCGGAATGACCGAGCGCGCGGAAGGCGTGGGAGGCACGCTCAAGATTACTTCGCACCCGGGCGAAGGGACGCGGGTGTCATTGCAGGTGCCCGTGAACTAGGAGGCAAGGATGAGTAGCATTCGCGTGATGATTGTGGACGATCATCCCATTGTGCGTCAAGGCGTGCGCGGGGTGTTGGCAAATCATCCGGACCTCGAAGTGGTGGGTGAAGCCGACAGCGCGCCGACCCTCTTTGCGATTGTGGACTCGCTCCACCCCGATGTAATCTTGCTCGACATTCGAATGCCCGGGCAAAGCGGCATTGAAGTGACACAGCGCCTCAAACGCGATTATCCCAACATCAAAGTGATTGTCTTGACCACGTACGATGACGATGAATATTTGTTTGGCGCCTTGCGCGCCGGCGCAGAAGGTTATCTGCTCAAAAGCGCGTCGCAAGAAGTGTTGGCCGATTCCATTCGCCAGGTGGGGCGCGGCGAACGGTTGCTCAGTCCCAATTTGGTGGGTAAACTGATGCGCGAGTTCAAGGAGTTGGCAAGAGACAAGGCGCGCGCGGATACCGGCTTGACCGATCAAGAACTGGAAGTGTTGCGGATGATTGCCGCCGGCGCCACCAACAAAGAGATTGCGGAAAAGTTATTTTGGAGTGAAGTAACCGTCAAACGCAAAGTGCAAGACATTTTGGAAAAGATGGGGGTTGCCAATCGCGCCCAAGCCGTCGCCGAAGCCGGCAAACGCGGCTTGCTATGAATCACACCCATGCCCATATCATCAACAGCGCAAAGGTAATCGAGTGCACAATTTCGATGACGCCCAACCGGGGCAGACTCACGCGCCTCGGCCGCTCCAGCGCGCCGATGAACACCTTGGGCACCGGCACACAGATCGCCAGTAGCGCCGAGGGACTCACCCACCCGATCATGGCAAACAGGGCGACGATGAGTAGTGCAACGAGTGAATAGAGAATCGGTGCGCGTGCTGTCCACAAGCGTGTCCACACGTTCGAGGTATCGGTGGTAACGCGCAATTGTTCCCGCACTTTGAACTTGATATAGTACACCGTGCCGCCAAAGAACAAGAAACCGAGAACATACAACATCGCGGCGGTGACGTCGAACTGGCGCGCATAAAGTAAATACGCTCCCGGCGCCGCCAAAGTTGCGCCGGCAATTGCCGTCCATTGACCCACCACGCTCATTTCCTGGCGGCGCGCTGCCAGCCAAAGATGAATTCCCAGCAACCCTCCACCGATCAGTCCAATGATGACCAACTCCCAAACCTGGGTCAGAACCACTGTCGCCACGTCGCCAATGAGTGTGACCGCGCCATAGACGCTACTCCACCTCAACACATGCCCTTCATTGGAATTACGCGTTTTGATCAACAACATCAGCGGATAGCGCACCAGAAAGAAACCAAACGCCGCCAACACGAATAAAAGTAACGTTACGCTGGTCAGGATCAAGTTATCGGACACCGTGCGCCGCCATCCAACCACCAAGCCAACAATCAGCGGCACCAAGAACATTGCCCAGCCACCGTGTTCACGTGGCAACACGGGTTGAGTAGGCAATAATGGATTTCGTTGCATCAAACAGTCTCTCCCCTAATTTCAGATTGCACACCACTGCCGTTTACCGACCCGATTATAATCTGATTGTCCCTTGTGGCAACCTGACCCGCCCCACATCTGCTCTGATACTTTTGCACGCCTCGATGACCCATTTGCACCTCGACAAGTGAACATTTTCTCCGTTAGAATAGGTGAGTGTTATGGATGGACCTGGTTTGTGACGAGTGCAGACTGGGAAAGTTAATGTACGAATTCAAGTACCGCCATTAGCGTTTCAATCACAGAGACCGACCTGCGTCTGTCGTAACGCCGTCGGTTTTCGTTTTCTAACGATCATTCATAGGAGCAAGGTTATGGCAAACGAACAAAAAGACATAACTGAAATCTATCCTCCTTCCCCCGAAGTTGTCGCGAACGCAAACATCAAGAGTTACGAAGAAATGGCACGCCTCGCCGAAAAAGATTTGGCGGCGTTCTGGGGCGCGCGCGCCGAGGAGTTTGAATGGTTCAAGAAATGGGACAAGGTCTTGGATGATTCGAACAAGCCGTTCTACAAATGGTTTGTGGGCGGTCAAGTGAACATTGCGTACAACTGTCTGGATCGCCACATCAAAACCTGGCGTCGCAACAAACTCGCGCTCATCTGGGAAGGCGAGAATGGCGAAGTGCGCACCTTTTCGTACCACGCGCTCAATCGCGAGGTGTGCAAGTTTGCCAACGTGCTCAAGGCGATGGGGGTCAAAAAAGACGATCGCGTTACAATCTATATGGGGCGCGTGCCGGAATTGCCGATTGCGATGCTTGCCTGCGCCAAAATCGGCGCGGTGCATTCCGTCGTTTACGGCGGCTTTTCCGTCGAAGCGTTGCACGGTCGCATCGAAGACAGCCAATCGAATGTAGTGGTCACGTGCGACGGCGGTTTTATGAACAATAAAATCGTCGAATTGAAAAAGATTGTGGACGAAGCCTTGAGACGCGCGCCAACGGTGGAACACGTGATTGTGTTCAAGCGCACGGGCCACGATGTGTTTATGGAACAGGGCCGCGATTACTGGTATCACGAAGTGATGGGATTGCCGATTGCGCGCGCTAACGGTAGCGGCCGTTGCGAGACCGAGGTGATGGATGCTGAAGACCCCTTGTTCCTGCTCTACACTTCGGGCACTACCGGCAAACCCAAAGCCATCGTGCATACCCATGGGGGGTATATGGTGGGGATTGCCACCACCCTCAAATGGGCATTCGATCTGAAAGAAGAAGATCGCTGGTGGTGCACCGCTGATCCCGGCTGGATTACGGGCCATTCGTACATCGTTTACGCGCCCTTGCTGCTTGGGGCGACCTCATTTATGTACGAGGGCGCGCCGACGTACCCCTACCCGAATCGCTGGTGGTCACTCGTCGAAAAGTACGGTATCACGGTGTTCTATACCGCGCCCACCGCCATTCGCGGCTTGATGCGTTTTGGCGAATCGTGGCCCAATCGGCACGACTTGTCTTCGCTGCGCTTGCTCGGCACCGTCGGCGAGCCCATCAACCCGGAAGCGTGGAGGTGGTATCATCGTGTCATCGGCAAAGGGCGGTGTCCGATCATTGACACGTGGTGGCAAACCGAGACCGGGATGTTCATGATCACGCCGTTACCAGTCACCAATCTCAAACCCGGCAGTGCCACGCGCCCGTTCCCCGGTCAAGAAGCGGATGTGTATGACGAACACGGCAACCCGGTCAAGCCCGGCGAAGAAGGTTATCTCGTCCTCAAAAAACCCTGGCCCGCCATGTTACGCACCATCTACAATGACCCGGATCGCTACGTGCAACAATATTGGAGCAAATATCCCGGCGTGTACTTTACCGGCGATAGCGCACGCAAAGACGAAGATGGTTATTTCTGGATCATCGGGCGTGTGGACGATGTGATCAAAGTGTCCGGTTATCGGCTGGGGACCGCCGAAGTAGAAAGCGCGCTCGTGAGCCATCCCGCCGTTGCCGAAGCCGCCGCCATCGGTCTGCCGCACGAAGTCAAAGGGCAAGCGATTTACGCGTACGTGATTCTCAAAGCCGGGCGCGAACCGAGCAATACCCTCGCTGAAGAACTACGGCAACACGTGGCGCACGAAATGGGCCCCATCGCCAAGCCAGAAAAAATTACCTTTGTAGATAAACTGCCCAAGACGCGCAGTGGCAAAATTATGCGCCGGGTCCTCAAGGCACGTGCTCAAGGGTTAGCCGAAGGCGATATTACCACCCTTGAAGAATAGATACGTTCACCCCCGGGAATGACCTATTTGGACGTAGCCCTCCTTTTCTGAACGTGCTAAAATCAGCACAAACTGCACCGCCCCCTAAAAAAGGAGAGCCATAGGAGGGACCATGTCAGGTGTTCCACCCACCGATGTCGCATACCGTGTCTTGCGACTCGAACAACAACTTGACTCGTATCAACATTTGCACGCCCAAGAGTTGCAAGAAATTCGTCAAGCGCTTGAAGAACTCAAGGCGCTAGTACTGGCGTTGGCGCAAGAGCAAAACAAGCCCGAAGAAAAAAACCCGGTCGCCTGACCATCCAAAACCTAACATGGCTTTGCCCACACCCCTCAATCATTGAGGGGTGTGTTACTTGGTGGCGCAACTATTGCGCATCATCCCAAATCGGTGTAAAATACCGGCGACAATAGACAAGGAGAGGTTACTATCACTACAACAATTTCTCAACCCACCATCACCGAACTCCCCGAAGATCAACACTGGTGGTTTGCCACGCGCACGTGGTCGCTCTTGAATTTACTCGATGCGCACGTCTCGCGCCGCGATGGCGACGTCCTCGATATTGGGTGTGGGGCCGGCAATATGATTCATCACTTGGCACGCTATGGACGGGTCAAGGGAATCGAAGTGGATGCGCGCCCGGTGGCGATGGCACAACAACGCGGCTATGATGTGCGTCAAGGTGATGCCACCCAACACATTCCATTTCCGGACGCTTCCTTCGATCTTGTTGCCGCGCTCGATGTGATCGAGCATGTGGATGCGGACGAAGCGATTTTGCGCGAAGCGTACCGGGTGACGCGCCCCGGCGGCATTCTGGCGATTAGCACCCCGGCGTTTCAATGGCTGTGGAGTTACAACGATGTGATCAACGGACACAAACATCGCTATACACCGCGCGAATTGCGTGAACGCGTGGAACGCGCCGGGTTTCGCATTCAACGCCTGACCTTTGGATTCTTTCTGGTCTTTCCACTGTCCGCGCCGCTGATCCTGTTGCGGAATTGGATGGGCAAACAAAAGCCATTGCGATCTCATCATTTGTCTAAGGACGAGTACCAAGTGGAGATGGAGCCGGTCGCGCCGTGGCTCAACACAACCTTGCGCGGCGTCGGGCGCATTGAAGCCGCACTGATCCAGCGATTCGATTTGCCGATTGGCACATCGTTGATAGTGGTGGCAAAGAAAGAGTAGGAGGTTTTCTATGCCCAAGACCGAAGAAGACAAAGAACTCTCATGGGAAGATCATCTGGCAGAAGCCATCAAAGCGTTCCGCAAGGAAATGAAAGAGTGGCGCGCCGAATGGCTTCCCGCCGAGTTTCACACGCATCGCCGCGCGGCGCAAAAAGAAATGTTGCTCGCGTGGCGTTCACTGATTGATGCGCGCATCGAAAAACTGGAACAGGCAGAAAAAGAAAAAAACGCACCCAAAGCAACGCGGATCAAAGTCGAATAGGGGAGGCATGGTGCGAGGGGCTTGTTCCAACCGTGGCACTATTGAACGATTCGCACGATTGAACTGGTTTTCACGCTCACCATCCCCGCCCGTCCTCCGCGTACGCGATGCACATGCTTGCGCGGCGTAACGATCACGTCCACCGCCGAATCATTCCGCGCTTGCGAGTACTGCACCGCCAACCGTGCCGCCTCTTCGATGGTGGAGGCCGGAATCTCGCGCCCGGCGCGCACGATGATCACATGGGCGCCGGCAACCCCGCGCGCATGTAGCCACAAATCATCGGGGCGCGCGCGGCGAAAGGTAAGCTCTTCGTTCTGCCGCGCATTCTTGCCCACCAAAATTGTCAAGCCATCGCGCGAAGTAAAAGTGTGCGGTGCGCTGGGCTGGGCTTTGATTTTTTGTCTCACGTCAGTCAACAGCCCGGCTTCGCGCGCCGCGACGATGACCGCATCAATCTCCGCTCGATTCTCCGCCAACTCCAAATCGTTCAACATTTGCTCCGCATAATCCACGTCTGCCTTGGCTTGAGCCAGTAATGCCGGCACCCGTTCCGCCGCCTCTTTGGCACGCCGATATTCTTTGAAATATTTTTGTGCGTTCTCCACTGCCGACAAATTTGGATCCAGTGCAATCTCGAGTTCGCCCGCTTCGGTCTCTGCCGTTAGAACAGATTGATGCGCGCGAATTTGCGACGCATGCGCCAAAATCATTTCGCCGCTCATTCGTAACCGTTCGATTTCTTCGAGGGGCGGAAACGCTTGCGCTAACGCCTCACGTTTACGCACCAAACGATTCCGCGCCTCGGCAAGTTGGGTGCGCCAGAGTTCTTTGACTGCCGCGTAGGATGCCGGCGCACCATAAAATGTTTCGATGGCTTGGCTCATCGAATCGCACGCGCGAACGTCAGTGAATTGGGTGAGCCAGTATGGTGCAAACGCTGCCGGTTCACCCTCTGCGTAAGCCACACTCGGTTGCCACGGCGCGCGGGTCAATTGCGTCAACACCTCAACGATGCGTTCACTGTTCTGTGCGCCAGCCCGATGTTCAATTTCGCGCGCCAGCAAGGGACTCACCCCAGCCATTGTTTGCACCAACACGCGCCACAGGGGTTCGCCGGGATGCTCGGCAAGAATACGTGCGAGACTGGCGGGCGTAACGGTCGTGAGTTTGTTTTGCGACGGCGGCGGCACATACTTGTGTCGCGGCAACGTTACGCGCACACGATTCATTGCTGACGTAACGCGCTTGGCGGCATCAATAATCATCTCATCGGCATCAAGCAAAATAATGTTGGAATATTTGCCGATTGTTTCGATCACAAGCGTTGAGACGCCTTCAACCGAATGATCGAGTTGGATTTGGAGAACACGCTCGTGCGGGAGTTGTGTGATCGAATGGATAAAAGCGTTTTCGGCATACTTGCGGAGGAGCAAGAGCAATGGCGAAGGCGTTTCGCCGGTGCCACGCAATTTTTGCGAGACGAGATGTACGCGCGCGTCAGCCGGATGCGCGGTTACGTAGAGATAGTGACGTTGATGGTGTGAATAGATTTCAAAACCCACAGTCAACGCATCGAGTTGAACGATCTCTTGGACGCGCCCGTGTAAAATTTTTGCGTTCAGTTCATCAACTACTGCGGCAAGGGTGGTAGCATCAAACATCATTTGCCATTGTAAGACCGAACCCCATTTTCTGCAAGGAAGTATTCCTCTTGGGCAGGGCTGTTGCCAAGTCGGATCGGGCGACTAGAGTTGCCCTACGGCGACTCAAACCAGCCGACCGGAGTTTACCCAGAGGCATGTCTTGACGAAGGAAGGAAACGAAGGGTCGGCTGGTATAGCGTACAGACGACTTGCCGACTCGTCTGTACGCGCAGGCGGGCTTGGGGTTCTGGTGGCAGCGAATTGATTCGCCCGACGCGACTTTGAAAGCCCTACCCATGAATCAAGTGGAATTTCAGTTGCGATTGTGATATACTAGAATTAAATCCGTTCTGCGCGAACTTGGAGCCGGCAATGCCAATATCCTTTTCCCAGCGCGTTGAACTGCAATGCCCAGAATGTTCTGCCCGCTTCTCCGTCGAGGTCTGGCTCATCGTGGACGCCGGCGAACGCCCCGACCTTGCCGCGCGCTGCCGCGACGGCACACTCCACGACGTCACCTGCCCTAATGGTCACACCGCTACGCTCGGCGCGCCCCTGCTCTACCACGACCGCGCGCGCGAGCAACTCATCCTCGCGGTGCCACCCAACACCGACGAGCAACACGCGCGCGCGATCCACGCGCAACTGCTGCCGCGCTTGCAGGCGAATCTGCTTGCCCCCTTCCCCGCGTACCTCAATCAAACGCAAGTTGTGCCGCAAGAATTGTTGCCCGCCCTCCTCTCCGACGATCCCGAAGCCGCGCTTGCAGAACAACTCGCGCGCAACTTGCCGCCACTGCTGCGAACGCTCCAAGAATTCATCCAAGCCGATTCGTGGGACGCGTCCCAAACGATTTTGGCGCAACACCCCGAATTACTCTCCGACGAAGCCGACCTCCTGCTAGCGCAACTGATCGACGCGGCGCGCGAACAAAAAGATGCGCGCGCGGAGAAAATGTTTGCCGAGCACCGCGACGTGCTGCAACGCGCGCGGCGCGACCGCCGTGCGATGGAATCGCACGGCTCAACCGATGCAAGCCGAGTGAACTCGGCTGATGCCGATGACGCGAGTCGGCTTGAGCCGACTTCCACCTCCGCTAGCCGCCGATTTGAATCGGCGGCGGACCTTGCCGCGCTCTTGCAAGAAATCGCGCGCCTCACCCGCCTGTCCGAAATGCCGCGCAAAGTGGAATTGTGCGAGCAGGCATTGCGCGTAGCCAAACGTGAAGACAACCCGCAATTGTGGGGCGCGCTTCAGAACGACATTGCCAACGCGCTCGCGCAAAATCCACTTGGCAACCGCGCCGACAATCTGGAACAAGCCATCGCCCACTACGAACTCGCCCTGCACGTGTATACGCGCGACGCGTTCCCGACCGACTGGGCAATGACGCAGAACAACTTGGCGAACGCGTACCTTTACCGCATTCGCGGCGAGCGCGCCGAGAATCTCGCGCGCGCAATCGAATACTATCAAAACGCGCTCCAAATTCACACACCTCAAGCGTACCCCAGCGATGCATGCAGAACCGCGCGCAACCTCGGCAACCTGTACAGTGAAATACAAAAATGGAACGAGGCGCGGTCCGCCTACGCGATTGCACTCACCGCCGCCGAACAACTCTTTCGCCACGCGGTTGACCCCACCACGCAACGCGCAGAAGCGGCAGAACTCGCCAACCTCTACGACCGCGACATCCGCGCGTGCGTCGCGCTCTGCCAATCTCCAATCTCTAATCTCCAATCTCCAATAGACGCACTCGTTTCCGCCGAAGCCGCGCGCTCGCGCGCGTTCCTCAAACAAATGGGACAAGGGGATTACGCCGCGCCCGCAGAGATTCCCCCGCCCCTGCGCGAACGTGAAGCGCGCCTGCGCGAGCAAATGCGCCAGAACGAAATTGCGCTCGCTCACATCAACACGCGCTCCGACCGCGCCAGCGAAACCGAGCGCGCGCTCGTCGCGCAACGTCGCGAACTCACTCAGCAACTCGAGGCGGTGTGGGATGAGATGCTCGCCCCCTCCCCTGCAAGCGGGGGAGGTCAGGGTGGGGGCGCCGCGCGCGAGTACGTCGCGCTCCGTCGCGGCGAGACGCCCACCTGGGACGATCTGCGCGCGCTTGCCCAGCGCATTGGTCCAGATGCCGCGCTCGTCGAATTTCACACGCTCGCTGATCAGATCATCGCGTTCGTCTGGCGTGCGGGGTGGGACGCGCCGCAACTCGTCGCGCTCCCGCTCGATCGCGCGCGCTTGGTGTATCGCTATCTCTTGCCGTACGAGCAAGAGGTGCTGCGCCACTCGTATCACGTCTCCGCGCAACGCGAGATACACAACGATTGGCTCGCGCTCGGCGAAGAATTGCTTGCACCGTTGGTGGACAGACGTTCCGACGGGAGACGTTCCGACGGGAGACGTTCCGACGGAACGTCTCTACTGGGTGATGCGTCGCTCGTCTATTTCATTCCGCATGGCGCGTTGCACCTCGTTCCGCTCCACGCGCTCACGGTGCACGGCAAACCATTCATCGAGGAACGCGCGGTTGCGTACGCGCCCTCGGCGGCGGTGCTGGCGCGCGCCATAGACCTGTCAGGTTTCCAAAACCTGACAGGTCTTCCCTCCGCACTGGTGATGGGCTATGCGTTGCAAGAGGAAGAACGCCCCACGTTTATCGGCGAGGCGGAGGAGGTGGCAAAATTGTTTGGTGTTGCGCCACTCGTGGACAATGCGGCGACGAAGAACGTGATCACGCAACACGCGCCGCGCTCCGCGCTTATCCATCTTTCGTGTCACGGTTTGTTCAACACGCAAGACGCGCTGGCGTCCGCCGTATTGCTCGCCGATGGTGAATTCACCGCGCGCGAGTGGATGCGTCTGCGGCTCGATGCGGATTTGGTGACGCTGAGCGCGTGTCAACTCGCGTTCAGCCAAACGAACCCAGGCGACGATTTGGTCGGGATGGCGCGCGCACTCTTCTACGCGGGCGCGTCGTCGGTGTTGCTCGCGTTGTGGTCGGTGCAATCGGACACGACGAAAGCGTGGATGGTGGATTTCTACAAGCGGGTGTGGCGCGCCGGCATCAAGCAACAGCCGCTCGCGTTCGCGCATCGCGCCGCAACGCTCGAACTGATGCGCGCGTATCCACACGAGCCGCACATCTGGGCGCCGTTCGTGTTGATGGGGAATTGGGACTAGCGACCGCTGACGAACGACCGCAGACCGCTGACAAAATCTTCAGCGGCGGTCAGCGGTCAGCCGTCGTCCGTCGTAGAGGAGGCAAAATGTCCAACGAAATTTGGTATGTCGAGGATTTGACGCCAACACAAGCCAGCGTTGCGGTGCTTGCCAAAGAAATGACGCGTTCCTTCGAGAGTGTCAAAGCGCAGTTGGACGCCGAAGTGCGCGGCAAGGTAATCGTCAACACACCCGATTGGGCGCGCGTCACGGACACATCGAATTTACTCACCTCGAATCGCGATGCCGATTTCTATCGCGTGCGGCTCGGCTTTCAATTTGAATTGACGAACGATGCGGAGCAAAAACACGCGCAATTCGTCTACGCGGTCTGCGCCGCCGAATTGCGCAGCGCGACGTCGTGCAATGAACAGCCGCGCGTGTATGAAATGTACCCGCGCGATTTCTACGATGCGGACAAGCCGCCCACCGCGACGTTCGAGTTGGGACCCGAACTCACGGTGGACAAGGTCGGCGCGTCGCTGGGCAAAATCAGCGGCGATATTCGCTTGGGGCAACTCGAACCGGTCGTCGTGGGCTATCCCGGCGAGGAAGAACGCCAGCCGCGCTGGGAATTGCGTCCCAAGAGCCAAACGCTGATCGGCGTGCGCTATCTGTGGCTGTTGCTCCAGGTGCCGCGCGCGTGCAACGGCGCGCGTCTCCGCGTGCGCGCTGAAGCGGACATTCAAACGCAGTTTCTCGGACGCCTCGCGGTGGGACCCAAAGACCGCGCGTGGGACGCGCGACCGAGTGTGTTGATTCGATAAAATTTCGTAACTGCTCAGCCCTTCTCAAATTACCGCAGAGACGCCGAGGGCGCGGAGAAAAAAACAAAATGAAACTCGGCGTTCTCCGCGCCTCTGCGGTGAGTAGTTACAAAATTTCTATTTTCAACTAAACTTGATGTGAAATAAAAAAATCCAAGTTTGAAGAGAGACCAGAAAGTTGGGCGGCTCTCTCTCCGTGTCTCTCCATCCGAAAAGGAATTCGCGGGGCGCCCTCACTTACTCCTTGGGATGGTATTCATATCGCATCTTCGCCATCTTTTGCCCCACCATTCCACCAGCGCCACGTGCGAATCCAGCCATGTCTCCGCGCCATTCTGCGCGCGCGTACTGCCCTCGTTTGACGGAGGCGTTCCATCCCCGCGTGATATGCCTCGTCCGAAATGTGTTGCAACACCGGTGGGCGTGCGTGAGCGATTTCCGCCATCATTTGCAGTGACACGGGTTGATAGAACACGTGACGTTTCGCTTCGACGGAAAAACCGTGCGCCTGAAAATGGTTGTAGAGCGTGAACGTGTTAGCCATGTGACGTTCGATCCACGCACGCGTTTCAGGAAAGAAGGGATAGACCCAGTGGGCAGGTGTGGCGGCGGGATCGGGTTCAAGAGCATACCAGACGCCGTGTAGGGTCAACCCCTCGCGTCCACGTGCGATCACGTCGAGCAGGTCGAAGGATTCCGTTTGCGTTACGCCAGCCCCCAGTGCCAGCGTGGTCACCAACACATCCACCGTTGCCGCGTCGGCGCGCCACACGTGCCAAGTGGCAAGGTGCGTGTCTTCATTCCCTGCCAGCGGCGCACATCGGCGGGCAGGGGAGGGAGATCGGGCGATTCGATCTGAAGCAAGGTGTGCAGCCCGCGTCCAACGTTCACGCCAAGTCCGCACCGTGTCTGACCCGTGGGTTTGGGTATGGGTTTCGATAAACTACTGTTCGAGATCGGCTTGGCGAATGCGAATGAGCCGCTGCTGAGAAGGGGCGTGGGTGGATGGCTGGCGCAAGCCGCTGCGGTATACGGAGATGCCTACCCTTGGAGGAGGTTTAGAGTTGCATCGGTCAACACACGTTCGCCCTTGAACTTTTTCTTCTCCGGGTCCCACGGGAAAAAGATCGCCACGTTGAACTCGACGGGTTTGCCAGTCGCTGGAAAGCCGTGCCAATCGCGCTGAAAGGTGCCGGTGACATGCGCTTCTTCAAACACGCCTTGCGGACCAATCACGATATTTTGCAAGTGGAACTTGATGTCCGGAAACGCGGTCAGCAATTCGGTATAAAAACGCGTGGCACCCTCTTTGCCGTGCCACGTTGTCCCGTCGTTGATCAGTGTGTACACACAATCGTCGGTCAGGGTGGACATCAAGCCGGGCAAATCACGCTTGTCCTCCGCAATCGAATGGGTTTTCCATTCATAACGGATGAGGTCGTATTCGGTTTGATCAACTTGTTGGCGTAACTGGTGCAGAACGTTTTCGTGACTCATTGGTTCCCTCCTTGGGGCTGTATTATATTCAAGTCGGATGATTTGTCATGGGGTAGTCGGCGGCAATCAATTTTCTTTTTCGACGAAATCGCCGCCTCGTGGTAAAATAGATTTTGTAGTCAGAACTATTTCAGATGAATGAAAGGGATTAAGATGAGCAAGGCAGACATTGGACTCACCGGCTTGGCGGTGATGGGAATGAATCTCGTCCTGAACATGGAACGTAACGGCTTTACCGTTGCTGTGCACAATCGCACAACCAAGACCATGCGCGATTTTGTGGCGGCACATCCCGGCAAAAAACTGATTGGCTGTGAGACAATGCAGGATTTCGTCAATGCGTTGAGCAAGCCGCGCAAAATTATGGTGATGGTCAAAGCCGGCGCGCCGGTGGACGGCGTGATCAATCAACTGGTTCCGCTGTTGGAGCCGGGCGATCTCATCATTGATGGCGGCAACTCGTACTTTATGGACACAGAGCGCCGCGCAAAAGAACTCGAAGCGAAAGGATTGCGTTTTATCGGTACCGGCGTGTCTGGCGGTGAGGAAGGCGCGCTCAAGGGTCCCAGCATCATGCCGGGCGGTCAGCGCGAAGCGTACGATCTCGTCAAAGATATTTTTATTGCGATTTCGGCTAAAGTAGAGGGAGAGCCGTGCGTGACGTACATCGGTCCGCGCGGCGCGGGGCATTACGTCAAAACAGTCCACAATGGCATCGAGTATGGCGATATGCAACTCATCGCCGAAGCGTACGATATTCTGCATCGTGCACTCAATTTATCGAATCAGGAGTTGGCGGACATTTTCGCCGAATGGAATCAAGGCGAATTGCAATCGTACCTCATCGAAATCACGGCGGCGATTTTCAAACGGATTGATCCGGAAACCGGCAAATATCTCGTGGATTTGATTCTCGATGAGGCACAACAAAAAGGTACCGGCAAGTGGACTAGTCAGAATGCGTTCGATCTGGGCATTCCGATTCCCACGATCAATGCGGCGGTCGAATCGCGTTGTATGTCAGCGCTGAAAGCGGAGCGTGTTCAAGCCAGCAAGGTGTTAACGGGACCGGATAGAAAATTTACCGGCAATCGTCAACAATTAATCAACGCCGTGCGCGATGCATTGTATATGGCAAAGATTTGTTCGTATGCCCAAGGGATGGCACTCTTGCGCGCGGCAAGCAAAGAGTATGACTATAACTTGCCTTACGGCGAAATCGCGGCGATTTGGCGCGGGGGTTGCATCATTCGCGCGCGTTTCTTGAATCGCATCACCGACGCCTTCCGTCGCAATCCCGATTTGCCGAACTTGATGCTCGATGCGAGTTTCCGTGAGGATGTGACGAAACGCCAGGATTCGTTGCGCCACGTTGTACAAACAGCCATCGGTCTTGGGATTCCGGCGCTTGCCTTTTCCAGCGCACTGGCGTACTATGATGCCTATCGCACCGAGCGTCTGCCGGCGAATCTCACCCAAGCCCAGCGGGATTTCTTTGGCGCGCATACGTATCGCCGCATTGACAAGCCGGGCGATTTTCATACCGAGTGGGGCGAAAGTTAAAGTAGTACCTATCCAATGAAATCGTTGCACAAAAAGCCAAGATTTTTTTCATCCACAAAGGGCACCAAGGTCACGAAGGAAGAACAGAGAAATCTTCGTGTACCTTCGTGTTCTTCGTGAATCAATGCCGGTGTTGTTTCGGCTCATCCGAGTTAGCAAAGCAGAAGTATGAAAAAGAGGATTTCTCATATTTCTGCCATCTGACTTTATAGTGGAGGTCTCATGAACGGCACTACCGGTAAAATTCTGCGCGTAGATTTAACGCGCCAAACCATCTCGACCGAACAAATTGATGAAGCATTCTATCGTTTGTATCCGGGCGGCAAAGCACTGGCGGCATACTATCTCTTGCGCGAGTTGCCCAAAGGGGTGGATGCCTTCAGCCCAGAAAATATTTTGATTTTTGCAAATGGCTTGTTGACCGGCGCGCCATTCTCCACCGCGACCCGGTACAACGTGATTGCCAAATCGCCGCTCTCGCGTGGGTTTGGCGAATCCGAAGCGGGCGGTTTTTGGGGACCCGAACTCAAGATGGCGGGCTGGGAAGCGATCATCGTCAAAGGATGTGCCGAGCATCCCGTTTATCTCTGGATTCACAACGATCACGTCGAAATTCGTGATGCGCGCGATTTGTGGGGCCAAGAGCCGGAATTTGTGCAAAACAAAATCCGCGAAACGCACAAGGACAAGTTGATTCGCGTTTTGCAGATTGGCATCGCCGGCGAAAATTTGGTGCGCTATGCTTCCATCACCAACGATCTGCGGCACTTTAACGGTCGCAATGGCATGGGCGCGGTGATGGGTTCAAAAAATCTACGCGCGATTGCGGTGCGCGGCAACTCGAAATATCTTGATCTCGCGCACGATCCGCAACCCATCGCCGAACTCGGACGCGCACTCGCCAAGCGGGTCAAGGAGCATCCCCAAGCGTGGGATTTGCAGGACAAAGGCACGCCCGGTTTAGTGGAGGGCTTGAACGCCGCCGGCATTTTGCCCACCCGTAATTTTCATCAAGGCGCGTTCGAGAATGTTGATCTGGTCAAATGGTCAGAGTACGCGTCGAAACTTTTGACGGCACGCCGCAGTTGTTACGCCTGCGCGGTGCGATGCAAGCGCGAGGTCAAGGTGGACGATCGTTACCAGGTGAGCGAGGCGTACGGCGGACCCGAGTACGAAACGCTCGATGGCTTTGGACCCAACTGTGGGATTGGCGACTTGCAAGCGATTGCCAAAGCGAACGAGTTGTGCAATCGTTTTGGTCTCGATACGATTTCGACGAGTTCGGTGGTGGCGTTTGCGATGGAATGTTTTGAGCACGGGTTGATTGGGTTGAAGGAGACGGAAGGCATTCCTTTGCGCTTTGGTAATGCGCCAGCAATGCTCAAAATGGTCGAGTGGATTGCCAAGCGGCGGGGGATTGGCGATCTGTTGGCGGAAGGGGTGCAACGTGCGGCGGAGGTGATCGGCGGCGACGCGAAATTTTTTGCGATGCACGTCAAAGGGCAAGAATTGCCGATGCACGATCCGCGTGGCAAGGTCGGTGTAGGTATCGGTTATGCGATCAATGATGCGGGCGCCGATCATCTCGTTTCGATTCACGATCCGATGATTGCGAATCCGGAATCGGTGGGGTTCAAAGGGGCGGCGGTGCTCGGCATCGAAGCGGTGCCACCCCGCGAACTTTCGCCGCGCAAAGCACGCAACTATTTCATCATGGAAAATTGGAACAGTATGGAGAAGGTGACCGGCTTGTGTTTCTTTGGTCCCGCACCGCGTTCGTTTATTCAGGTGGATGAAGTTGTGAATGCTATTCGCGCGGCAACCGGTTGGGACATTACCGCGCAGGATTTGCTGAAAATCGGCGAACGGGCGACAAATCTGGCGCGCGCGTTCAACATCCGCGAAGGATTTTCGCGCGTGAACGATTATTTGCCGGAACGCTTGTATCAACCCCTCGAGAACGGCGCATTGCAAGGCGTGGCGATTCCCAAATCGGAGTTTGAACAAACGTTGACCGAGGTGTTCAAATTAAAAGGATGGAATCCGGCGACGGGTGCGCCGACGCGCGAGAAATTGCGCGAACTGGAAATAGAGTGGGTGGCGGATGTGATTGGGGT
>DAOUAL010000060.1:0-4405 GCA_034433515.1 Anaerolineae bacterium | reverse complement strand
GGGAAATCGGCTGGCAATTCTCCCTTTTCAATCAAAACATGCCGCCTCGCCAACGCTTCGCGACAATTCACCATGGCTGGTGCGCGTACATCGCCATCTTCTACTAATGCGATGCCATGACAGCGTACGCAAATGTTGCGCAACTCGCAGGTACGGCAGACCGGCAATTCGTTCAAGGTGAGATTCAGGTTTTGCCACACCGGCGACGAGCGCCAGATTTCTTCCAGCGGGCGCTCTCGCAAATTTCCCGCCGCGATCCGTGTCTGGATGCACGGAAACACTGTGCCGTATGGATCAATCACAATCGCAAATTGCGTGATGCCACATGTGCGCGCATCGGGCTTGCGTTCTCGATATTGAAAAGTGCCGGGCTGAAACTCTTCGCGAAAAAGCCAAACCAAATCATCGTACGTGATTCGATGTTGGAGCGGCGCGAGACTCCCATTGTCTTTGGGCGTGATTGTAATGTCGTACCGGAATTGCGCCCCTAACTCTTGTGCCAACGCGCGTAGTTCGTGAATCTCGCGCACATTTTCGCGCATCAACGGCGTCTTCATCACCGTCCGAATGCCGCGCTCGTGCAAAAGACGCATCGCACGTAAAGTTAACTCGTGGGAACGATGAATGCGCGTGATTTTTTCGTGCACGGCCGGCTTGGTGCTATACACACTCATTTCGACGGCGTACGGATTGAGCGCAGCAATGCGATCGGCAACGGCGGGCTTGATGAGGATCCCGTTGGTCATGATCCGCAACAAGAATCGCTTTGCCCGGGCGTATTCAGCGATTTGGAAAAAATCGCGCCGGGTGAGCACTTCGCCGCCGGAAAAAGTTAGGTTCAACGTACCCAACTCTGCCAGCTCGTCAATGATGTGGAAACATTCCTCCGTCGTCAACTCGCCAGGGACAACGGCATTCGGCGCAAAGACATCCAGATAACAATGCGTGCACTGTTCATTGCACCGATAGGTGAGTTCCCAATGCGCGGAGAGAAGACGATGGGCCTTACCGGACTGGGCAACAAACTGCTCGTATAGATTCGCTTCCCCAAGTTGAGAAGCGGGACCTGCGACTGACATTAGACTGCTCCATTGGGCAGGAACGAATCGTAGCGCCCTGCCGCCTTTCTTCTATTATCGCACAAGGAAAGAAATAAATCAAGGGGGTATGGCGAATTTGGCAGGGCTGTTGCAAAGTCGGATCGAGCGACTGAAGTCGCAGCAACCAACACCCCAAGTCGCCCTACGGCGACTAATGTAGGAACCGATGTAGGTCGGTTTCGCGTGGTTGTTGTAGCGGTTTTAACCGCCTGTCAATAGACTCTGCAACAGCCCTGCGAGTTTGGTCTCTCCATAAAGATAAAAGAATTCGCTGCTTTGATACATCAAGACGGTGTTTGATTTGCGGGTTGGTCATAAAGTACTAGGACGCCGGCGTCCATCAACTTTTGAAGAAATTCTTCCACATCTTGGCGCGCTTGTTGTTCGATTACCTCGTACTCGGACACGATTGCGCGAACAATCTCTTGCGCCGTACGCGTGCCATCCAGCAATTCCCAAATGCGCGAACCTATCGCGTTGAGCATCATCACCTCGCCTGACGATGCCATCACAATAATCGCCGTGCCATCTACCACCCGTGCTGCAACTTGGGAATGGGGGACAGGGTATTTTGCCAAATCTATCATCGGATCAACTCCCAAAAACCGGCATCCCGTCGAAAATGCAACATTTGCACCGAGACACGATTCACAAGATCAACACAAATGTCCGTAACGCGCATCGCGTTTTCTGGCTGACTCATCACAAAGGGCACGCATTGCACGAGCCGCGCCACCGCTTCGGATGATGCAAGCGGCGCAAGGTAATGACGTGTATCTTTGGTCAACGCAAACACGCCCACCAACTCCGCAGATTGATTCGTGCGCGGGGCTTCCGGCAAATCGCCGCGAAACGGTGTGCCGCAAACGATAAAGCGGTCTTGATGCTTTTTAATGATAATCAAATCATCACTCAGGATGGTGTATTGCGAAGAAAGTCGCGCGGTGGTCGTCTTGCCATTACCCGAGGGTCCAAAAAAAACATAACCGCGCCGATCGCGAATAATCCCGCAGGCGTGCAACAGCAATGAACCATGTTCAATGCACAGCCACGCATACAACACGCGCAAAAAATTTTCAATATTGCCGCCGCGCGGACGAATCACCAACTCACCGCGCCGGGTGGTGCCATCCACCCAGCCCTTTTCGCAATGCGATTCAAAATCAATCCGGTCATTCTGTCTGGTAGTTCGGATTTGCCAAGCCATCGAAAAGCCAAATGGGATAAACTCGGCGCCCGGCTCCACGCGAACCTTAACCCAATAGTGGGCTTGCGCTGATGGCACAATAAAATCGGCATAGTGTTCAACGATTTTCGTGCGCGTCGCCACATCCAATTGATCGAACTGAAGGGTAATTGGCAAATCGGCAATTGAAATGGTGAGTTCGTTCGCAAGGATTGTCATCATCAATCGTTAATCGCATTATACCGGACACTTTCTTGCGACGTCAAGTTGATTCGGAAAGATTTCGTAAAGAGATTGCAAGAATGCAAAGACCTGTCGGGTGAGGCCCCGACAGGTCTCTTTCTAAACCACTTCAAAGTATCTGTTCCACTCCCACGCCGAAACTTGCATCCGATATTCATCCCATTCACGCCGCTTGGCACGCATAAACGCTTTGTAGGCATGCTCGCCCAAGGCATTGCGCAAGACCGCATCTTTTTCCAACTCTTGCAACGCTTCAGCGAGCGAGCCGGGCAACACACCAATGCCGCGTTCTGACAAGTCTTCAGTCGTAAATTCGTACGCGCTCTCTTCGATTGGCGCGGGGGGTTGCAGCTTCTTTTCTACGCCATCCAACCCGGCCGCCAGCATCGTAGCGAGAACGAGATAGGGATTGCTACTTCCATCCGGGCAACGCAACTCCATCCGGGTCGCCTTTTCACGTCCCGGCGAATAACGGGGGATGCGGATCAAGGCAGACCGATTGATCTGACCCCAGCAAATATACACGGGGGCTTCATAACCAGGCACCAAACGTTTGTACGAGTTCACGGTTGGGGCAACGATGGCGGCAAGCGCGCGTGCGTGTGCCAATTGTCCCGCCAGAAAACTGTACGCGAGTGGCGAGAGATGATAACTATCCTTGGCATCGTAAAACAAATTTTGTTTGCCTTGGAGATCAAAGAGACTTTGATGCGTGTGCATTCCTGACCCATTGATCCCGGCAATCGGCTTGGGCATAAAGGTGGCAAACAAATCGTGCGCTTGAGCGATGGCTTTGACCGTGTACTTGAAGGTCATCAACGTGTCCGCACTGGTCAACGCATCGGCATAGCGAAAGTTGATTTCATGCTGACCGGTCGCAACCTCGTGATGACCCCGTTCCACCTCGATCCCCATGGCTTCCAGCGCAAGGATAATGTCTTGACGAACTTCGGAGGCAAGATCACGCGGGGAAAAATCGAAATAGCCCGCCACATCGTGCACCACCGGTCTGGCATCGCCATCACCTTTGCGAAAGAGGAAAAATTCCGGCTCGGAACTGGTGACATAGCGAAATCCCATCGCTTCGGCGCGCTGAAGTTGCCGACGCAAGACGCGGCGGGGATCACCTTCAAACGGTTCGCCGTCCGGCGTGTACGCATCGCAAATGATGCGCGCCAAACGATGATCGCCTTCCGTCCACGGCAGCACGCGATAAGTGTTCACATCGGGGATCATGAACATATCGCTTTCATAGATCCGCGTGAATCCTTGAATCGAAGAGCCATCGAACCAAATGCCGGATTCAAGGACTTCGGCGAGCTTGTGGAGCGGAATGGTAACGTTCTTGATGGCGCCCACCACGTCGGTCAATTGCAGACTGACGAATTGCACGCCATCGGCTTTGGCTTGCTCCAAGACATGTTTTTGCGAATCACTCAGAGACATACGTCCTCCTAAAAATGATGTAGAGTTTGATGCATCGAGGCATCCGCATCACACGTCCCGGTGTGAAAAGAGAGCCAGAGAGGGGTGTGCCCTCTCTGGCTCATCTACCCTTATTCTATTCGATTCTACGAGAATGTCAAACCCCAGACGATTGAAGATAAGCGCCGTGGGCGTTTCTGGCGAAACTAAGCTTAGCCTGTTTTCTGCACCCCTGACTTACCGATAGAAATCAGGCTTGCTGACTAACCCTTTCGGTAACTACTCAACCTGTTTTTCGCACCTCGCCGTGGGATGTTCCCCCCTCTCATCCTCTCAAGGGTAGGTTTTTAAGGGAGCACCGTCCACGCTACGGGGATGGCGCAACCGCGATAGACCACGCTCAGAGTCAGGACGGTAAAACGTTGACCGAGGGTCGTCGCATCTAGACCCA
>DAOUAL010000059.1:0-58208 GCA_034433515.1 Anaerolineae bacterium | reverse complement strand
CCGCGCGCGTGCCGCTTCACTGGCAGACGAAAGTTGGGTAGCAGGTTCAAGGTCGTTAGAGGGCGCGATAGTTTTCCACGCGCGGGTGAATGCGTCGCGGAGCAGGGTGTATAACGGTTTCAAGAATATCCATGACGATGTAACGATCAGCAAGCCCGCCGGCAGTACCAGCCAAACGTAATTGGCAAACGTTTCTGCACTCGCGAGCGATAGCACCAGCAAGAGCAACGTGATCTTGCCAACCAGATCGAGCCACGCTTCAAAGAAGCCGGCAATGACCTTGCCGGCGGTTTTGGGATGGCTGGCTTCCAGCAGAACTGAAAGCGGAATGAGTAATACACCGATGAGCCGCCAGATCGCCATGGCCAAGCCGCGATACACAAGTTGAATCAGAATCACGACAGCCAGAGCGAGCGACGCGATGAGCGCGAGAATCGAAAGAATCCCGCCATTCCTTTGGAGCGTGATCAAAATTTGGATGATTGTATCGAGCAGTGCGCCGCGCGCGAACATCGCATTGCCATTCCCGCCAATCGTCCAAGCGATGGCACGGCCCACTTCGCCGAGCCCTTGCGTGATGATCGCAAACGAGGCGAGAAAAATGATCACCCCGGCGACGAGAGCGGCGTACAAAATCGGATTGGGAATGGGACGTTCTTTCCAGACGCCGATGATGAGCACAACGAGATAACCGAGTGCGTAGAGCGGAGTCAATGCGAGCAAGTTACGCGCGAGCGTAGTGGCAAATTGATTGAACGGCAGATTCGGATTGCCGAAATCGAGAAAGAACAAATCGGAAGCGCCAAGTTGGATTGCCGCATGCTTGGCTTGCTCGAACAAAACGTCTGCGCCGAGTGTGGGTTTGCCTTGCAATGTATCGAGGATGAGCCGCAGAATCGTCGCGATTTGCTCGGTGTCGCCGGCTGGGGTCGGTCCTTGCGCGGACACGACCGATGCGCCCAAGATCGAAAAGAAAATTGCCGATAAGGTTATCGTCAGCGCAATCAAGAATAAGCGGCGCCATCTGCGTAAGCGGTAGATCATTTACCCAACAGCCACTCGAAGAAACCCTTTGCCATCCCGGGTGCACTCGCCGCAACCGCGTCCTTGCCCGCGCGCACAAATTCAAAGATAAATCCGCTGAACAAGGCGATGAAAATACAAATGAGCAACAAGCGCACGGTATTCTTGACCTGCTTTTTGCCTTCGACGCTGTCCACAAATTCATCGCCGCGCACGAAGAAAATCCAGCCCAGGCGAATCAAAAAATAGAGTGCGAGCAAGACAAAGAGAATGAAGACAAACGTGAGCGGCGAACTAAAATTACCTTCGAGAATTTTTTGGAGGAGACTGCCCATCGTGGCTCCTTCGAAAATGTGGGACAAATTTCAAATTTGTCCTACGTAGTCCGTTTTCATTCGACTGCTGGCGCGCCAACCGTGAACGAACAATTCTTTTTTGCCCAGCCGGTCTAGAATGATATTAACACCCTCAATCTCTTTCGTCAAACCGATTGCGTCGGGTGGCGGGTTGTTGTAGAATACGTGCGATGACGATGGTCTATGTTGCCGCTGCGTGGGCGCTGGGAATTGCGGTCGCTTCGATCATCACCTTGCCAACGATGTTGTGGGTATGGTGGCTTGTTTTGCCAATCGGCTTGCTGTTGATCTGGCGCCGCGATGCCACGCTGCGGCTTGTTCATATTTGCCTCCTCATCTTTCTCCTCGGTGCCTTGCGTTACACGACGGCATTGCCGCCAACCGAATGGCGTGAAACCGACCTCGCCTTTTACAACGATCATGGGACGATGCTTCTCGTGGGCGCGATCAACGATGCGCCTGACGTACGCGACCGCACGACTCATCTGCGATTATCGGTTACGCGCGTGCGCGTGGAAAATACGTGGCACGAGGTTGAGGGGCTCGCGCTGGTCCAAGTCCCGCGCGAAACCGATGTGCGGTACGGCGACCAGATTCAAGTGTTTGGCGAGCCACAAACGCCGCCCACGTTCGACGATTTTTCGTACAAGGATTATCTGGCGCGGCAAGGCATTCATTCACTTGTGCGCGTGTACGGCAGTGTGAAAATCCTCGCGCGCGATCAAGGCGATCCATTTTTCACCGCGCTCTATGCTTTCCGCGACCGCGCGCATCGAACGATTCAAACGATTTTTCCGGAACCCGCCGCTGCTTTGCTCGCCGGGATTTTGTTGGGCATCGAATCTGGTATTCCGCGCAGTGTCCAAGATGCGTTTAGCGCGACGAACACTGCGCACATCGTTGCGATTTCCGGCTTTAACATTTCGATCATTGCCGGGATGCTCTTGCAATTGGCGCGGCGCAGCGTGGGCGAAAAACGCGCCACGCTGGTGGTCATCATTGGTTTGGCAATCTATACCTTGTTGGTCGGTGCCGGGGCGTCCGTCGTTCGCGCGGCGATTATGGGGTCGCTCACGGTCTTGGCACGCCATGTCCATCGCCCCAATGCGCCGCTCAACGCACTCGCCATTGCGGCATTCTTGATGCTCGCGCTTAATCCGTTCACGCTGTACGATGTGGGCTTTCAATTGAGTTTTCTGGCAACGCTTGGTTTGATTCTCTACGTTACGCCGTTGACCATGTGGTTTGAAAACACGATGACGCGCCTGACTTCATCGGAACGCGCGCAACAAATCGTCGGTATTCTCAACGATTCGTTTTTGGTTACGCTAGCGGCGCAAATCACCACCACACCATTGATCGTGTTCACGTTTCATCGTCTATCGCTCATTGGCTTGCTGACCAATTTCATCGTGTTGCCGGTTCAGCCAGCGGTGATGATTGTTGGCGGCATCGCCACACTGGCGGCAATGATGGTTCAACCGGTGGGACAACTCATCGCTTGGATCGCGTGGGCGTTCACACAATTTACGATTAGCGTCGTTCAATTCAGCGCCAGTTTGCCCTTTGCCTCGATGGATGTCGGGCGTTTTGATCTTTTGATTCTGCTGGCGTACTATGCGCTATTGTTTGGTTTCACCTTTTTGCGTTCATCATCTTTTGTAACCACTCGCCCATCGAACGCGGGTGGGTTTGCTGGCGCGACATGGTTTGCCGGCATCGTGCTCGTTTTTGGAATGTGGCTTTGGAATTTGGCGGGCGTGTTGCCCGATGGCAAAACGCACGTTGCGTTTTTGGACACAGGCGGGGCGGCGACGTGGGTACAAACGCCGAACGGCGTGCGTGTGCTGATCAATGGTGGCGCAAACCCCAGCGCAACGCTCGCGGCGCTTGGCGAACGACTGCCCTTTTGGGATCGCACGCTTGATGTGTTGGTGCTGACCGATGTGGATGACGAACATCTTTTCGGTGCGGTTGCCGTGCTCGAACGCTTGAACGTTCGGCAAGTGATTCAAGTTGAGGCGACGAGCAAATCGGCGGCATACTACAAGTGGCATGAGTTGATAATACAGAAAAATATCCCTCGTATCGCTACGCAAGCCGGCTTGAACATCGAACTGGATCACGGGGTTACGTTGGAAATGCTTGCCCCCTCGGTCGCGCGTTTGCGTGTGAACAATGTAACCGTGTTGTTTGGGGACAGCGTGAGTGTGGACGAACAAGGTCTCCTCGCATCGAACGAGTGGGCAAGCACCATTTGGGTTGCGCCGCGCCAAGTGGAACCAGAATTTGTTCAAGCCGTGAATCCATCCCTTGTGATCCTGTTTGTTGGCACAAGCGAACGCGCCCAACCATCGCCCGCATCGTTCGCGCTGTTCGCTGACACGACGGTTTTGCGTACCGATGAGCAGGGCACCATCGAATTAACGACCGATGGACGACGGCTTGAGGTGAAATCGTCCAAGTAGTTACGCCTCTACTTTGCGTGCATCCTCAAGTTGGTGTAAAATCAAAAATCATAAATCCCAAATCTTGACGCAATGGGGGATCGCGTGAAAGTTGTTACGTTTATCGCAGGCGGACAAACCCGCTGGGGTGCGCTCCGTGGTGAGACTGTTGTGGATTTGAATCTCGCCCGGGCGATGCACCTTGCCTCGCGTGGGATGGAAGCCAAATATCTGGCGACCGATGTGTTGGATTTCATTCGGCAGGGTGAGGAAGCGTGGGAGGCGGCGAATGAGACGTTAGAGTTTATCGGGCATCGCGTCATTGAGGGCATTTCGTTTCCGTTGAACGCAGTGAAATTGCTCGCGCCCTTGTCCAACCCCTCCAAGATCGTGGCGATTGGGTTGAACTATGGGGAGCATCGTCAGGAGCAAGGCATTACCGCAGAGCAACCGATTTCCCCCCTTTTGTTTCCCAAGTTTCCCAGTTCGATCATTGGACCGGGCGAGGCGATCACGTGGGATGCCACACTGACCCACAAAGTGGATTATGAGGCGGAACTGGGAGTTGTCATTGGTCAACGTGCCAAGCGGGTCTCGGCAGTGGAGGCGCTCGATTTTGTTTTTGGGTATCTGAACTTGAACGATGTCAGTGCACGTGATTTGCAGGAAAAAGACAAGCAATGGACACGCGGCAAATCGCTCGATACGTTTTGCCCAATTGGTCCGTACATTGTAACCAAAGATGAAATTGCGGATCCCCAAAAATTAGCGATTCGCTGTTGGGTCAATGGCGAATTGCGTCAGAATTCCAACACGGAGTTCATGATCAACGGTGTGGCTCAACTCATTGCCTTTATCTCGCAAGGCATTACGCTGATGCCGGGCGATCTGATTGCCACCGGTACGCCTTCCGGCGTTGGGCATTTCGCCAACCCGCCGGTCTATCTCAAGCCGGGCGATGTCGTTGAGGTGGAGGTCGAAGGGTTGGGGCGGTTGAGTAATCCTATTCGATCATCGTCGTTGAGGATAAAGTGAAACCACTCATCGGGATTCCTACGCGCACCATGCAAGAAGAAACCATCGTGCGTTATGCCGGGCTTGCCACCTATACGCGCGCGGTTGATCTCGCCGGCGGCATCCCGGTCTTCATTCCGCTCAATCTCAGCCACGACACGTTGCGTGCGCTGTTCGATCAACTGGATGGCTTGCTTTTGCAAGGTGGTGTGGATGTGCATCCGCGCGAGTACGGCGAACCGGTCGAACCGTTCTGTGGCGAAATGGAGCCGGCGCGTGATCAAGTTGAATTGCAACTCATTCGTTGGGCGCTTGCCGAAAACAAACCCTTGCTCGGAATTTGTCGTGGTATTCAAATGATGAACGTGGCTGCCGGCGGGTCCTTGTATCAAGATATTTCCGTGCAACTCGGCAGCCCTATCCAGCATCAACACATCCTGGGCAATCCGTACACCTTTCACGCGCATCCGATCGAGATTGAGGCGAACTCGCAATTGGCAAACGCGCTGGGCACAACCCGTCTTGAGGTAAACAGTTTGCATCATCAAGCCCTCAAGCAAATTGCGCCCGGCTTTCGTGTGGTGGCACGTGCGCCAGATGGGGTAATCGAAGGGATCGAAGCAACGCAGGCACGTTTTGCGTTGGGCGTCCAGTTTCATCCTGAATGGATGTTGGATGACGATCCGCGCATGAGCGGTATCTTTGAGGCGTTTATCCAAGCCATCGCGCGCGGATAAGGAGCGAGCAATGATTGTCCAGGATTTGGAAAGACAGTTTTTTGAACTCAAAGGCAAACTCGATGTCGGCGTGATTACCGAAGAAGAATTCAAAGCCGCTGTGAGTAAATTACGTTTTCAGGATGAGTCTGGTCATTGGTGGATGATCGGCGCGCAGAGCGGCAAATGGTACTCGTTCGATGGGGTGCGTTGGATTCCCGGCACACCGCCACGCGAGATCCCTGCCCCTGCACCTGAACCCAAAATCGAAACGCCCGAAGTCGAGCCCCCAATCGAACCCCCCGCCAAGGTTGAGCCCAAGATCGAAGCGCCTGCCCCCAAAGTCGAACCGACACCGCCGCCGGCTGTTGCGCCACCTCCGCAACCCGAGCACGTCGCGCCCAAACGGATCGAGCGGCGCCCACCGATGCCATCGCTCAAAACGCCATCGTTGCCGGTCAGCGGTCCCGCTCTCATTCTGGGCGCGGCAATCGTCGCGTTGATTGCCGTCATCGTTTTTTGGATTGTGTTGGATTTGGTGTTGCCCAACCGACCCATCAGTAAATTCTTGAGCGGCTTGATCGGCGGTCAACCCACGCCCACCGCGGTTGCCACTGTGTTGACTCCTACCATCGGCAAGGAAGTGCCGGCGTTGATTGCGGCGGGCGATCAGTTTGTGTTGCAGAGCCAGATAGATACGGCGATTGCGCAATATCAAAGTGCGGCGCAGATCGTCCCTCAAAACCCGTTGCCGTTGATCCGGCTGGCGCGGGCGTACGCCTTCAAAGGGTTGATGTCCGATGCGGTGAATCGGGCGCAACTCGCGGTGCAACGTGCGCCCAACGATGCCGAAGCCCACGCGCAATTCTGTCGCGCGCTGGCGTGGAATGGCCAAGTGAATGATGCGTTGAGCGTGTGCAAGACTGCAATTCAACTCGATGCGCAGAATGCGAACGCGTACGCTTTTTCTGCCGAAGTGAATTTGCTTGCCCGCCAACCGGCGGACGCGGCGCAAAATGCTGCGCGCGCCTTGCAACTGGCGCCGCAAAATGCGGAAGCGCATCGTGCGCAGGCATGGGTGCTGACGTTGCAAGGACAAAAGGATTTGGCGTTGAATGAATGGAAACAGACAATTGCGTTGGAACCGGAGTTGTATTTCCGTCACTTTGAGTACGCCGAAGTGTTGCGCGTCTTTTTCAACGATCCCGTGAATGCGGTGCCCGAATATCAACGGGCGCTCGCGCTCTATGGCGGTTATACGCCAACGCTGGGGCGATTGGGGATCGCGTTGATCGGCGCGGGTAAGCCACAAGACGCGATTGCACAACTTCGGCGCGCGCTCACGTTTGAACCGACGAGCGCAGCGCTGATGGCGTATCTCGGTGTGGCGTATGGACAAACGAATCAATGCAGTCAAGCGATTCCGTACTTTGAGCAGGCACTCAAGTACGAGGCCGGGAATACGTTAGCGCAGAATGGTTTGAACAATTGCAAAGCCAATCAACCTCCTGCGCTTGTTCCCAGCCCACCTCCCCAAGTGCCATTGACGCCACCAACCGTAACGTCGAGATAACGATCCGCAGATTGTCCAGATAAAAAAAGACCCAAAGGTGATGATCCTTTGGGTCGTGTTTTATTCACTCACCTTAGCGCGTTAACAAAACGATCACATCATTCACATTTGTGCCGGTGGGTCCGGTGATGAGCAAATCCCCCAGCAATGCGAAGAAATGGTACGCATCATTGTTCGATAAAAATAGGTGCGCATCCATTCCACGTTCGTGGGCACGTGCCAACGTTGTCCCATCCGCGATTGCGCCTGCCGCATCGGTTGGTCCGTCTGTGCCATCGGTGCCGCCACTTAGCACAACAACGTTGTTCATCCCGGCGATCTCAATTGAAGCGGCAAGCGCGAATTCTTGATTGCGTCCCCCCTTGCCATTCCCGCGCACCGTTACCGTAGTCTCGCCGCCAGCAATCACGCACGCTGGGCGCGCCAGCGGACGATTCGTTGCCACGATCTCTTGGGCGATGGCGGCAAATACCTTCGCCACCTCGCGCGCCTCGCCTTGAATGAACGTCGAAAGTAAGAGTGTGTGGTAACCCAGCCCACGCGCGTGATGCACTGCCGCGTTGCATGCCAACGCATTATCGGCGATGATCGCGTTTTGTACGCGCGCAAAAATTTCGTCGCCGGGTTTGGGCGTATCGGCGATTTCTTTTCTGGCGCCGCGCTCCAAATGTTGCACGATGCTTGCCGGCATTTGCGCGCGCAGGTGGTAGCGTTCGACAATCGCGAGTGCGTCCGCAAATGTGGTGGAATCCGGCGCGGTTGGTCCCGATGCAATCGTATCGAGCGGTGAGCCGATCACATCCGATAGAATCAGCGAAATGATTTGCGCGCCATTGGCACGCCGCGCAAGTTGGCCTCCTTTCACTTGCGAAAGATGTTTGCGTACCGTGTTCAATTCATTGACGGTCGCGCCGGCGCGTAACAGAGCATCTGTCGCCGCGCGGTAATCCTCCAGCGAAACGCCCGCCACCGGCAACGCGAGCAACGCGGAACCGCCGCCAGAAATCAGGCACACGATCAAATCGTCTGGCGTGGCTTGATTGAGCAACACTAGAATTTTTTGCGTCCCGCGCAAACTATTCTCGTCGAGCAAGGGATGCCCGGCTTCGCACAATTCGATTTTGGCGAGTGGCGCGCCGTAACCGTATTTGACAATGACCACGCCGCGTTCGATGCGCGACACGCCAAGCGTTTCTTCGACCGCCTGTGCCATCGTCGCGCCGGCTTTGCCAAAGCCAATGACGAACACGCGACGCACGTGCGCCAAATCGTACTCACGCTCTTGGATGCGCAAGCGATTGCCCTCATAGTGCAGCGTGCGCTGAATGGCGGCGCGCGGATCGGCGGCAGTGAGCGCGGCGCGAAAAATCGTTATTGCCTCATCACGCAGATTCATCGGCGCACCTTGGCATACACGCGTTCGATCGCGTGTCCCGCGCGCTCCCACGAAAATTTTTCGAGTGCGCGTTGGCGCAAGGCTTGCCCAATCTCACGCGCGCGCGCCGGATCGTTGAGCAAAGTTTGGATTTGATCGGCAAAGGCGTGCGCATCACCCAGCGGCGCGTACGCGCCCCATTCCCCCAGATACTCGCGCATCACCGGAATATCAAACGCGACCGTAGGCAAGCCGACTGCCATATAGTTCAGCACTTTGCCCGCCGCTTCGGTCGCGCTCATCTTGGGTTCCAGTGCCACATCGCCTAGCGCGAGCCACAGTGGCACATCTTCGTACGGAATGCGTCCCACAAAACGGGTGCGCGGCGTAATGCCCAGTTGCTCCGCATATGCGCGATACCGTTCGATGTTGGGAAAACCGATGATGACGAAATGGGCGTCCACTCCGCGCGCGAGCAAATCTTTTGCCGCGTCCAACATCACGCGCGTGCCCCGATACTCGTCGAGCAAGCCGATGTACACGATAATGCGTCGTGCGCGGGGAATCTGCAAACGTTCGCGGAGTTGATCCACTTTCGTTGCGCGCTGGGCGTCGGTAATCGGTCCAAAATTATCTGCGTCCACACAATCGGAAAGGACGGTAACGCGCTCCGCCGCGATGTGAAAATCGTCCCTCAACACATGCGCGGCATTTTCGGAACTGGTTAGGATGTGATGCGGCAACCGATCAATGTGTCCTTCGAGCCAGCGCACAAGTTTGAAAAGGATGCCCGCGGACGAAATGAATTGATGGTCGGCCATCTCGCTCGACATACTGCCTTGAAAATCAAAGACGAGTGGCACCCGCATCAACCGACTTAGGACGCCGCCGATGAGCGCACCTTCGTGCAGGTGGGCATGAATGATGTGCGGGCGAAAGGTGAGGGCGGTCTGCAATGATTTGAGCGAAAGCAAAACATCGAGGATGAGTTTGGAGCGCGAGGGACCTACTTCGTGGCGCGATTTGAAGGGAATGGGAATGGTCCGCTCGATGTCGAGGTCGGGGAGATTACGTCCGAGCGGATACGTGACGATTTTGACGCGATGTCCAAATTTTTGGAGAACGCGTGCTTCTTCCAGAATGCGAACGTGACATCCGTAATCGAGGAAGAAGGACGTGGGCGCGATCATCAAGATGCGATACGGCATAGCCTTGGTGCGCGCAGATTATTTGCGTTTGGGTGCGCCGCGTTCGGCAAGCCCGCCAATAAAAAAGTGCCCAAGCGTACTGCCCAACGATTCGCTGGGTGTGGTAACGATACCGAGATCTTCGTACTTGCCGCTCAACCATTGATCGCGCTTTTCGACCATCGCTTTGATCGTTGCCTTCATCGCGGCGTTGTCTTGACGTTCAAGAATGCCGCGTTGCCGGCGTAACTCTTCGATGATGAGATCAATCCAGCGAATCAAATCGGTACGATGCGCCATAAATGCTTCGTTGGCTGATTGTTCGTTTTGCGGCGCGAGATCGGTTGCCACGCGAAAATCAATGCTGGCAAGCCGAGCCAGTTCGCGCCAACCTTGGCTGGCGGTGGTGGCAGAGGCAAGCGCGGTGGCGAGCAAAGCCGGGAGATGTTCGACGCCAGCGGCAAGCCCATCGTGTTCGGTGGCGTCCATAAAGTACGGTTGCGCGCCTAAAAGCCGGGCAAAGTTGGCAACGGTGTCCACGGCATTTGAATCGGCCGTAACGGAGGGGGTCAAACAGTACGTCGCGCGATCAAAGAGTGTGGCATCGGCGGCGTCAATGCCGTGTCCGCCAGCGGCGCGATCAAACCGTAAAACCGGATGTCCACCAACGAATTGTATGCCGCGTGGCAAATCGTTTGCCCATTCAAGGACGGGGGCTTTGGTGGGCGCGGTATCGGTGATGATGACGCCGGGCTGGACGTACGCTTTGAGGGCAGCGAGGGTATCCTTGATGCCATCGAGCGGTAGTGCCAGGACGATCATTGCCGCACCTTCGCACGCGCCGATCAGGTTCCAATCGGTCTTGTCCACTGCCCCGCGTTTCTGGGCGCGGCTGGCTGTGCCAAAATCTTTGTCGTGTCCTACAATCTCCAAATTGAGTTTCGCACGCTTGAGGGCGAGGCCAATCGAACCGCCAATGCGTCCCAAGCCGATAATCGCAATGCGAGTTTTTGTCATAGTGGTTAGGCGTTAGTCGCTAGATGTTAGGCGTTAGTCGTTAGTCGCTAGGCGTTAGGCGTTAGTCGTTCGTCAACAGTCAGCAGTTGATTGACTGCCGACTGTTGACTGCACAGTACTACCGCCACGAACCGGGCAATTGTCCTTCACCGCCGAATTTATCCGTCAGCATTTGGACATTACCACCGTTCTTGTCCATTACCCAAATTGCCAAACTGCCACCGCGCGTGGATGTGAACGCGATCCAGTTACCATCGGGCGACCAGGTGGGTGACCAGTTGTTGCCGGCGTTGGTGAGTTTCTTGACGTTGGTGCCATCGGCATTCGCAATCATAATCTGGTAACTACCGTCCACTTGCTTGGAATAGTAGGCGAACACTTTGCCGTCCGGACTCCACGCCGGTGAACCATTCTCGCGCTTGTCGTTGGTGAGTTGCAAAGGTCCGCTGCCATCCGCATTCAGCCGCCAGATTTCATGCGCGCCGGTCAAGTTCGAGACAAAGAGAATCCATGTCTTGCCCCAAGCGAGGCCACGGAAACTTTCGCCACCCCGTGCTGCAAAAAAGCGTTGTTCTACGCCGCCTTCAGCGGGAATGGTGTAGATGAATTGGGTCCCGTAATTATTGTCCATCCCGATGTACGCGATGAGTCTGCCATCCGGCGTCCAGGTAGGGCTGGAGATGCCGCCAGCGGCATTAGCACCCCCATGGCTCACCAGGTCTTTGGGATTGCCGGCGCGATCGGTGACTTTGAGCACATCGGTCAAGCCGTTCGGTCCAAAGACAAACGCCACCCGCGAACCATCAGGTGACCACGCAAAGGGAGCCGCGTTGGTGGACAGCCGCAAATCCGCCGGACTAGGACCCAGCAGATACGCGCCCGAGTAGGTACGTGGATTGATCACCAAATTATTCAACGAGTAGGATTTCTGCGCCTCGCTGAATGAAACGAATCCTAGGGTGCCACGGGCTGGGGGGAATGCTTGCGTGGGCGTCGCTGCCGCGGCTTTAGTGGGCGCAGGGGCGCCACCCGTTGGCGTGGGTTGTGGTGCAACGGCAACCACCGGTAACGCATCAAGCGAACCGGTGACGGTTACAAACGATGTGGCAACCCAAGCGGGGTGTGCCGGATCCGGGAAAGCAATCTGTAACCATTTGCCATCTTCGTTCTTGCCCACAATGATCGCGCTGGTATTGGCAGGCATTTGACCGGCAATCGTAAAGTTGGTGCCGGGACCTTGCCGCAAGTTCACCAATTGTTTGGTGGTGGCTTTGGGTGGCACCGGCGTTGGTGTGGGCGGAACGGGTGTTGCTGTAGGCGGCACCGGCGTTGGTGTGGGTGGCGGGGGTAAGGTCGGCGCAACGGTTGGCGATGCCGGTACGGTGGGCTTGGCGGTGGGTGTTGCGGTCGGTGCAGCACCACACGCGCTCAACACCAGAATTGCCACTGCCAAGACGATCAAACTCCATAGTCTAGAGATACTCATGCATTTAACCTCCCAAAAGTGAAATTGTGCTGAACGATTTAGAAGCGAGCACCGATCAGCAAGCGCAAGACGGTCAACACGGGCTGATACAGGATTTGCCCCAGAATGCCTCCGCCAGCGACGAGCAGTAGAAGCAGAATCACGAATCCATATTGACGAACTATTTGCAGGCGTTCGGCGAGTTCCAGCGGCAGAATGCCTTCCAGGATAGTAAAGCCATCGAGCGGAGGAATCGGAATCAAATTAAAGAAACTCAGGACGAGGTTGTAATACGCCATGCCGACCAGCAGATTGAACAAAACGCCTTCGGGCCCGCTGGACAACATCAACCCGGTCAAAGGGGTGCCAAAGAACCAAGGCATCCAGCGCGCGATGCTACCGATGATGAGGGCGAGAACAAAGTTGGACAGTGGCCCCGCCACTGCAACGAGGGCGGGACCGGTGCGTGGGCTAGCGCGTAACGCGTACGGATTATATTGCACCGGCTTGCCCCAACCAAATCCGCCCACCAAAAACATCAACGAACCAGCCAGATCAAGATGCGCTGCTGGTTGCAACGTCAAGCGACCTTGTTTTCCCGGCAAGGGATCACCTAGCCACGTTGCCGCCAAGGCATGCGCAAATTCGTGCACGCTGATGCCAAAGACTAACGCAATCAACAGCGCGACCAATTCCGCATAACTCATTTGCCCGGTGAGTATTTGATAAATCAAACTCCCTTCTCCTTTCTCGCGAACGGTTGCCATTATACCACAAAAATGAAATTCCATTGCCCAAGAGAGCGTACCAAACAGGGCTGGTGCCAAGCCGGATCGGGCGACTGAAGTCGCAGCCACCAACACCACGTCGCCCTACGGCGCGTACAGACGAGTCAAAGGGCGTAGTGGAGACTTGATACTTTGCCGTCTCGGTACCCATTTTTCCATCGGTCTGGTATGCAACTATTTCATGTTGTTGCACTAGTCTGTACACGCTTGGGGTTCTGGTTGCCGCAAATTGATTCGTCCAACGCGACTTGGCGCTTGACACCTTTACCCATAGGCATTACAATCCATCCGTCGCAAAATCATTTGAGCGCCCAAGGAGGTGACTGTGCCCCCGCAGATTCCATTACATATCTTTGGGATGCACGATACTGGGGTCGAGCATCTCTTTGCCCAAGCCGGCAAAACCGGTTGGGTGGTCATCAGCGTCAAGGTCTCGGAGCCAGCGGGTGATTATACCGGCTTGACCAATGCCGGCTTGGGCGTGATTGTGCGATTGAATCACGGCTATGAGCCGGACGGCACCATTCCCCACTCGTCGCAGTACGATCAGTTTGCGCAACAGTGCGCCAACTTTGTCGCACAATCGAAAGGCGCCAAGATTTGGATTATCGGCAACGAAACGAATCTGGCTGGCGAACGGCCCGGCGGTCCCAACGGCCAAGTCATCACCCCCGATCTATACGCGCAATGTTTTGCCAAATGTCGCAAGGCAATCAAACAAGTACCGAGCCACGCCGACGATTGGGTGGTTACCGCCGCCCCGGCACCCTGGAATGCCCAGACTACTTATCCCGGCAATCCTGCTGGTGATTGGGTCAAATATGGTCAGGACCTCTGGAATCAATGCGTGGCTTTAGGACAAAAGCCGGACGCCATCGCGCTGCACACGTACTCGCACGGAATGAACCCCGCACTCATCACCAGCGAACGCAAGATGGATCCACCGTTCGACAAATATCGTTCCGAATTTCGTGCGTATCGCGATTATATGGCGGTCATCCCCGCCGCGCTCAAGACCGTGCCGGTGTTGATCACCGAGACCCAAGCCGCCAACCCCGATTGGTGGCAAAATACAAATACCGGTTGGATTCAAGCCGCGTACAAAGAAATCAACGATTGGAACGCTGTCGCCGCCAATCAACCAATTCAAGCCCTGGTCCTCTTTCGCTGGCAAACTGGCGAACCCAAATGGAGCATCGCTGATAAACCGGCACTGCACGGCGATTTCCTCGCTGCGATGCAAAACAATTACAAAGTGCGAATGCCGCAACCTGTTACGCCACCACAGCCCCCGCCGCAGCCCCACCCCCAGCCACAACCGCCAACGCTGGCGCCTCCTTCGTCCAACGATCCCGCTGCCACTGCCGCGCTCGACGCCGCCAAGAAACTCAAGTGGATGCCTATCAATACCGATGCCGCGCTCTACAAATTTGCGCAAGAAAAGAAATTGGGCTACCCCCAGACTGACGAATTCCAATTTATGATTGGCAACGACGAATACATTGGTCAAGTGTTCAACCTAGGAATTGTTTACGTGAAAAAGAACGATTGGGCAAACATCAAGTTCGTCCGCAAGCCGGAAGGAATGTAGCGTGAAAAGCAAACTCGGCATTTATATCATCAGTCTTGGTTCGTTCGATGCGGTGGATTACTTTCGCCGCGCTCAACCACGCCTCGCCCTTTCGATGGATCACAATCTCGATACGTGGAAAGAAATCAAAAAAGTTTCACCAAACACCTTTGTGATTGGTCGCTATTACGTGGATGATCCCGAGCAACTTTTTGAAGACGATCCTGAAAGCCGCGCCGAAAAATTTTTTCAAAAGATGAAGCCGGACGCAGACAAGATGCGCGGCGTGTACGATGCGTGGATGAGTTATAACGAAATTCCGGTACATAGCGTCAACACCGCCCAAGCCTTGTCGCGCTTTCACGTGCGCTGGGGTGATTTGATGCGCGATGCTAAACTCGTTTCGTGTGCGTACTCGTTTGCCACCGGCAATCCCGAACTCGAATACTGGACCCACCTCGCCGAAGGATTACGTCATTGTGATCTACTTTCGTTACACGAGTACAGCGCACCCACGATGGATCGCGATCAATCGTGGCTCTGTTTGCGCTATCGTCGTGCGATGAACGCACTTCCCGCCGATGCACGCCGTCCCATCGTCATCACCGAGACCGGGATTGATGGCGGCACCTTACCCGATCCCACTCAGGCGCAACGCGGATGGACCTTTTACACCGATGAAGCCGGCTACGTTGCCACGTTGAAATGGTACGATAGCGAATTGCAAAAAGATGATTACGTGCTCGGCGCGGCGATCTTTGCGGCGGATGGCTGGGGTATCAACGGTTCATTCGGCATCGGCAGAGCCACGCAGATTCGTGATTACATCGCGCAAGGTGGCGCACCCCCGCCGATTGTGATTCAACCGCCTACGCCCCAACCGAGTATTGAGCAAGCCGTCATCGCCGCCGCAAAAAAGTTGACGTGGATGCCCATCAACACTGAGAGCGCGCTCTACAAATTTGCGCAAGACAACCAACTCGGTTATCCGCAGACCGATGAATTCGAGTTCACGTTTAATAACATCAAGTATGTGGGACAGGTGTACAACGGCGGCATCGTCTACGTCAAGCAAGGCGACTGGGGTAACTGCAAGTGGGTCAAGAAACCGACAACGTAAAGAGGTAAGGGAGGTTGTTATGGCTCTCGATTGGTGTCCCTTTGCAACCAAGCGACCAATCGTCGCCGATAATTTTCAAACCGGGCGCGCTGGCAAACAAGTGAAAGCCGTCGTTCTGCACATTGCGGCGGGACCACTGACCGCTGTTTTCCCAACGTTCAACAATCCCGCGCGTGGTGTCTCTGCCCATTTTTGCATTGGCAAGCAAGGTGAGATTGAACAGTACGTGTCCGTCAACGATACCGCCTTTGCGAATGGTTTGCGTTGGGATGCCACGCAACAAAAATGGATTTGCCCGCACAATAATGTCGTCAATCCACCGTGGCAAGACCTGACACCGCCGGACAATCCCAACCTGTACACCGTCAGCATCGAACACGAAGGGATGCCAGATGAAAAATGGACCGACGCGATGTACGACGCGAACAATCGGTTATTGCTTTGGCTCGCGGAACAATTCAACCTGACGTACATTGCCCACCGTACCCTCATCGGTCATCACGAAATTGATCCGGTAGATAAGCCCAATTGCCCGGGTCCCAACGTCGAATGGGACAGAATGGTCGCCGATCTCGCCGCGATCAATGCCGCACGCCAACTCACCTGGATGCCCATCAACACGGCAGCCGCGCTTTATCAATTTGCGCAAACCAACAATCTGGGTTACCCCCAAACCGATGAATTTGAATTCACGTTTTCCAACGATGTGTATGTGGGACAAGTATTCAACCTCGGCATCGTCTATGTGAAAAAAGGCGATTGGGGCAACGTCAAGTGGGTGAAAAAGCCGTAACGCTCGTGACCGGCGCAAACGGTTTTATTGGCTCATGGATTGTGCGCGGACTCGTCGAACGTGGCGATCGAGTCCGCGCCTTTGTGCGCGCGAACGCCGATCTCCGCAACCTTGCCGATCTGCGCGCACACATTGAACTCGCGACCGGCGATTTGCTTGCGCCGGCAACACTTGCGCGTGCGATGGAGAATTGTCGCGCGCTGATTCACACCGCCGGCTCGATTCTCACGCATCCACGCGATGCCGAGCGCGTGTGGGCGATGCATTATACCGGGACAGTCAACACATTCAACGCGGCGCGCGATGCCGGGATCGAACGGATCGTTTACACGGCTTCGATTTTCACGCTGGGGACGGGCTGGCGCGATCACCCCGCCGACGAAACGCATGCCAAACCTTTCACGCCCCATCACTTTCGATATTACGCTGCGAAATGCGCCGCGCAAGAGTTTGCCGAGAAAATCACCGCGCCGATCATCTTTGTCTATCCAACCTACTGCTTTGGTCCCGGCGATTTGCATCTATCGTCGCAACATCAACTTGTAGATTATTGGCGCGGTCGCTTGCCCAGCATAACCGATACCGGCATCAATGTGATTGATGTGCGTGATGCCGCACGGGGGCACATCCTTGCCCTCGAGCGCGGACACATCGGCGAAAAATATTTGCTTGCCGGCACCAACGTTGATTTTCCAACTCTTTTTAGACGCGCCGGCGAAATTGCCGGTCATCCCAGACGCTTGTTGGTTTTGCCGCATCGCTGGATGTTGCCGGCGGGCTGGCTGATGGAAAAATTGATGCGCCATCCGCCAATTGATTTTGCAACCGCGCAGATCGCGCAAGAGTTTTGGTATTATCGTGGCGACAAAGCAGCACGCGAACTGGGCTTGACCACCCGCCCACTCGACGACACCTTGCGCGACGCGTTGGCATGGTTTCGCCAACAGGGCATCGGCGTTTGACACGCTCGGTAACTCGTGCTAAAATCTACGCCATAATCGAATCGCCAAGACGTTGAACCGGAGGAGTAGATCGGTTCCGCGCTGATAGAGACGAAGGGTCACCGGGTGCAAGCCCTTCACAGCAGAGATGATCGAACGTCGCCGGGGAGTTGAATCAATGAATGGCATGCGCGCCGTTGAGTTGATTCCGGGTTCGCCCGCTATAGCGCAGAGATGGAAAGTAGGTAATGCGGTGATTTTCTAATCACTCAATCTCTAAATCACCTAATTCCAATCAAGGTGGTACCGCGAATCCCTTTCGCCCTTGAGGTGAAGGGGATTTTTGATTTTAGAGTGCAGATTGTAGATTGCAGGTAACCGTTCAGGGGGCATTGCGAGGAGGCGTTTTGTGCCGACGAAGCAATCTTTCAAAGCATCCCCTAGATCAACATTGAGAGATTGCTTCGCTGCTTCGCGGCTCGCAATGACAGATCGGGCTGAACGGTTGCGATACAGATTGCACGTGAGGCGAGAATGACAACGGCTCGATTGTTGTGGGGAATGACGTGGCGGGGCGGTGCGTGGGGCTCACTTGCCGGAACGATGCTCGGCACGTTTTACGGGCGCGGTCTTTGCAAACGGCTTGTTCTTTTTCAGTTTGCTCTCGCAAGCCCCCGCTGAGTTTCACGTCGAGGATGCACCGCGCGCGATTGTCGCCGTGTTGTTGCTCGCGCTCATCGGCTCGGTGATGGGAGCATTGTTTGGGGTACCCACCGGATTTATAGTCGGCTTGTTGAATGGTCTGCTCCTTGGGATCGCAACGCGCACGTTTTTCTACCCGTTGCGCGATGCACAAACATATCGTCGTGTGATTGGATTGATCAGCGTGGGATTCACCACGGTCGCCTCGTGGCTGGGCTTTTTTGCAATTATGCTCTTTGATGCAAACACCGAGAAGGCCAATGTGCCGGTGCTTGCGATGGGCGTCCTTATTCCAGCGTTGATTGCCGGCATTGCCGCTGTGTTCCTCAGCCGGGTAATCGCCCGGTGGTACAAAAGGAGAGTGCAAAATGACACCGCGCCAAACAAGTATGACCGTCACGGTTCTCATCCCCGCGCTGATGAGTCACATCGGCGTGGGGTAAATTGCCAGCACGTTACCTCACTCAAGCATTACTTTCTACGTAACACGCATCACGTTTTATGACATCATAAGGAGTCACGCATGTCTAGCCCAATGGAAATGCCCAAAGCGTACGACCCTCAGCAAGTAGAAGAGCGGTTGTACGAATGGTGGGAAAAGCGCGGCTATTTTCAACCGCGGATTGATCCCAAGAAAAAACCATTTGTGATTTCGATTCCGCCGCCCAACATCACCGGCGAACTGCATCACGGTCATGCCATGTTCCTCACGTTCGAAGACCTCATGATTCGCTGGCATCGGATGCTGGGCGACCCTACCTTGTGGGTGCCGGGCACCGATCATGCCGGCATCGCCACGCAAAACGTGGTAGAAAAGAAACTCGCCAAGCAAGGCATCACGCGCCAACAATTGGGGCGCGAAGAGTTTGTCAAGCACGTGTGGGCGTGGAAAGAAGAATACGGTAGCATCATCACACACCAAATCCGCCGAATGGGCGCGTCGTGCGATTGGACGCGCGAACGTTTTACGCTCGATGAAGGATTATCGCGCGCGGTGCGTGAAGCCTTTGTGCGCCTGTACGAAAAAGGTCTCATCTATCGAGGCCCACGCCTCATCAATTGGTGTCCCCGTTGTGAAACCGCCATCAGCGATCTCGAAGTGGAACACGAAGACACCGTGGGCAAATTGTATTACGTGAAATATCGGCTGGATGATAGCCCCAACGAATTCATTATGGTCGCCACCACGCGCCCGGAAACAATCCTGGGCGATACCGCGGTCGCCGTGCATCCGCGCGACAAACGGTACAAGCAACTGGTGGGGCGCATCGCCATTTTGCCGGCGTTGGGTCGCCGCATTCCGATTATCGCCGATGACGTGGTGGATATGGAGTTTGGCACCGGCGCAGTGAAGGTAACGCCGGGACACGATCCCACCGATTACGAAATTGGTCAGCGTCATAACTTGCCCATCATCAATATGATGAACAAGGATGCGACGGTGAGTAGCGAAGGTGGACCATACGCCGGGATGGAACGCTATGCCGCGCGCGCGAAACTCGTCGAAGATTTGGAGCGCGAGGGCTTGCTCGATCACATCCAAGATCACCCGATGGCACTGGGACGATGCTCACGGTGCGATACGATTGTCGAACCGTTGATTTCGGAACAATGGTTTGTCAAGATCGCGCCGCTTGCCAAGCCGGCGATTCGTGCGGTCAAACGTGGCGACATTACCATTGTGCCGTCGCGTTTCAACAAAATCTATTTCAACTGGATGGAAAACATTCGCGATTGGTGCATCAGCCGGCAACTGTGGTGGGGACATCGCATCCCGGTGTGGTACTGCGAGCAAGGTCATCAAACCTGCGCGCGCACCGATCCAACCGAATGCGCCACGTGCGGTTCGAAAAATATCCGGCAGGATGAAGATGTACTCGATACGTGGTTCTCGTCCGGGCTCTGGCCCTTTTCCACCCTTGGCTGGCCCGAGGAAACCCAAGACCTAAAATATTTCTATCCCACCTCGGTGCTAGAAACCGGCTACGACATCTTGTTCTTCTGGGTCGCGCGGATGATTATGATGGGGTTGGAATTTACCGGGCAAGCCCCGTTTCACACCGTGTACTTGCATGGCTTGATTCGCCACAAGGATGGCAGCAAGATCAGCAAATCGAATCCGCAACCCGGCGACAATCCGCTCGATGTCATTGCCAATTACAGCGCGGACGCCTTGCGCTTTACGATCATCACCTCGTCCGCGCCGGGGAACGATACGCGGCTCGATCTGGAAAAGGTAGAGCACGCGCGCAACTTTGGGAACAAGATTTGGAATATGGCGCGGTTTGTGATTTCAAGTTTCAATGGTCAAGGTTCAACATTAGACAATCTTCAACCTGCAACCTTGAAACCTGAAACTCTGTCTGAACGTTGGATCCTCTCGCGGCTCCATCGCACCATCGCCACCGTGAACACCGCGTATCGCCAATGGGATTTTGGCGAAGGGACACGCGCGATTCACGATTTCTTGTGGAGCGAGTTTGCGGATTGGTACATCGAAGCATCGAAAGCCGCGCTCAATGGCAACGATGTCCATGCCGCCCAACGGACGCGCGCGATTCTCTTGCACACGCTCGATATGGGTTTGCGGTTGCTTCATCCGACGATGCCCTTTGTCACCGAAGAAACATGGCAACACCTCCAGGCGTTGGGGATGCCCACCGATGCTGACGCGCTCATCGTGGCGCCGTTCCCCAAAGCCGACAAAAAGTTTTTTGATGCACGCGCGGAAAAAGACTTTGGTCTGGTGATGGACGTGGTGCGTGCCATCCGCAACGCGCGCGCCGAGTTCAATGTGGAACCGGGCAAACGGATCCCGGCAATCATCTCCGCCGGCAAAGCAACCGCACTCATCGAATCGCAACGTGACATCATTGCTTTGCTAGCCCGCTTGGACACCGACGCATTCAAGATCGAAAAGCATGCCACGCGCCCGGCGCAATCATTGGCATTGGTGGTGGGCAAGATCGAAATCTATTTGCCGCTGGCGGAAATGGTTGACCTTGAAAAAGAAAAGGTGCGGCTTGCCAAAGAAATCGCCAATGTGCGCGGTGCGATTGAACGCGCGGAGAAACAATTGGCAGGCGAGTTTAGCCAAAAAGCGCCCAAAGAAATCGTGGACAAGGTGCGCGAGACGCTTGCCGCCAACCAAGAACGCGCTGCACGATTGGAAATGCAACTTGCCGGGCTGGAGGGACGCGCCATGGTCGAGACACCCACCACACCGACAAAGCCAAAACGAAAAACCGCCGCCAAGAAAAAGACGATAAAGAAGAGAACGCGCAAACCAACCAAGCCAACCCGCAAACGAAAATAAAAAGATGGAGGCGAGATTGTCTCGCCTCTATCTTTTTTCAAACTCGTTCAACATGGGTTGAAGCACGGTTATCATCTTGGCCAATTTTTTGGCGATGGTCTCGACTAACTCGGCGTTGAGTGTGGTGTATGGCACAACCTCGTGTACGCGGCTCCACGAATTGGTCCACTGCTCCACTTCAATGCGCGGTCCCAGTTGCGCGCGGATCTCAAAGGCACGCGCTTCAAAGTATTGACGCAGGGCATCGTTGGTCGCCTTGTCCGCTTCAAAATGCAAACCCACTTCGATGAGATGCTCCTGCCCGCGCACCCAGACTTCGTAATGCAACTTGGGATTGGTGTAATAGAGTTTGACGAGTGTGAAAAAGGAACGCGGTTCAAAATTTCTGAGTGAGCGCGGCAATTGTTTGCGCGTCTGCTCGACGAGCGCAACTTGAAATGCTTGGATACGCATACTTATTGAAACACTCGGTTGAAAAATTCAACGAGGCGTTGTGGGTACTCCACTGGCGCAACTTGTTCGATCTGGCGATGCACAGCCCCGGGCACAATCCACAATTCTTTGGGTTCGCGCGCGGCGTTGAATAATTGGTACGCTTGCGTCACCGGCACCTCGGCGTCATTGGCGGCGTGCATCAACAAAATTGGGCGCGGGGCAATGCGATGAAGGTGATGAATTGGGTCAGCGGAGAACAAGTTGGTACGCAAACGAACGCTGGCGACGGTTACCACAAGCCAGCCAATCATCGTGGCAATGAACCCGGGCGCGCCACGTTGCCGAACATTTTGCGCGACCACGCGCCACAGTTCCGAAAACGTGGAATCGCTGACCACGCCCACCACCATCGGCGAGAGCGGTGCCGTCGCAAGCGCAGTCGCGCCGCCCATCGAGAATCCCAGCAAAGCGACGCGCGCAATGCCGCGCGTTTTCAAATAATCGAGTGCCGCGAGCAGATCGGTGCGTTCAAAATAAACGAGCGAGGTGTAATTGCCATCACTCATCCCGTGTCCGCGAAAATCGAAAAAGAGGGTATTGAAATGATGGCGATGAAAAAGCGGTGCGTATTGCAAATCGGGTGAGCATTCACCGGCGTAGCCGTGACAGACCACAATCGTACCGCGCGGCTGTTCGGCGGGGATGAACCAACCGCGCAAGGTCAAGCCATCGCGCGTAACAAACGAAATGTTTTCGAACGGGAGATGATAATCGGCAGGGGTGCTCGTGGCACGACGAGGTGGCGGATGAATGAGTAAGGTCGCGCCGCGCCACGCCATCGCCAAAAGCATCAAGATGCCAAGACTGGTGAATGCAAAAAGCCAACCCCAGCTCATTGCGGCGATTGTTTGGTTGCTTCTTCGTCATCGTCTTCCCAACCAATGATCCAAACGCACAAGCCGGCAAGGAGAATGGTGGCGATGACAAGGGCGAGGAGTTGGGTAGGCAACAGTCCCACATCCTTCGCTGACCACAACAAAATGATGACCATCCCAATCGCTAACACAATCCACGCCGTCAAGCGGGGATGCTGCGATGCAAAAGTTTTTAGTGCAGTCATTGAACGTCTTCTCCTAAAACGGTCGCGTAATCACTTCGCGCAAACGTTTGCCCCACAAGGTATCGTTGGGTTGCATCCGTTCTTGAATCGCTTGCCGCCACAATTTGTGGAGCGCATTCAATTCTTCGCGCTGATAACCGGACCCTTGGGCTTGCGTTACGATGTACTCGGGCGCGCCGGGTTCCACAATCAGCAAGACGATTTCACACAACAATTCGCGCGCTTCGCTTTCGATCAGTTCGAACAAGCGGGGCAGGGCTTGGGTTGCCGCCTCCGCCGATTCTGCCCAAATCTCGCGCACGCTGGCGACGAGATTTTCGGCTTCCCACGCCGCCAGTGCGACGATGCGTTGATCCGCAAGCGCGATGCGATACCCGCGCTCGCCAAAGCGTTTGAGGATTTCTTCGCGCGTAAAGGGTGTGGGGCGTTGTTCTTTCTTGGCAAGTGCTATCCCCAACGCTTCCAAATCGCTACGACGCGCACGCCGCACTTGGAGTTCCAAGACCGCCCGCGCCCACGCCGGCATCGGCGGTTCAATAACAACGTGTTTGTGTTCGACCGCTGGTGTAGGGGCAACGGTAGGCGCGCTCTTTGCCCAATCGGGTATCGGGGGGAATTCTGGTTGTGCTGGTTCGACTGGGGGCGTCGTTTCAACGGGAGGTGGTGCAATGGCTTCTGCGACTGGCAAATCGAGCAACCACGCGCTTTTATCGCGCGCCGTGCCGGGCTGGATTTGCTTCCACGCATTTTCGACTTGGGCGCGCGTGGCGTTCTTGGGTCCGTTGTTGTCAATGACGACCGTCGCCAGCCGCAATTTTTCTTCGAATGAACCTTGCGCCTCGAGCCGCGCGCGCGCATCGGCTTCGCTCAGATTGCGGGTACGCATCACTCGTTCGATTTGGACTTGGGGTTTGCAATCCACCGCCCAGAGGGCGTCGCACCATGCGTGCATCCCGGCTTCGACGAGTTTGATCGCTTCGATGACGACGATGGGCTTGGTGGTCTGACGCAACAAATCTTTGGTCAAGTTGCGGACTGCCGGATGCACGAGCGTTTCGAGTTTGGCAAGCGAGTGAGGATCGGTGAAGACGTGCGCGCCCAGTTTCCGCCGATCAATGCGTCCGTTGAAGTTGAGAATGTCGGTGCCAAAGGTTTTGACGACTTGACGCCAAGTGGGTGTGCCACGCCGCATCACGACGTGCGCCAGCGCGTCCGCATCAATGCTGTACGCCCCCAGTTCTTCCAGCATCTTGCGCACGGTGCTTTTGCCACTGCCAATCGTTCCCACAAGCCCAATCAGATAAAAGTTGTTCATTGCACCAAACGCGATCTGGCGCGCATACGCACGACCAGCAACGTGCTATTTCACTTCAAGTGGATAACCCGGAGGGACAATTTCAAACCATGTATTCCCGGGATGCAAAGCAAATGGATTGCCGGCAGAATCCGTGAATTGGAAAAACTCTTGTTCGCTGTTCCGTTTCCATTTACCTTGCGTCATCACGCCATCGCGGAAGAATGTCGCATTGCCCTGCCCCACCAAATTGATATAGACCGAAACAAAGTTGTTATCGTCTTCGATGATTTCGGTTTTCTGATGCGGCGCAAACAATACAACGACGTTCGTCGCTTTAATCTGGGTTTGGGTCGGTGTGCCGGATGGAACACAATCCGCGCCATTGCCCCACTTGGCAGTAACGCTATATAATGTGTCGTTATGCGGCGCACCGCCCACAAAGCGCAGATACTTGCCGCTGGCAGGATCGTAACGCCATTGCACCGCCGCAAACGAGGGCCAGGGCGCTTTGTTCAACCCGATCAAGGTGATGGGCTGTCCGCCGGGTGCTTTATCCGCAAAGTTGAAACCGTACAACGGTACGGGTGCTTCCCAATTTTTCTGACGCAACCATTCACGAATCCGCGACGCGGTGGTGTACAACCGACCTTGGTAGGGACGCGTCTTGATGTCCATATAACAGTACGCCGGCTGATTGAAATATTCGTCAAGGTTCACCATTGGCGATTGCGAAAAGAGCCAGCGGGTGCCATTACTAGCCCCGGCATGCACCAACGCCCCATCGAGCATGGGCACCATTTGGAAATTGATGATGCGCCCACTGCGAATGGGACCGATCAACAGTGGATCGGTGCTGAGAAACACGGCGCTGTACCGTGTGTTTGCGTACACCGACCCATTCGTGTCAATCAATTCTTCAAACACGAGATCCGCCACACTCAAGCCGGCATGCCAATTATTTGTGCGCACAATCGAATCATTACCGATGCGCGCAACAATCGGACGACGTTGCAGTAATGCCGGGTCGGCTTGCAAGCCGGTCAATGGATTAATGTTCGATGGTCGGCTAGGAATTGGCACAGGGGGAAATGGTTTGAACTTGGGTAACAAGGGATCATTGGGATTAGGTGTTGCCGCCGCCGCACGTGCAAGGCTTGCTGTGGTAGGTGTGGTTGACGGCGAAATCGTCAAAGTTACGGTTACGGTCGCGGTAGGTTCTTGCGTGGGTTCAAGTGTTGGCGTAATCACTTGCACCACCACCCGCGGCGTCCATGTCGGACGCGGTGTCGGAGTTGCGTCGGCTTCACAGCCGGTCAGGGCGATCACCGTCAAAGCAAAAATAGCAACGATGATTTTTCGAGCAGGCAAAAACATAGCATCGCACCTCGGATGAAAAGTGTGCTTATTATAACCACAAATTGCCTGTGCTACAAATTGTTGCGGGCTACCGTTTTGACGCCCACCGCGACCTCTGTTAAGATACGCGGGATGAACACACTTGCCCGGTTTTTGTGGGGACTGGTTTGGTTTAGCGCATTGACGTATCTCGCGCTAACGTTGTGGCTGGGATTGGCGGGGCTCGTCTATCCGTACCAACTCGATTACGGCGAGGGCATTGTGTTGTGGTTTGCGCAACAACTCGCGCACAGCCAGCCGATTTACAAAGGACTCGCCGATTTTCCGTACGCCTCCAGCAACTATCCGCCGGTAGCGATGCTTCTCTCGGCGATGCTGATGCCGGTTTTTGGCGAAGGGTACGTGAGTGGACGAGTACTGAACCTTGGAGCGGCGTTGATCGTTGCCGCGCTGATTTTTCGCATCGTCCAAGCAGAGACGCATCGTCGAACGATTGCCGCGCTCGCCGCGTTATTTTTTCTCGGCTCGCCGTACGTGTATCACTGGATTCCCCTCTTTCGCGTTGATCTCATCGGACTTGCGGTTACGTTTGCCGGCGTTTATTTCGTTTGGCGTTGGGAAAAATCCAATTCACGTTTTACGTTTTGCGTCTTTACGTTTTGCTTTTTACTTGCGCTCTACACCAAGCACACCTTGTTCGCCGCGCCGGTCGCCGCGTTCCTCGCCTTGTGGACCCAAAATCGAAAACAGGCACTTGCCTTTGCCCTCACGCTGGGGGGGATCGGTGGCGCGCTGTATCTCGCGTTCGATTATGCGACACGCGGCGGATTCACGCTGGGCTTGATTGAATCCAACGCCACCATTTTCTTGTTCGATCAGTTGGTCGCCCTGCTCAAAAATTTCTTCGCCACGTTTGCGATCTTGATCTTGCTTGCGGCGTGGGCACTCATTGATCGCGCGCGCACCAAACGCTGGGGCGTGCTCGAGTGGTACGCGCTCACAGCGTTTGCCGCACTTGGAATGGCGGGACGGGTGGGCGCGTGGGAAAATTATTTCTTTGAAGCCCTTGTGGTGATTTGTGTGTTGAGCAGTTTCAAATTTCAGGTGAATGGTTTCAACGTGTCAACTTTGAACCTTAAACCTGAAACCCTGAACCTGCTCTTGCCCGGTTTGCTTCTAGTTCAACTGGGACTGGCGTGGCATGACCCGCGCATCGCCGCCGATTTGATGGCGCGCGATTTCCCGGCGAATCAACAACTCGCTACGCTCTTGCGGCAAACACCCGGCATCGTTCTCTCGGAGGATATGGGCGCGCTGGCAACGGCTGGCAAGCCGGTGGCGTACTATACGTTTCAGTACAGTTCGCTGGCGCGCAGTGGCAAATGGGATCAACGTTGGGAGCTGGACGGCTTGCGCGATGGAGCATTTCCGTTGGTGATTTTGGAACGCGGCACGCGCGAGGATGTAGATCACTATCGCCGTTTCACGCGCGAGTTTGTTTCCACGTTGGATCGGTATTACGCGCGCACGCAAACCATCGGCAAGTACGAAATTTACACGCCCGCACCCCCGTTGCGTTTGCAGTCCGTCGAGTTTGGTAACGAGATCGCGCTCGTCGGCTGGCACATCGAACCGGAAAACTTGGACACGGCAACCTTGAACCTCACGTTGGTTTGGCAAGCCAAGCGCGCGATGACCCAGCGTTACACGGCGTTCGTCCATCTCGAAAAATCGAACGGGGAAAAGATCGCCCAAGACGATCATTCACCGCGTTACGGCGCGTATCCGACCAATCGCTGGGCGGCAAATGAAATGGTGCGCGAGGTTTACACCTTGAGCATGCCAGGCAACTTGGCGGCGGGCGAGTACAGCATCAAGATTGGATGGTATGATTCGGACACGGGGGAACGCTTGCCGGTGCCGGCAAGTCGCGATGATTCGTTCGAGTTGACCGTGTTCAAGTGAAATCGAACAAACCGGCTTTGGAAACAAGTTTCACTCAGCGCTTGCGCTTCAAGACGGTCAACGTACCAAAGAAAATGACTGCAAAGAACAATCCAATCTCAATGATGAAAAAGGGCGACAAGAGGGGGGCAGTTTGCGCAACCGGTGCCCCGGCTACCGGCTCGCGCTGCACCTGAGCAACCATCGTGGGCGCGGGTGTTGCTGTGGGTGGCACCGGGGTTGCGGTTTGCGTTGGCGCGATGGTCACGGTAGGCGCAACAATCGTTGGGGTAATGATGCCACTCCCTGCCGCTGGCGCGCGTGCGGGCTGGGTTTGCGCTTTTGCGCTATCGGCGGATTGCGTTGGTGACACTGCCGACGTAAAGGGCAACGGTGCTGGTGCTTTGGTCGGTGCCGGTGGCAAAGTGGCGGCGAAGGCAGGCGCGGGCGGAACGGCAGAAGGCGCTGACTCGGAGGCAATACCGACGCGCGATGCCTCAGTTGGTTGTGGCGCAAAGGTCGGCGCGAGTGCGATGACTTGAGTTGGCTCGGCAAGTTTTTCCGCCGCCGGCGCCATCACCGAGGTGGGTGCGCCAGCACCCATTCGCGTGATCACATCAATCCCAATCGTTGCGACGAGTGCAAGCGTTGCCATCGCCGTTGCCAAACGCGCAAACGCAAATCCAAACGATGGCTGTGAGCGCGGCACAGGGACGGGCAACGCAAACGATCTGCGCGCGGCAGGCACTGGCGCTTGCTTGACCAACGCAATCGTCCAACGCAACGATTCAAGCGACGCACGGCAAAGCGCACACTCAGCCAGATGTTGTTCCACACGGGCACGCTCATTCGGCGCCAATTGCTGATCAATGTAATCGGACAAGCGCGCCTCAACCCAACTATGTAATTCGGCAGGGTGATTTCGACCGGACATCTCAAACTCGCTCACTCTTTAGACGATACCGTGCTGGCACAAGTTCCATTTGCTTGACCAAGAAATCGCGCAACGCCAACCGCGCACGACTTAATCGCGATTTTACCGTGCCAAGCTTCGTTTGCATCGCTTGCGCCACTTCGTCATAACTTAGCCCCTCAATGTCCACCAAGATTAGCGTCATTCGTTGATCGGGGGGCAAAGTGGCGAGACCACGTTGAATGGTCTCACCCAATTCTTGGCGTTCCGCTAAATCGTGGGGGGATTCTGGTGCGGCGCGGTCTATGCCGGGCGCGGGGTTGTCCGTATCCAGAAGAAGGGCTTCTAGCGAAGCGGTTGGGCGACGTTGTTTGGCGCGCAACTGATCGTAGCAGGCATTGGTAACGATGCGCAACAACCACGCCTTGAACGAGCCGCCGCGATAGGCACGAATGTGCTTGAACGCCGAGATGAACGCGTCTTGGGTGGCATCCTCAGCGGCGGCTTGATCGCCCAACACACGATACGCGGTGCGATACACTTGGGCTTGGTACGCCCGCACAATTTGGTTGAACGCGGCAACATCATCGTGTTGCGCTGCGTGGATCAAGGCTTGTTCATCCATCCAATAATGCGACCAATGCCGAAAACACGCTCAATCAGTCAGCCGACCGATTTGACTTGACAGCGAATTTCCCATATACTTGCGGTGTAAGCCGAAGTGGCGGAACTGGCAGACGCGCACGACTCAAAATCGTGTGAGCTAAACGCTCTTGTGGGTTCGATTCCCTCCTTCGGCACAGCGAACGAAATAGTCAAGCATTATTATATCATCAATCGAGTTTCAAGACCACTTGTTTTTTATCCTCAGTTTTATTCATCATCACTCATCGGCGGGGGACTCGCTAACCCAAACATCGGGAGTCGAACGGAGACGATCTGATTTTCCGAAACCATCAAGCCGGACGTGGCTTTCTGATTGGAGCGGGAGCGCTGAGTTTCATCCTTGGCATCACGCTGGGGTTGTGGGTTACTTGGGGGCTCTGGCCCATTGAATTCAAAAATGCCGACCTTGCCGATCTGCGCCCCGCGCTCAAAGATGAACTCGTCTTGCTCATTAGTCTAGCGTACGAGCAAGAGGGGGATTTGCGAACTGCCCAACAACGCATCGCCGCGTTACGGCTTGCCAACGCCACCCAGACCTTCGATCGCCTGATCACACGGGAGAAACAGAATTCTCAAGAGACACTCAGCCAGGATGCTTTGATTCATTTAGGGCAAGCCCTCGGCTTGGCACTGCCTTACACAGCATCACGCCTTGCCCCCGGCGCACCCACGCCAATTACGGTGTATGTCGTTGCGACCCCTGTGCCCCAAGTTCTCACGTTTCGCGTGGTGGAACATACACCCTTGACGTGTGCCGATGAACCAGAGAGCGGCAAATTGCGGATCATCGTCAAAGATGTTAATGGCAAAGACCTGCCCAACATCGGCATTGAAATCAAGAGTGGTGAAATAACCGAAACTATTTATACGGGACTCAAGCCCGAACGTGGCATTGGTTATGCCGATTACGATGCCCACCCGGGCACATACTCGGCGAGGGTTCTCAACGCCGAAAGTGAACTAGTCTCCAATCTTGTGATTGGCGACGCGCCGGCGGACTGCCGTACCGATCAAGGTCAAACTCCGCGCGGCTGGAAAATCGTTTTCCAACAAAAATGAACTGTGGACCGCACCGATAGCGCACGAACCTTCGGCGGTCTTTTGGAGGTAAGTACGTCGTGATTCCACAACCGATTGACTCTGTTCCGCTGTTCCAACGACTTTCGGCGGAAGAACGCCAATTGATCACCACTCGTCTGAAACGGCGTCAAGCCGCCAGTGGTGAACTCATCACCACCGAAGGCAAAGCAGCGGAGGTCATGTTTATCATCATTGCGGGCTGGGTCAAAATTGAAGGGGGTGCCGTTGATCATCCCGTTACCCTCGCCAATTTGGGCGCCGGGAGTTTGCTGGGCGAAGTAGATATGCTATTGGGACGCCCCTACTCGATGACTGCCCGCGCTGCTGCCAACACGCATCTGCTCACGTTATCGCGCACTGATCTGGAAGAAGTGATCAACGAACGCCCCAGCATCGGCTTGAAATTCAGCGCGAGCATCGGTCTCCGGCTGCCCTTCCTCGAAGACTATCTCGTGCACCATCGTTTGCGCCACATCGAACTGCTGAGTGCACTCGCGCCAGACGATTTGCGCGCGATTGCGCAACAACTGGAATTCCGCACCTTTGAACGCGGGGATATTCTTATCGAAGCCGGGGCGCCCGCCGACGCAACCTTCCTTGTCGAAGAAGGTCAGGTGCGCGTCATGACCCAAGCCACCGACGGCGAATCGTTCGAAGACCTGTCTGCCGGCGCCCTGTTCGGTCACACCGCGATGCTCACCGGCAAACCGTACCCCTCTACCGTTCGTGCCATCAGCGAAGTAACCGTGTGGGTGCTGACACGTTCCGCCTATCAATCCCTGATCCGCCAACACCCCGCCATCAAACTGGCTCTCAGCCGCGCCCTCGCCGAATCGTTGAGCGAACGCGATCAATCGGACGCGGTCGAACGAATGCGCCACCTTGCCATCTTCGCCGATGTCCCCAGTGACATCCTCTCGCTCATTGCCGCGCGGCTTGTTCTCCGCCACATTCCTGCCGATGAAGTCATTTATTCCGCAGGGACCCCCGGCGATGCGATGTACATCGTAGATTCCGGCGAAATCCGCTTGCTGGACAGCGCCTTCTCCGATGCACAATTGCTAGAACGCCTGCGTCCCGGCGATGCTTTTGGCGAAATGGCATTGCTCACCGGGCGCACCCGCGCCGAGTGTGCGCGTGCCGCCACCGATGCCACCGTTTGGGTGCTCTACAAGAGCGATTTTGACGAATTGATGGTGCAATATCCGGAAATCAGCGTCTCGTTGAGCCGTGCGCTCACCCAACGCCTCTCTGCGCGCGAAAGCGATTTTGTCATTCGCCATCTGCGCCGCCTCAAATTGTTCTCCAATCTTGCCACGAGCGAACTCAAGGAAATTTCCAAACGCGTACGCGGTTTGCGCTTTCGCCCCGGTGAAATCATTTGCTTTGCCGGTCAACCCGCGCAAACACTCTACTTGATCGAACAAGGCGAAGTCAAACGAATGACCCACGCCCCGTCGGGTGAGCCGGTGATGCTGGATATCCTTGATGTCGGTGACTCGTTTGGCGAACAAGAAATCGTTCAGAACTTGGCATACCTCGCTACTGCCCAAGCGCTCACCGAGACCGAACTGTGGACGATTGCCAAAGGCGACTTTTTGGCGCTGATGGAGACTTTTCCGTCCTTGGCACTCACCGTAACCCGCCTGATGGCAGAGCGACTCAGTCGCATCCAACATCCGTCTATGAACGTCCCCGGGCGACCGCGCCCCGGTATGTCCGTGCCACCACCGCGTCCACCAGCGCAACGGCCGCCGGCAAACGTTCCGCCACCGCCGGCACCACGCGTGCAACGGCCGCCCTCCGGCGCCCGCCCGATTAAACCGGCAACCACTCAAGCCACGCCGCCCCGTGCGAGTGCGCCTACCACGCCAGTTGCAACACCCAAGCCGGCAACTCCATCCAGCCAATCCCAACCAGCCACGCCGCCTCCAACGCGCGTTCAGACGCCAATGCAACCCAAGCCGGTGGCCAAACCGATTGTCCCGGCAACGCCGGCGCCTGCTACGCCACCACGCCCCCGCTACCGCGAGAACACCTTCTGGAAAGAATTCGGTGCATGGGTGATGGGGCTCTCGCTGGGCGCCAAATTGCGCGTGTTAACACTCGGTGCACTAACGGTTTGGTTCCTGCTGGTTGCCTTTCCGTGGATGACCATCACCACAGTCAGTTCCGCCGTTGGCGGACTGCAACTAGCGAACGCGGATGACACGCCGCTTGTGGCAAAAAGTGAAACTGCTGGTAATCCGCTGAGCGGAGGACGCCCCAAAGTGGCGTTCGTTGTTCCAACCAACACACCGGTACCCACGCGTACGCCTCAACCGACCTATACACCGCGTCCGCAACCGACGCGCGTCTTGCCCACCAAGACGCCGGTGCCCGTCGCTCCCGTTGTGGCTGCCAAGCCGGTTCCCACCTTGCCGCCGCGGTACGTTGACCCGCGTCTGGGCACAGGACCCCAAGTGCTCCCCCACTTGGACAAAGTTCGGATTATTCCCGCAACGGTGGCAAGCGGACAAAAATTCTGGCGCGTTACCAGTCTCAAATTTGAAGACATTACCGAATCGGGCAACGACCACACGATCTATGTCAAGATTTTTGACGAAAATGGCAAGCGCACCGAAGCCAAAGTCAAGTGGTGGGGAGAAGGCTCCGGTACGCTCCCCGATCCGGAACAGAAAAAAGCCGACGATATTTGCGATTGTAACTATGGGCTGTTTATGTTCGGCGATGGGTACGGCGTTCAGATCGTTGACCAGTACCCCAGCGATCAAGTCGTTGGAATGATTATGCCAATGCGCCGCCACGTCAATTACCGAATCGAATTTCGGTTGACCACGAACCCATAACTCGGCTTGATTCGATAGAAACGACAGACATTGCTCAGTCTAGATTTCGCACCTGCGCTGTCAAATAGACTATGTGGTTAGTCCAACCGCTCAAGGTCAGGCAAGGGTGCGAAAGCGAGGCTTGTTAGATGTCTGTCGTTCTTGAATTGCGCACCTTCTTTAGCGGAATAGCCCCACCCCCCTGTCCCTCTCCCACGCCGCAAAACGGCGTGGGAGAGGGATGAGAGGGGAAACATCCCACGGCGAGGTGCGAAAAACAGGCTTATTAGCGCGTGTATGCTTGAATCTTTGAATGATCACCCCATCGGCGATGAGGTCTTGCAGGTCAAGTATATAGGCAAGCCCCGTTTTTTCGATCAGCGCGATTTTGAGTTGTACCTGGGGATGCGTTTGGTGTTTCGGGGCCGATATAACGCGGGGCGTCCCTCCCTTTACGTACCTACTTGGATTGATGGCGAGTTTGTCGAAGAGACCCCTTTGGCATACCCCACTGCCCAAGCCATCGCGCAAAAATTAGGGACCTTGATTCCGCCGGGCGGGCGTTTCTGGCTAGCGTATGAATCATTTGGCGAAGAAGGGCCGCTGATGCGCGAAACCCGGTGGGCATTGGCACACCCCATCCCCCTGCTGATCACGCCACTAGGTTTCTTGCTGTTCCATGCCGGGTGCTGGTGCGGCTTGCGCGATTGGCACATCCCCGAAGGCGGGTGCGAGGGTCCGCGCAAGTTGCAGGGCAACAAGGCGCTGAATGCAACCCACGCGCACCAATGCGTCCGCGAAATTGTCCACGAGTTGAACACCTTTTTGAGACAACCCCATCCCTTGGAACCATCACTCCGTTCGCGCGCCGAAATCATCCTACGCTATCTGAATGCTTGACGTTACACAAATCTTGCCACCGCGAGCGCAGAGCTCGGCGCCTTTGGCGATCAAACCATAACGACTGCGCGAGCGAATTCGTGAACTCCGCTCATCAAGAGTGTGAATGCCTGCGATTGTGGTGATTTCAATCACTTGGTCTATTGACGGACGGTGAAAACCCCTGCAACCGCAAGCGTTCACGCCTTTTCGATTTCGATGGAGGATAGACGAGTTGCCGACTCGTCTGTACGCTTTTCGGCGTGAACGCTTGCGCCCGCAAGCGTTCACGCTCTTTCGACGAATATCACGCTTTCTGCATGAACGCTCCAACGCCGACCGGCGTCGGCTCGCAACGCCGTCGAACGGGATTCGGCGGCGCGAGTGTGAGCGGGCGAATGTTGCAGTTTAACAAATTAATAGTCCGACATATCGCAAGAGTGCCTCAGACCCGGAAGCGAAACCGTCCAAGAAGTCGCACACCTGTTGTCGCAAGCGCGTCAGAGCATTCGCTAGATTGTGAAGGTGGAGGATTTGTGGCTTCAGCCATCGCCACAGTTTCTCAATCGGGTTCAACCACGAAGCAGGGGTCGGCAGAAACAAGGGAGTGAGCCGATGCGTCGCGGCCGCCTTTAGAACCAGTGGCGATTGATGAGTCGGCCAGCCATCCTGCACCACGTAGATTGTCTTCGCCTCAGGAGACGCCGCTCGAATCTGAGCATAGAAAGCACTCAGGGCTTCCTTCCCTACTTGGCGGCGTTGTAGGTAGATGACACGTCCAGTGACTCCATTCAGGACAGCGGCGAGACGGGTTTGAGTGTTGGGACCTGGGCGTGGCTGGGCACGGGGCTGGTGTCCTGCTCCGCTCGGAACATACGCGGGGGCTTGGTTGCCGAGAGTAGGTCAACTCATCCTCGAACCGTAGGCTTACTTCGTCAGGATGTTCGACGGCTTGCCGAAAAGCCTCTCAAATTGCATTCCCCTTGGCATGATCGTTCGGATCGGGGCTGTGGATAAAGTGGAGGGCTGGTTTCCGACAGAAGCCCAACCGCTTGAGCCATTGGTAGATCGCGGGTTCGCTCCGATCCTGAAGCCAAAGCAGCACGCGGCGAACATCGTGGAGCCGCCAGCGCGTGGGGTTCCGTCCATCGCGGCGTGGGGATTGGCGCAAGACCCCTTCCCGCTGGGTGCGTGCAGCGGCCAAATCCAGGGAAAAAATAGTGGCTTGCGGCCGCGCCCGGGTTGAAGGGCGAAGCCGGCGATGCCCAGGAGCTCATAGCGAACCACCAGCCAAGTATAGACAGTCTTCCAGCAGGGTTTGCAAGAATCCCCAGTGGGCGACAAACGCAATGCTCAGTCCATCCGCCAATTTGAGCAACGCGGCGGCGCGCTCGCGCATATATGGTTTGGGATGGTGGTCACGCATTTCTTCGAGCGGGATGCGTTGATACTCTTCTAGTGCACCAACATGAAATAGTTGCATACCAGACTGGAAAGACGTGGACAGACGTGGCTAAAAATCGAGGTTTCACCACGCACTTTCATGGTGGTGCACTATTAGCACCAGACGGGATTTCGTCATCGGCATCCTCCTGACTGTTCTGATGCTGATATATTGCCACTATTAGATTATTTTGTGAAATTGCAATAATCCGAATGTTGGTCTTGCGCAACGCGATAGGCATCGGTATAATGGCACTACACGACGGAGGTCAAAACGATGACAACCCCTCATTCGCTCATCGAAATCAAAGAGAAATTGAACGATGAACGCGCCAAATTGTTTGAAGCGTTTGCGAATTTACCCCGGGAAATAATTTTGCGTCCGTTCGGCGAAGCCGGGTGGTCCATCAAAGACATTCTGGCACACGTCGCGATGGCAGAAGCCATCAATGTCAAGTTTGCCAAGCTGATGGTTGCCAAGGACGAACCGCTACAATTGCAAGAATTCGCTGCCGAGTATCCGGATTTTCCCGGCGAATTTGAACTGGACAAGTTCAATGCGTGGATGACTGAACGTTGGCGCGCCAAATCGTTTGAAGACATTCTGGCTGCCTTGAAAGAAACTCGCGCGGACACGTTGGCGTGGTTGGAGACACTGACGCCGGCACAATTGGAACGCACCGGCGAACACGCCGTCTGGGGCAAACAATCGGTGCGGGGAATGTTCCGGATTCTGGTGATTCACGACAAGTTTCATCGCGGCGACATCGAAAAACGCAAGGCGTCCAATCTGAAATGAACCTGCAAACCCTTGTGGTCAATCATCGAACCTTTGTGGTCTTGCTCGCCACGATTGTGTTGATGGAACTGGCGCACGGCATTGAACTCATCGCGTTGTTTCCGTTGTATCTGCACGATCAAATGCATGAAGGTGCGGACGCGATTGGGGTTACGCTTTCATCCTATCTCATCACCGATATTGTGATGCGGACGCCGGCGGGCTGGGCGGCGGATCGTTGGGCGCGCAAGCCGATCTTGATGATGGGGATTGCGTTATCTGCGTTGCCTTTGTGGGTGATGCCGCGCACTGAATCGCCAACTGTGTTTCTGCTTCTGAACGCAATCAACGGGATCGGTGCGGGATGTATCTGGCCCACGATCTACGCCGCCATCGCGGATGCGTACCCGCGCGAGCGGTACGGGTTGGTGCTGGGCATTGTCAATATGGTGATGCTGGGAGGTCTCGCGCTCGGTCCGATTGCCGGGGGATTCTTGCTAGGACGCGTAGATTATGCGACCGCCTTCAGCGTTTGTTTTGCGATCGTGGGGCTAGCCTTCGTCCTGGTGATTGCCGGGATGCGCGAAACGCAGCATCGTGCACGAACGATTTCGGAAGCGGCATCCATACGCGCGTTGATGCGTTTAATGAATCCAACGCTGGCACGTTTGTTCGTCATCGGTTTATTGCTGACGTGCGCGCTGGGAATGTTATTGCCTCTGATCTCGCTTTTTGGCAAAGAGGTATTGCGGTTAACGCCGGAACAATTTGCGTTAGTGCTCGTTCCTCCCGGTGTCCTCACCGCGGCAACGATTATTCCCGCCGGTCATTTTGCTGATCGCGTGGGACGCCAGAAACCATTGATGCTGGGGTTAAGTTTGGTCGCGCTCCCCTTTGCACTTGCGCCGGTGAGTACCCAGCCGATAGTTGTCTCGCTCGGCGCAACCGTAGCGGGCGTGGGCTATGCCTTATTTGCCCCGGCGTGGAATGCGTTGGTGATGGAATACATTCCCGCCCAAGCGCGCGGCTTGTTCCTGGGAATCATTGCGACGGCGCAAGGGATTGGCTTGGCGTTCGGTCCATCATTGGGGGGCGTCTTGTGGGAACGGGTAGGCATCTATGCGCCGTTTGAATTTGCAGCGATGCTATTGATCCTAGCGTTAGGATTATCGCGGATCGAAACACAACGCACCAAATAAAAACGAGGACTTGTGCAAGCCCTCGTTCCCCGGTGTGGTCTAATTGCAGCCGGGAATGAACAAGCGTTGTCCCGCGTAAATCCAATTGAGATTAAAGATGCCATTCGCGCGCGCAATCGTCCACGGGTCGCCGCCAAAGCGGCGGGCAATCGAGAGCATCGTATCGCCATAGCGAACCCAATAGAAACATCCGAACGTGGGGCGGGGATGATAGGGTTGATACGGTGCTGGGCGGGACGCGTAACCTCCGGTCGGAATCACCAACACTTGGCCCACATAGATATAGTTGGGATTCCACAAGCCATTTGCCGCAGCAAGCGCAAAAGTACTCACGCCATAGCGCCAAGCAATGGCAGAGAGCGTTTGACCCGGCTGGACAACGTGGTACATAGGACCTGCCGCCTGGGCTTGGCTCGTGCTCGCGGCAGTCAAGATCAGGACAGCAAGCAAGACAACGGCAACAACAAACAATCGGCGCATTTTGACCTCCTTGATCATACCGCACCCATCCGAGTGCGGCAACCTACACAATCGGAATACCAAGACCTTGACACCTTGATTATAGTATATAACTTGGTTTTTCTCAATACCCCGGCAACTACAAACTGTGCGATGAATCGCGCGACTACAAACCCAGGTCTGTTGCCACGAAAAGCGTACAGATGAGTCGCCGACTCGACTCCATCGGTTGAAATAAATTGCCCGTCGCAATGCGACGGGCTTTTCAATCTGAATAACTCCCACCCTGGGATCACGTAACGGGAGAGAGGAAGGCTCCATTCCCCAAGACGTGCGTCATCAATGCTACCGCCTCTTCGGGACGAGCCACCACGCGTAATAATTGGACTTCTTCATCGGTTACGGCGAGATGTTCTTGCCATGCTCGCAATACGGCTTGCCATCCTTTGCCCAACAAAATAATGGGTTTGACTTGAGCGCCGATTTTAGCCAAATTCCAAACGAGCGCAAGTTCCGCCAACGTCCCCATGCTTCCCTTCAAGACAATAAACCCATCCGCGCGTTGATACATTTCTCGGATGCGCGAGAATAAATCTGTGCTGGTAATCGTTTCATCCAAAAAGGGATTGGGCGCCAGCCGCTTAAATTCACTGGAGAGCACACCAATCGTTTTGCCACCATTTTCGCGTGCGCCCCGTGCCGAGGCTTCCATCGTGCCTTGATAACCTCCGTTCATCACCACCCACCCACGTTGGGCGAGCAATTTACCCAGCGTGTACGCTTCGTGATATTCCGGACTGTTGCGCGATGCACGTGAGCCGCCAAACACGGCGACAATTTTAGAATTATTTTGATGCATTGTCTTCTGCCTGGTCTGTGCTGTGGGGTTCGTTCAAAAAAGTTCCGATCATTGGCTTGAGGGTTCCGCCCTCCAAAAATTCTTGTACGGCTTGCTTGACCACGTTGAGCAACCGTTTATCCAAACGTTGACTGTACCGTTCGGCAAAATCCACAGCGGCATTTTCCAAATCCACTTCATCGCCATTTTCATTCAGATAATAGTGATGATCCATAATCCACAAGTACAAATCTGCTTCGGTGCGATGTGGAAACTCTTTCAGCATGTTGTGCTGGCGGATGATTTGGACCACCGGGTTATAGAGATTATCGTACCAACTGAGCACCGCTTGTTCCCACGGAATTTTGCGTTGTTGCTCTGCGCCCAAAAAATAACGATGCACCGCGATATGTTCGATCAAGCGCACGTAACCCCCCGGCTCGGAAAAGCGAATGTTGTGAGCGGGACGCAGTTGGTCGAGACGTGTTTTGTCAATAAAGTCAGCGTACTCGCCCACGATTTCCAAATCCGTCGCCAAGAGATCGGGGGTTACCGACACACGGGTTTTCACTTCGATCACTTCGGCGTCAATGAAATCTTGGCCCCGTTCGCGTGCCACGCTAATGCGATGATGTCCATCACGCACAAAGTACACGTCGCCCACTTGGTACAATTGCACCGGCGGTAGATATTTGTCTTCGTAGTACGCTTCGTCCACCCGCCGCCAGCGTGCTTTGGTTTGTACTTGCTTGGGCAAAAAAGCGCGATCAAAGTCGTGATAGCGCAACGTGGCACTGCCGATGATTTGAGCAATCGGTACAGTCCGCACGCCGCGATAAAACTCGCCAAAGGGTTTGAGTGAATGTTTGACCTCTTCGAAAGAGACGAGTTCGTTTGGTCGGCGCGCAATCATAGATTGGACTTCGCGCCAAAATGCCTTGAGGCGCGCGCGGGCAAAATCGGATTCGGTTTGGGCAGAGTACGGCGTGTTCATCGTTTGACCGGCAAGTGCGTCGTGGGTTTTTTCAGAGCCGGAATTTCAAGGATTTTATAGCCGTACGTATTGACCACCGTCGTCACTCCGTGCTGAGTCTGGGTCGGTGTGCGTGTATCATAGAGATGAACGTGACCATGAAAATGATAGCGGGGTTTGTAATGTTCAATAAACCACACAAACGACCGGAAGCCTCGGTGCGGCAAATCATCAGCATCGTGAATGCGGTAGGGTGGCGCGTGGGTGATCAAAATATCGAGATAGCGACCATAGCGGGCGCGATTCAGCACCAACGCTGGGGTCAGCGTGGCAATCTTGGCACGCATTTCGTTTTCGGTGTATTGAAACTTGGGGCGGTTGTTGTACCGCATCGAACCTTCCAAGCCGGCAATCAACAAACCCTTGTACTCGACCACGCGTGCATCAATGTTTTCGCACCCTTCGGGATAGAGTTTTTCGCCACCGTCACTACCGTGATTGCCCATTACGTAATACAGCGGCACGTTCAGGACAGAGACAATGTATTCCAAATAATCGGCGGGGAGATCGCCGCACGACAGCACCAATTCAACCCCCTGGGCTTGGTGCACCAGGGCAGGTCCGTATAGTGATTCGATGACGTGATCACTCAATGTAAGCACTCGCATCGTTCATTAGACAAGCGCCCCGATCCATTGGGTCGGGGCGTTCCGTAACCATTCATCCAGCAGTATACACGGGGCAATGAAAAAGTCAAACAGATTCCCCTTTGGCAACGTTGGATCGCGGCAAACAGCACAATCGTGAGGGAAATGGGGGGCTCGGAAGAATTGACAGAATGGGAAAAAGATGTTCTAATAGTACTTGAATATCTTTTGGGGCAACTTCGTGGTATCAAGAGATGGAATTCTAGGTTACGTATTTTTTACCAAAATTTAACCCTCTTTTTCTACGGATATGAACGTTCATCCATCTTATGAACGACTAATCAAATATGCAGCGGGCGATACCCAAGAGAACGCTGAGCACATTATGGCTTGTGCCGAATGTGGTGAGACGGTTTCGAGTTTTCGTCTAATTCAAGAACTCGTTCGCGCCGACGATTTTATCACGCCACCCGATCGCACGATTGCACGCGCCCAAGCGATCTTTGTGCCACACCGTTACAAACCGCGCGCACAACCCATGCGATTCTCATGGAGCTTGGGCTTTGCGATGGCAGTTTCATCGTTTGTCTTTTTCTGCATCGGTGTGCTCTTTGCCCAAGTAACGCAAAGCGGCATTACAATTGTCATTGGACCACGTTCCCCATCTGCCCCTGCCGTGATCGAAGTTAAACCTACGCAATCCTCCGGCACAGCGGTCATTGAATTCCCAAGGCATACCCCGATTCCTACGCCGCAAGATCAACCCCCCAAGGTCCCAAAACTCTTGCTGCCTTCCGATACTGAACCCGAGTCTGACGTTCCTTTATTGCCGGGTCAAGCCAGCACTGCGATTACCCTAACTTTGCCGGTAACAGGTTCGCTCCCGGTGGATGTTGAACCAACCCCTCAGCCCCCGGCGAGCCCAACGCCTGCACATCCTTCCGATCAAGAATCATCACAACCAACCAGTGCACCGCCAGAGCCAACCAGCGCGCCTTCGCCACAATCTCCAAGTGCACCACCACCGCCAGAGCCAACCAGCGCGCCATCACCACAACCCACAAGTGCACCACCGCCACCAACCAGCGCACCATCACCAAGCAAAACGCCGCCCACAATAAGTCCTGGACAATGGAATGCCTAAAAAAATCGCTCGGAAAAATCTTCCGAGCGAAATTTTTGTACTGCTTACGCGGTTTATCAATTCACTGCCAAGAACGCCCAGGCCCAAAATTCACGTAACATCAACGCCTTACTGGAAAGGGATGGGAACCACCTTGGCGGCGACCTCCTCGAACAAGGTTTTGATCTCTGATTGCACACGCGCAACCAAATCAGATTCCGGCACAATGATCGCGGTGTGTTGATCGCGGCGTTTCATTTCGATGCCCCCGCTCTGCAACGATTTGGCACTCACCGTCAAGCGAATGGGTAAACCGATCAAATCCGCGTCTGCGAATTTCACCCCCGGGCTTTCCGCTCGATCATCGTACAACACTTCGATCTGGGCATCGTTCAATGTCTGATAGACCCGCTCGGCAACCTGGGCAACGTGGGGATCGTTTCCGCCCAGCGCAACAAGATGCACGTGATACGGCGCAATCGTAATCGGTAATTTCAAACCGCGCTCATCGTGATGCTCTTCCACGGCGCACGCCAGCAACCGTCCCGAACCAATCCCATACGATCCCATCACAATCGGTTTCTCCGTGCCATCCGCCGCCAAATAATTCGCACCGATTGCCGCCGTGTAGCGCGTGCCTAGTTTGAAAATATTACCGACCTCGACCCCGCGCGCGGTGTACAACGCATTCCCACAATTGATACACGCATCGCCATCGCTTGCCGCCGCAATATCCACAATCAACGAGGCGGTGTAATCGCGTCCCAGGTTCGTATTCAGCAGATGATAACCTTCTTCATTCGCCCCCGCGACCAAGTTAGGCGACTCTGGAATCGCATCGTCCACGATCACCTTGACATTTTTCAAGCCGATCGGCGAAGCATAGCCGGGCGTTGCACCAACCGCGCGAATTTCATCGTCGGTGGCAGGCCGCAACCAATCCGCTTTGACCGCATTCGACACTTTGGTTTCGTTCACGTCCATATCACCGCGAATGACGACAAACAAAAATTCTTCCCGGGTTTGGGTTGCCGCTTCGAACCCGGCGATCATAAAAACGGCTTTGGCGGTTTTACTTTTAGGCACGTTCAACCAGTTGGCAAGGTCTTCGATGGTTTTGCAATGGGGGGTCGCCACTTTTTCCAACGGCTTGAGCGATTCAGAGGGGGCTGGCTTTTTAGCAAACCGCGCAATCTGGCGATTGGCAGCGTAACCACACTGACGACACAAGACCAAGGTATCTTCGCCGACTGGCGTGAGATACATAAACTCGTGCGCCATTGACCCTCCCATCATTCCTACATCAGAGCGGACGGCAATGACCGGAACACCACACCGATGAAAGATGTTAAAGTACGCTTGATAATGCGCACGGTATTGTTTATCCAGTCCTTCTTCATCCAGGTCAAGCGAGTACGAATCTTTCATAGTAAACTCGCGCACCCGAATCAAACCGGCCCGCGGGCGTGGATCGTCCCGAAACTTGGTTTGGATGTGATAAACCAATTGGGGCAATTGTTTGTACGACTTGATCTCGCTCTTGCACAAATCGGCAACTACTTCTTCATGGGTCATTGCCAAGACCATCTCGCGCTCTTTGCGATCCTTGAAGCGTGCCATTTCGGGTCCGATCGAAAAATAGCGACCGGTCGCTTTCCACACTTCGGCGGGATGCACGACGGGCATTGTCATCTCTTGCCCACCAATCGCGTTCATTTCCTCGCGAAAGATATTTTCGATTTTGGTGAGCGCGCGTCTTGCCAAAGGCAGGTACGAAAACAAGCCTTGCCCCAACTGCCGGATATAGCCAGCCCGCAGTAAAAGTTGATGGCTGGTTGCTTCCACCCCCGCCGGCACATCGCGTAAGGTTAGTCCAAATTGATGAGAGAGGCGCATCATTCAATCCTTGTTCGAAAGATGATACCCAAAGTATAAACGTACCCTGTCGAAAAGTCAAAGTTACTTGACACCTCGGTCAATCCGCGTTAGTATCAAGGCAACACCAAGGAGGGGGAGGCAACATTTCTGGACTCGCTTGATCTTGCCCACTTGATCGTTGACCTTATTTCGGATAAAAAAGGCGAAGATATTTTGCTGTTGGACATGCGCCCCGTGTCCTTCATCTCCGATTATTTTGTCATTGCGACAGCGGACAACGCACGCCAGATGAAAGCCATTGCCGACGACCTGCAGCGCCATTTGAAAAAACATCGCATCTTGCCTTTAGGCGTTGAAGGCACGGCTGAGTCTGGGTGGACCTTGTTGGATTATAACGGCGTGATTGTTCATCTCTTTAGTCCAGCCATGCGCGATTATTATCGTCTGGAAAAAGTTTGGGAACGTGCGCCGGTGGTCGTACGCATCCAATAAAGACGACGCAGAACACTCTGCGTCGTCTTTGGTTCAGGGGGAGAACAAATTATTCATTCACCCAACGATCGATCTCGCGTTGGTATTCCACCAACTCTTCCGGTTTGAACCATAATGCGATTTCGTGGGCAGCGGTTTCCGGCGCATCGGAAGCGTGGATGAGATTGCGCAACCCCATCAGCGCGTAATCGCCACGAATCGTGCCGGCTTCCGCTTCCCAAGGGCGGGTTGAGCCGACCATTTTGCGCACCGCGCTAATCGCTTCGTGCCCTTCGATCACCATCACAACAACCGGGCTGGAGCCAATATAACTCACCAAACCTTCATAAAAGAATTTCCCCTTGTGAACAGCATAATGTTGTTCTGCTAATTCACGGGTGACCTGAACCATCTTGAGGGCGACAATTTTGAATCCGCGTTCTTCAAAACGCGCCAAGATCTTGCCCACCAACCCACGTTGGACGCCATCGGGTTTAACGATCACGAGTGTACGTTGCAATGTTTCCTCCAAATAAAAAATGATGTCGTTAAAAGCCGGGTTTCTTGGTGAAACCCGGCTTGTTGTGTATCACGCTAAGAAACATGTTCCAAAACAAACCGATACCGTTCCAACGCTTCTGCCAAGCGATCCGCGCGCGTGTACGCATCGCCCAAGATGCGATGCGCATCCAGCGGGACATCGAGTCGTTGAATCAAGATTTCCAAATCATCAATCACTTGATCCACCAAACGCGGCGCGTGTTGAACCACATAATCGTATTCCGCCAACGCTTCGTCTAAACGATTCGCATCCCGATAGGCGCGCGCTTGCACGAGATGCCCATACCCTTTGGGTTGCCGCTTGCGTTTTGGTGGCGGGGACGGCGCCGGTTCCGAGACAATTACTTTGGGTTGTGCTTGCTCTCGATTTTCGACCAAGAAAGGCTCTTCGATGGCTGGTTGCGCGGACTCGGGCGTTGGCTCTCTCAGCCACGCCGGTAGTTCCGTAACTTTTTCAACGGGCGTTTCCGCAGGTGGCGCTGGCTTGTCCACTTCAGTCAACCACTCTGGGACAGTTTCGGCTTCTGCTGGGATTGGTTCAACCGCTGGTGGTTGTTGTTCGCTCGGTGCTGGTTCCTCTGTCCGCTGGTAGCCCAACTCTTCAAAACCCTGGAGCCATGGCGGCAATTCTTCTTCCGGCGGAATGATGCGCACCGGGGCTTGGTCTGCCGGGGCAGTAGGTTCCTGCAACCACTCTGCCAATTCTTCTGCCGAGGTAACCTCAATGTCATGCGTCTCTTCTACGATTGGTTGTGCTGGCGTGGGCGTGGCTTCTTCGATAGGCGGTAATTCTTGCAACCATGTAGGTTGCTCTTCGATTGGTGGTACCGCTTCTGGAGCAACTGGCGGTGTAAGCGGTTCGACTGGTTCGGTAGGCGCAAGACCCTGGAGCCAGTCTGGAATTTGCTCTGAGGGTGCAACCGGTTCGGTGGGTTCAGCGACGGGCGCTGTTGGTTCTGCTGGTTCGGTAGGCGCAGGACCCTGGAGCCAGTCTGGAATTTGCTCCGAAGGTATGGCTGGCTCTGTTGGTGCGGCTTCCACTGGTTCGGTCGGGGTTTCAAGCCAGGAAGGAAAGGGCGTCTCTGCCGGCGCCGGTGGTGTCTCGGCTTCGGTAGGTACGCCTTCTTCAGCGCGCAACCAAGGAGGCAGTGGCGTTTCGGAAACGGGTGGCACTTGTTCGACGACTGGCTCAGCAACGCTCGGTGCCTCGGTCGTGGGTGTTTCGAGTGATTCAAGCCAACTCGTCTCAGTCGAAACTGCCGGCTCGGTGGAAGGGGTCTCCAACTCGGTGGGTGCAAATTCAGGCGTTGGCGGCGCGGTTTCGATTGGTGTTTCAACATATCGGGGAACCGTTGGCTCAAGCAAGGGCAACGGCGAATGGGATCCCAAGACCTGCGTGGCGATTCGATTTGTTGGATCAAGTGCTTGGGCGCGTTGCAGGTACACATCGCTATCGGGCAAGCCGGCTTCTTTCCATGCCGTACCGAGAATGAGATTGGCTTTGAGGCAATAGGGCAATTGTTCCAAAATACTTTGCGCTACCTGGGTTGCTTCACCTAATCTCCCCATTCGCCAAAGCGTTTCTGCTAAAGCCACGCGAATATCAAAGCGGGCTGGCATCACTGCCATAATCGTGCGGAATTCTTGAATTGCCTGACCGAACAAACCTTCTTGGGCATAAATGCGTGCGAGTGCGCCGGGAGTGAGTTTGACACGCAGGTGGGCTTTGCTATCCATAGCATTGTACAAGCGAACCAGTTCTTGTTGCAGATCGGGGTTGCCGGGTGCCAACTCGTATGCGCGCTCCATATGCCATACGGCTTCGTTGATCACGTATTCTTGTTCAAAGATGGTGGCGAGCCCAAGGTATGCCACCATATTCTCTGGGTCGGCACTCAGGACGCGGCGAAACAAATCCTTGGCGCTTTCATGATCCCCTCGCTCCAAATAGGCCTCCCCCATCTGACGATAGGCGTCAATGTACTTGGGATAAAAGCGCAGGATATGTTTACAAATCGCAATGGCTTCGTCCGTGCGTTCGTGGCGGATCAATTCTCGGACTTGATCGGCGTATGCGGTTAGCGTAATCTGATCGTCCACAGATGCCTCCAAGGTACCGCTATTATCGCCCAAAAATTTATTCTCGTCAACAAACCTAAATCAAGCGGTGCATTCCTTTGAGTTGCTCGATGTAATCGCCGATAGGGCGTTCGGGCGTGCGCGCGGGTCCAAGCGGATCAGGACTCTCGCGATCGCCCAACAAAGCATGAAAAGTTGCCGCCACACCATACGCTAACGCATCCAAATTATAGCCACCCTCTAGCGTAAAGACGATGCGACCATCGCATTGCTCATTGGCAAGCGCAACCAGCATTTGCGCGATGGAACCATACCCGGCAATCGAAAGATTTTCCATCGCGAGTGGATCATTCCAATACGCATCGTACCCCGCCGAGACCAAAACCAGTTGCGGCTGATACCGTTCAGCGAGCGGATACAACAATTCATCAAAGATTTGGCGAAAGCCCTGATCGCCCACGCGCGGCGGAAGCGGAACATTAACGGTAAATCCCTTGCCTGCCCCTTCACCGATCTCGTCCCAATTGCCGGTGCCGGGATAATGCGGATATTGATGCGTGGAGAAATATAGCACGTGGGGGGTGTGATAAAAAATATCTTGTGTTCCGTTCCCGTGATGCACATCGAAATCAACGATGAGAACCCGTTCCAGTTGGTGGTGATCGAGCGCGTACTGCGCGCTCACCGCAACATTGTTGAACAAACAAAAGCCCATGGCTTGAGAACGGGTGGCGTGATGGCCCGGCGGACGCACGAGTGCAAAAGCATTGTTCACCTCGCCTTGCATCACGGCATCTACCGCGCGAATGACCGCCCCGGCTGCCAAGCGCGCCGCATCGAGCGAGGAGGCATTGGTAAACGTGTCCAAATCAAGATGACCCCCACCGCGCGCCACGATCGCCTTGACGCGCTCCACATGCTCGCGGGTGTGGACCGCCAGCAATTGCGCCTCTGTCGCCGGGAGCGGTTCCAGCGCGACGAGCCGGGCAAGCAAGCCGGTCTGTTCGAGGACGCGCCAGATGGCTTGCAAACGTTCGGGTGATTCTGGATGCCCCGGTTCTTGATGTGCCAAGAATGATGGTGAATACAGTAAAGCCGTAGTCATTGCAAATCTTTGCTCCACACAATTGTCCGATCGCGCCCCGCTTGTTTGGCAACATAGAGGGCTTGGTCGGCGTGCTGAATCAATTCATCAAACGAGGTCATTGCCGGCTCGAGCATAGCGATGCCGGCGCTCAACGTTACACGAATTGTTTTGTTTTGTCCAATGGCAACCTCCGTGTGGGCGATATGATGCCGCAAGCGCTCCACCACCTGATACGCAACTGAACCTTCAGTTTCGGGGAACACCAGGACGAACTCTTCACCGCCGTACCGCGTTGCGAGATCGGTGTTGCGTAAATCTTGGCGAAATGCCTCCGCGATCGCTCGCAAAACTAAATCGCCGGCGGCGTGAAGGTAGGTATCGTTGACCACCTTGAAATGATCAATATCGAGCATCGCCACCGCCAGGGGATGGTTGAATCGTTTGGCACGATTCACTTCATTGGCGCCGCGCTCGTACAACACACGCCGATTGGGCAAACCGGTCAACTCATCGGTTACTGCCAAACGTTGCACTTGATCGTACAATTGCGCGTTTGCGATCGCAATCGCCGCTTGGACAGCCACCAACTCTAACAAATGAATCTGCTGGGGCGAGTAAGCGTTGGGTTCATAACTTTGCATCGAAATGACGCCAACGACATGATCACGCCAAATCAATGGCACCCCAACAAATGAACGGGAGGGTTGCCCACCCGTCCGAATCAATGGAACCGGTGGCGGATGAGCCGGATCGAGCGTGTCCGGCAGATAAAGTGTTTGGCGCGTTTGAATGATGTAACCAGTCAAGCCGGGTGCCACCCGAATATCGGTGGGGGGTGTGGCTCGCTGTTCGCCGCGATCATCAAAGTACACCACGCGACGTTGAAAAGTCCGTTCATCGTACAGGGCAACGTAGAAGGCGTCAATCGGTGCAATTTGTTGACACTGCTTGTGCAAGGTTGGCAACAAACGATCCATCGTGAAATCTTCGGTAAGCGCTAGCCCAATACGATTGAGCACCGCCATTTGGTCAGCATAGCGCCGGGTCTCATCGTACAATTGCGCGTTACGAATCGCAATCCCCACATTCGTGGCAATGATTGTCCAGACCCGGACATCGTTCTCGGTAAAGGCATTTTCGCGTTCATAATTTTGCGCGCCAATCACGCCGATGACTTGATCGCTCACGATCATCGGTACGCCCAACCACGCTTTGGGGGGATTGCGAGCAGGGCTTTCCAAGCGGACAACGCCCAGGGCGGCACTTTGGCGCTCATAGTCTTGATTGATGAGCAAGGGTTGACGTGTGTGAATGATATGCGAGGTCAACCCTTGCCCAAACGACATCGGGGGGACGGAGATAAACTTGTCGTACAAACGCCAGTACGGTGTGCTAATTGTGTTGGTCTGCGTGTCGTACAGCGAAATGAACACGCCGTGCGCGTTCAACAGTTGGCGCACCTGCTCGCCCGTAACTTGAAGAATTGCCTTCAATTCGTTTTGCGATGCCACTGCTTGGCTAACCGCGTTGATGGTCTCGAGTTCGATCAAATGTTGGCGAATCTCTTGCTCGGCGTGTTTGCGGTCGGTAATGTCGCGTAAAACGATCGCACGACCGGTAAAGGCACCCCGGCGATCATGCAACGGCGAAATGCGCACATCCAGATAACGCGGCCCATCACCATCGAGGGTGATTTCGTATTCGCCTTCCCAAACATTGCGAAATCGTTCGATCAATGACCGGCGCGCCGGTAGAATATCCACCAAGTTTTTGCCGAGCAGAGATTTTGCGGGGCGGTTAATCAAGCGTAACGCCGAAGGATTCAGATCAACGATGCGGTCTTGCGTATCCAACACTAGCACGCTATCGCTGATGTTTTCAATCAATACATCTCGCGCGATCGGGATAATATCAAGCATCCGTTGGATAAAGAGCCCATAAGCCCAGGCGAGGCCGGTCAAGGTAAAAGCAAAAGGAGTGAGATCCAAGTCGGGAAAAGGACTGATCCCAGCAATCCCAGCAATACTTCCAAGCACTGGAAAGATGGCGCCCAAGAGAATTGCCACCCCTTGGCCACGATAGAGCGAGGGCGTACGCACCAAATAGCGCACGAGGAAAAAGATTCCTAACCCCACAAGTCCATACAGATAGATGGCATTGATCCAAAACCACAGTCCGCCGGTCAAAATGGCTCCTGCACTCCGTTGACCGCCAAAGAATAGGTGATGCCATCTATCCGTCCAAAGCAAGAGCACCGTGAGGAGTGGAACAATGGTCAAGAGCAAGATGTGGCGGCGTGAAAGATGGGATGCACTCCCGGTAAACAATAAAGTAAATGCAAAGAAGGCGGTGGGTGCTGCAACGACGCCCAAGTAGGTGAGATCGAGCCAAAAGAAAGGTGTGGGACGATACACCTCCGTCCAATGAATCGCGTAGGTCAATGCCCACACCAGCAACGCTAACGCAAGTGCAAACAGCGCATGCGCGCCCGGCGCGCTCCGTCTTTGCCAAGCGATGAGCGCGATAATCCCCGCCATCGTTGCCGAGGCGAGCAACGCGATCGTATAAGACAGGTTCATGGAATCATCTTTCGGTGGCGGATTCGCCACACTACGCCGACCGGATAACCGATCATTTTTGCGACATCGCCGGTGAGGCGGATGATCGGTACCCACGCGATGGCACGCAGGCGTTCTATCCAAGAAAACCTTGTGAGCATGGGGAGCAAGCGTTTGTAGGGCGTCAAAAACATTCCCAGAAAGCCGATCAACAGAAATCCCAACGCCCAAATCCAAAAGCCCAACAGAAAGAACGTCAATAAAACTGGCAACGCAATGAGATAGGTTGCATAACGAATCATGTGGCGCAAGAACCACAGATTGGCTTTGCCATCGCCACGGGCGTAATGATAGTACTGTTTGAAGAACGCGCGCAAATTTTCACGCGGACGAAAATGCGCGATGGCACGCGGGGCAAAAGCAAAACGCAAGCCCCCTTGGCGCAACGCCAAATCGAAAATCAAATCTTCGCAGAAATCCAGCCATTCGGGATAACCGCCCACGCGTTCCCACGCCGCTTTGGTAAACGCCACCGAACGACTCGACGGAAGAAATTTTGCCGGACGAATATCGGCGAGGACGGGGAGCGTGGTAGCGGCGAGCGCCGTCTCGAAAACTGTTTGCGGATCGGGGACGAAAAAGCCGGCGACGACCTGCACCGTTTGTAGATTGGTTTCAAAGGGTTTGACCAATTCTTCGACCCAGTGTTCATCCAGCCGTGTCCCGGCGTCGGTGGCACAAATAATGTCGCCGGTTGCGGCACGAATGGCGATATTCCGACCTTGCGAAATGTTCGCGCCGGGTTGCGCGATGATCGTCAGGCGCAAACGCGCGCGGTACGCTTCCAAGATTTGTAATGTCTCGTCCGTTGAGCCACCATCTACGATCACGATCTCATCCGGCGCGCGCGTTTGCGCCGCAATCGAATCGAGCAAACGACGCAATGACTTGGCTTCATTCTTAATGGTAACAATGAGTGAGACCCGCATCACTCAGATTATATCACAAACAAACCTTGCTCAAAATTCTAACCGGTGGTATACTCGCAAACTGTTTCCAAGCCCGCATTGTCGCGGCGTTCCCGCACGGTTCAAGAACGCCGCTCTATTTTTGTCTTGGCTGCTCACTTGGGAGGATTGTACGTGAGTTGGATCATCGGAGCAATCTATTTTCTGACTGCGCTCGCGCTTGCCGTGTATGGCTTTAACTTGTTGTTGATTGCATGGCTCTACTGGCACAAGCGCAACGAACGCACACAGGAATGCACATTTACCGATTTGCCCGCGGTAACGATTCAGTTGCCAATTTACAACGAATTGTACGTGGTCGAGCGATTGATTGATGCCGCCGCCGCGCTGAACTGGCGGCGCGATCGTTTGCAAATCCAAGTCTTGGACGATTCGGACGATGAAACGACCGCGATTGCCCAAGCGCGCGTAGATTATCATCGCCGGCGTGGAATCAACATCGCCCTCTATCGGCGCACCAATCGCGATGGTTTCAAAGCCGGCGCGCTCGCCGAAGGACTCAAGTCGGCGACTGGCGACTATATCGCCATCTTTGATGCAGACTTTGTGCCACCCAGCGACTTCTTACAGCGAACGATTCCCTATTTTGCCACGCAACCCAAGTTGGGTTTGGTGCAAGCCCGCTGGGGGCATTTGAATGCCGCGTATTCACCGCTCACTCACGCCGAAGCGCTCGCACTCGATGGGCATTTTGCGGTGGAGCAAGTCGCGCGCCATCGCAACGATTTGTTTTTCAATTTTAACGGGACAGCCGGCGTGTGGCGACGCATGTGCATTGAGGATGCTGGGGGTTGGCAGGGCGATACCTTGAGTGAAGATTTGGACTTGTCGTATCGCGCGCAGATGCGTGGCTGGAAATTTCTTTTCATGCCGGACGTGGTTGCCCCCGCCGAACTGCCGCCACAAATTCACGCATTCAAACGTCAACAGTTTCGGTGGGCAAAGGGTTCAACGCAGGTTTTGCTCAAACTGGCACCGCAACTGTGGCGCCGTGCGGATATTCCGCTCTTTAAGCGCATCGAAGGGATTTTGCATCTTTCCGGTTATATGATGAATCCATTGATGCTGATTCTGCTCATCACCCTCGTGCCCTTGATGGTGTTGGATACACGGATGCCGGGCGTGATGATGTACTTTAGTTTCGCCATGTTCGGTCCGATGATCATCTACGCGCTTGCTCAACGCGCACTCTATCCCGATTGGTTCGCGCGCTATCGTTACTTTGCGGTATTACTTTTGCTGGGAACAGGCATCGCATTGAACAATTCGATTGCGGTGATCGAAGCCGTTATGCGGCGCGGCAATCAATTTCGCCGTACGCCCAAGTTTCGCGTGGAAACCGCCGAGGATGCGTGGAACACCAAACGGTATGCGTTGCCGCTGGGCTGGGAAGTCCTAGGCGAGTGGATTCTGTCCGTGTATGCGTTGGCTGGGATCGTGATTGCATGGCATCATCAACTTTATGGGACCTTGCCGTATCTCGTGTTGTATTGCCTCAGTTTTGCGTTTGTGGGTGGTTTATCGCTTTGGCATGCGCGGCCCGTGTACGGAATTTCAAATTTCCGATTGCGGATTGCCGATTAATAAAAAACCATCTCTGCTCAGCCCTACTCCATTTTAACCACCAAGCACACAGAGTTGTCCATTTGTTTTCTCTGTGTCCTCTGTGGTATCTCTGAGCAGTAACAAAAAATCGAATCAAGCCGCATCGTTTAACTTGATTCGATCGAGTTGATCCATCTAAAATCTGCAATCACATCCTAGGTTTCATCGCGCGCGCAATCGCTTCCTTTTCTTCTGCCGTAAGCGTGTAGGTGGATTGGCCGCCCACGACCGGCTTGGCATAGATGCGCACATCCACGCGCGAGTGCAAGGCACTAATCACCGCGCCATCAGCGTGATCGTCTAGAATTGCCACTACGAAACTCTGATCACCGCCCTTGTCGGGGAAGGGATTAAAGCGTACCACGCCAACGTGTTGCACCAGATATGGAAGTTTAACTTCGATGCCATTCACACGATTGTCTATCGCTTGCGTCATTTGTTCAATGCGATCCATGCGCGCCACAAAGTCGAGCAGGGTAGCTTCCAAATCCGTGCCGCCGCGTCCCGTCATCAGCGCCCGAAACGATCGCGCGAGTTGTTGATAACGATATTCGACGAACGCCAGCCAGCCACCTAGAACAAGGATCAGGATCAGCAGAAAGATGACCAGAATTTCCACGGCGTCCTCCGCAAAAATTTGATTGCATTGTAACGCGAGTGGGCTTGAACGTCAAGGAGAATAGACAACTGGATCAAGTCCCTTGACAGACGGTTCAAACCACTGCTGTCGCAAGCGTTCACGCCCTTTCGATTTCGGTGATAAAGACGAGTCGGCGACTCGCCTGTACTCGCTCGTCTGTTGAATGAGAACCGCGCGTGCGGGTGCTCCATCCCCATGCTCGATGTTCAATGGCAGACAGATCAGGGTGTACTTGCCCGGCTTGATGTTCATCAGGTTCAAACCTTCCACCACAATAATGTTTGCCCCCAGCAAGGTGCGATGCGTGCGTGGTTCGCTTGCGCCGAACGTTTCCACGCTCAAATAATCAATGCCAATCAATTTGATCTTGCGCTCGACAAGCCATTGCGCCGCATCCCACCCGAGGCCCACAAAATTTTTTTGAAATCCCGTCTGCTCCCATAGCATCGAGTTGCGCGTTTTGAGCAAGATGCGTTGGGTACCACGTGGGATGCGCGCGCGTGCCAAATCGTTTGCACTGATTTCATGTGCGACGCGGGTCAAATCAATCACACGCGCTGCGCCAATCAGAATGTTCAAATCGAGTTGATCTACCGTCTTGCCGCCGGGAATGAAATGCACCGGCGGATCCACGTGTGTGCCGGTGTGATTACCAAAGGCGAGGCGCGACACATTTGCCGCATCGCCTTGAGCGATTTGCCACATCGGTTCAATCGTTACCGCCGGATCGCCGGGATAAGTGGGCATGGTCGTCGAAATGGGAATCGAAATGTCGTAGATTTTCATAGCAGCATTATACGCGCGCAACAATCCCTTTGCAATCGCCGGCAAGTCGGTGATTGCACACATCTCAGGCGAACCAGAGAGCACAGAGGACAAGAATTAAATTCTCTGCGTCCTCGGCGTCTCTGCGGTGAGGTATGAATAATCACCAGCCGGCAAGTCCACATATAGAGAGTATAGAGAAAAAATCTCTATGCCCTCTATGTTCTCTATGGCGTACGGATTGAATCATCAGATTGCCTTTGACACGCCTTCGATTGTATGCTACAGTTTTTCTAGCCCTGATAACGAGGTGAATCAATGACCAAACTGACCATCGCCCTCGCGCAGATAGATTTAGTGCTCGGCAAGCCGCCGCAAAATTTTGCCGCCGCGTGCGCCAAGATCACCGAAGCCAAAGCGCGCCACGCCGACATTGTGGTCTTGCCCGAGTTGTGGAGCACGGCATACGATTTGGAGAATGCCGCGACCCACGCCGATGCGATAGAGGCTGGGATGTTTACCGCGATTGCCAACCTTGCGCGCGAACTTGAGATCACGATTGTCGGTTCATTGCTAGAAGTGCGCGATGGCAAGTTTTACAACACCGCTACCTTTTTCGACACGCGCGGATACCGGGTGGGCACGTACAGCAAATTGCATCTCGTCCCGATGCTAGACGAGCATTTGTATTTGACCGGCGGCAACGAAGCGCGCGCGTTCGATGCACCGTTCGGTAAATTTGCGTTGGGGGTCTGCTACGATTTGCGTTTCCCGGAACTGTGGCGGCACTATGCGCTCGATGGTGCGGTGATCGCGTTTGTCCCGGCGGAATGGCCCCTCAAACGCATTGCGCATTGGCGCACCTTGTTGCCGGCGCGCGCCATCGAAAATCAAATGTTTATGGTCGGCTGCAATCGCGTGGGCACCTCCAAAGGCGAGACGTTCGGCGGCCATTCGATGATTGCCAGTCCGTGGGGTGAGGTGATGATCGAAGGTGATGATCACGAAGCGTTACTCGTCGCCGAAATTGATTTGGATCTGGTGAATCAAGTGCGCGAGCGTGTGCCGGTGTTTCGTGATCGAAGAACGGATGTTTATGCTAGATGGAGTTTGAATGTTTAATGCCATCACCGATGTTCCCAGCATTCGGGTGGGTCATTACACCGATCTGGAAAACCAAACCGGTTGCACCGTGATTCTCTGTCCCCCCGAAGGTGCCATCGGTGGGGTAGATGTGCGCGGTCCTGCGCCAGCGACGCGCGAAACCGATTTATTGCGTCCCGCGCATTTGGTTGAGCGCGTGAATGCCATCCTGCTCACGGGCGGCAGCGCGTTTGGCTTGGATGCGGCGGCGGGCGTGATGAAATTCTTGGAAGAAAAAAATATCGGCTACGATACCGGCGTCGCGCGTGTGCCTATCGTTCCAACGGCGGCAATTTTCGATTTGGGGATTGGCAATCCCAAGGTGCGCCCCAACGCGGATAACGCTTATTATGCTTGCGTTACCGCGAAAGCCGGTGTGATCGAACAGGGACGTGTGGGAGCCGGTACCGGTGCGAGCGTGGGACATTTGCTGGGTGCGCAATTTACCTCGCCGGGCGGCGTGGGTACGGCAAGCCAAAAAATCGGCAACGATATTGTGATTGGCGCGCTCGTTGTGGTGAATGCGCTGGGCGATGTGGTGAATCCTCGCACGGGAGAAATTATCGCGGGCACACGCAAACCGGTGGTGGGCGGCTGGCTCAATTCTGCCCAAGCGATCAAAAGTGGCATCGCGCAAACGATGTTGGCGCGGACGCATACCACGCTGGGCGTCGTCGCCACGAATGCTGCGCTAACCAAAGAAGAAGCGCATCTTGTTGCCATGATGGCGCACGACGGTTATGCGCGGGCGATCTCGCCGGCGCATACCTTGTTCGATGGCGATGCGTTGTTTGTGTTGAGTGTGGGGCAACAAAAAGGAAATGTGAGTGCCATCGGTCACGCAGCAGCCGAAGTGATCGCCGAAGCGATTGTTCGCGCCGTGACTCCCATTTAATCGCCGAGCATGCCAGGCGCGCACAATTTTTTCTCTGTGATGAAAAAGGATTTATGAAAACGATTCTGCTTTTTGACATTGGCAACACCCACATCACGTTGGGCGCGTATCGTGGCGATGAATTAGTGTCCACGTGGCGCATTACCACGCGCATTGATGGGACGCCCGATGAATACGCCGTCTTGTTGCGTTCGCTCTTGCGCCAAGCCGGCGCAAACGGTATCACGTTCGATGGTTGTGCGATTGCGTCGTCCGTACCGCCACTCGTGTCCACCTTCGCCGAATTGTGCGAACAATATCTGCGCTTGAAGCCAATCATCGTGGGGCATGGGATCAAGACCGGTTTGAACATTCGCACCGATTCGCCGCGCGAGGTAGGCGCGGATCGTGTGGCGAACGCGGTCGCTGCCAAAAAGTTATACGGCACGCCCGCTATTGTGATTGATTTCAGTACGACGGCAACTATTTTCGATGCACTCAACGCGAACGGCGATTACATCGGTACGGCGATTGCCCCCGGCGTAACGACTGCGGCGGATGCGTTGTTCCGGGCGGCATCGCAATTGCCGCGCATCGAGTTGACGGCGCCCGCCTCCAAAAATCCAATTGGCAAGAACACGATTAGCGCGGTGCAAGCCGGGTTGATTTACGGTTACGTCGCACTGGTGGAAGGAATGATCGCGCGCATCAAAAAAGAGTTGGGTGCGCAAGCGCGTGTGATTGCCACCGGCGAGATGGTCAACTTGATTGCGCCAGAAACTACAGCGCTTGAAACCGTGGATGAATGTTTGACGCTCAAGGGACTCAAGATGATTTATGAGATGAATCTATGAAAACCCAACTCATCATCAATCCTGCCTCCGCACGTGGCACAATGGCGCGGCGGTATCCCCAGGTTGAACAGATTTTGCGCGCAGAAAATTTTTCCTTCGATGCGGTGTTCACCGAGCGACGCGGACACGCCACCGATCTTGCGCGCGCCGCCGTCAATGCCGGCTACGATCTCATCGTCGCGGTGGGCGGCGATGGGACGCTCAACGAAGTGGTCAATGGAATGGTTACCCAAGACGGCAAAGCCATGAATCCTGCTGCCGTGCTGGGTGTGATTTCGAGTGGGACGGGGGCAGACTTTGTGCGTACCGCCAACATCCCGCGCGATATGTTCCTTGCCGCACGACATCTCGCGCGTGCTGCCCAAACAATCCCGCTCGATCTGGGACAGATTACTTTTCGCGTGAACCATCAACCGGCGGTGCGCTTTTTTGCGAACGTGGCGGGGATGGGTTTCGATGCGCAGGTGGTGGCGCGTTTAGAGCAGATGGGCAAACGGGGTAGTGGGACGATTCCTTACTATTCTGCACTCCTTGCCACCCTCTCGCATTTTCATAATTTCGATCTTACGTTGACGATTGATGGCAAAACGATTCGGGGCAAGATGAATCCAATCGTGGTGTGCAATGGAAAATATTTTGGCGGCGGAATGATGATCGGTCCCAATGCTTCGCTGAACGACGGCAAGTTTCATGTCGTCTTTGGACACGATTTTACCACGCTCGAACTTTTGCTCGCGACACCTAAACTATACAACGGAACGATTCTCACGCATCCCAAAGCCACCGAGTATGTCGCGGAAACGATCACGGTCGAATCGCCGGAGCAAGTAATGATTCAAGCGGATGGCGAGTTGATTGGCGAAGGACCTGCCACATTTCGCATTTGTCCGGCTGCGCTCAAGTTGCGCGTCTAAGTAGTGCACCCACATGAAAGTGCGTGGTAGAAACTCGATGTTTAGCCACGTCTGTCAGCGTCTTCCCATCCGTCTATAGATGTTAAGAAAATGAATTAGAAAATCTCGATTTGCATAAAAGGGGAAACGGATGTATTCCTGTATGGGAGCTTCAACTGGTGTGACGGATCAGTGCTCTGCGGGAACATTTCGTTCAACACACTTTGGTTTCTGAGCTCAGTGCACGGTGGGGGTTCAGCGTGGCGTGTTTCTATGTCTGGCTTTATGCATTGCTGTTGGAAGGGCTGGACAGTCTCGGGTATCCACCTGCCGGTGGGCGCCCGCCACGCTTGACCCAAACGCAAAAACGCCGCGTGGGCGAATGGATTGA
>DAOUAL010000058.1:0-10367 GCA_034433515.1 Anaerolineae bacterium | reverse complement strand
GTCGTGCGATCAATGACCACGATGATTCGTTCCGCCTGCTTCAACCAACACAGCAGAGACCGCACCGTCGGTGCGTAGCGCGTGCGCACATCCAGGCGTGGATTCGTCAGCACGCGACGCGGCGCAACCGCTGGACGATGCGGTCGCGGGCGCCATCCCAGGGGAGATGGGCGGCAAGGCGGGTCAATTGGCAAGGGGCGGCCACATATAAACCGGTGATGAACCACGCCCAGTTGCAAGTGTGCGTCATTCGCCGCGTTGGGCAATTTGGCAAAATCGAGCGCAGGACCGTAGGATAGACGCGCTGGCTGTTGCTCATGGTGTGACTCCTGAAGAAAAGATTGGGTTGTGGTAGACCGCAATCTTACTCCGGATGAGCCAATTCACCTAACGACAGCCAGTCCTTTTGTGAAAGTCCGCGGACTTGGTTTTGGTAATAACGTTCGGATGGTGCCAGCACGGTGAGAAACGGGAGCGCCTAGACCCGCTGTGTCCAAGGAATCGGGACGAGCCACATCAGACTCAACCAACGCAGACCACTAGCTTCCACAAAATGGCTATATGACTGGATCGCACCGGATCGCGATAGATGCCACGGGCTTTGATCTTGTCGCCGCGTCGTCGCTCCAGGGTGTCATCAATGCCCATCACCAAATCACCGATGGGAGCAAACATCGTGATGAGCAAGTTCAGCAAGACGCGGCTGATTTCGAGTCCCGACCACACCGCGCGATTGAGAACGCGATGATAATTTTGAAAGTGCTTGTCCTGACTCAAGCCCATGATTCGTAGGATAGCGGTTACCGTGCGCTTACCTGGAGCAAGCATGGCACCGATCACTAGGATTTGAATATGACACCAAACACGCTTGGAAAAGAGTAGCGCAAAAACTTGAATCAGGGTAAGATATTCGCTGGGCAGGGTAAGCATTGGCTATCCTCTTGGCGGAAGATACCATAGCTTACTCTGCCTTTGAGTTTATTTCAAATGGATAAAGTCTGGTGATTACCCACAAGTCTGAAGGCATTTGAAAAGCTCTGTCCAACGTGGTATGCTGGGTTCCACCAAGAACCTAGCAACTCCGGAGGACAGAGCCATGCCCAGCATACACCCAAACGACGTGATTGCCAATTTGCCCGTGGATGAACTGCAGACAAGTCTCTGTACGTTTCTGCAACCGGTCACCGACTTGTTGCCCGATGTGCGCCTCCGCGCGGTGGCCGAGCTGATCGCGCAAGGCATCGTCACGAGTCAGTCCCCCGTCGTGACGCAAATTGCACGTGGGACGCGCTACACCGATGAAACCGTGTGGCCAACCTGCAAACGCGCGTATCGCTTTCTCGGCAATTCGCATTTCACGCATCGCACTTTGTGGAAAGGTTTGTATCGAGTGGCCCAACGTGCGGTGGCGGAACAAAAACCCAAGTATCTCGTGGTTGCGGTCGATCCGGTCAATTTCGAGAACCCCTACTATAAGACCCCAGAGTTCATCCGCCAGAACCGCGAACTTGAAAGCCTTCCGCATCACGCGCGCCCTCTTTTCTGGGCAAAAACTGCGTTTTGTGGGCGATGCCGGTTTGGACGACCAGAAAGTCTTTGCTCAGGTTGACCGTGTGCAAGGTGAGTTTGTGATTCGCGGCGGTCACGATCGGGACATCGAAGTCTACAACCCGCGGTGCCAACGTTGGGAACGCGGGAAACGGTTTGATTTAGTGGCGACGATTCCATTGGAGTTTGAACAGAAGGTCGTGTTTACGCATGCGGGCAAGACTTGGCGCGTTCGCACCAGCTTTGGTTGACTCCCGATTCGTTTGCTCGATACCCACCAAGAATTGTGGTTATTGGTCGCCCATAGTTTTGACGATGGACACGATCTCGTGTGGCTCACGAATGTCCCCGTGCGAACGGCCGCTCAAGTGCGTCAAGCGTATCAGGATTGGCGCTTGCGCGGCAAGATTGAACAGGGCGATCGGTTTGACCAAGAGCAAGGCTTGGCTGTCGAAGACCTTCGCGTGGCAACCCTGGAGCGCATGTGGCAGTTGTTTGTCTTGGTCTTATTAGCCGCCCAATTCATTGGCTACATTGGTAGGACTTACAACCAGCGGTGATTGGGTTACGCGAGTTAGGTGGCAAACTGGGTTTGAAAAGTGACCGCCATGACCCCTACGTTTTGATGCGTGGTATCAGTGCGGTATGGCAAACCGCCGCGACACTCACCTTTTCTGCAAGTCATCCTTTTCCGAGATGATTTCAACTTGTGGGTAATCACCAGGATCAAGTCCAACTTAGACATTCCACACGAATTTGAAAATTCGTGGAGCGGCATCCACGATAGCAACTACTGGGCGGCGCATGTGAGCGATTATTTGATGTGGTATTCGAAGCAATTGGCAGGCCCGTGAGGCAGATAGCAGAAAAATTCATCGGGGGTGCTCTCACGAGCGTCTCGATGAATTTTGACAAAACATCCAATTTGCGTTATAGTCAGGTCAGTTGTTGGACGTCCAACCTCTTCGCCAAGTGATACGAATTGAAATGCCTCAGTCACAACTGTATCTGCAAGCGCGTGAACGGATTCTGAATCTGATCCGCCGACCGGCTACCCAACCCGGCGATCAACTTCCTAGCGAAACAGCATTGAGCCGAAAACTCGGCGTCAGCCGAAATACCATCCGCGATGCTCTGCTGTCCCTAGAACAAGATGGTATCGTGGTTCGCCGCCACGGCACCGGCACATTCGTAGCCTCTTCACCACATCACTTGCGCACCAGTCTCAACCGTATCCTCCCCATTCCTGAACTCATCGCGGCTTCAGGATTCAAACCTCGAATCACCGATTTGAAAATCGGCGCGCTGTTGGGTCCCTCAGAGGCACACCAAATCTTGGACGTTCCGCCTACGCAAAAGATTCCGTCCGTCGCGTTGTTGCACTTGGCGGGCAAACATCCTGCCATCTACATCACGTATTGGCTCAGTCCCGTTCTGAACGCGGAGAGCGCACCTTGGGCCAAGTTCGACGGCCACATGCAAAATTTCATCGAGCGCGTACTTCACACGCGCATTCATCGGACGTACGCGCGCATCTACGCGGTCAGCGCGACGAAAGAGCTAGCGACGAAACTCCAAGTGAAGAAAGCTAGCCCGCTTCTCAAATTGACGCATGTGGCGTACACTTTGACTGGCCTGCCGGTGTACTATAGCATATCGTACCAAGATTCGGAACTGCTCGAGGTGACAGTCGTACGTCAACGGAAATAAATTGGGTGGCACGGACTGGACGACGATTCGTCCAATCCGTAGAAACAATACTTACAGGAGGAAGTATGAGCACCAAAAACGCAAGGTATTCGTACATCGTTGGCTTGCTTCTCATTCTCATGTTGTTAGCCGCGTGCGCGCCTGCGCCGATGCCCACGCCAACGGCTGCACCGCCGACGGCTGCGCCCAAGCCAACTGTTGCGCCCACCGCCGCGCCAGTCGCGACAACCGCGCCCACTGTCGCACCGACAGCTGCGCCCAAGCCAACCGAAGCGACACCCAACTTTGCCGGCAAGACACTCAACGTTTCGTTCTTCGCTTTCAACGTAGACCTCATTAACAAGAACATCAATCAACCGTTCGAGAAAAAGTACGGTGCGAAGATCGTGTACGACACTGGCAACAACGCGGACCGGCTCGCCAAACTCATCGCGCGTAAAGACAACCCCAACATTGACGTCGTTGCGTTCTCGACCGAATTCTTGTTGCGCGCGGTTCAAGCCGGCGTCATTCAGCCGTACGATCCGGCAAAAATCAAAAACCTCGATCAGTTGCACGATTGGGCAAAGGATCCGCTCGGCAACAAGATGGGCGTTGGCTACACCATTTCTGGCTACACGCTCTTCTACCGCGAGGACAAGGTCAAGACGCCAATCACATCGTGGAAAGATTTGTGGCGTCCCGAATTGAAAGGGTACATCGCGCTGCCGGACATCACCACAACGAATGGTCCGGCAACAATTGCTTTGATTGCCAAAGCGTGGGGTGGCGATCTCAACAACGATCAGATCGCGTGGGACAAACTTGCCGAACTGAAACCCAGTCTGGTCACTGCCTACAAGAATTCGGCAGAGCTGATCACGCTCGTCCAACAAGATGAAGTGTGGGTGTCCGGCTATTCGACGTTTGCGTGGGGCAATCTGCTCAACACCAAGAAACCGCTCAAATCCGTAGTGCCGAAAGAGGGTCTCGTCGGTTTCGTCAACACGCTGAGCGTCGTCAAAGGAACGCCCAACGCCGAGCTTGCGCACTTGTACATTGACTTTATGATCTCGCAAGAAGTCCAACTCGCCGAGGCACTTGATCTGGTGGACTCGCCCGCGAACAAAAATGTCAAAGTACCGCCAGAGATTGCGGCAAAACTGACGTATGGGGACGATGTGATCAAATCGCTCATGTTCCTGAACGATCAGCAAATTGCTGACAAGCGGCAAGGTTGGATTGATCGCTGGAACAAGTTGATGGCAAAGTAATGTTCCAAGTTTCAGGTTCAAGGTTTCAGGTTCGATAGGACCGATCGGAATAGTTGCGTCGTGACCTGCCCCAACCTGAACCCTTGAACCCCGAATTTGAGCCCCGCCATGCGCCAACTCTTTCAAACGCGCACAATTCTGCTCCTCATCACACCCGCGCTCTTGTTTCTCGCCCTCTTCTTTTTGCTGCCGCTCGTGTTCGTACTTGTGGACAGTGTGCGCACGCCGGGCGGTCTGACGTTGCAGGGGTACGGCGACTTTTTTGCAGAAGACCAAACGCGCAACGTATACTTTCGCACGCTACAGCTGGGGGTCATTGTCACCAGCGCGGCGGCGGTAATGGGTTATCCCGCCGCGTATCTCATCGCGCGTATGCCACCCCGTCGTCGCGCCCTGGCAATGTCGCTCGTCATTTTGCCCCTGCTGACGAATCCAGTTGCGCGCACGTACGCGTGGCTCGTGATTCTGGGACGCAACGGCTTTTTCAATCAAGCGATGCTCGCGCTTGGATTCATCGCCGAGCCGCTACGTATCATTTACACTGAAAACGCGATCGTCATTGGACTACTACAACTCTTCCTGCCGCTGATGGTACTGACGCTTGTCAGCGCAATGGAAAATATTCCAACCGATGTCGAAGAAGCTGCGCGGAGTCTCGGCGCGGGCGGGTTGCAAACATTTCTGCGCGTGATTCTCCCACTTTCCGCCGATGGCCTAGTCTTGGGCGGCACACTGGTTTTCACCGGCAGCATTACCGCGTACGTCACGCCGGCGATTCTCGGCGGCACGCGCGTCTTGATGCTCGCTACACTTTTACGGCAGCGCGCGATCGTCCTGCTCGACTGGAGCGGCGCGACGATCATTGCCGTCGTGATGATCATCACAACGCTCGCGATCAACGCGCTCTTACGCCAACTCCGCCCGAGGTCGGTATGAAACACTCGCCCTTTCTCCTCGCTGCCTTCATCGCTGTTTTCCTGTTTCTGCTGGGACCCTTCCTCATCGTCCTTATCGCGTCCTTTAGCGGCGACTCATCTATGACTTTTCCGCCAAACGGTTTTTCGCTGCAATGGTTCCACAAAGTGCTCGAGGTGACGATGTTTCGGGACGCCTTCTGGACCAGTCTGCAACTCGCGCTCGCAGCAACCGTTACGGCATTGCTACTTGGCACCCCGGTCGCGTACGCGCTCGTGCGTTTTAATTTTCGCGGACAGAACATCGTCGAAGTTCTTTTTTCGTTGCCGGCGATTGTGCCGGAACTCGTGCTGGGTTTTGGGCTGTTGCAATATTTCGCGCTGCGGATGAATGTGCCTATCTTCCCCGGCTTGTATTTTGGACACAGCGCGATTCTCTTTCCATACGCCGTGCGCGTCGTCTCGACCTCGCTCCGCAATTTCGATCCGGCGATCGAGGAAGCCGCGATCAGTTTGGGCGCGTCACGCGTGAAAAGTTTTTTGCTCGTTGTGATGCCCAATCTACGCGCAGCATTTCTCGCCGCGTTCATCCTTGCGTTCATCACATCATTCAACAACGTTTCGGTCTCACTCTTTTTGACAGGTCCCGGTGTCACGACCTTGCCAATTCAAATGCTCGCGTATATGGAAATGTACTTCGATCCAACCATCGCCGCGCTGTCGTCTATCATCATCGTCATCACCTTTGCCATCGTGCAAACCGCTGAGCGCGCGTTTGGTATTTCGCAACACATCTAGCAACGACCGCAGACAGCGGCAATGAGTCAGCGGTCAGTATCAAACGAGTCACAGATGTCATTTCTCGAACTCAACCACATTCAAGTCGGCTACGAAAAAGGTTCCTCAGTGCTCAACGATTTTCACCTGGCTGTTGAGAAAGGTGAACTTGTTTCGCTGCTCGGTCCCAGCGGATGCGGCAAAACAACGACACTCCGCACAATTGCCGGTTTCATCGAGCCGACACGCGGTCAGGTGCTAATCAAGGGACGCGATTACACCAAGACGCCACCACACAAACGCAACATCGGTCTGGTGTTCCAATCGTATGCGCTCTTTCCACACCTTTCAATTTTCGAGAACATTGCGTTCGGCTTGCGGATGCGCCACGTCAACTCGAGCGAAATCAAAAAGCGCGTTACCGCTGCGCTCGCAATGGTTGACCTGACCGGCTACGAAAATCGTCTTCCGGCACAACTCTCTGGTGGACAACGTCAGCGCGTCGCGCTCGCGCGCGCCGTCGTCATTGAACCGGATCTGCTCTTGCTCGACGAACCGCTCTCGAACCTCGACGCGAAATTGCGCGTCGGAATGCGCGCGGAATTGCATCGCCTCCAACGCCAACTTGGACTCACCGCCGTTTACGTCACACACGATCAAGTCGAAGCGATGAGTCTCTCTGACCGCGTGCTCGTGATGAACAAGGGCAAGATCGAACAGGAAGGCACGCCGGAAGAAATTTTCTATCGTCCTGCAACGCCGTTCGTTGCACGATTTATGGGCTTTGACAATCAATTCACCGGACGCGTAAGCAACATCCGCGACAATCAAATCGAGATCGAAGTCGGTCCGTGTCGCCTGCTCGCGCGCCCGCATTTTGTCCCGACTGTACACGTCGGTGATTTGGTGGATGTACTATTCCGCCCCGAAGTCGCACAACTTGCGCGCGTGCCGGGCGATAACGCGATTCCCGTCGAAATCGTGTTCCGCACATTTCAGGGCAGCACCGGCGAATACTTGGTACGCTGCGCGTTCGGTGAATTCACCGTCGCGCTCGCCGAAACAGCACCATCGTTCGCGCCGGGCGCGGCGTACGTCATCATCGCGCCGGAGGATTTGATCGTCGAAAGACATATTGACGAATGAGCAAGGCCGAAGGATGAAAACGAGTCCTTCGTTCTTCCCTCGTTCGATTGGAAGAGCTATGGTTGAAATCCAAAAACACATCCGCTGCAAACCTGGTGATGTCGCGCGGTACGTGCTTGTGCCGGGTGACCCAGGTCGCGTGAAACGCATCGCCGAGCAGATGGACGAAGCACGACTCATCGCGGAGAATCGCGAGTACGTCGTTTACACCGGCACAACCAAGGACGTGCCAGTGAGCGTCTGCTCGACCGGCATTGGTGGGCCCGCCGCATCCATTGCAATGGAAGAGCTTGTCAAAGTCGGCGCGCAAGTTTTCATCCGCGTCGGTTCGGCGGGCGGACGCCAAGACGACATCGCGATTGGCACGCCGGTCATCATCACCGCTGCGTATCGCGGCGAAGGCACATCGAAAGTGTACCTGCCCGTCGAATTTCCTGCCGTCGCTGATCTCGACGTGACGAATGCGCTTATCGCTGCTGCGCGCGAGAGCGGACAGCCGTACCGTGTCGGCATCGGGTTTACGCGCGACGCGTACTATGTGCAAGACCAAGCCTTGAACGAGTTGCTGAAAAACGTTGGCGTCGTCGCCGCAGAACAAGAAGCAGCGTTGCTGTTCATCGTCGGCAGTGTGCGCCGCGTGCGCGTCGGTGCGATCGTTTCGACCGACTCGAACATCTGGCTACCGACGCAGCCACCGCTCGAAGAGAAAGAGAAATTATTTCGCGTCGGCGAGAAGAAAGCGATCGCAATTGCGCTGCGCGCAGTGCAGATCTTGGCGGAACGCGGGATTTGATCGGAGGCAGGACAGAGGAACGAAGGACAAAAAACGAAAGATGCTCCTTGCATCTTTCGTCGGAGCGAAATGGTTCAACTTGATTTACTGATTCATCACGCGCGCATTGCCGATGTTTTTCGGCTGCGTGTGTTCAATGGCTGGGTAGGAATTCGCGACGGACGATTCGTGTACGTCGAAGAAGGTGTGCCACCATCAGAAATTGTTGCAATCGAAAGACAGCATCTGGGCGAGCGCGTGATCGTGCCGGGCTTGATCGACGCGCATATGCATATCGAATCGTCGTTGTTGACGCCGTGCGGATTCGCGCACGCCGTTGTGCCGCACGGCACGACGACAGTGCTCGCTGATCCACACGAGGTCGCGAATGTCGCGGGCGAGGATGGCGTGCGTTGGATGATCCGCGCATCGCAAAATTTGCCGCTCCGAATCTTTTACGCGATCCCAAGCTGCGTCCCCGCAACCTCGCCGGAGATCGAATGGACGCGCCCTGTGTTCGACGCCGACACAGTGAAACGACTCGCACAAGAGCCCGCTGTGATCGCGCTCGGCGAAGTAATGGACTATGGCCAAGTGCTGGCGAATGGCGCACGCTTGCGCGGAATGGTAGGCGCGGCGCACGACGCAGGGCTTTTAGTCGAAGGGCACATTCCAACTTTGCGCGGCGCGGAGTTGTCGCAGTATCTCGCGTGGCGTATCACGTCGGATCACACGTTGATGACGCCGGAGAAAATCCGCGAGCAAACTTCCAAAGGTGTCGCAGTGATGCTACAGAACAAGTCTTGTGTAGCTAAAAATATTGCCGCTGTCAACGCCCTACCCGACCGCTCGCGCATCTTGCTTGTCACCGACGATATTGAACCCTCGTGGTTGACGCGGGGGCATTTGTCACTCATCTTGCGTGCGGCGATTGACGCGGGGATGCCCCCGCTGGAGGCACTTGCCGCCGCAACGATTCGCCCGGCGCGCTATCTCGGCTTGCGCAATCACGGTGGCATTGCGCCTGGCTTTCGTGCCGATTTCGCAGTGCTGGACGAACCTGCAACATTTCCGCCGCGCCAAGTATTCATCGGCGGCAAACTTGTCGCGCAGGATGGCGCGATGATTGTGCACGATGTTCCGCCGATGCCTCCCTTGCCCAACAACGTGACGTTGCCAGATTCATTCACGCGCGACGATTTCGCACTGCAACGTAGCAAGCGACGAGCAACACGTGACGAAGGCAAAACCACGTCATACGACGTCGTCGCCAACGCCGTCGTCATCACAAGCGCGTCCACGAGTCTCACCGATCTGGCACGCGTGCGCGTGCGCGTCGAAAACGGTTTCGCACAATTCGTGGACGACGACTCGCTTGCGCTCGTCGCAGTGATCGCGCGCGATGGTTCGTCGAAATCGGTCGGCGTCGTGAAAGACCTGGGATTGCGTGCGGGCGCGTACGCATCTAGCTTTGCGCACGATAGCCACAACCTGCTCGTCGTCGGACGCGATCCTGGGGAAATGAGCACGGCGGCAAACGCAGTGCACACATTGGGCGGAGGAATCGTGGTCGTACGCGATGGCACAGTGATCGCACGCTTGGCGCTGCCAGTGTTCGGGTTGCTCAGCGACGCGCCGCTGGATGAAATTGTGCGCGATTTCGAATCGGTCGAAAACGCGCTGCGCGCTCTGGGAGTGCAACATCAGCGTCCCTTCCTAATGCTGTCCTTGCTCGCGCTCACCGTTTCGCCACGTTTCAAGTTCAGCGACAAAGGCGTAGTGGATGTGGAGGCGCGCCGGCTTTTGCCAACGTGGGAATAAAAAAGACCCGCAGGGTTTTGGATACCCTGCAGGTCGTGTGTGTCATCTACGCTTGTTGTTCTCCCAACAACAACCCCGATATGACGTTCGCGTCGCTAGCAAATCCGCGCTGACTACGCCCAGTGGCTTGCCCTCCGCCGACAAGACCGGCAGCGCAGAAATATTGTGTTGCTCTAATCGCGTTACCGCTTCGAGGATGTTGAGGTGATTGACCGCCTCCCCTTGAGTGACTTTTGAAAATGAGACTGGCTGTCGTTAGGTGAATCGGCTCGACTGGAGTAAGATTGCAGTCTACCACAACCCAATCCACACTTCAGGAGTCTCACCGTGAGCAACAGCCAGCGCGTCTATCCTACGGTCCTGCGCTCGATTTTGCCAAATTGCCCAACGCGGCGAATGACGCACACTCGCAACTGGGCGTGGTTC
>DAOUAL010000057.1:0-135812 GCA_034433515.1 Anaerolineae bacterium | reverse complement strand
TCGGCGGATTGGGTGCAAAAAGTGATCAAGGCGGTGGGGAACTATGGAGAGATTTACGATCGGAACCTGGGTCCCAACACGCCGATGAACATTCCGCGTGGGGTGAACAAACCGTGGACGCAAGGCGGCTTGCTTTACGCCCCGCCGTACCGGTAATCGTTTTGTGTAGGGGCGAGGAATCTCGCCCCTACACTTGCATTCATTGCAAGGGGGCATGTGCAACCACAACACACTTCCGTTCCCTTTTGGCGCGATGTGCGCGTCCTCTCTGTTTTTAGTCAGATCGTCTTTATCTTGGTGATTCTAGCGATTGGGACTTTTCTGTTCACCAATCTATCCACTGCTATGCGCCAACGTGGGTTGGTCGCCGGGTTCGATTTTTTGCGGTACGAGTCCGGCTTTGAGATCGGCGAGACGCTGATTGATTACAAACCGTCGGACACGTATGGACGTGCTTTTGTGGTCGGTGTACTAAACACACTCGCGGTTAGCGTGGTTGGAATTGTCTTGGCAACGATCCTGGGTGTGATTGCCGGCGTTGCACGTCTCTCATCGAATTGGCTCGTTAATCGGCTGGCGGCGGTGTACATCGAACTTATCCGCAACACCCCGCTGCTCGTGCAACTCTTTTTCATCTACTTTGGCGTGTTTGTAAAACTGCCGCCCGTCCGCGATACGCTGGTATTCTTCGATTCGATTTACGCGAATCAACGCGGCGTCTTTTTACCCAAGCCCATTCCCTCACCGACCTTTGATGCGTGGCTGGGTTTCATTCTCATCGCTATCGTTGGTGCATTCCTCTGGTGGCTCGTTCTGTCGCAGCATGCGCGTTATCGCTATACCTTTTATCCCTTGCTCGCACCACTCGCGTGGTTTATCGCCTTTCCTGTGATTGGTTTATTTTTGCTTTCGCCGGGACCGATCACGTTTGAATTCCCGGAGCGTGGGCGATTCAATTTTACCGGTGGGCTTGCTCTATCGCCAGAGTATAGCGCGCTACTCACCGGCCTGGTCATCTACACGGCGGCGTTCATCGCCGAAGTGGTGCGCGGCGGTTTGCAAGCGGTGCGGCGTGGACAGATCGAAGCCGCGCGCGCGGTGGGCTTGAGCGAAGCGCAAGTGTTGTATCTCATCATCTTTCCGCAAGCGATGCGTGTCATCGTGCCGCCGTTGACCAGCCAGTATCTCAACCTTGCCAAGAACTCGAGTCTTGCGATTGCGATTGGTTATCCGGACTTGTTCAACGTGGGTGCGACGATTGCGAATCAGACCGGGCAACCGGTGCCGGTGATTATGCTCATTATGGCATCCTACCTTTCGATTAGTTTGTTCACATCGTTGTTGATGAACATTTACAACACGCGCGTGCAGGTGTTGGAAAAGTGATGCTGAGGTCATTGCGAGGGATCAGCGGCGAAGCTATCTCCACAGCACTTGTTGCTTCGCTCTGTTCGCAATGACAAGTTGGAATAAGCTATGACCACACATATTCAAGACCTCGAACCACCGCGAATGTCGGTTGGCGTCATCGGTTGGCTCAGAAAAAATTTATTTAGCACGTGGTACAACTCGCTCCTGACGATCATCCTGCTCTGGGTGCTATACCATGTCGTGAGCCAGTTGATCGTTTGGATCTTGACCGCAGCACGGTGGGAAGTGATCGCGGTCAATCTGCGTCTGTTTATGACGGGGCCTTTCCCGCCCGATCAAGTCTGGCGCGTGTGGCTGGTACTCACCCTGGTCTCGGTGATGATGGGACTATCGGCGGGAGCGTTTGGCGGCACGCTGCGCACGTTTGGGACGTGGCTCGCGGCGGGTTTTGCCACCGCGATTGTCGCGGACCTTGTGGCTGAAGGGACACAACCGCTCATCAATTTCTTGAGCCGGCTGACCAGCATCGAGCCGGGCAAATTTTGGATTTCGATTCCATCCATTCTTTGGCTGGTCCTCAATCTAGCCATGCTTGCCGCTGGGTTTGCAGCGGCACGTCAACGTAAGGGATGGAGACGTCCTCTGGTCATCGCTTGGCTCGCATCGTTTGTGATCACGGTTATCCTCTTGCAGGGATTTGGCACCGGCACCGTGTTGCCGGAAATCGGTACGAATAAATGGGGCGGCTTGCTCCTCACCTTTATGCTCGCCGTCGTCAGCATTGTCTTGTCGTTCCCGTTGGGCGTTCTGCTCGCGCTGGGACGGCGCAGCAAACTACCGGCGATCAAAGCGTTTTGCATTTTCTATATCGAAGTGGTGCGCGGTGTGCCGTTGGTGACCGTGTTGTTTATGACGCAAATCATGTTGCCGCTCTTTTTGCCGGGCGAACTGCGCATTGATAACGTTACACGCGCGATGGCGGCGTTCACCTTGTTCACGGCGGCGTATATGGCGGAGAATGTGCGCGGCGGCTTGCAAGCGATTCCGGGGGGACAGATCGAAGCGGCGTATGCGCTGGGCTTGAATAATGCCTTGACGACCTTGCTCATCGTTTTGCCGCAAGCGTTGCGGATGGTGATCCCGGCGACCGTAGGCTTGTTCATCAGTCTGTTCAAGGATACTACGCTCGCCACGATTGTGGCGTTGCTGGAACTGTTGGGCGTGGGGCGCAGTGTGTTGGCACAAGCCGAGTTTCAGGGCTTGACGACCGAAGTCTATGCGTTTATTTCGCTCATCTTTTTTGTCTTTTGTTATGCTATGTCGTACGCGAGTTACCAAATTGAAAAAGCGCTCGGCGTCGGAAAAAGATAAAGTATGAGGTCAGAAGTAGAAAGAATTTTCTGACTTACATCCTACTTGGAGTTTAACATGAGTAGCGTTGGAATGGTTAGCGGGGTTCGCGACATTATCATCGCCAAAGATGTGCACAAATGGTACGATCGTTTGCACGTGCTCAAAGGCATCAACCTGACCGTTAAATCGGGCGAGGTGTTGGTGATCTTTGGTCCGTCCGGCTCCGGCAAATCCACGTTCATCCGGACGATCAATCGTTTGGAGGAGCATCAGCGTGGGACGATCATTGTGGATGGGATCGAGTTGACGAATGACATTCGCAACATTGCGGCGATTCGGCAAGAAATTGGCATGGTGTTTCAATCGTTTAATCTGTTTCCGCATTTGACCGTGATGCAAAATATCACGCTTGCGCCAATGTGGGTGCGGCGCTGGTCGCGCGAAAAAGCGGAACAGATTGCGATGGACTTGCTCAAACGGGTGGGCATTCCGGAACAAGCGCACAAGTATCCGGCGCAACTTTCCGGTGGGCAGCAACAACGGGTGGCGATTGCGCGCGCGCTGGCAATGCAACCCAAGATTATGCTGTTCGATGAACCGACGAGCGCGCTTGACCCGGAGATGATCAAAGAGGTGTTGGATGTGATGACCGAGTTGGCAAAATCCGGGATGACGATGATTTGCGTAACGCACGAGATGGGGTTTGCCAAAAGCGTGGCGAACCGGATGGTCTTCTTTGACGGTGGTCAGTTGATCGAAGAGGGCACTCCCGACCAAATTTTCAATAACCCCCAACACGACCGCACGAAATTGTTCTTGTCGCAGATATTGCATTGAGAGTTGGCAAAGGTATGTTTCCCGCACCCGAAGTGCGGGAAGCATACCAAATCTGCATGCTTCCCGCACCGATGCGGGGAGCCACTAGTTAGCCGCAACTACGCTGAAACCGAGAGGGGCTATCAATGAGCAAACAAAGAACAAGACTCGAAGTAAATGCGAAAGCCATTACCGCAATCGTAAGTGTTCTCGTGGCTATTATTGGAATGGTTGCGAGTATATTCGCCGCATACATTCAAACGACAGCCGTGCCTACCTTGATAGCAATTGGAACACTAACTGCAATCCGTATTCCAACAGGAACATCGCTTCCAACGTTTTCACTTTATCCAACATATACGCCGATGCCATCACCCAGTATGACAGGCACGCTTGCGCCGACAATGACGCCAACGGGTACGCCTTCGCCAATTACGCGGACTCCTGCACCACCCACTGCAACTCCTGATATTGCCGCAGTCTCAGAACAGGTAAGCAGACTTCAGTATCAAGTCAGTAACCTTGAGTCAAGAATTGATTCGCTGTCTCGGACTGTATCTGACGCTCCCCCTCGCACGGAAATAGCACAGGTCAGAATGGAACTCGACTCAGTGAAGGGTAGATTGCAGGGAATCGAGATGTACCCAACTCTCGTGAAAATGGAAGTTGACAATTCAAACAGAAATTACAAGACCATAAGTGATAACATCAACGAGAACTACAAGAATATGCGCGATGATAACAAGTGGTTTCTCGGTCTCATATTCACGATGGCATTTGGACTGCTGACTTTAGCGATAAGTAATTTTCTTCCAAAGTCTCGTAAACAAAGAGAACGCCAATCCGATGATGATTAGCCCACCACAACAACTGCGGCTAACACACGCACCGCGACAATGGCACGCGCGCGCATTTTGGCATTGTCGGTCGGCTAGAGTGAACGTTGTTGCCATTTCAGGCGTGCCATTGCGCGGTGCTACACGTTTGGCGACATTCCTTTTCCAGTCAGAAGGTGGTTGGCTAACCGCGAAAAAAGATGTATACTTGGCGCAAATTACAGAGGTGAATTATGAAGGAAGAAAGAATCTGGCGCGAATACGCCGCTTTACCACCTGAACTACAGAAACGGGTCGCTGACTTTATTACCTTCTTGCGAACGAACTATGCGCCACGACGCGCTAGCAAAACTGCTAAACGCACCAAGCTGGCAGACGAACCTTTTATTGGTATGTGGCGCAATCGCAAGGATTTGCAGGACAGTACAGCATGGGTACGCCGTGTCCGCCAACGCGAATGGATGAGCCGCCATGCCTGATTTGGTACTTGTGGATACTGATGTACTGATTGACGCGGCACGCAGCATCAGTGAAGCGGTTACTTGAAGAGGTTGAACGCCAAGCGTCTCTAGCAATCAGTGTTGTCAGTCAGATGGAACTCATCATCGGTTGTCGGAACAAAGCAGAACTGCGCTCACTCGACAAATTCCTGTCGCGCTTTCAGAGGGTGAAGTTAAACGAGCAAACCTCCACTCTTGCTATTGACTTATTGCGCCGTTATCGGTTGAGTCACGGCTTGTTGATTGCCGACGCGCTGATTGCCGCAACCGCCCTTTTACAAGATATCCCCCTTGTCACAAAAAATGAGCGCGACTATCGTTTCATTGCTGGGTTACGCTTACTTCCATATCCAAAGCCATTTGCCACATAGCGAGTTCGGCCACCGTTGTCGGTGCCCTAGGGCGTTTGGTTACATTCACGGAGGCAAATATAATGCCAATGAAAAGAATCGCACCCAAAACCATAGACGAGTACATTGCCGGATTTCCCAAAGACATTCACGCCAAGTTGCAAGCGCTCCGCGCAACCATCCAACAAGCCGCGCCGGAGGCAGACGAGGCGATCAGTTACCAAATACCAACGTTCAAACTCAATGGTAATCTGGTGCATTTCGCCGCATTCAAAAACCATATCGGGTTCTACCCGGTGCCATCGGGAATTGAGGCGTTCAAGCAAGAGTTGTCTGTTTACAAAACCTCCAAAGGCGCGGTGCAATTTCCGCACGACCAACCGCTTCCGCTAAAACTCGTCACCCGGATCGTCAAGTTTAGGGTGAAAGAAAATTTGGCAAAACGGCAACATCGCCCTAGACGCCCAAAACCCTTGCCCTAGTGCAACAACCTCTCAAACAGGAGTGATCGTGACAACCAACACCCTTCCCCACTGGGATATGACCGTTGTCTATCCCTCGCTCGAATCGAAAGAATTTGAAACCGGGTTTCAATCGGTTATTAACAAGATTGCCGAACTGGGTGCCTTGTTCGAACAACACAAGATCGAAAAACGCGACCCCGCCCCGCTCGATGAGGCAACCGTTCAATCGTTTGAAACGGTGGTCAATGCGTTGAATGCCGCGTTTGAAGATGTGCGCACGATGATGGCGTACGTCAGCAGTTTTGTCGCCACCGATTCACGCAACAATCTGGCGCAAGCCAAGCTGAGCGAACTGCAGCAACATTTCGTTCGCTTGAATATGCTGGGCACCCGCCTCACGGCTTGGATCGGCTCGCTGGATGTGGACGCGCTCATTCAGCGATCCCAGGTGGCACGCGAGCATGCGTTTATGCTGCGCAAAGCCAAGATCGCAGCCGAACATCAAATGTCGCCGGCGGAAGAAGACCTAGCGGCGGAACTGCGCGTTACCGGTTCGATGGCATGGATGCGCTTGCACGGTAACTGGACGTCGCAACTTCTTGTCAAAGTCAAGGTCAAGGGCGAAGAAAAAGAATTGCCGATGAGTATGGTGCGCAATCTAGCGTACGATCCCGACCGCGAAACGCGCCGCGCGGCATACGAGGCTGAACTAGAAGCGTGGAAAAAAGCCGCCGTGCCGATTGCCGCTGCGCTCAACAGCATCAAGGGCGCGACGAATGTGTTGAGCCGTAAACGCAAATGGGCATCGCCGCTCCAAGAGACCTTGTTCGATAACAACATTGACCAAGCCACCCTCGATGCGATGATGACCGCCGCACGCGAAGCGTTTCCGGATTTTCGACGTTATTTGCGTGCCAAAGCACGCGCCCTCAAACTCGACGTGTTGGCGTGGTACGATATTTTTGCGCCCTTGGGCGAAGGTGGACGCGCGTGGACCTATGAAGAAGGGGCACAGTTTATCATCGAGCAATTTGGAACCTTTTCGCCAAACTCCGCGCCCTGGCAGAGCGTGCGTTCCGCGAAAATTGGATTGATGCCGAGCCGCGTTTGGGCAAGCGCGATGGCGCATTCTGTATGCCCTTACGCAAGGATGAATCGCGGGTGCTGACGAATTTCAAAGCGGCGTTTGGTGGCGTCAGCACCATCGCGCACGAATTGGGCCACGCCTATCACAATCTCAACCTGGCTTCGCGTACGATGTTGCAACGCGATACGCCCATGACGTTGGCAGAAACGGCGAGTATCTTTTGTCAAACCATCGTCAGCCAAGCCGCGCTCAAGCAAGCCGACGCCCAAGAGCAAATGATTATTTTGGAAGAGTCGCTCCAAAATTCCTGCCAAGTCGTCGTAGATATTTCCAGCCGCTTTTTATTCGAACAACGTTTGTTCGAACGACGTCAAAAACGCGAACTCTCGATTGATGAACTGAACGAGTTGATGCTCCAAGCCCAGCGCGAAACCTACGGCGATGGACTTGATCCGAATTTGTTGCATCCATATATGTGGGCGATGAAGCCGCACTATTATTCGTCCACGTTCTACAACTATCCGTATATGTTTGGCTTGCTGTTTGGGCTGGGACTGTATGCGCGTTATCGCCAAGACCCAGAAAAATTCAAAGCCGGCTACGATGATCTCCTCTCATCCACCGGCTTGGGCGATGCGGCGGAACTGGGCGCGCGGTTTGGAATTGACACGCGTTCGCCCGAGTTTTGGCGCGCCAGTTTGGACGTGATTCGGGGCGAGATCAAACAGTTTGAGACGCTGGTCGGTGTATAAGCCGGAGAGTGCCGATGCCTTCTCCCGTGGAAAATGCAGTAACCAAGTTGCTCAAAGAACTTCAAGCGGTGGCTGGCATCCTCCATGTCTTGGTTTGCGATAATGCTGGCACGATCTTGGGTTCGCTTTCGAGGGTGGAAGCAGCGCCGGGCACGCTTGCCCGGGCAAGTACGCATTTGAATCAATCCTTGCTCGCGTTTCAGAAAATGAGCGACAAACCACGTGAGATGGAAATGCGTTTTGATTGCGGTACGCTCATTGTGCGCGAGATGGGAAATGCTGTGCTCGGGGTAGTTTGCGCGCCAACGGTGGATCGTGCGCTGTTGCGACTCACGCTAGACGTTGCAGCGACCACGTTTGAGCAGGATGCAAATGCACAACGCATGCTTGCCCAGGTGGTGTCGCCCTTGACGGCAATCCAAGTCATGTCTAGTTTTGTGAACGTGCTGATCGAAGAGTTTGGTGATCGGGGAATGGGACGCCAGAAATTGCTTGACCTGCTGGCGCCGGTGCTCACCAAACTGGGAACGCAATATCCATTTTTCCAAGCGGTCAAGATTGCGGATGAGCGCCTTGACCTTTCACCGCTGGCGTTGTCTGCGGTGCCGATGACCCAACTCGTTCCCGCGTGGGGCGATTTAGTTACCGAACTGTGCATCGCTGCCGCGCGCGTGTTAGGCGAACGTTCGGTGGCGATGCGCTATCATCACGTTGGTGGACTCGTTTATGAGAAAAATATCAGTCTCTTTGAGACGCTCGGCTTGGAAAGTGTGATTCCCTCGCTAGACTTGCCCGCCGGCTTGTAAGGGATCTACGGTTCAAACAGAATCGAAACGATCTCTTTGCCGCGCACGTTGACCCGAATTTCGCGCTCATCGTACACCTCGATGGGCGCGATTTCTTCTTCATTCAAATTCACACGCGATGCACGCGCAAAGGGCTTCCACACTTCGATGCACGCGTCAATCGGTTGATCGCCGATATTGTAACCGCGCACGATCAAGCCGCGATGGTCTTCACTCAGTTTGATTGTACTAATCACGAACTCGCGTGGTGAGGTGCGCACAAAACTTGCCGATGCCGGGAGCGTGCCGGGGTGCGCATCGGTTGCGATCGCACGCATCGGCGCGGCAAAAGCGAAGGCTTGATCGAATGCATTGCGCCAATCGCCTTGATGAGGGATGAGCGCGTACTCAAAACGATGCACGCCGATTTCCTGCGCGCCCGGCGTTTCGATGGCGGGACCCGCGTGCCCTTGCCGCGTGCTCAAATCATCGCGCGAGAGCCAGCCGATACACCGCAGCAAGGTCAGCGTGAGGACTGTTTGCTGGGCTTCTGATCGGGCGGCATACTCGGGTAAGCCGCGCGTGGCTAGCGTCATTCCCGTTTGACCATCACTGATCGAAACAAAAGTTTGCATAGGGGCTTCGGGGCGTGGTTGTTCGATCCAATCGGGTGTGAATGCCGGCAGGGTGATCGCGCGCGCGACCACATCAAATGCTTGGTCGGCGTAAGTGTGGGTGGCTACAAAGGGCGCGGGGAATTCCACGCTCAAACGGTGGTCGCGCGCGCGATTGTCCACTGTGGTTTGAAAATCAATGCGGCGTACGCCGGGATAAATAGAAATTCTTGTCCCGATCTTTTCATCCACCCATTCGGATGCGCGGGCATTGCGTTCAGCGACGAGTTGCGCCGGCAAACGATAGGTCATCGTGATGTGCAGAGATTGTCGTGCTGGGCTGTGCTCGGTGAGGATGCGCGGTGGCGCGCTCGGTTGACGAATGAGGGTATCGTTCTCCGGCGGACAATAGTTGTACAAATCACCGCGATCACCGCCATCTACAAAACGAAGGAGGCCCGAAAATTCTGCGCCAGTCGTCTTGTCCCAAATGGTCAACGCGCCATCGTTCGCATCGGCTTGAATGCGATAGAATTCGTTTTCAAGGACCCGTGGCGGCGGAAAGGTATCGAGTGGTTTGGATTCGAGGGAACGATGCGCCAAATAGAACGTGCGATAACCTAGCCCGGGAACATTCGGCGCGAGGAATTCAACGTGGGTTCGTTTGCCGGCACGATAGGTAACATGGAAGGGAAGGGGATTCCCGCGCTCATCCAAGATGGAAAATTTGTCTGGGACATCCAGGATCGTTTCAACACAATCGGTGCGCGTGGTACACGTGGGATTGAAGACAAGGATAGTCTGTTCACCTATCGTTGAGCGCGTGTCAAGGTGTAAAGCCAGCGTCGTCAAACTATTGGCAATGATTGGCTCGGCAATTTGTTCGACCCACTCAAAGCGGAGTGCCATTTCGTGGTGAACTTGGTCCACGCTACACCCGCAGATGGAATCGTGCGGCTGATTCTGTAAAAGATATTTCCACGCCAAACGACTCAGAGCGCGATGACGATCCAAAGATGCCAACGCGATAAAAGGTTCGACCCATTTTTCTAACACCATTTGCGCATGGGCATTGCGTTGCTTGATCCACAGTCGGGTGGAAAGGACGCCGGGCAAAAGAGGATGTCGTTTGGGATTGCGCAATTCGCCTTTGACGATTGGCAAGTCAAGCGAGCGAGCGGCAATGTCATCTTGGACACGTGCCACATACATCGGTAACGAGGTATGCACGATTTGAGCATCGTGGATTTGTTGACGCGCCGTTTCGATCAGGTGAGGCAAGTTTGCCCAAGGTTCCATATGATCGGTGCCATTCATAAGCAGCAGATTTTCAGTCCGCGTGTGAGGGGTCAACAGTGTGCGTTGCTCTGCGAGCGCTTCGCCAAAGCCGGCGGGGTCGCGTGGCACAAAGGCAAGGTTATCGTAACTATTGCGCAAGTAGCACAATAATACGCGTGTACCATCTGCCGCTTGCCACCAGAGTTCGGTGGGTTCGTCTGCCAAGCCGCGACGCAGGATCGCCGTATTCAAACCAAAGCCACGCAGAATCTGTGGCATTTGGCTGATGTGTCCAAAAGGATCGGGCAGGTATCCCACTTGCATCACGCGCCCAAAATTGCGCGCCAGCCGAATACCCCGTTGCAAGTTGCGAATGATTGCTTCGCCACTCACCAGAAATTCATCGGGCAAGATGTACCAAGGACCAATATCTAACTTGCCGGCGATGACGAGATCGCGCAACATCTGTTCGCGCTCAGGACGTACCTCTAAATAATCTTCCAAGACGATTGTTTGTCCATCGAGCATAAAGTTTTCGTAAGCGGGATTGGTTTCAAAGATCGTCAACAACTGGTCAATACATTGGATAAGCCGGGCACGGGAGACTTGGAACGGCTCGTACCATTCGCGATCCCAGTGGGTATGCGAGACGATAAAAAGTGTTTGCATAGATGCTCCATAGAGAGTGGGGTTGATCCCGATTATAATCGGAATGCGATAAATCACAATGAATCACCAGGGCTTGGTCAAAGTCGCGTCGGGCGAATTAATTCGCGGCATAGTGACCGCGAATGATCTTAATTTGACCGCAGAGACGCAGAGAAGAAATCACAAACTCTGCGCTCTCTGCGCCTCTGCGGTTAGGAATCGGTGGACGTGCTACACTCTCATTTTTAGCGCGTACTTGTCCATAGACCTGGACCAAACCCTAATCCCTGACTTGTTGCTCTTGGCGGAGTGTGCTAAAATATCAGGCGAAGGAAGTCTTGTGGAAGACCAGATTCACGAATTCCTACGCGTACTCCAAATCAACAAAGGTTACTCGCGAAATACGATTGAGGCGTATCGCAACGATCTGACCCAGTTCCTAAATTTTGCGTTGGGCGAACGCCCGACGCTCAGTCATTGGGGACGGGTGGACAAACCCTTGTTGTTGACCTTTATTTTGCATCTCAAGGAGCGTGGCTATACCCCATCGAGCGTGGCGCGCAAGGTGGCAGTCCTCAAATCGTTCTATCACCATCTCGTGGACTCCAAGTTGGTGGACACCGATCCCACCGCCACGCTGGGTTCGCCCAAGGTCGAAAAACGCCTGCCCGAGGTGTTATCCTCGGAAGAGATTGCCCGCTTGCTTGCCGCGCCCGCCGCGCATAGTACGCCCAAAGGTCTCCGTGACCGCGCGATTTTAGAATTGCTCTTTGCGACCGGGATGCGCGTAACCGAACTCGTCTCGTTGGATGTGTACGATATAAATTTGCAGAACAAAACGGTGCATTGTGGCGGACCGGGTTCCAAACGACGGGTCATTCCCATTCCTAACCAAGTGGCGATGGTGTTGGAGCAATATTTGACCCGTGGGAGACCCCCCCTGGCAAACGCAAATGAACGCGCGCTTTTTGTGAATCCGCGCGGTGAGCGTCTGACGCGTCAAGGGTTATGGCTCATCATCAAAGAATATGTGCGCGAAGCGAATATCACGACCCCGGTCACGCCGCACACCTTGCGCCATTCGTTTGCGGTACATCTCCTGAATCGTGGTGAGGAAATGGCACACGTTCAGCGTTTGTTGGGACACGCTAGCATCGCCACCACCCAAATGTACGCTCGCTTGATTGAGGCAACCCCGCCGAATGATGGACACTCTTCGCGCGCGCTCATCGAGACCGATTAGGAGGAAATGCGATGGGCTATGTTGAAACGCTCTTGGCGCACAATGAAACGATTGTGTTCAAAACCCGGCAACATTGGATCGTGTTGGCGCGCGCAATGTTCCTCAATGGTGCGTTGCTCGTTCTGATCCTCCTCTTGGCGATTGCGGCAAGCGTGAAGTTGGGGCCCGCCGGTTTGATCGCCACGCTCCTCTTTATCGTTCCAGTTATTGTCTTTGGCGTTGATTATTTGAAATGGTGGAACGAAGAGTATATCATCACCAACCGTCGCGTCATTCAGGTGGAAGGCCTTGTCAATAAACACGTCATTGACTCTTCGTTAGAAAAAGTCAACGATGTGGTGTTGCGACAATCGTTTTTGGGACGTCTCTTGGATTATGGCGATATTGATATTCTGACCGCGAGTGAGATGGGCATCAACGCGCTTCACAAAATCAAACATCCGATCAAATTCAAAACCGAAATGCTCGATCAAAAACTATCGTTTGGATCCGAAGAACGCCCCGGTTTGCCAGGCGGGCAAACGGATATTCCGGCGTTGATTGCGGAACTCGATCACTTACGGAAACAAGGTGTTCTCACCGATGCCGAGTTTCAAGATAAAAAGACTCAACTCCTGGCTAAACTGGAATGAGGAACATTGTGACGGACGAATTTTTGACGCGCGCGGACTATGTCAGTGCCGCGCAATTGATTGCTCAACGAACTCGATACAAGCCCACGGTCGGACTGATTTTAGGATCAGGGTTAAATGCCTTGGCCGATCAAGTGATGCATGCTGACCGCATTCCCTACCTTGACATTCCGGGTTTCCCAATTTCCACGGTTGAGGGACACGCGGGGGAATTGGTGATAGGCGAACTGGGCGGCAAAACCGTGATGGTGATGCGCGGACGTGCCCATTATTACGAAGGTTACTCGATGCAACGCATCACTTTGCCGGTGCGGGTGATGCGCGAATTGGGGGTGCATTCGCTCATTGTTACCAATGCGGCTGGTGGTGTGAATGCCGCCTATCGTCCCGGCGATTTGATGTTGCTGGTGGATCATATCAACTTGGTCGGTATGGCGGGCTTGAATCCCTTGCGGGGGCCCAATGACGATTCGCTGGGGCCACGTTTTCCGGATATGTCGCAAGCGTACGATCCGCATCTCCGGGATTTAGCGTGCCAAGTCGCGCGTGAGCAGAACATCGTCTTGCATCAAGGTGTGTACATTATGCTGGCAGGTCCGTCGTTTGAAACGCCGGCGGACGTTCGCTTTATTCGAATGATCGGCGCGGATGCGGTTGGAATGTCCACCGTGCCAGAAGTGATCGTGGCACGGCACGGCGGAATGCGTGTCCTAGGATTGAGTATGATTTCCAACTCGCTGAGCGGACACGTCCAAGTTAGCCACGCTGAAGTGCTCGCCGCTGGTCAAGCCGCCGTGCCGCGCGTGGTGACACTGATTCAAGGCATCTTGGCGCGAATCTAGCGCTGCGCTAATAGTGCACCACCATGAAAGTGCGTGGGAGAAACTCGATTTTTAGCCACGTCTGTCCACATCTTCCCATCAGTCTGGTAGGCAACTATTTCATGTTGTTGCACTAGTTCTTAATTTGACAGGCTCAAAATGCCATTGTAAAATCTTGATAGATCATCCAGTTGAATTCCCAGGAAATCCAACGACGATCAAAGCCAACGCGAGTCGGCGTTGGCTTGTTGTTTGGGGGCAAGACCAACGTAAAGGTTAGGGGCTATGGCATTCACACATATTCTAGTGCCGGTGTCTGGTCATCCAGTGGACGAAGAAGCCATTCGGCTGGCGGTCTTGATTGCGCGTCAAGACAAGGCACACGTTTCGGCGATCCACGTGATCGAAGTGCAACGTACTCTACCGTTGAACGCTGAGAATGCACCGCAACTCGAACGGGGGGAACTGATTCTGAATCATGCCGAGCGCGTTGCCAAATCAGCCAAGGGTTCGCTGAACACCGAACTGTTGCAAGCGCGCGTTGCCGGCGCGGCGCTGGTGAATGAAGCCATCGAACGCAAGATGGATTTGATTATCGTCGGGGTGCCGTACCGCAAGCCGTTGGGTGAATTCATTTTGGGGACGACCACCAACTATATTTTGCAAAACGCACCGTGTCGCGTCTGGCTCTGTCGTGAATTACCCCCCGACGATGCGAGTGCACCCGCGAGAACACGCTGAAGAAATTTTGCAAAACCTCTTTACATCTGATAATCTTCGTGGTATATTAGCGTGGAGGTTAGTGGATGAAGGTGATTATTTTGGGATGCGGACGAATGGGTTCGCACCTCGCCCGTCGCTTGGATCGCGAAGGACATCAGGTTACGGTGATTGACCGGACGAGCGATTCGTTTGCACGCTTAGGCAAAGATTTTCAAGGCAAGATGGTCCTGGGGACTGGCATTGATGAAGATATTTTGCGCCGTGCCGGCGCCGAGACCGCCGATGCGTTTGTGGCGTTGAGCGCGGGGGATAATACGAATGCAATGGCGGCGGAAATCGCCAAACTCGTTTTTCACATTCCCCACGTCGTCGCACGACTATACGATCCGGTTCGCGAAGAAACGTATCATTCCCTTGGCCTGATGGAAACGGTTTGCCCCACTGTGATGGGATCGGACAAGATTTACGATCTTATCAAGGGTAATGCTAAGCAGTAAGACGAGGCGTGGATGTACATCATTATCGTTGGGGGCGGCAAAGTCGGGTACTATCTCGCCAAGACCCTTTTGCAGGACGAACACGAAGTCCTCATCATCGAAAGAGACAAACGTAAATGTGACATCATTTCGGCGGAATTGGGCGGCATTGTTCTGCGCGGCGATGGTACGGATTCGATTGTGATGGAAGAAGCTGGGATGAACCGCTGTGATTTAGCCATTGCGGTAACCGGCGACGACGAAGATAATTTGATGATTTGCCAAATGGCAAAGAAAAAATTTGGGGTCAAGCGAACGATTGCGCGCATCAACAATCCCAAGAACGAGCACATCTTTAAACTTTTAGGCATTGATCAGACAGTTTCCGTCACGGATTTGATTCTTGCACAGATCGAACGCGAAATTCCGGCGCAATCGCTGGTGCATCTCTTGACCTTGCGTGATGTAGGCGTTTCGTTTCTCGAAGCCAAAGTTCCGCCGGGCTCGCCGGCGATCAATAAACCTTTACGCGAGTTGAAAATTCCAGATGATGTGGTGATTCCAATGATTATTCGCGGTGGCAAAGGAATCGTTCCCAGCGGTGACACCACGCTCAAAGCCGGCGACGAGGTGGTCGCGGTTACGACCAGTAGCGAGGATGTCTTGGAACGGATTTTTGCAGGCAATTCCTAAGCGCTCCGCGAAATCATTCTGAGAGGAGTGTGATTGCGGCACGATCCAAGTTCGCGCAACGACGCAGAGTTTCTGCGAAGCGTAGAAGAGGTCGCGCGCCAAAGCAACCCAGCGGACTAGACTCCGCGTTGATAATCGAACGAGCACGTGGGCATGCTGTGCGTGCCATCAGAAAAATCGAAAGGATGGTACCTATAGAAAATGGAACCCTTGACAACTGAATATGTCGAAAAGGAGCCGCCAGGTACTAGCGCAAGTCCTCATCTGCCGGTCGGATCACCCCAAGATGTTACGCTTGTTTTCGATGAGGGCTTGCATCCTGCTCAACGCAGTCCACTCTGGGCGGGCGTTACCCCAGAGCAGTGGAACGATTGGCGCTGGCAAATGCAGCACCGGCTTACCACGGTGGAACAACTCCGGCAACTGATCAACCTAACGCCGGACGAAGAACAAGCTATGCGCTTGAAACCCGATTTGCGGGTGGCCATCACCCCGCACTTTGCGGCGTTAATGGATCCCCACGATCCCCACTGTCCCATTCGGCGCCAAGTGGTCCCCACCATGGCGGAATTTGTAGTGGACGATCCAGACCTGGAAGACCCGCTGGGTGAAGATGCCCATATGCCTGTCCCCGGCTTGGTGCATCGTTATCCCGATCGAGTCTTGGTGGATATTACGGATCAATGTGTGGCTTACTGTCGGCATTGCACGCGTCGCCGCTGGGTTGGAACGGGCGCCATGCCGGCGCACAAAAGTCGCATCGAAGCCATTGCCCAATATTTGGAAGCGCATCCCGAAGTGCGCGATGTGCTCCTCTCCGGTGGGGATGGCTTGTTCCTCTCCGACGAAATGTTGGATTACGCGCTCGGTCGGTTCCGCGCCGTCCAATCCGTTGAAATTCTGCGGATCGGTTCGCGCCTCCCCATCTTTTTGCCGCAACGCATCACTGACACGATGGTGGCCACGCTGCGCAAATATCATCCCCTATGGATCAACATTCACATCAACCATCCCAAGGAATTCACGCCCGAAGTGCGCGCCGCGCTTGCCAAACTCGCCGACGCCGGCATTCCCTTGGGCGCGCAAACCGTGTTGATGGCGGGGATCAACGATTGCGTCAATACTATGAAAGCCCTGGTCCACGAGTGCGTGCGCAATCGCGTGCGGCCGTATTATTTGTATCAATGCGATCTGTCGCAAGGCATTGGACATTTTCGCACGCCGGTCAGCGTCGGGCTTTCGATTATCGAAGGCTTGCGAGGACACACCACCGGCTTTGCTGTCCCCACCTTTTGTATTGATGCGCCCGGCGGCGGCGGCAAAGTCCCCCTCATGCCCAACTATCTCATCTCGATGAATGATCGCAAGGTCATCGTCCGCAACTTTGAAGGCGTCATCGCCACCTATAGCGAACCCGATACCTATGATCGTCATCAAGCCGATCATTGCGAATATTGCCGACGCGCCGCCCCCAAGGAAGGCGTTGCCAAGTTGTTGGCGGGCGATGCGGTGGTGCTAGAGCCAGAGGGCTTGCGTCGCAAACAGCGGCGGGTCAAGAAACTCGATGCGGAGAAAAAGACACGTCGCAAGCAGCAGATTCGCTTGCCGGTCAAAACCGTTCAAGCCGCTGAATTGCTTCCGCTGGATTCGTTGTTAGCGACGGCCCCGCGCAAACCGCGAGCCAACGGGAACGGTGGGAACGGAAAAACACGTTAACTCGGGTGGAGAAAGAAATTGGACGTTGGAAAAGCAAGGCTCGATTTCCAACGTCCATCTTCTAGTGCAACAACATGAAATAGTTGCCTACCAGACTGATGGGAAGATGTGGACAGACGTGGCTAAAAATCGAGTTTTCACCACGCACTTTCATGGTGGTGCACTACTAGAATTGCTATGAAAAAATTTACAGTGGCTCTGCTTTATAACCTAAAACAAAATGCCCCTCACGCCGAAGATGAAGCGTGGGATGCGTGGAATGAATTGGATAGCGAGAAAACGGTCGCCAATATCGAACGGGTGTTGCGCCTTGGAGGGCACGAAGTCATTGGGATGGAAGGCGATGTCAATTTGGCACAAAAACTTTCTCGGTATAAAATTGACATTGCCTTTAACACGTGTGAAATGCATTATGGCGCATCGCGCGAAGCCCAAATCCCGGCGATTCTGGATGCTCTGCGCATCCCCTACACCGGTTCCAAGGTCATGACGTTAGCCCTGGCGCTCGACAAGCCGATGGCAAAACGGGTCATGGCGTTCTATGGGTTGCCTACGCCGCGCTTTCAAACCTTTGTGACCGGGGACGAACGCCTGGACCCTAAACTCAAGTTTCCTTTGTTCGTCAAGCCCAGCCACGAAGGCTCCGGCATCGGCATTACCGCCAAATCGGTGTGCCGCACTGCGCGCGCATTGCGCGATCAAGTTCGATGGTGCATCAACACCTATCATCAACCCGCGCTGGTGGAAGAGTATATCGAAGGACGCGAGTTCACGGTGGGAATGTTGGGCAATTTGCCCTGGATGATCAAGTCGCGTGTTGACGGCAAGCCGCCAGAACCGATCAGCGCGCTCAAGAATGCCAAACCCAAACAGATCAAGACGAATGTGCCGGACACGTTGCGCGTCTTTCCGCCGTTGGAAATTGACTTGGCGCCGTGTCCGCCGGAGCAAGGGGGCTTGTACACCTCTGTGATCAAGAGTCAGTTGTACGATGTGCCCAAGTATCCCTGCCCGGCACCCATCTCCAAACGCTTGTGGGCAAAAATGGAAAAATATGCGGCGGGGGCTTTTGCCGCGCTGGAATGTACAGATTTTGCGCGCGTGGACTTGAGAGTGCGCCAAGACACCGGCGAACCGATGATTTTGGAAATCAATCCGCTTGCCGGTTTGCAAGAAGGTATTAGCGACATTGTCATGGCAGGCGAGGCGGATGGTGTAAATTTCGTCGCGCTGATTAACGGAATCTTGGAAGCAGCCTTGCAACGCTATGGTATGATTTGACCACACCGGTGAGTGAACTCGGCGGGCGGAGCGGCGCATCCTCTTACGCTCCGCTCTGCGTTTTACGTGATCAGGAAGAATCCCGATGGCATTGGACTTGGAAGCAATCAAGAAAAAACTCGAAGAGGAACGCGCGCAACTTTTGGCGCGTTCTATTCCACCGCCCGAAGTGGCGCGGGGAGATGAAGCAGATTTGGCGGCAATGGCGCAAGCCAAAGAACAATCGAATTGGTTGGCGAGCGATCAGAAAAAACGCCTTGCCCAGATTGATTTGGTCTTGGCCCGCATCGCTGCGGGCAAGTACGGCATTTGTGATAATTGCGGTCAACCCATCGCCCCCGAACGACTAGAAGTGATGCCCTCCGCCACCTTGTGTATTGCCTGCCAATCCAAGTTGGAGAAGAAGCGAAAATAGTTTGAGCGGAGTGGGGCTTTGGCTTCGTTGGTTACCTTTGTCAAAACGTATGCGCTTTGGATTTATCTCCTCTTGATCTTTGGCATCTTGTTCGGCATCCATATGTTGGTGGATGCGCAACGTTTATCGCGTACCACCTTGTTCTCTTTGGATCAAGAGCGTGCGACGGAGCAGACATATCGCGGCTTGATTTTGATTGGCGTGTTGCTCGTGGTGATGTTTATCGTGACCGGGATGGTGTTGTTTGTCGCGCCCTTGGCGCCCACCCCCGAATCGCCGCTGTTGCGCGGGGCTACCGCAACCCTGCCGCTGATCATTTTTCCCACCGATACACCCTTGCCCTCTGCCACGGCAACGCTCATTCCAGCGACCGAAACTCCCTTTCGGACGGTGACGCCGGCATTGCCAACGGCTACTCGCATCGTTACTCGCACCATCGCTCCGCCGCCTTCGCCCACATCGCTGTACGTGTTCCCTGCGCCCAAGATTGTGGGCCCCCTTCCGAACGGCGGGGTTTGGACGGGCGAAGGTCAAGCGACAGCCGCCATCACCTTTCGCTGGACGTGCGAGCCATGCGTTTTGGGTCCCAACGATTGGTACGAAATTGTCATCACGTACACGGACAAAACCGGCGCGCTCAAGACGGTTGCCGGCAGAACCAAGGATCAATTCCTTGCCTTGCGACGGATTTACGAGGGTGGCGGATTTGAATTGTATCATCAAGCCAAGGAGGATACCTATACGTGGTTTGTGCAAATCAAACGCGAGCCGGGTAATCAACCTATTTCACCGCCCAGCGAAACTTGGAAATTTATTTGGCATTGAGTCACTATGGCAGAACGAATTCTAGTCATCGAAGATGAACAACGGATCGCCGATTTTCTTAAACGCGGTTTAACGTACGAAGGTTATCAGGTGGACGTGCGCCACGATGGCGAAAGTGGTTTGCAAGCCGCCCGCGACAACCCGCCCGATTTGGTGATCTTGGATATTATGCTGCCTGGCTTGGATGGCTGGGAAGTGTGTCGCCGCTTGCGCGCCGGCGGACCGGTTTCGATTTTGATGCTCACCGCCAAAGATTCGGTCGCGGATCGGGTCAAAGGGTTTGAAGTTGGCGCGGACGATTATGTGGTCAAACCGTTTGCGTTTGAAGAATTGATTGCCCGTGTCCGCGCCCTCTTGCGCCGAAGTCGGACCACCGAAGAGACGATCTTTCGATTTGCAGACCTCACCTTGAATGTAACCACGCGCGAAGTAACGCGTGGCAACCGCAAAATCGAACTCACGACCAAGGAATTTGATCTCCTGCACTTTTTTATGCGCCATCCACGCCAAGTTCTCTCGCGTGAGATGATTTATGATCGCATCTGGGGTTATGATTTTGATGGCGAATCCAACATCCTCGAAGTGTATATTCGTTACCTGCGCACCAAATTAGAAGCCGGCAATGAACCGCGACTCATTCAAACCGTGCGTGGTGTGGGGTATGCGTTGCGCGAAGATTAGCGGACTATGTCTATTCGTCTGCGATTAACCCTGTGGTATGTTTTCCTCCTCGCTGTCATTTTGCTGATTTTTGCTGGCGCGCTCTTTGCCGTTTTCGCCTTCAGTCTTTACAGTGAAGTGGACACGCGTTTGCAATTGCGTGCCTCCGAAGTGCAAAGTAGTCTGGCGACTGCGCTGGAACTGCAAACCGAGCCGCGCATTTTTATTTTGCGTGGCGGTCGTTTGACCATTCCGAGCGCCAATGCCTTTGCCACCCCCGGCGTCTTTGTTCAGATTTCGAGTTTGGAAGGGGTCGCGCTCTCGCGTTCAGAAAATTTGGGGACCCAAACGCTTGCCATTGACCCCGATACCTTCGAGCGAGTGGCGCAAGGCAAGGATGCCTATTCTAATTTGCTCAATGATCGAATCCCTTTGCGCGTCTATGCCGCGCCGTTGACTGTTCGTAATCAAGTGATTGCTGTGATCGTCGTTGCCGAATCGCTCCAAGGTGTCAATGCCACCTTGCGACGACTCGGATTCTTGCTCCTTGGGGGCATTGTGCTGGGATTGTTGATCGCCTCCATCGTGGGGGCGATGTTGGCAGGGAGTGCGCTCGCGCCGATTGATCGCATCACACAAACCGCGCACTCGATCGCACGCTCGAACGATTTGGCGCGTCGCATCGAACACAAGCCCACCCAGGATGAAGTGGGCCGGTTGGCGGCGACGTTTAACGAAATGCTGGGACGGATCGAAGAGTTGTTTCGTGCACAACAACGCTTTGTGGCGGATGTCTCGCATGAATTGCGTTCGCCGCTGACCGCGATTCGCGGTAATCTCGATCTCTTGCGCCGGAATGGTGATCAAGATGCCACCGCCCGTGAGATTGCTCTCAAGGCGATTGACTCCGAAGCCGCACGGATGCAGCGGTTGGTGCAAGACTTGCTCTTGCTTGCCCAAGCCGATGCCGGGGTTCAGATCGAAAAGCAAAAGGTCGAGTTGGATACGCTCTTGCTGGATGTCTATCGTCAAGCGCGTTTGACGGCGACCGGCATCAAGGTATCATTGGGCGCGGAGGATCAAGTTCAAGTGCTAGGCGATGCAGATCGGTTAAAACAACTGTTCTTGAATTTGATGGACAATGCGATCAAGTACACCCCCAGCGGCGGCGAGGTCACCTTGTCCTTTGTGCGCGAAGGGGAGTGGGTGCGGGTGGATGTGCGGGATACCGGTATCGGCATTCCCGAAAAAGACTTGCCCCACATCTTTGATCGGTTTTATCGCGTGGACAAGGCGCGCGCGCGAGAAAAAGGCGGCACCGGCTTGGGCTTGTCCATTTGCAAGTGGATTGTGGATCAGCACGGCGGCAAGATTCAGGTGCAGAGCCAGGTGGGCAAAGGGACCACGTTTACGGTGTGGTTGCCGTTAGTAAAATAAAATCTGGAAGACTTGCTTCCAGATTTTTTGTTGCCGTGAACCGGGACCAAGTCCCTTGACAGGCGGTTAAAACCACTGCCATCGCAAGCGTTCACGCCCTTTCGATTTCGGTGAATGATTGAGTCTTCGGCGTGAACGCTTGCGATCGCAAGCGTTCACGCCCTTTCGATTTCGGCGATAGTACAGACGAGTCGCCGACTCGTCTGTGAACGCTTGCGACAACTACCCGAAGCCGACCTGCGTCGGCTAGAATCCAGCCGGCGAAGGCAGGCTTGGGGTGTTGGTGGCTGCGACTTTCGCCCGATCCGACTTTGCAACAGCCCTGGCCGTGAACAAACACCCCTTGTATTTGGTTTGTTTCGTGCTATAATTTTGCTACTTTACCGGGAAGAAACAAACCTATGCCTCAACGCACCGCTAAGCCTTGCTTTCGCACCCTCGCCTGACCAATAAGAAGGCGTGTGAGCGGCTGAACTAGTAGTGCACCAACATGAAAGTGCGTCGTGGCCACTGATACTTCGTCTCGGTAACCATTTTTCCATCGGTCTGGTATGCAACTATTTCATGTTGTTGCACTAGCCACAGGGTCTATTTGACGGCGCAAGTGCGAAAGCTAGGCTAAGCGTCACACAACCCCAAAAACATAGAGGTAACCTATCCCAGAGTCAGCGGAGGTCATAATGGTTAGCACCCCGGTCAAGAAAAATTGGACGGTGATGGTCTATCTGGCTGGCGACAATAACTTGGATGGCGCTGGCGGGGTGGACTTGAAAGAGATGAAGCAAGTTGGTTCGACATCGAACATCAACATCGTGGCGCAGTTCGATCGTCAGGGTGCGGGGCTACGTACCAAACGTTATTTCCTCAAAAAGGGCGGCTCGCTAGACCAAGACCAGGTTGCTGATCTGGGTGAGACGAACACCGGCGACCCCAAGGTCTTGCAAGATTTCATCACGTGGGGCGCCACCACATATCCGGCGGATCATTATCTCCTTGTGATCTGGAATCACGGCGCCGGTTGGGACGATACCAATATCTATCGCGTGGTCAATCGCACCCTCAAACTCGATGTGACGCGCAAGAAGGCGGTGGCGGCGCGTGCGCGAGGTGGCGCGCTGGGAATGGTGTCCTCCCATCAACTCCGCGCGATCAGCGATCGGCGTTTTCGCCGGGCGTTGTTTGGCACAACGGTAGCAAGCGCCGTTCGTACGCGCGCGATTGCGTTTGACGACAATGCCAAAGATTTTCTGGACAATCTGGAGATGAAACGATTGTTGGCATCGGCAAAAAAGGCGCTCAAGCAAAAGATTGACATTTTAGGGATGGATGCCTGCTTGATGAGCATGGTCGAAGTGGGATACCAGATGCGCGATAGCGTATCGTACACGGTTGGCTCGGAGCAGGTTGAACCAGGCGATGGTTGGCCCTATCACACGATTCTGGCTGAACTTGCCAAAAAGCCCACAATGTCACCAAGCGACTTGAGCAAGGTGATCGTGAAAAAATATCTCGCGTCGTACTCGTCGGCGATGCCGGTAACGCAATCGGCTTTCGATCTAACCCGCTTGAATGCCGTAGCAACTGCGATTGATCACTTTGCTCAAGTGTTGATGAGCAACTTGTCCATTCCAGTCGCGCGCGCGGCAATGCTGAGTGCGCGCAACCAAGTTCAATCCTACGAAGTGCCCGACTATGTGGATTTGGTTGATTTTGCCAAACTACTTTATGCTCAAACGACGGTGCCAACCATCAAGACGGCGTGTCAAAACGTGATGGACGCGGCGAAGGTGGGTCAATTTGTGGTGGCGTCCGGCTACAAAGGATCATCAATGGCTGGCTCAAACGGCGTTTCGATTTATTTTCCCACGCGCAAGATTTCGCCCTTGTATGCCAAACTCGATTTTGTCCGAAACACCAAATGGGATGAATTCTTGCGTGCTTATATCAACGCAACCACACGCCGACCGGTTTAATCATCAGAGAGGATAAGCATGGCAAAGCCATCCAAACGCACCTCGAAAAAAAGTACACCGACCCCAGCGCGTCCACCTCAACCTAACGTGCCCCAGCGTTTTGATTCACGCATTCTGGATAAGAGTGTCATCGCCATTCCTTTGCTCAAGCAACTGGACGCTCAACCCGAAGGAACGCATGCCATCGTGATTGATCTCAACTTGCAATATACCGGCGGGCTGGATGGCGCGCGTGAATGGGTTATCAAAGAAGTGTCTCGAGTAATTAGCGAGATTGGGGTGCTCAAAGAACCCAAGCAAGGTCTTAACCTTGAACGGAGCAAACTCAGTCGTCAATATCTCTTTGGCAAACTCGAAGCGCGCGTGATCCGTGAACTGGTCCGGCGCAATAGTACCGTGCAAGCGATTTACCGGCTATGGCCCGATTTCAAAGTACGTGCGCTGATCAACAAATCTATCCGTACGATCAAAGCCGATGCGGCGCATGCGTCGTTCTCGGCGTTTGGCGAAGGAATTGTTTGGGCGGTACTCGATTCTGGGATTGAGGCGAGCCATCCGCATTTCAAGAAACACAAGAATCTTGAATTACCCGCGCCACTCAAGCACGAGGATTTTTCCGGGACGGGTCCGGCGACCACCGATCCGTTGGGACACGGGACGCATGTGGCGGGCATCATTGCCGGTGAATTGAACGCAAATGATTTAGCCGTGACGCGCAAGCAAGGCATTCAAGCCTTTACCCGTTATCGTAATGAGCAAGGTGAAACTCGAGTTACTGCGATCAAATTGGATTCGATTTCTGGAATGGCGCCACGTTGCAAGTTGTTGAGTTTCCGCGTGTTGGACGAAAATGGTGAAGGAGAGGTGAGCAGCGTGCTCGCCGCTATCGCCAAGATTCAAGAACTCAATGGTTATGGCAGACGCTTGGTGATTCACGGCGTCAATCTGAGCATCGGATACGATTTCGACCCAGAATGGTTTGCGTGCGGGCAAAGTCCGCTGTGTGTCGAAGTCAATCGTTTGGCGAGTACGGGGGTCGTGGTTGTAGTCGCTGCGGGCAATGCCGGCTATGGCATTGTTCAAAGCGAACAAGCCGGGATGGTGCATTCGGTCTTGGATATGACGATTAGTGATCCCGGCAATGCCGAGTCCGCCATTACAGTTGGCTCGACTCACCGTGACAGTCCGCACGTTTATGGGGTCTCGTACTTTTCGTCCAAGGGACCCACCGGTGATGGCCGCGTAAAACCGGATTTGGTTGCGCCCGGCGAGAAAATCATTTCGTGTGCCGCCGGGCAGTTGAGCGCCGAGTATCACGCGGGCACCGGCGATTATATCGAAAATAGCGGAACCAGTATGGCGGCGCCGCACGTCTCTGGGGCGATTGCGGCGTTCCTTTCGGTGCATCGCGAATTTATTGGCCAAGCCGAGCGGGTGAAACAAGTTTTTTTAGCCACTGCCACCGACCTCAAACGCGAACGCTATTTTCAAGGGGCGGGGTTGGTTGATCTCATGCGGGCGATTCAATCGGTTTGAGCCTAGATTTCGCACCTGCGCCGTCAAATAGACCATGTGGCTAGTAGTGCACCAACATGAAAGTGCATAGTGGAAACTTGATACTTTGCCGTCTCGGTAACCATTTTTCCATCGGTCTGGTATGCAACTATTTCATGTTGTTGCACTAGTCCAGCCGCTCAATGGACGCGTATTCTTATTGGTCAGGCGAGGGTGCGAAAGCGAGGCTAAGTATGCAGTGTTTGGGTCTCACGGCCAATCGAAAACGTTGTCCTGCCCCGGCGATCAACGAGACCGGCTATTGCGCGGAACACCAGCCCCGCCAGCCGGTGATCGAAGCGAAAGAAACAGAGACGCGCGCTGGCTTGCTGGACAAGATTCTCGCGCGTCCTGCACCTCATCGAATTCCAGACGACGTCAAGCATCTCGTCGTTGGTTCGCTCAAGAACAAATCTACCGCGCAACTATGCGATGTGCTGTTGCACGATCCGAGTGTAGATCGGCGATGGAATGCGGCGTTCGCTTTGCGCAAACGCCGCGACCCGGCGGCTATCGAAGCGTTGTGGCAAGCGCTCCACGATGAGCCGGTTGGGCTGGTGCGCCAACAATCGGCGGTCGCGCTCGGCAAAATCGGTACGTTGGAGGTGTTGAATCCCCTGATCGAAGCGTTGTGGCATGATCGCGATGCGGGTGTGCGCCAAGCGTGTGCCGTTGCGTTAGGCAATTTGGGTTATGCAATTGCCTCGCAAGATTTGGCGCAGGTTCTGGGACGCGATAGGGCGACCTTCGTGCGATGGGATTGCGCGCTGGCGCTGGGACAGTTGGGCGATCGCACGGTTCAAGGGTTGTTGGAGGAATTGGCACAAAGTGATCCCACTCCGGTGGTGCGCAATGCGTGCAAAGAAGTGTTGGAAAAGATGAAAAAATAGAGCCGTTGCAATGCAACGGCTCTTTAATTTGCCTATAATTTTTCCCAGCGTCCCTCAAGTTTCTTCATCACTTGCGGTAGTGAAGTGTATTCCATTTCCTCTAATGGCAAGCGATGTGGCTCAAAGGGACCGTGTCGGCGCAGATGATCGGCAATAATATTGGCTTCGCGGCGCGCTTCGTCCCAGGAGGGATCGTCAAACATATCGCGGGGTCCTACAAGTTTGCCATCGGCAAGTTGAAAGCCCAGACAAATCACGCGCGGCGGTCCATCAAAGCGCGAAGGGGTGGCTTGCTTTTGCGCGACCGGCATCAGGGGCCCATAATGCGAACCCCGCATCCAACCTTCGATGATCCAAGGATAGCGGAAGGGTTCCAGTACTTCGCCGACGGCGGGGAATTGATGCTGTGAACGCACGATCATCACCGGATCGTCCTTGCCCACATATTTGCCGGCGATGAGCGATAATCGCTCAGTGGAAGAAGCCGCTGCAATCGAACCATCAAAGCGTGAAAAGACATGCTTGACGGTAAAGCGGCTGGGGGTGCCAATAAACATCAAGAGGTCGTACATTTCTTCTGGTGTGTCAAAGAAAATCTTTTTGTGATCGCGAATATCATGCACTTCAAAGCGATACCCTTGATGCAGTGAAGGCGCGATCACCAAGCCGGCGGTGTTGAACGGGTCAACAAACATCTTGAAGAGCGGTAGATTCCAAGACCCGGCAGAAGTCTTGTCTGCCATAAAGATCAAGACCGGCTCAGAGGTACGTTCTTCGATTTCCATTTCGGCGACGCCGGGACCTTGCCCCTTGACGTTGCCGGAGAAGGCATCGGTGAGCAGGTCTTGGCCCGCGCCATACAATTTTAACTGTTTGGCGACTTGGGTGCTCGTGGTGAACGTGTCCCACGCTAGGCGATGAATCTTTTCATGGTCCACGCCAAATGTGTGGGTCAAAATCAGTTGCAAGTCGTCGCCACACGAGGTTACGTAATAGTCAATGATCTGACCATTCTGTTTGGCAACCTCGAGACTCTGGCGTGCCGAATCTTCCAGCGCGGGATGGATCGCCGAATGTCCCACCCAGCCCCCAATGTCGGCTTTGATGACACTGAGCGTTACTTTCATTTTTTCACTCCTTTGTGAAATTTTTTGACGCACCCTCGTTGATGCAGCACTGCGTCGTATGTGCTCTCCCACTTTCTATCTTACAACGAACTCATTCTTGACGCAAATTTCACGTTGGCAACGCGCGTTGGAGCAAGCGAATCCAGTTTCCGCTCAGAATGTTTAGAATGTCCTCGTCGCTAAACCGTGCGGCAGCGAGTGCCTCACCTAACTTTTGCAAGTCGGCAACGGTGTCAATTTCTGCCGGCGTGGATTCCGCACCAAACCCGCCATCAAAATCGGTCCCGATGCCAACGTGTTGCGTATCGCCCGCCAGATCGCAAATGTGTTGGATGTGTTGCACCGCATCGCGCAACGTAACGCTTTCCTTTCTCGCCGATTTATCCCAGCCCTCGCGCAGAAAACGATTGTACAGTACGATCCCGATGACGCCATCGCGTTGAATAATGGTGCGAATCATCTCATCGCTCAATTGCCGATCCGTGTTGACATACGCACGACAATTGGAATGACTGGCAATCACCGTTCCGCCGAACAAATCCATGGCCTCGAAGAAACTTTGCTCCGCCATATGCGAGGCATCCAGAATCATTCCCCACCGTTCGAGGTGCGGCATCAACGCACGCCCCAGATCGGTGAGCGGTCCCGGCGCGCGCGTGCCGCCCGAGTATCGCGTCTGACTCCACGCGGGTCCCACAATCCGCACGCCGGCTTCGAACCACTCTTCGGTTTGCGCCGGCTCGATGATGGGGTCTGCCCCTTCCATCAAGATTACCAAGCCAACTTTTGGGGTGGGTGATTCTAGCACACGTTCCACATCCGTGCGCGCGGTGATGAGCGAGACGCGCGAATCGGAGGCGAGCGTTGCATAGTACATCATTTGCTCCATGGCTTGCGTGTACGCTTCTTGCGGCGTGTGATACACTTTGCCCCATGCTTCACGATTGGGGCGTGCTTGTGCGACATAAATGGTTGCAAAGATAACGCGCACGTTCCCGGCAATCAGTTCCGGAAAACCGACCAGCGCGTGTCCTTCGCCGTGCGCCGGCTGCTCGCCTTCGCGCGAACGCTTTTGAGCGGTGCTTTCAAAGAAATCGCGATTGAGCGCGAGCTTGTTCCACGCAATATCTTGATGAGCATCTACGATAATGGGTTTGGACATCGAGGTCTCCTAACTTGGGATGCAGTCTCCTCGATTATAATGTCCATCGAAAAAAGCGTCAACGCGCCGCCAGCATTTCTGCCGACGACGCGTTGCGCTTGGAAGGAGGGGGCATCCTTCAAAGAGGAGGAGAAAGATTCCGGGAGTCGGGAGATAGAGCGTGTCCCTCAGGACGGGGAAATGCTCTGGCGTCACATGAATCACGGGTCCCGATATTCGCCGCCGTTGCTCCGCGACGTTTGGCATCTCCACGACTCTATCTATACAATAGCGGAGAGAGATTAGAGTAAAATGAGAGGGCAGTAAGTAAACGATGAATCTATTTGCTTACAGTTTTCTAAGAAGACTATACAAATTCAACTCGGCATCGGCATAAAATTGTTTGACCACCTGAAATCCACTGGCTTCTGCCATGCGTAACATTTCTGGTTTTGTGATCAAATGACAATAGCGGTATCCCGCGCCGCCGCGCTTCCACACTAATAATGCATCGCCTTCTTCCAAGTCGCGTTCATCGAATCCGGCGGTTTGCCACGCGACTATTCGTTTGCGTTGGCGTTCGTTTCGATCAAACGCCCAATTGCTCAATACCAACATACTGGCTGGTTTCAAGAGCGCGTGAATGTCACGCAGGACAGCAACCCGTAAATCGAAACTAGGAATATGATGCAACACGGCGAGAACAACCGCAATATCGAAGGATTGATTGGCGAACGCGAGGGTCCAACCGGGTTGCGTAATATCGGCGATGAAAAACTGTGCGGCAACATTTCGCAGATGCGATGTACGCGCGGTGGCAATGGCAATCAACTCGGGGGAGGCGTCCACACCCACATATGCCAAATGTTTGCCCTCACGCGCCAAGCGTTCGGCGAGGCGACCGTTGCCGCACCCCACATCCAGTACCTTGCCAGCGTCGCCGATGTACGCTACAATTCGATCAAGTCGCGTCTGTGCGCTGGACCGTGTCTCTGAAAATGCCGATGCGAATGTTCGATAGAATTCTCGATTAATCGCAACGAGTCGCTCAACAATCTGTGGATTCATACCCAACTCGCTCTAACTCTACACTCTTCACTCTCGAATTATAGCATGAATGACCTTGACACGCTACAAGCCGAATGGCAAACCAAACATACGACCCCGCTCGACCTTGAGCTACATCGGGATGAATTGCTCGCGCTGTTCGAGGCGGTGCGTGGTGCCGAAGCGTGGTCGCGTCATCGCTTGACGCAACTGGTGATGACACACCTCCACGCGGGCGATGAATTGGTGCCGCAACACAAAATTGTGGAGGCGTACCGGCGAATGGTCGCGCGTGGTGATCTCGCGTTTGACCGCGTGGTGTACGATCGTTTGAAATTGAAACCGGTGCGTACCAGTTCGGGCGTGGCGCCGGTGGCGGTGTTGACCGGACCCTATCCGTGCCCCGGCGAATGTATCTTTTGTCCGGAAGCCCAGGGATTCCCCAAAAGTTATTTGCCGCTCGAACCGGGCGCGCAACGCGCCGCGATGAATCGTTTTGATCCGTTCAAGCAAACACGCGCGCGCATCGAGACGCTCGAACACAACGGGCACGCGACCGACAAAATCGAATTGTTGATTCTGGGTGGCACGTGGTCATCGTATCCGCCCAAGTATCAAGAGTGGTTTGTGCAACGTTGTCTCGATGCGATGAACGAAACCGAATCGGCTTCGCTGATCCAAGCGCAAAAACAAAACGAAACGGCTAACCATCGCAATGTGGGCTTGGTGATGGAAACCCGCCCCGATCACGTCACGCTCGATGAGGTGCGGCGCTTGCGCTGGCTGGGCGCGACCAAAGTGCAAATGGGGGTGCAGTCGCTCGATGATCGCATTCTGGATTTGAACTGGCGCGGACACACCGTTGAAGATTCGCGGCGGGCGGTGCGTTTGTTGCGTCTGGCAGGGTTCAAGGTGCATTTGCATTGGATGCCGAACCTGCTGGGTGCAACGCCGCAATCTGATGTTCAAGATTTCAAACGCTTGTGGGACGATCCCGCCTTTCGCCCGGACGAACTTAAAATTTATCCGTGCAGTCTCATCGAAGGAACGGAACTCTACAATCGTTACACGCGTGGCGAGTATCGTCCCTATACCGATACTGAATTGATCGAGATTTTGGTCGCGTGCAAAAGTGTTGTGCCGCCGTACTGTCGCATCAATCGGGTGATCCGCGATATTCCGGCGAATTACATTGTTGCCGGCAGTACCGCGTCGCATTTGCGCATGGTGGCGCAACAAGAGATGAAACGACGCGGCTTGCAATGTCAATGTATTCGTTGCCGCGAAGTGCGTGCGGAAAAAATTGATGCCACGCAATTACGTTTAGACTCGCTCACCTACGACACGGATGCGACGACGGAATATTTTTTGAGTTTCATTACACCGCGCAACAAGATCGCCGGTTTTTTGCGATTATCGCTCCCATCACCTAGCGCGCCGCGCGCTGAAATCCTCGACGAGTTGCACGAATGCGCAGTCATCCGCGAAGTGCACGTGTATGGACCTGCGCTTGAGATCGGTGCAGAGTCGAGTGGGGAAGCACAGCATGCCGGACTGGGGACGCGCCTGATCGAACAAGCGATGCAAGTCGCGCGCGGCGCGGGATTCAAACGGATCGCCGTGATCGCCGCGATTGGCACACGCGAGTATTATCGCAAACAGGGCTTTGAGTTAGGCGAATTGTATATGGCACGCTCGCTCTAGTGCAACAACATGAAATAGTTGCATACCAGACCGATGGAAAAATGGTTACCGAGACGGCAAAGTACCAAGTTTTCACTACGCACTTTCATGTTGGTGCACTACTAGGATGAAAGGTTAGACCCCGCCAGGGGTCTAATTTTTTTCTAATGCTGGTTTGGCGATTCTAATCCATTCCTAACGCCAATGCGTATAATGAATAGAAAGGTTCAAAGTGAAAACTTCAATTGATCCCCATACCACGCTCGGTTCCGTGCATCTGACCGTGAGCGATTTCAAACGCGCGTTGCCATTCTATCAAGACGTGCTTGGTCTGCAACTCAATCGTCGCGAGAATGGCATTGCCTATCTTGGCGCGGGTGGCAAGGACATTGTTGTGCTGACTGAGAATCCCAGTGCCAAACGTGCGCGGCGCACAACCGGCTTGTATCATTTTGCGATTCTAGTGCCCTCGCGTTTGGCGTTGGCGCAAGCACTCAAACGCATCGCCGAAAGGCAGGTGCCGGTGCATGGCTTTGCCGATCATCTCGTTAGCGAAGCGATTTATTTGCCTGACCCCGATGACAACGGCATCGAAATTTATCGTGACCGGCCACGCGCCGAATGGTACGATGCGCGCGGCAATTTGCGGATGGCAACTGATCCACTCGATCTTGATGATTTGCTCCGCGAACTCGATGGACGCGATTCATCGTGGCAAGGATTTGAGCCAGAGACTAAACTAGGTCATATGCATTTGCACGTCGCCCATATCGCCGCCGCGGAGAAGTTTTATATTGATGTGCTAGGATTCGATTTGATGGCGCGCTATGGTCCTAGCGCGTCGTTCACGTCTGCTGGTGGGTATCATCATCACATTGCGTTCAACACGTGGGCGGGGGTGGGCGTGCCGCCTCCGCCGCCGGATTCCATCGGCTTGCGCGAGTTTGTGATTTGTTTGCCCAATCTGATTTCCTTGAGTCAGGTGGTTGATCGCGTGCGCGATGCCGGGATTGCAATCGAAAAAGTTGATGATGGCTTGCGGGTACGTGATCCAGCCCAGAATGCAATGATTCTCACGGCAGGTCATTCCAATCAGGAGAAACACGATGAGTAATCTGAACATTCCTCCCAGTTCTACCACTGGCGGCGACGATAGCCTGCGCAACTATCTCATCGAAGAGTTTGTCGAGGACTATCAAGAAGGCAAGATTACGCGGCGCGAGGCGCTCAAGAAACTCGCGGCGATTTTTGGAAGCGCGGCGATTGCCAATAGTTTTCTTGCGGCATGCGTGCCGGCACCCACTGCTACACCGGTGCCCCCAACAGCAACGACTGCACCAACTGCCACGCGCGTTCCGCCAACCGTGACGACTGTACCAACGACCGTACCGACAACTGCGCCAACGCCAGCGGCAGTGGGTACGGTGATGCCGGATGATCCCGCCATCGAAGCCAAGATGGTCGAGTTCAAATCGGGATCAGACACCATTATGGCATACCTCGCCAAACCAAAAGGCGACGGTCCCTTTCCCATCGTTTTGATTTGTCACGAGAATCGCGGCTTGACCGATCACATCAAAGATGTAACGCGCCGCGCCGCCAAAGCCGGCTATGCTTCGCTCGCGGTAGATTTGTTATCGCGCGAAGGTGGGACGGACAAGGTGGGCGCAAACGTGCCGGGCGTTTTGGGCAATACTCAACCCACGCGTTTTGTGGACGATTTCAAAGCCGGCTTGGCGTATATGCAAGCCCAATCGTTTGTGCAAAAAGATCGCGCCGGGATGTTTGGCTTTTGTTTTGGGGGCGGCGTAACGTGGCGATGCGCGACCCAGATCGCAGAATTACGCGCGGCGATTCCGTTTTATGGACCCAATCCGCCGTTGGAAGATGTGCCCAAAATCAAAGCGGCTGTTCTAGCGATTTAGGGGGGCACCGATACGCGCATCAATGCCGGGATTCCGGAAATCGAAAACGCCATGAAGGCAAATGGCAAAGTGTTTGAAAAGTTAATCTACGATGGCGCGGGGCATGCTTTTCACAACGATACCGGGGGAAGTTACAACGCCAACGCCGCGCGCGATGCGTGGCTCAAGACGCTGGCGTGGTTGGACAAGTACGTCAAGTCATAAGACATTGGTCAAACGAACACGCTCTCTCAATATCGTTTGAGAGAGCGTGTTTCTCATTGTTTGTCGTAACGATTTTAAACATTGCCACTATAAATGTGCCGCGCGCGATTTGATTTCGATAGGCAATCCTGCAACGAGCAAGAATACCTCATCAGCAACTTTTGCGATCTTTTGATTGACTGCGCCAAGCAAATCACGGTACGCGCGCGCCAGCGCATTGTCCGGCACAATGCCCAGCCCCACCTCGTTCGATACGATGATCAACTGGGTGTCTGCGCTCTGATACCACGCCAGCAACTCATCCACCTCGCGCATCATTCTTGCGGTAGCATTATTTTCATCGGCGAGCAACACGTTCGATGTCCACAATGTTACGCAATCGAGTACGATGACGTGCGCCGATGGCGCAGTTGCGAGTGCGCGTGCCACCTCGCGCGGCGATTCTAACGTGCGCCAACTTGTGGGACGGCTCGCGCGATGATGGGTGATCCGCGCTTGCATTTCATCGTCGTGCGCTTGCGCCGTGGCGACAAATAACACATCATCGCCGCCGCGTTTTTGCGCCAATGTTTGAGCAAAACTACTCTTGCCACTACGCGCGCCCCCCAAAATCAAGGTAAGCCGTTTTCCCATTCTGCCACCACTTGTTTCGATGAAAGAAAATCATCCAGGTTAAATACTTCGAGCGTCAACACGCCGGCAAATTCGGCGCGTGCGAGAAAATCCAAAACGCGCGCCACCTCGTCCCGAGCTTGCCAAATCAATGATTGATGATCGCGTCCGTTGATGCCGTGTAAATGAATCACGCGCGTCTGCGCGATGTGTTCGCGCAAATGCGGCAACGGATCGCGCGCTTGTTTCCACAGATGCCCCACGTCTATGCAACGCGCTAGATTTTTCTGTGCCACAATTGGAGCGAAAAATTCTGGTTGCCAGCGTTCCAAATTTTCGATGCACAACTGCGCTGGCTCGACGTGCGTCGTCAGCTGATCCAGCGCGCGCCCGGTTTCATTTTGCCATTGCATCACCGTTTTCGATTCTGGTTTGCCCAACAGCATTCGTCCATCAAGATGCAGGATGTATGCGAATGGGTCGAGTGCACGGGTGGCATCGAGCGCGCGAAAAATTTTTTCGAACGAACGCGCGTCGCGCCAGTCCAGATCAATCGGCAAGTGGACGGTGTACGACAAGTCGTAATCGCGTGCGATAGTTTGCAACTCGGCGATGGTCGTCGCATCGGGCAGATTCGTTCCGTAATCATCCACTTCGAACAAGACCAGTTCGATGTCGTCCACTTGACCGGCAAGGTGACGCACGTTCGGCAGAATGTCATCTGGGTAGATGTATGAAGTTGTGCCCAGCCGGAATTTCGGTTTCAGAAAACACTCCTTGCGTTTTTGCCGCCGAGCACGCAGAGAACAATGGGTTTGATTCCGCGTGCGTGCTCTCTGCGATTAAAAGATTTTTAGCGCGCCAACGAGTAACACGCCTACTTCGACACTCTCGCAAATCATTCCGTAAATATCGCCGGTCAGTCCGCCTAAACGATTCAGCGCGAGTTGTGCGATGACCCAAGTCGTTGCTATACCAACGCTGAACGCGGCGAATCCAAGCCAGCCGCCCAGTCCGGCAATGATCGCCGTGAACGTTGTCGCCATGAAAATCTCGCGCCGGGTTAGCCCGGCGATGAACGTTGCCGCCATCCCTTCACGTCGCGCGAGCGGAAACGTTGCGGCGAAAACGATTGTCCAACGTCCCAAAATCGGCGCAAGAAAAATTGGCGCAAGCGGGGCACTTGATAACGTTGTTGCTTTGAGCATCAATAACAAAACAAGTCCCGCCGCGCCAAAGGTCCCTAGGTGCACATCGCGTAGAATCTCAAGACGACGTTCGCGTGTCGTTGCCGCGAATAACGCATCGCATGCGTCCGCGAATCCATCGAGGTGCAAGCCGCCGGTGAGAATCGTCCACAATGCAACGATAAACACAGCGACCATGAGATCAGGCAGAACGAGGCGTAAGGAAAATTGCGCGATAGCCAGAGTGATGCCGAGGAGCGACCCGACGAGCGGATACCACGCTAACGCGCGTGCGGAAATATGCAACGTGTCGTAGCGGACCGGAAAAATTGTCAGCAAACCCAGCGCGACGCGAAAATCGTTCACGCACTTTTTCCCGATACGCCCGCCTCCGCGAACGTTGCCATCTCGTCGAGGATTTTTGCGGCGGCCAGGCAAAGCGAAATGCCGAGCGCGGCACCGGTTCCTTCGCCCAAGCGCAGATCCAAATCGAGCAACGGTTCGACGCGGAGATAATCGAGAATCGCGCGATGACCAATTTCAACAGAGCGATGCGCGGCAATGAGGTATGGTTGCACCGCTGGCGCGAGTGTGTACGCGATGAGGGCGGCTGCACCGGAGATAAAGCCATCAATCACCACCGGCACGCGGCGCGCTGCTGCACCAATCATCACGCCCGCGAGTCCACCGATTTCAAATCCGCCCACATCGCCCAACACATCCAAGCCGTCGTTGGGATTCGGTTTGTTGATTTCGAGCGCACGTTCAATCGTTGCAATTTTCCGGGCAAGTCCAGCATCGTCCAGACCAGTGCCGCGCCCGGTAACTTGTTTGACTGGACGCCGTGTGATCGCTGCGGTGATGGCAGCCGAAGGCGTGGTGTTGCCGATGCCCATATCGCCGGTGCCGATAATGTCTGCACCGCGTTCGATCTCGCGCGTAACAATTTCGATCCCGGCTTCGATGGCGCGGCGCGCTTCCTCGCGCGTCATTGCCGGACCAATCGAAAAATCGCGTGTCCCTTTGGCGATTTTTGCGTTGACGAGTTCTGAGTGCGCGGGCAAATCAGACGCAACGCCGATATCCACAACAACCACGCGCGCGCCGACGTGCCGCGCCAGCACGTTGATCGCCGCGCCCCCGCGCAGAAAATTCAACACCATTTGCGGCGTTACTTCGGCGGGATACGCGCTCACGCCTTGCCGTGCGACGCCGTGATCGCCTGCCATGGTGATAATCGCCGGTTGTTTGAAACGCGGGCGCACTTGGGCAGTGATGCCGGCAAGTTGAACAGACAACGCTTCGAGGCGTCCCAAACTTCCTTGCGGCTTGGTAAGTTGATCCTGACGCGCGCGCGCCGCATTCATCGCGTCTTCGTCGAGTGGTTGAATCTGTGCGATGGTTTTAGTAAGAGTCATTTTTCCATTCCTCGCAATGACCGATTCTCGAGTGCCGGTTGTCCTTGGCGCTCAATCAAAAATCGAAAAATCTTTTTGTCCTTCTTTCGTCTCCCCTCAGAACTCGATTCCCGGTTGCGCCTTGATACCGCGCGTAAATGGATGTTTGACTTCGCGCATTTCAGTGACCAGATCGGCAAATTCGATCAACTCGGCGGGTGCATCGCGTCCGGTGATGATGAGGTGTAATTCGGCGGGTTTGTGGGCGCGTAACCACGCGATCATTTCGTTCACATTCACCCAGCCGTGATGAAACGCGTACGTCATTTCATCGAGCACAATCAGATCATACGCGCCGCTCGAAATTTTTTCTTGCGCGAATTGCCACGCCTTGCGCGCACGTTCGGCTGTTTTTTCAATATCTTTGGAGAGCCATGTAAAGCCGTCGCCCAGTGAATACCATTCAATTTGTAATTTACGCGCGGCTTGAATTTCACCGTAATTACTAGTTTCGGCTTTGATGAATTGAATGATGCACACCCGCATCCCGCGTCCCCACGCACGCAAGACCGTTCCAAACGCCGCTGTGCTTTTGCCTTTGCCGTTCCCGGTATGGACGATGACCAGACCTTGTCGCATAATTTCCTTCCTGCAGCGAAACACGCCAAGCGTGTTACATTGCCGATCCGATAAACGCCATTGGTCGCTGATTGCGCGGATGTGGCAGTACGAGCAAATCAACCCCATACACCGCGCGCAAGATTTCTGCGGTGATGACTTGGCTAGGTGTGCCCGCCGCAAACACACGGCCTTCTTTGAGCAGAACAATTCGGTCGCAGTACTGCGCCGCGAGATTCAAATCGTGAAAGACACCCAGGATTGCTAACGCGTGTTCGTTTTTCAATCGGCGCGCCATCTCCATCACTTCGATTTGATGCGCCACATCGAGATGGGCGGTTGGCTCATCGAGCAAGAGTACCTGGGGTTCTTGGGCGAGTGCGCGCGCAAAGATCACGCGCTGTCGCTCGCCGCCGGAAAGATGATTGACCAAGCGATTTGCCAGATGCCACGTGCTGGTGGACTCCATCGCCGCGCGCACAATTTCCAAGTCGCGCGCGGATTCGCTTTTCAACCAACCGAGGTGCGGGGTGCGTCCCATCATCACAATTTCGAACGCAGTAAAGCCATTGGGAATTTGAAAAACTTGCGGCACCACGGCGATATGTTGTGCGACTTGCTCCGCTGAAAGTTGATCGAGCGTGTGACCATCGAACCAAATCCGCCCGCGTTGCGGCGTCAACACGCGGCTGAGCAAATTGATCAACGTGGATTTACCCGCGCCATTTGGTCCAACCAGCCCAACGATTTCGCCGGGACGCAGTTCAAGGTTCACATCATCGAGAATTGGTTTGTGATTGTAGGCAAACCCAATCTCTTCGGCACGCAATTGAATCGAATTCATTCCAACACCTCTCTTTTGCGGCGAAGCAGATACAGAAAAAACGGCGCGCCGCAAAACGCCGTGATGATTCCCACCGGCAATTCGGTGGGCGCGAGTAATGTGCGCGCAAGCGTATCGGCGAGGATGAGAAACGTTGCCCCCACGAGTGCCGACATGGGCAGAAGAAAACGATGATCCGGTCCCCAGACCAGTCGAACGGCGTGCGGAATGATTAAACCGACAAAACCAATCAAGCCACTCACCGCAACTGCCGCGGCAGTTACGAGCGATGTCGCTACCACCAACGTCAAGGTAATACGCGCGACCGGCACCCCCAGTTGTTGTGCTTGTGTCTCGCCTAATTGCAAAACGTTCAAGTAACGCGCGTGCAAGTACAACACAGCCCAGCCAATTGCCAAGTACGGTACCAAGACACTCACCTCTTGCCAATTGCTGAGCGATAAACTGCCCATTGCCCAAGCAATGACTTGGTGCGTTCGGAACGCGCTCTCGCTCCGAAACATCAAAAACGATGTGATCGCGGAAAGGAATGCCCCCAGCGCAACGCCAGCCAGAATGAGTGTGGTGGGTGTGGCGCGCCCGCTGGTTTGTGCAATGCCATAGATCGCCACGGTTGCCCCCATCGCGCCAAAGAAGGCAAAGAGGGGCAAGGCACTCCAGATTGTAACGTTAAAGACGATGGCTATGGTTGCGCCCAACGCTGCGCCGGACGAAACACCGATGAGGTACGGATCGGCGAGCGGGTTGCGCAAAAGACCTTGATACGTCGCGCCGGCGGTCGCCAGCGCACCCCCGACGAGCACGGCAAGCACGATGCGTGGTAAACGAATGTCAAACAAAATTGTTTCCCAACTGGGTGACCAGGTCATCGTGATCGAAATACCCGGCAGTTTTGTCAACACGATTTGCACCAATGTTTCGAGCGGGATCGCAACCGAGCCAAACGTGGCGGCGATGGCACCGGTCAAAACGATACCTAGCCCAGCGATCACGAGGGCAATGCCGCGATGACGATGAATTGGGATGGGGGACGCACAATCGTGCGCCCCCACGTTGCGGGTTTTAATCATTTGAATAAATCAGGATACAATGCGCGCGAAACCATCTCGAGTCCATCTACGATGCGGGGTCCCGGGCGCGCGATGAGGTTTTCGTCCGGAATCGGAATGATGCGATTGGTTTTGACGGCGGTGATGTTTGCCCAACCCGGACGCGCCTTGACACTTTCGGGCGTTTCGCCAAACAGCATATCGCCCAACAAGATCACCTCGGGGTCTTTGGCGATAATCGCTTCCGGCGATAGTTGCGGGTATGGACTCTTGGAATCAGAGGCGATGTTTATCGCACCAGCTTTGGCAAGCAAATCGTCAATGAACGAACCGGGTCCCACCGTGAACAGCGTTTTGTCAATTTCGTAGAACACGCGCGGTTTGGTTTTGACCGTTGCCACTTTGGACGTAACTGCCTCCACCCGACTCTTGAGTTGCGCACTCAGTTTGCTCGCTGCCTCTGTTGCATCGAGCAATTTGCCAAACGTGGCAAGTTTGGTGATCACCTCATCCACGTTCTTGGGTTCGATGACGAATACGTTCAAGCCCCGTTTTTCGAGTTCAGGGACGATGCCTTTGACGTGAATGTCGGTTGCCAGCACCAGATCGGGTGTTAGCCCCACCACTTGTTCAAGATTAATTTCGGTGAATCCGCCGACCTTGGGTTTGGTTTTGGCTTCGGCAGGATAATCGCAGAACTCGGTGACCCCGACGACGAGATCACCTTTGCCCAGTGCGTAAACGGTTTCCGTGTTGCTCGGCGCCAGCGAGACGATGCGCTTGGGCGCGGCTTTGAGGGTCACCGAGCGACCCGCGTCATCGGTCAGGGTGAGTGGGAAGGCGGAGGTCGCGGCGGTTGGGGCAACGGGTGTGGGTGCCGGCGTTGGTGCGCACGCCACGATGCCCAAGGTCAAGATGGTAAGGACAATCAGTCCTAAAAATATTTTTTTCATTTTTGAGTTTCTCCTCATTTCTGAATTGGTGCACTGCAATGCAAGTGAAATTAAAATCCCCTTGCCTTTCGACAAGGGGATTATGGTGCGCGTGTCATCATCATCCTGCCCCCTTTCTCGCGAAGGTTGCTCGGGTTGCAAAGCGAAATGATCTTCGCCTTGCTCGATAGAGGCAGGTATCCTGGCTTGACTCAGTGAATCGTGATCCGTGGTTAGTGGCTAGAGATTTTTATTGTCCCTATCCACTGTCCACTGTCCACCATCCACGGTCTTCACAGTTGCGGGACAGCGCCGGACTTGCACCGGTCTTCCCCTTTTCAGCCCATCCTTTCGGTATGGGTCACCTCTATCGCTCATCCGCACCAAGGGTGCGCATGAGACTGCGCCCCAGAATGTGTCACGGAGAGGCGCAGATTTCTTTTTCGTTGAAAAGGTACTTACTCATATTATATCACAAATTGCCTTCATGTCCAAAGCGAATTTCTTGTGGGGCAGGGGTAGTGCCAAGTCGGATCGGGCAAATGAATTTACTGCAACAACAACCGAAGCCGACCGGCGGTGGCTGGCAGAGACGAGTCGGCGATTCATCTGTCCACGAAGGACACGAAGGTCACGAAGGAGAAAATGAATTTTCGTGTTTCTTCGTGTGCTTCGTGGACTGTTCAGTTTCGGCTTGTCCGAGTTAGGATGTTACCAATTTATTTTCTTAAAATTCATAATTCGCCGCAACAACAACCGAAGCCGACCGGCGGCTGGCGGAGAGACGAGTCGGCGACTTGTCTGTCCATGCTCAATGCAAGGTGCCTTCTTATCGGTCAGGCGAGGGTGCGAAAGCGAGGCTCAGCCATAGTTTGCCAAAACCTCGCGCGCTTGGGCAACGTCCTGTTTCATTTGTTCGATCAAGGCGGCGACGTTTTCAAATTTCCGTTCCTCACGCAAGCGTTTGAGGAATTGCACTTCGACAAATTGATCGTACAGGTCATCGTCAAAATCCAGTACAAATACTTCTACCAACCGTGCCCCGTTATCGAATGTGGGTCGCACACCAATGTTCGCGGCGCCACCATACCAGCGTTCGCCGATTTTGATGCGCACCGCGTAAATGCCATCGGCAGGGATCAAGCGGCGCTCGGCAATCGCAAGGTTCGCCGTGGGAAATCCCAGTTGGCGTCCGCGTTGATTCCCTTTGATCACGCGTCCACGCACAGAGGGATACCGTCCCAGCAAGCGGGTGGCAGTATCCAAATCACCGGCGGCAACCAATTGGCGAATGCGCGTGCTGGAAATAATTTCGCCGTCAAACGCTTTGGGTTCGACCACGTGCACACGAAAATTTTTTTCAACGCCCAAGGCGCGCAAAAATTCGACGGTGCCTTCGCGTTTATAGCCGAGGGCAAAATCTTTGCCACAGACAATTTCTTTCATTTGCAAATGATCGAGGAGCATCTGCACAAATTCGCGCGCACGGATTTGCGCGGTCTCTAAACTAAAAGGAAACACCACGGTGTAATCGAGTCCAAGGGTTGCCAACAAATCCAGCCGTTCTTCCAAAGTGCTGATATATTGGAGAGGCGAGGTGGAACGCAAGACAACTTTGGGATGGGGGTGCAACGTGATTAGTGCGCTCGCCGCGCCAATCGCTTGCGCCCGCTCGATCACTTGAGCGATCAAGTATTGATGTCCACGATGAATGCCATCAAACGAGCCGATCGTCAAGACCGTAGGGCGGTCCAGGTGAACAATGTTGAGGTCGCGAATGATATCCATGGCAGATTTATGATTTCAGATTTCAGATTGCAGATTGCAGGTTGCAGATTTACTTCACCAATGTTCCTGTAGTTTTCAATCTAAAATCTGAAATCTAAAATTGAAAAACCTTTTTCGGTTTCCAAACGCCGGCGTCTTTGCCCGGTTCCATCAACGCTACAAACTCGCCATTCAGCGAATAGGCGCGCAGTAACGGTGAGGCGAATTGGCGTTCACAGTTCAACGGAAGGCCGTTTTGAATTTGCTTTGCCGTTTGCCCATCCACTACAATCGCTTCAAATTGGAGCAACGCTTCGTCCATCGGAATCAAATACCGTTCGACGGAGCCCGCCATCAAGGCTTGGCAGGCTTGATCGAGTGAGAGGGCGTCGTCAATTGAAAAATGGCCAACGGCGGTGCGGATGAGTGTGGTCAAGTGTGCGCCGCAGCCCAGGTGTTTCCCTAGATCGTGCGCCAATGAACGGATATAAGTGCCTTTACTGCAATGCACATCGAATTCGACTTCGGGCAAGGCAATCGCGCGCAGCGTAATGGAATAGATTTCAACGTCGCGGGGTTGCGTTTCCACCGGGACGCCGCGCCGCGCGAGTTTGTAATGCGGCACGCCATTTTTTTTGATCGCCGAGTATGCCGGAGGCATTTGTGCCAACTTGCCCACAAAACTTGACAGCGCCGATTCGATTTGATCGGGCGTTACCTGCACCTCACGTTGCGCCACCACGTTGCCGGTCGCGTCATAGGTATCGGTTTCAATGCCCAGCCGTACCCGTGCGCGATATTTTTTATCGTGATCCATGAGATATTCGCTGACGCGCACGGCTTGACCGATGCAAATCAACAACACGCCGGTTGCCATCGGATCGAGCGTGCCGGCGTGCCCCACGCGCGCCAGTTTGCCGGCTTGACGAATCGTGTGCACAACACGATGCGAGGAAATGCCGGCCGGTTTGTGGATGTTGAGAATGCCGTGAGGGCTGCGCGGCAACGTGATCGGCAGACGAGCAAATTGTTTGAGCGGACATTCATGCGCCGCGCCGCAGACCGAACACCGCGTCATCTTGACGAGTTGCCTGATTGACCAAGTGATTTTTTGATTTCTGCCAACACACGTTCACGCACCGCAGACAGTGGACCATCAAGCAGTGCGCCGGACGCTTGCTTGTGTCCGCCGCCGCCCAAGCGCGCCGCAATGCCCGCGACATCGTACCCCACACGCGAGCGCAAGCCCACATCAATCTTGCCGTTTTCTTTTTCGACAAAGAGGACGGCAATCTTGGCATTCTCGACGCTGAGCAATTGATTGATGATGCCACTGGTGCCATTGCCGTTCAATCCCAACTCGCGTTGGGTTTTGAACGGAACTTCAGCCCACAAAATCACACCATCCAATTGGGCTTCGCTAAACACCTTGCCGCGCAAACGCAAACTTGCCATTGGCACTTGGTTGAACGATTGCTCAATGATTTCCGGAATAGAGGCGCCGGCTTCCATCAACTCGGTGGCTGTTCTAAGCGTCTCCACCGTCGTGCTGGATGTCCGAAAGCCTAGCGTATCGGTGATGATGCCGGTGAGCAAACACATGGCGATGGTTCGAGTGAACGGAATCCCCAAGGCGCGGATCAACCGATGGATGATTTCTGCGGTGGACGCCGCGTGCCGATCAATATAATTGAGCGGCGCAAAGGCATCGTTGGTCATGTGATGATCAATGACGAGCACCGGGCGATTGTTGAACTTGGCTGGGTCGTACGCGGGTCCAAAGCGATCCGCCGCACTCCCATCCACATAGATCAATAATTCTTCATCAGTTGGCGTCTTGGCGCCCAGTTCTTCAAACCCTTGCAAATACTTGAATGTGCTGGACACATGATCATGGCAGGTTACCGTAACCGTTTTGCCCATCTCGCGCAATGCCCACGTGAGTCCCAATGCAGAACCGATACAATCGCCATCGGGCGCAATGTGCGCGGCGATGAAAATCTTGTTGGGTTGCTTGATCAAGTCAACCGCTTGGTCAAAAGTGATGGCTATACCCATTTGGACCGAGGACGAAGGATGACCCGCTATCGGCGGTCATCGCTGTGACGTCGCTTGCCTTTCGTTGGAATGGTGGAGGGCAAAGATTCTGCTGCGTGCAGTTCATCCAGCACGTGCAGAAAATGCTCGCCCTTTTCAATAGCATGATCGAGAATAAAGCGGATTTCCGGCGCAAAGCGCAGGTCGAGTATGCCGGCAATTTGACGACGAAAATATCCTTGCGCGTGCGCCAACCCATCCATCATCTCACGGGTGGCTTGTTCGCCATCGCGATTGGGCGCCACGAAGATTTTCGCAATCCGCAAATCGCCGCTCATTTGAACATGCGTTACATTCACGCCGGCAAGTCGCGGGTCTGCTATTTCGCGTTCCAGCATAATGCTAACTTGTTGATGAATTTGTTGGCTAATTCGTTCAGCTCGATAGGATGGCATAGCGTATCTCTTACCACGGAGATCACAGAGAAAAAATCCTTTGGTTTTCTCTGTGTTCTCCGTGCTCTCTGTGATGAAAACTAACTGACCTTGACCTTCTGATAAAACTCGATCTGATCCCCTTCTTGGAAATCGGTGAATTTTTCCAGCGCGAGACCACATTCATACCCTTCCGCCACTTCTTTCACATCTTCCGTGAAGCGTTTGAGCGAGGCGATGGGTCCCTTGAAGAGTTCCACGTTGTTGCGTAGCACGCGTGCCGTCCCATGGCGAACGATCTTGCCCTTGGTTACTCGCACGCCAGCCACGATACTCTTTTTCACGCGGAACACTTGCAAGACTTGAGCATGGCCCACCCAGCGATCTTCGTACACCGGCTCAAGCATGCCTTTCAAGGCTTTGTCAACATCTTCGATCAATTTGTAAATAATGTCGTATCGCCGAATGTCCACGCCTTCGCTTTCGGCGAGTGAAGCGGCAGCAGCTTCAACGCCAACGTTGAACGCGATGACGATCCCTTGGGATGCCACTGCCAGCATCACATCCGAACGTGTGACGGTGCCGATCCCTTGGTGAATAATTTTGGCTTTGAGTTTTTCATCTCCCAAGCGTTCCAACGAACTCACAATCGGCTCCAACGAGCCTTGCACATCGGCTTTGACAACGAGATTCAATTCTTTCACATTGCCAGCTTGGAACTGCGCGAACAAATCGTTGAGACTAATCGCGCGGGTGGATTTTTGTTCGGCTTGGCGTTTGGCAAGCGCGCGTTCTTCAGCGAGGGTGCGGGCTTCGCGTTCATCGGCATAGACTTGGAATTTTTCGCCGGCGGGTGGCACATCCGACAAGCCGGTGACGACGACCGGCATAGCGGGTCCAGCACTCTTCACTGACTCGCCGCGATCGTTGAACATGGCGCGCACTTTGCCATAGACGGTGCCCATCAATACCACATCGCCAATGTGCAACGTGCCGTCTTGCACGAGCAACGTTGCCATCGCGCCTTGTTGTTTATCCAGTTTCGATTCAACGACGACGCCTTGCGCCGGGTTTTTGGGATTGGCGCGGAGATCAGCGAGTTCAGCCACCAGCAGAATATTTTCCAACAAATCGTCCACGCCGATCTTTTGCTTGGCGGACATTGGGACGACCGTAACTTCATCTTGACCGCCATACACCGCCAGCCCCATATCGGAGAGTTGTTGTTTGACGCGTTCGGGATTGGCGTTGGGTTTATCAATTTTGTTCAGTGCGATGATGATGGGGACTTGGGCGGCGCGGGCGTGATCAATTGCTTCGCGTGTTTGCGGCATCACGCCATCATCCGCCGCCACCACGATGATGGCGATATCGGTGGCTTGCGCGCCGCGCGCGCGCATTTCGGTGAATGCCTCGTGGCCCGGCGTATCGAGAAAGGTAATGCGTTTGCCATCGTGAACCACTTGGTACGCGCCGATGTGTTGCGTGATGCCGCCGGCTTCGCCTTCCGCGACGTGCGCATGACGAATGGCATCCAAGATCGAGGTCTTGCCGTGATCTACGTGCCCCATCACCGTAACGACCGGCGGACGCGGTTTCAAATTGGCTAATTCGGCTTCGGTGTACTCTTTTTTCTTGGGAATACTTGTCAGCGTCGTAACTTCGGGTTCAACAATTTCCGGTTTCTTTTCGATGACCTCGAATCCGAGTTCGCCGGCGACGAGCGCGGCGGTATCAAAATCAATCGGCTGATTGATGTTTGCCATGATCCCGTTTGCCATCAACTTTTTGATGATGTCAATCGGTCCCACTTTGAGCGTAGCGGCAAGATCGCGCACGGTGAGATTCTCTGGCAATTCGATGGGAGCCGGCTTGGGTGGGGGCGGTGGAGGTGGTGTCACCGGCGCGGGCGTGGGTGCCGGTGTAGGTGGTGCCACCGGCGTTACTTCTGCAATCGGTGTACGAGCCGGGCTAGGTTGAGGGCGTGATTCGGGACGACGTGCGCTTTGCGGACGTGGTACGGCGGTTGGCTTGGCACGCGGCGCAGGTCGGGTGGTCGCTGCCGGGCGGGTTGTCGGTTGTGCCGGTTTGGTGTTCGGTCGAGTCATCGGTTTGCGCGCCGGCACGGCTTTCTTTTCGGTTGGTTCGAGTTGCTTGGGTTCACTTTTCTTAATCGGTTTCGTTTCAGCCATAGCACACTCTCCTTTTCGTTTCTGTCCATCACCCATCGGTTGGCGACGCAAACGTCTCCATCCGTACCGCCAAGGCGAGGGATGCCAGAATAATTTGCTGGAAGCAATCGTGGGAAGGGCTAGTTGAAGGATCGAGCGGATGAATCGCTGAGGTCTGAAGGAGGCACGCGGGTGGCGTGTGGGGGAGGCCACGAGATTGGGACGCGGTTCAAGCGTTCATCGGTTACTCCCCTTTGCCTTGTTCAGAGCCACAGTTCCAAACGATTGCTTTCATAGGGTTTCGTTTTTGGGCGCTACATTTGAATTGACTTGCGATGGTAGCGTCATCGCAAACTCGCGCAAGGGCGCGAGGTCTTCCATACGAATAGCTGTCTCCAGGTTCAATGCTTGCATCAAACGGGCGGGATGGTTTAGCACCATTTCCCAGCATTCGCGTTGACGACACAGATAAGCTCCCCGCCCGGCTTTTTTGCCGGTCGGATCGGTTTCCACATGATGGGTCGTTGTCCGCACGATGCGGATCAATTCACGTTTGGCGCGGACGGTGCGACAAGCGATGCACGTGCGTTGTGGAATATGTTTGGGTGCCATAGTTCAAGCGTGATGGGCAGGATGATTATTCTTCTTCGTCAAACCAATCGCTTTCGCGGGAGCGCTTGCGTCGTCGCTTGGCAACGACTTTGCCCAACTTTTCATCGAACACGAGGACTTGACGTTTGCGTTTATCGGCTTTGCGTTTCAACATTTCTTCCGGCGTCAAGTCTTCGTCTTCAAATTCCGCCCAGGCTTCTTCAAAGGTCTGCTCCGGTTCACCGGGCGATTCCGCTGGCGCTTGGGTTTCAACAAGGGCGGGCATCTCTGCGGTGGGTGTCTCTTCGACGATGGCTGTTTCGGGTGCGGCTTGAGCCGCCGGTTCAACCACCGTTTTTGTTTCGATAGCGGTTGTTTCCGCGATGGGTTCCACAACCGATTCCATTTCGGTGGGCGCGACTTCTGGTTCAATCTCGGATTCCGCTGCAATTGCCTGTAGAGTTTCCAGCGCTTGAAGTTGAGCGGCTTGCTCTGCGGCGATTTGTTCGGGCGTGAGGGTGGCCAGGCGCGCCGCTTCGGCTTCGGCTTGGCGTTGCGCTTCTTCCGCGATTTGTTTTTCACTCTTGATGTCAATGCGCCAGCCGGTCAATTTGGCAGCGAGACGCGCATTCTGTCCCTCTTTGCCAATTGCCAGGGAGAGCATCTTGTCTTCGACTACCACATTGGCGACCTTGTCGCCGTTTTCGTCTTCGCTCAAGGTTACGTCGAGTACTTTGGCTGGGCTGAGCGCGTTGGCGATGAATTTGGCTGGATCGCTACTCCACTCGACGACGTCAATTTTTTCGCCGTTCAATTCGTTGACGACGGCTTGGATGCGCACACCGCGTTGACCCACACACGCGCCGACCGGGTCAATGCCATCTTGCGTGGCGGCAACGGCGATTTTGGACCGCGAGCCAGGTTCGCGCGCAATCGCTTTGATTTCGACTTGGCCATTGAAAATTTCTGGTACTTCGAGTTCGAACAAGCGGCGCAGCATATTGCGATGCGTACGCGACAAGATGATTTGGGGACCCCGGGAGGTCTTGTTCACTTCGACGATATAGGCACGGATTTTTTGATTATGCCGATAGCGTTCGCTGGGAATTTGTTCCGCGCGCGGTAAAAGGGCTTCGACTTTGCCCAGACTAACCGTGATGTTTTGGGCGTCCACCGTATGCACGGTGCCCAGAACGATTTCTCCTTCCCGTGCCGAATATTGGGTGTAGAGCATATCGCGTTCGGCTTCGCGGATGCGTTGCAAGACCACTTGCTTGGCGGTCTGCGCGGCAATGCGCCCGAAATCTTCGGGCGTGGTTTCGATGTTGAGCGTGCCGCCGATTTCTGCCATCGGATCAATGGTGCGGGCTTCTTGCAACGAGATTTCGGTGCGGCGATCACGCACTTGGTCCACAATCGTTTTGTTAGCAAAGATTTTCACTTTGCCGGTGGTGCTATCAATTTGGGCTGTGATATTCTGGCCACCGCCAAAGTTGCGACGATATGCCGAAACGAGGGCTTGCTCAATGGCACTCAGGACGACTTCTTTGGGCAAGCCGCGTTCGTTGCATAGTTGCGTGATAGCCACCAGAAAATCGTTCTTCATCTTGCTCTAACCTCACATCCTCCCACAGGTGCTCCGCCGTTGCCTAAACAAAAAAGTGGGAGAGTTCCCACTTTTCGAAGGAAGGTCGCGCGGAGGTTCAACGGCTCAAAATATAGCACAAGTCGAATTTTTGCGCAAGTTGTTTGACAGGGCAAAAGGGGCGGTGTATGATACGGATGGCTAGCACAGGCGCGATGGTTGATTGTTGTACGAGGGTATCCCCTTGGGTCAATCAATATTGTGCCAATAATATCCTTACGCTTGCTTTAGCAACTTGAAATTCACCACCTCGCGCCGGAGGGTGGCACCGTCGGTGTGAAACGCGTTGAGAATTTCATTGATGTACTTTTCGGAATAGCGTTTGCCCGGTTCAAATTCTTGAGCGATGTGGCGCAGAACCACCTCGCGTTTTAAGTTGACCGGGAATTTTGCTCACACGACTGCACACCACGTATTGACGCAGTACGTTTTTGGTGTAGGTCTCCAAATCAAGATCGGGCATGAGGCGGGTTGCAAAATTAGCGGCGCGTTGGCGAGAAACTCTGCTTTCCATTCGGAGAGTTGTTGTGGGCTGAGTGGAGGTGTGCGCAAGTTCCGCTTGAGAGAACTGGCCTGTCAAGGCTCGAGCACGCGCTCGGCTTTGAATTCAAGTGTGAATGTGCGACGTATGCTCATGATTTAACCCCTTAGGAGACGCGATGCCTAAACATCCAATCACCATTGACGATCTGTTCAACATCAAACTGGTGTCCGATCCGCAGATTTCGCCAGACGGCAAAACGATTGCGTTTGTCCTCACCACACCGGATTTGCCGGGCGACAAGTATGCCGCCCACCTTTGGCTTGTTCCCAGCGATGGCTCGGCACCGCCACGCCAATTCACATTTGGCGAGTGCAAGGATCGTGCGCCACGTTGGTCGCCCGATGGCAAAACGCTGGCGTTCGTTTCCGACCGCGACAAGGAGAAGAAAGACCAACTCTATCTCATTTCGCTGGCTGGCGGTGAAGCGCGCCGCTTGACCGAGGATGCCAACAAACCCAGCGCGCCAGTGTGGTCGCCGGATGGAACGATGATCGCGTACACTTCCAAAGTGATTACGCCAGAAACGAAAAAGACCAACAACGTGCGCGACGATTCCGACGTGAAAGCATACACCCGGCTCAACTATAAATCGAACGACGAAGGATTCTGGGATTATGGGTGGCGCCAAATCTTTGTAGTTACCGTTGCAGACGCCACCACGAAACAACTCACGCGCGGTGGCTACAATCACGGCGCGCCGGCGTGGTCGCCGGATTCCAAGACAATCGTCTTTGCCGCTAATCGTTCTGCGCAAGCCGATGAACAACTGTGGAACGATTTGTGGGCGGTGCCGGCAAAGGGCGGCGCACTCCAACGATTGACCCGGCGCAAAGGTCCCACATCCGCACCATCGTTTTCACCGGACGGCAAGTGGATCGCCTTCGTTGGGCACGAGAACGAGTACTCGCACGTAACCGAAGCCGGGATTTACGTGATGCCCGCCCGCGGCGGCAAGGCAGTCAAGATCACCGCCGGGTTTGATCGCACCTATGGCAGCGCGCTTGCCACCGATTTGCGTTCACCGGAAGGCGCGCCCACCGCACCGCAATGGTCGAAAGATGGCAAGACGATTTACTTTGTTGCCACCGATCACGGCGCGAGTAACGTGTATGCGGTGCCAGCACACGGTGGCGAGGTTCGACCAATCACGCGCGGTGAACATCACATCGTCGGCTGGTCTTTTGCGCGCGCGGCGAATCGGTTTGCCTTGGCATTGAGCGAACCACTCAATCCCAACGATGTGTTCACTACCACAACGAAGGGTGTGCTGAAACGACTTACGCGCGTCAATGCCGATGTCTTGGCGACGCGGCAACTCTCCAAACCAGAACACTTTGTCGTCTCGAACGAAGGCGTGGCGATTGAGGGTTGGTTGATGAAGCCGGTGAATTGGAAAGCCGGGAAAAAATATCCGGCGATTCTGCAAATTCACGGCGGACCGCACAGTGCGTATGGCGCCACGTTCTTTCACGAGTTTCAAATTTTGTGCGCACAAGGATACGCGGTGATCTTTTGCAATCCACGGGGCAGTGCTGGCTATGGTCAAGAGTTTGCTGCCTGTATCGCCAAAGATTGGGGCGGACGCGATTATCGCGATGTGATGGCGGTGATGGATTATGCGCTGAACAAGTTTGCGTGGATTGATCCAAAGCGTACCGGCGTGGCGGGCGGATCGTATGGCGGCTATATGACGAGTTGGATCATTACGCACACTAATCGTTTCAAAGCGGCAATTTCGATGCGCGCCCTCAACAATTGGTACTCGTTCTATGGCACCAGCGACATTGGACACTTTTTCGCTAGCGAGTGGTACGTGGGCGGTGAGCCGTGGAACAACGCGGAAGAGTATTTGCAACATTCGCCAATCGCGCACGTGGCAAATTGCCAAACGCCCACGTTGATCTTGCACAGCGAAAAAGATTTCCGTTGTCCCATCGAACAAGCGGAGCAGTTTTACATCGCGCTGAAGAAACTGGGCGTGCCAACCGAGTTGGTGCGTTTTCCGGATGAAACGCACGAACTCTCGCGCAGTGGCAAACCCAAGCATCGCAAGGAACGTTTGGAACGCATTGTGCAATGGTTTGGCAAGTATTTGAAAAAATAGGAGCCCTATGGCATACCGCGATTTGCGTGAGTTTCTTGCCCGGCTTGAAAAAAACAAACAACTCAAACGTATTACCGCGCCGGTGAGCCAAGACCTAGAAATCACCGAGATCGCCAATCGCGTGATGAAGAGCAAGGGTGAGCAAAACGTCGCGCTCCTCTTTGAAAACGTGCGCGGTCACTCGATGCCGGTGGCGATCAACTTGTTTGGCACCGAACAACGAATGGCATGGGCATTGGGCATTGAGCGTCTCGATGATTTGAACAAGAAATTATCCGAGTTTATCTCGCTCGAGATGCCCAAAGGGTTGATCGAAAAAGCGCAACGCGGGCTAGAGATGTTGAATGGTTTGAAAAACACCGAACCGCGTTACGTCAGTCGCGCCGCATGCCAAGAAATCATTCAAGAAAAACCTGCGCTCTCTACGTTGCCCATCCTCCAATGCTGGCCCCAAGATGCCGGGCGCTATATCACCTTGCCCTGCGTCTTGAGCCGCGATCCCAAGACCGGCAAGCGTAACGTGGGCATGTATCGTTTGCAAGTTTTTGACGATCAAACGCTGGGGATGCATTGGCAACGCCACAAAGGAGGCGCGGAACATCAACGCGTTGCGCGCGACATTGGCGCGGAAAAAATTCCGGTCGCGGTTGCGCTGGGCGGCGATCCGGCCATCATTTGGTCGGGCTCCGCCCCATTGCCGCCGGACATTGACGAAATGATGTTGGCAGGATGGCTACGCGGCAAATCGGTTGAGTTGGTCAAGTGTGTTTCGCAACCCCTGGAGGTACCCGCTGATGCCGAGATCGTGATCGAAGGATATGTTGACCCGCGCGAACAACGGCTCGAAGGACCGTTTGGCGATCACACCGGCTACTATTCGCTTGCCGATGAATACCCGGTGATGCACGTGACCGCCATCACGCAGCGCCGTGATCCGATTTATCCGGCAACCATCGTAGGCAAGCCGCCGATGGAAGATTATTGGATGGGCAAAGCCACCGAACGATTGTTTTTGCCGCTGGTCAAACTCTTCTTGGGCGAAGTCGTAGATATGAATATGCCCGCCGAAGGGGTCTTTCACAATCTGGTCATCGTGAGCATCAAGAAACGTTATCCCGGCCACGCGCGTAAGGTGATGTATGGTTTGTGGGGACTCGGTTTGTTGATGTTGACCAAAACAATTATCGTGGTGGATGCGGACGTGAACGTTCACGATTTATCTCAGGTCGCGTTCGAGGTGTTGGCAAATTACGATCCCTTGCGCGACGTGCAAATCGTTTCTGGTCCCAGCGATGATCTCGATCATGCGTCGTTGCAAAAAAATTTTGGCGGCAAACTGGGGATTGATGCCACGCGCAAAACCGATCGCGATCCGGGTCCCCATCAACCTTGGCCCCCCGAAATCGAAATGTCGGCGGAGATTCGCGCCTTGGTAGATGCGCGATGGAACGAATACTTTGACCAAGCGTCATGAATATCCTGCGCATTCTGCTCGACAATATCAAGTTCGAACACACGATCTTTGCATTGCCCTTTGCCTATCTGGGCATGGTGCTGGCAGCCAACGGCTTGCCCACGTGGCATCAGTTTATTTGGATCACGCTGGCGATGGCATCCGCGCGCACGCTGGCAATGTCACTCAACCGTTTGATTGATCGCGAACTCGATGCGCGTAATCCGCGCACGATGAATCGTCCGCTGCCACGCGGACTCATTACGCCGCGCGCCGTGATGGTGGTCGTGTTGATCGCGTTTGTGATTTTCGAGATTGCTGCGTGGCAACTCAACCCACTTTGCTTTGCCCTTTCACCGCTCGCGCTCGTTTTTTTGATCGGCTATCATTATGCCAAACGATTTACGTGGCTCACCCATTGGATTCTCGGTTTGACCGATGGCATCGCCGCGGTGGGTGGCTGGGTCGCCGTGCGTGCTTCGCTCGATTTGCCGGCGTTCTTGCTGTGGTTTGTCGTCATCGTTTGGATGGCGGGCTTTGATTTGATCTATGCGTGCCAGGATGTTCAAGTAGATCGGCGCGATGGGTTGTACTCCGTACCGGCGCAGTTTGGCATTGCCACCGCGTTGACGCTAGCACGCATCAATCATGCGATCATGGTGATCGCGCTGGCGGCGGTGGGCATCGTTGCACAGTTAGGTATTCCGTTTTGGGTCGGTTGGGTCATTGTGGCAATTCTACTCGCGTACGAAAATTCGATTGTCAAACCCAACGATTTATCTCGACTCAATCTTGCTTTCTTTAACGTGAACGGTTACATTAGCGTGCTCGTTTTTGTCAGCGCGTTGCTCGGCATTTGGTTTCCAATGGTGTAAAGCGTTGTTCAACGTGTAGGACAAATTTGAAATTTGTCCCCCATTTTCGAAGGAGCAAGGATGAGCGAGCGTCTGATCGTTGGCATTACGGGAGCGAGCGGAGTGATTTATGGGATTCGCTTGCTTCAAGTCGTACGCACGATGCCTAATATTGAAACTCATTTGATCATCAGTCCCGCCGCAAAACAAACGATTCATGCCGAGACTGAATGGTCGGTCAAAGATGTCGAAGCGCTTGCCCACACCGTGTACGATGTACGCGAGATTGGGGCAATGATTGCCAGCGGCAGTTTTGCTACACGCGGAATGATCGTGATTCCGTGTAGCATCAAGACCCTCTCCGCCATCGCCAACTCGTACTCGAATGACCTCATCGTGCGCGCGGCGGACGTAACCCTTAAAGAAGGGCGCCCCTTGCTTCTCGTGGTGCGTGAGACACCTCTCCACCTGGGACACTTGCGATTGATGGAACGCGCGGCGGAAATCGGTGCAATCATCTTTCCACCGGTGCCGGCGTTCTATGGTCGTCCCCAAACCCTCGACGATCTGGTGGACGGGACGGTCGGACGGATCCTCGCGCGCATTGGACTAGAGAACGATTTGTACACGCGTTGGAAAGAATCCGCCGAATGAAACCTTGGGATGATTTTCTTTCCACGCAAACAACCCTCACGTTGGGCACCCTCAATCCCGATGGCTCGCCGTACTTGTGCGATTTGTTCTACGTGCATGACGCTACACCGTCACTCTACTTTTTGTCCGATCCGCACACTCAACACGCGCAAAACTTGGCGCGCATCTCGCAAATCAGTGCCACCGTGCATCACACGACCAAGGATTGGCAAACCATTCGCGGCGTCCAAATCATCGGCAAAGCGATGCGGGTCAATGAGGCAACCGATCGCCAGCACGGTTTTGAGATTTATGTTGCCAAGTTTCCATTTGTGCGCAAATGGTTACCTTCGGTTGAAAGATTGGGACAAGCCCATCCCTTATTTGGCGTGATCGAGTTGTACAAAATCACGCCGCGTTGGTTGCGTTGGATTGATAACACTCAAGGATTTGGGCACAAAGAGGAATTTGAATTTCGTTGATGCTTCATCGTGCGATTCGGTTTGTGCATTTTGCGTCGGCAATTGGAATGTGATAGAATTATTCTAGTCTGAAGGAGCAAGCACTCGACGTGCCAATAGATCGAATGCCGAACCGCGCAATCCGTATTCTTATTAGTGTCGTCCTCTGCATCCCCATCCTCGCTTTGGCGCACGAATTACTCATCATTCTTGTGGCGGCTTGGATGAGTGATCTACCCAAAGGCGAATTTTTTTATCAACTGGTCAAGCAATTCCTCGCCAGCCCCATCCACGCCTCGATCATGCTCGAAACGCTGAGCGGTGTACAAGCCCAAGGCATCGTGGTTGCTGGTCCGCTTGGCAACCTTTTGCACACGCTCGTGCCATCTCTATTCATCCCTCCCGAAGCATTCACCGCTCCTGCCGGCGTAAGCGCGGTGGTGAGCAAGCACAGCTCTGTGCTGGGCTTTTATGCGACGCAATCCATCGTCGAATTCATCACCACCGTGGTGGGCGCGCTTATTCTTCAAAGCGGATTGAAAAAACGCGCGTTGTCAGATGTGATCCGAACCGCCTCGGCGTTCGATGTGTGGCGCGTGGTCATCGGTTTGTTCTTGATGATGCAGGCGATTGGAGCGGCGTTTAGTTTGACCCTGTCGCCTGCGCTTGCCGGCTTGCGCGAGACCGGACTAGGGGTAGGTTTCTCACTCTTGTTCCAAGTGAACAAACAACAGTACAATTGGTTGATGGATCAGGCGTTGCCGTTACTCATTCCTACCACGCTCATCTTCGCCGGCATCGCGACGGCGTGGCTCATCGGAAAACTGATGTGGCGGATTCGTGCGCTATTCGGTCAACCGATTGTTCTCGCACGCTCATCCCTTTATGCAAGAGTTTTGAGAAAACTGAACCTTGGAATTGTCCTTTTGGGTCTGCTGACGCTTTTACCCATTGCACAAAACTATTTTGGCATCGCCAACACGATACTTGTCTCACCAACGCCACTCGTCGCCATTGCGCCAACTCCCCAAAGGATGGAAATCGCCATCGTCCCGCAACCCACGCCAACGTGGACGCCCACCTTGCCTCCCATCACGCCAACCCTGCCAGCGGTCATTGTGGCAACTCCCACCGTGATCGCCTCGCCTACTCCTGTACCCACCGCCACCCCGATTCGGGAGCGGCGCGTCGAATTGCAGAAAAGCGGCACCACGTTTTCCCTTGTGGTGAACAATCACCCCACATACATTCGTGGGCTAAACTATAACGTCAACTATACCGCGCTTCCTGATGACCTGAAACGCAAATATCATCAGCGTGATTTTCAAATTATGCGCGATGCCGGAATCAACGCGGTGATCGGTTGGGGAGTGTACGATCACGTAACCTTAGAAATCGCAAATGCGTATGACGTTGGCGTCATTATGCCGTTTGAGTTGGATGCCAAGGGCTCCTACGAAAACAAGAATTACCGTGAGCAGATCAAGAACGAATTTCGGAAATATGTGCTTGAGTACAAGAATTTTCCGGCGGTATGGGGCTGGAATCCGGGCGGCGATGAATTGCTCCATCGAATGGAAACCGAACATCATCGGACGCCGGATAAACTTCAAATCGCCTCCGATTTTCTGGTCGAACTCGCCGCGCTGGCGCATTCCCTCGATCCTTACCGCGTGAGCGTCATCAAAGAGCCGCGCGATTGGTACGTTCCGTACATCGAAGAGTCTATTCGCCGGGTGCGCCAGCAACACTCCGCACCTGATCCCAGCCGATACTTGATCTTTGCCGTCAACACGTACGGCAAACCGGATGGCGTGGCGTTGGTCTTGAACACCACGCGCAAAAGTGTGGAGGAACGCTTGGGCATTGCGTTCGCGGTGGGCGAGTTTGCCCCCTTTGGTTTAGCGCGCAGTGAACGACCGGTGCATTACGCAATGATGTGGAACACGGTCAAAGAAACGTCGTCCATCGGTGGCTTTGCGTACGTATTTGGTCCCGATCAACCCAATCCCAAAGCGCCCAATCCGTACGATCCCTTGCGCTTGCTCGTCAGCGAGTTTAGTTTGGTAGATAACGAAGGCAAACCGGTAGATGATGCGTTGAATGTTTTAGCAAGCCAATGGCGCGCGATGCCGGTCAACAAGCCGGCTCTGCATGACGAGATCAAATGAAACTCTCCGCGCTTGTCCGCGCGTTACCCGCCTATCAATTCGCGCGCGAAGGCGATGTTGAAATCACGCGGATCACCGCCGATTCGCGTCAAGTCATTCCCGGCACACTATTCGTTGCATATCCTGGCTTGCACGTGGATGGCGCACGCTTTATTCCCGATGCTCTCACGCGCGGCGCTGCCGCCATCGTCACGGAAACCGTTCCCTCGTCCTCTGTTCCTTGCCCTCTGATCACGGTTCCCAATGCTCGCATCGCCCTGGCTCACCTCTCCGCCGCGTGGCACGATTTTCCGTCACGCAAACTCCGTGTGATCGGCGTAACCGGTACTGATGGCAAGACCACCACCTGCCGGCTCATCACCTCCATCTTGCAAACCGCCGGACATCCAGTCGGAACGATCACGACGATTAGCGCGACGATTGGCGATCAAGCGATGGACACCGGCTTGCACACCACAACGCCGGAGGCGCCGGCGGTTCAACATTATCTCGCGCAAATGGTGGATGCCGGGATGCACGATGCGATCATCGAAGCAACCTCCGAAGGACTCGCGCAACACCGGCTCGCGGCGGTGGATTTCGATGTGGCCGTGGTTACAAACATCACGCACGAGCATTTGTACTTTCACAAAACGTGGGAAAATTATCGCGATGCCAAAGCGATGTTGTTTCGTTCGCTGGCAACCGCGTACCGCAAGCCGCGCACAGCAAAGGTCGCGGTGCTGAATGCGGACGATAACGCGCGAGGGGTGTTTGAGTACTTGCGCGCGATTCCAGCGGATGAGCAAATCGTTTATTCGACGGATGATCAACGCCGGCTAGCCGAGGAATTCCATCCGTCGTCTTCCCGGGTCATTCCGATCTTGGCGCACCACATCGAACACTCGGCGCGTGGACTCCGTTTCATCATTGCGACGCCGTTCGGCGAACTGCCAATCGAATCGCCACTGATCGGACGTTACAACGTGAGCAACATTCTCGCGGCGATTGGCGTTGGGATGGCCCGGCGCGTCCCGTTCGATGCGATGCATAAAGGCATCGCACGCGTGCAAGGTGTCATCGGGCGAATGGAAATTTTGCAATCTGAACCTTTTACCGTTATCGTTGATTTTGCGCACACGCCCAATGCGTTGCGCGTCGCGCTCGAAACGGTGCGCGAGCTTACCAACAATCGAGTGATCGTTGTTTTTGGTTGCGCCGGTCTGCGCGATGTGCCCAAGCGCGCAATGATGGGAGAAATCGCCGGGAAATTAGCGGACCAGATTGTGATTACCGCCGAAGACCCGCGCACCGAATCGCTCGCTGCGATCAACGCACAAATCGTGGAAGGATTGCAACGTGCCGGACGGCGCGAGCACAGCGATTATTTCATCGTGAATGATCGCGCGGAAGCCATTGCGTTTGCCATCCAAAATGCAAATGCCGGCGATGTGGTAATCATCGCCGGCAAGGGGCACGAAAAGTCAATGTGCTTTGGCACCACCGAGTATCCGTGGAGCGATCAGGCAGCCGTGCACGCGGCTCTCGCCGGAAAAAGCTAGTTTCGACTTTTGCCTTTTTACTTTGAACGTGCAATCTGCACGATATCGCGCAAAACCGCTGCCGCCGTGGGATACGGATCGGTTTCTTCGATCGCGGCAAAGATCGTACCGTTGATATCGGTGTGATACATGACACCCATCATCCCCGCGCCCAGTCTCGCCAATGGATGCGATTTTTCCAACAGCATCGGCTTGACGCTGAGCCGATAATCATTGCCCACCCGTTCTGCCAGCGCGATCAGTTTGATCGTCTCACGCCGGGCTTCCGCCGCTTGCAAATCTTCGCGTTTGATTTTGCGAATCCCCTCGACCGTTACCTCTTTCAAGGTCGTCGGGCGTTTCAGCACAGCGTTGGCAATGATCACCAATTTATTCGCCGCATCCCAGCCATCCACATCCAACGATGGATCGGCTTCTGCCATGCCGATTTCTTGCGCGTGTTTCAATGCTTCATCGTACGTCTGCCCTTGCGCCATCCGCGTCAAAATGTAATTGGTCGTCCCATTCACAACCCCTTCAAACTTTTCAATGATCGTTGTACCAATGTCCCGGGTGCCAATGTTGAGTGTGGGCAAACCACCGGTCACCGTGGCGCTGTACAACAATTGCACCCCATTCGCCTGAGCAAGCGCAACCAGTTCTTGGAACGCCAACACCAGCGGACCCTTGTTCGCGGTAACCACATGCATCTGGCGTTTGAGCGCACCTCGAATCGCGCCCAGACCTGGCTCGCCGTGTTTCAGATTCGTCAACGAAAGTTCGACGAGAATATCGGCGTGAACATTCTGTACCAATTGATGGGCAGTGCCGCCGGGCTGACCCCAACGCGGATATTCTTCGATGCCTTGGTGTGCGCGCTTGAGTTCCAACAATCTTGCAATATCCAACGGTTCATCCGCCATGACGATCCCGCTGGTATCTGCGGCACCCACCACCACCAACTCTAGATCGAAACGTTGCCGTAGCAAGTCGCGCTTCATTTGAATCAGTTCCAGTAAACGCCGTCCCACATTGCCCAGCCCGATGATTGCCAACTTGGTCGTTTGCATGGTTGATCCTCCTTTGGACGAATCTCACAAAAACAGCCCCGCGTCAGCAAAAACGCAGGGCTGTGAATCAACGATTCCTCATTGCACGATTAGACCTCGAGCAACCGAAGACTAGAACAACTTGCTCCAAATACTCTTGCGCGCTTCGGCTTCCACCCGCGCCAAACGTTGCTCCAGCATCAAACGATACTCGGCTTCCCGCTTGCGCAGTTCGTTCAATTCCTGTTCCAATTGTTGCATCCGTTCGCGCAATTTCATGTTTTCTTCTTTGAGATTGAAATTGTCTTGAATGATGACGCCTTGCAAGTTGCGATTGACTTGTAAACTACTTTGAATCGCTTGTTGATTTTCAATCATGGCGCGGAGGGTATCCGTGAGAACCACAAAGCCGACCGATTGCCCACTCATCCCATCGCGCGTGGCAAGCGCAGAAGCCACCGTCTCACCGCGACCTTCGGCGTGCAATTGTTCCACCACTTCTTCAGTGCTCGAGCCACTCGCCAATTGCTCTTTGACGCGCCGCAGCACCACCACGTCTTCTTCCGTAAATCGTCGCCCAGAGCCATCGCCGCTCACGGGACCCGCGGGCGAGAGAAACGGCGCAAAATCTTTTGCCCACCGTTTTAATGTGTTGACCGAGACATTCAACTCGGTCGCACATTGTTGGAACGTTTTGAGCGTGTCCGCCATCCTTCCCCTTTCATTCCTTGTCGTCGTCTCGAACTTGGTACGACCCTTCGATAATGTTCTCATCCGAAACGTCGCGCGGATTGGCGGTTGCCGCAATGGCACGCCGATGTTCTTCCACCACCTCGCGCGGACAAAATTCGATAAACAACGCTACCGCAAGTGCCAGCACACCCACATCATCTAATTGTCCCAACCCCAACATCAAATCCGGGACCAAATCAATCGGCGAGAGAAGATAAAGCAACGCCAGCGGAATGATCAACTTGGGCAACGTGGGCACGCGCGCATCAATGAGCAGTCGCCAAACGAGGCGCAGGGTTCGCACGAACTGCGTTACCGCGCCGACCTGCTCCGACGCGACAACGGGCTTGCGTTCTTGACTCATCGCCACCCATTCTACCACGCCTTGCCTTTTTTGCAAAATGCCTATTTGGCTCCTCTCTCCCTTTATGCTATAATCGCACCGCATTTGCCAAGAGGTAAAATCCCTTGCACCGAGCCACCCGCGTTCTCATTCTACTCTGGTGTTTCGCGATCGTTTTCTTCCTCGTTGCCGCCGAACCACCCCAACCCAAACTGGAGCCGCCCAAGCGTCCGATGATCGGCGCGTGGTTGCGCAGCGGCTCGCGCGATCCCTTGCGCCAACTCGTCATCATTCTGGCAATGCGGATCAACGTCTATAACGAAATCAGCGCATTCAGTTACACCGTCGAACGCGATGGCAGTCTCACCGCAAACGATCCGGTCAACGATGCTGTTCTGATTGACCTCGCACGCATCAACAATATTCGCGTCGTACCCACTGTTTCAAGCACGTGGGATTCACGGAATACACTGGCGATTCTCAAGGACCCCAGAATGCGCGCGCGCCACATCGAAGCGATTATGCAGGTTGCCCGCTCACCGCTCATTGATGGGATTGATATTGATTACGAAAACTTGCCGCCTGAGATGCGTCAACCATTCACCGATTTCATCGCCCAACTTGCCACCGCGCTCCACGCCGAAGGTAAAACGTTGAGCGTTACCGTCCCCGCCCGCGTCCGCAACGATGCTTGTCAACTCTGCGCCTTTGCCGATTATTTCTCGCTGGGAATGATGGCGGATTACATTCGCATTATGGCGTACGAATATCACGGCAAAACCGGCGGTCCCGCTCCTAACGCACCGATCTGGTGGGTGCGCCAAGTAACCGAGTACGCGGTCAGCCAAATTCCACACGAAAAAGTGATTCTGGGTATTCATCTCTACGGGTACGATTGGGGCGGCAAAGACACGCCCGCGTTATGGTGGAGCGATGTCCAAGCCCGCAAAGAAAAATATGGCGGGCAAACACGCTGGATCGAAAAAGATGAACGCGGCATCGTTGGCGAAACGATGATGACGTACACCACAGTTTACAGTCCGCGCTGCCCACCCGATTTCTACGATTGCGCGCCTTATACGACGGAGAAACATACGGTTTGGTACGTGGATGCGAACTATGTACGGCTGGCGTGGCAATTGGTCAAAGAATATGATTTAGGTGGAATGGTGCTGTGGCGCCCCGGCGGTGAAGACCCAGCCATCTGGGAGGTGCTTAAATAAGAATTCCTCTGTGATTAAACCTCACTCGGACGAGCCGAAACAACACCGGCATTGATCCACGAAGGACACGAAGATTTTTCTGTTCTGCCTTCGTGACCTTGGTGCTCGTCGTGGATGAAAAAATCTTGGCTTTTTGTGCAACGATTTCATTTGATAGGTACTATGCAGACATCATCTCGCGCAAATCCGCCGGAATCGCCACCACGCGCCATTCCGCATTCACGTTCAAATGCTTGGTCCAACCGGTGCAGAGCGTCTGTTTCGTCTCCGCATTGATAACCTCGTACTCTAGCATAAACTCGCGGCTCCGAATTTCCTTGAGCCACGTTTTCACGGTCACCAAATCCCCATAACGCGCCGGCGCCAGATAGCGCGCGCCCAATTCCACCACGGGCCAGTTCAACCCGCGTGCCTCCACATCGCGATGATAATCACGCCCTTGTTGCCAGAACCAATCGCCGCGACCATGTTCAAACCAAACGATGTAATTCGCGTGATACACCACGCCGCTCGCGTCTGTCTCCGCGTACCGCACTCGAAAGGTTGTTTCGATGATTTTGCTCATTTGTGACCTCATTCAATCGTAATCGTTGTAACGCCGATGGTCTTTTGCACCTCGGCACCGTACCGCAACTCGATGCGATTCATTCCGACCCGCAACGCGCTTGCCGGCAACGCCAGGCGATAATCTCGCCACGTATCGTCCAAACCGATCACACCGATCCGCACACCATTCAAGAACACCTCGCTTCGTTGCGGTGGATCGGCAAAAGCGTTCAGCGTGAAGCTGCGTTCCGCTTGGCGATCCAAGACAAAATAAATTTCAGATTCTGCCCCGCGCGTGTAAACAAAATTGAATTTGCCATCATAGTTGGCAGGCGGATATTCAAATTGCCAACCGCGCCCAGCATACATCTGCCCAATGTTCTCCCGCAAATCAATTGTGATCGAATCCGATCTTTGTCGCGCACGCGGAATCGCGTAAAGTACCACATCGCCATCAACCGCAACAACCTGCGCCTCCAACACCTCGCGCAAATACGCCTCAATCGCATTTGCTTGTTCTGATTTCAAAAGGTTGCGATGCACCACCGCGTACCGCAAATCGAAAAAGTGGACGATTTCGTCGCGTGCGCGCTTGTCTTCGGCGATTTCCGCCGGTGTTAATTCGCCCGGTTCAATGCCCTCCAAAATGCGCAATGAACGCACAACAATCGGTGTGCCGCGCAAGCCGGCGTACTCGTTCAACGCGGGCGCAATGCGATTGGTGTACGCACGCAGGATGCGTTTGCCGTGAATCGTTTGATAGACCTCGGTCATCGCGGCATAACGCCAATTGAACGATGGGATTTCCAAAATTGTAAAATCACCGGGGTGTTGCGCAATGGTGTGATAAACGCGCGGAACTGTCACGAGTTGGAATGGATACGGAAGGCTGGCATCTTCGATGAGAATAAAAAGCGGCAAAAGTAGAAACGTAAAACGTAAAACCGGTGCTGCCGGGCGCGTGGCAAGGCGGCGTGCAAGTGCATTCACGGCGAACGCCGTCAGAATCGCCATTGCCAACATCACCATAATCCCATACCGCATCGGAATCCGAATATGATTGATGATCGGAATCGCGTGCAAGAGACGGTATGGCATTGGCACGCCCACGTCTTGACCAAGTACGTGCAATGAAGGACCCAAACTGAACAGCGCAAAGAGCAACGCCGCCAGCGACCAAAAACGAGTGCGCCGCCACTGCGTGATCGTCGCACAGATCGCCAACACCAACACGAGGTATCCCACGAACACTTGACGATCCGGCGAGAGCGCGCTTGTATCGCTGGGATTAAGCCCAGCGTTGATACCGGGAATTTTCGGAGCAAGCGAGTACAACGCATTCCACGCATTCGGCACAACGTACGCCAACAAATCGTACGAACGGTCGGTAGAATATTTGAGCGGAAAGACGCGGATGTAGTTGCCGCCTTCAGCCGCAAAATCGTTGGCGAGGATCGCCAGCATCGGTGCAACGACAAGTAACGCGGCAATGCCCACCCAAGTCATCGGCACGCCAACTTGTTTGAGCAAATTCCAAAATCGTTCGCGCCACGCGGGTGCGTCGGCTTGCCAGCGCGTCAATCCATCAAAGACCAAGTGCCAGCCAGTAAAGAGAATCAGAAACGCCGCGATTTGGAAATCAAGGTAGGCGTTCAGTCCCAGCAACACCCCGGCGATCACCGCATCGCGTTGTGTTTGGGTACGCGAGGCACGGAGCAAAAACAAAATGTAAAACGGAATCAGTTGCGTGTTGTAGAGATTGAAGAACGCCAAGCCGTAACCCAAGCGCAACGGTGCAAAGGCAAAGACCAAGCCCGCGATGAAACACGCGAGAGGAGAGACGCGCGCGGCGAGGCGACGTTGCTCGGTAATGAACCGAACCAAAAGCAAGGTCTGAAACGGCGGAAGTGGGCTGGCATCGGATTTGAGATTGGGAATTGGAGATTTGGAATTTCGAAGAATGTCTTCCGCAAGCAAATAGGTACCGTACGCTGTCAGCACGGTCGCCGCAAGGTAAAAGAAATTGAACGTAGCAATCAAGCCCAAGAAATATTGAAACGGTACGGACACCAACGCGATGAGCGAGGTCGCCCACATCAATTGCGTTGCGCCGCCCAGGGGATAAAACACAAAATCGGAACGAAAGGGATTGATACCTCGTTCCAGCGCACTCTTCATCCAACCCATCGCCCAAACAAAACTGGGCGCATCGCCTTCCACGCCGGGAATCACCGCATCGAAATGTAAGACGAGCGGATACGTCATCGCCAACGCCGCTAGCGTATAGGCGATGAGAATGACCAGATGCTTACGCCACTTGTGCATCACGTCTCCCGCTTTACGTTTTACGCTCACACCATCACATCTGCCAAAATGAGCAAACCGCGAAACGCATTGAACAGCACGGCGTAATCCTCGTGCGTGAACTCAACCACGCGCGGCGCAACCAATTTGACATTGGGCATCAACAGACACCGTTCGGCTTGCGATGAACGCGCGAGTGCAAGTCGTAAGGTGATAGGCGGCTCGAGAACGAACGGCGCGCGTTTGCGCTTGAGCGCGCGCTCAGCGGCGGCGCGGATGAGCGCGTGCACTTTGGTAGGATGCAAGTTCTTGGCTGCCACACGCCCTACTGCTTCCTTGACGACAACCGTTTCCAAATCCGCGCCAAGCAATTCTTTGGCTTGCGCACAGGCGGTCTGATCGCCAGTGAAGAGCAACACCGGCACACCGAAATAGCCGGCAAGCGCGGCGTTTAACCCCACTTCACCCACTTCGATATTATTAAGCCAAACCCCTTGCACCATAGTGGGTCCATAGTACGTGTGATCAATGTTGGCAAATGAGGAACCGGCGCGCGCGTGATAGCCGGTGAAAAACACGCCATCGAAACTGGCATCAATGCCTGCCATCATCGAGTAGGGTTTGGGCGTGCCGCTCAACAAGATCGCGTCGGGATGCAAATCCTCGATGGGCAAGTTGCGCATACTGGCATGCGAGTCATTAACAAGTACTTCAGTCGCCCCGCCTTTGAACGCACCCTCAATGGCGGCATTCACTTCACCGATCATCAATTTGCGCGCGCGCTCGTACGAGGGATGCGCCGAATCGGTTTGGTCGGAATGCACAACCCCGCTCACGCCTTCCATATCCGTAGAAATGTAAACTTTCACGATCGCCTCCTTTACGTGTTTCGTATTCCGTTTGATTGAGGCACTCCAACGATCAATGCGAAGGGCCCCAGTACCAGCAACCCCATTGCCCATTGCAAACCCAACTCGTCGGCGATGCGTCCAATCATCAACGGCACGATGATGCTTGAAACATTACCCAACGAAGTCAGCGACACCACGATACCAGATTGTCCCGGCAACTCGGCGAAGGCGCGTCCGCGCAAAATGGGATACCACCCCGAAGTGGCAAAACTGATGACGGCGATCAAACCAAACTTGAGCCATGGGATTGGAATGAGCAAAAATGCGAGATAAGTGATCAACACAATGATCGCACTTGTCCGCAAAACCTGGAGACCCTCCACGCGTTCGAGCAACGGCACCAGCACTGTATTCCCGAGCAACCCACCCATCGTGAACAACGCAACCGCTAAACTCGCCGCGCCCAGATCAACGCCCACCACGTCGTGAAAGTACAAGCCGGTGACTTCGAGCAACTTGTCGAGCATCAAATCGGCGAGTTCAGTGAGGATGATCCAGCGCCACAACGCCGGCAGTTTCAGTGCGACTTGGAAAGCATTCCACAGCGCGCGCGGCGACGCCGGCTTTTCTGCGCCAACGTGCGCATCGAAGCGTTGCCGCCACAAGAGCGCGAGGTAAACGCCGGCGACACCTGCCAGCGCAAGATACAAGCCGCGCCAACTGTATCCCAGATAGAACAAGCCGGCAACGATGAGCGGCGCAATCGTTACTCCAACCGCTCCCAGCAACGTCCAGCGCGCCATCGTTTGTTCCGCGCGCGCTGGATCACGATCAATCAACGTGGCTTGGGCTAGACTCACATACGCCGTGCTGGCGATAAACAAGAGCGTAAAGGCAAACAAAACAAGCGTGAAAGTTTGTCCGATCCCAACGAGCCACAATCCAATCGCTGTTACAACAATGCCGCCGATGACCAACGCACGGCGATGACGCGTATCCGCCAGCAAGCCCACGATTGGATCGGTAACCATGCCGACAAAGGCAGGGACGCTCAACAACAATCCGATTTCAGTGTAGGTCAACACAAGGTCGTTGCGCAGAAAGGGAATGACCGCACCTTGCAAACCATAAATCAATTCATCGAGCAATTCGACGGCATAAAGGATGAGGAACGACACAAGTCTATCTGGATAATCGGTGGGCTACTTGATCACGTGTGCCACATCGTAAATGGACGCGATGATGAAATCCGCGCTCTCTTTGCCTTCCACCCCATAGCGCTCTGCCGTCCCGTTCAACCACACCGTTGTCATCCCCAACTGTTTTGCCGGCACCAAATTGCGCGCAATATCGTCAATCATCAAACACTCGGTCGGCGGGACAGGCAACGCGGCTACCACACGGGCATACGCCAAGGGATTCGGTTTGCTCGCATACTCGATAAAGTGGATATCAAAGATTTGGGCAAAGTGTTTTTCAACACCAAGCGCGCGCAACACCCGTTGCGCATAATCGCTGGGGGCGTTTGTGAAGATCGCTTTTGTCTGCGGCAAGTGCGTCAATATCGCATCCAGCCGTTCATCCCGTTGCAAATATTTTTCAATGTCAACATCGTGCACAAAATCGAGAAAATCGTGCGGGTCAATGTGGCGTTCGATATACAGCCCGCGCAACGTCGTGCCATACCGCGCCCAATAATCTTTGCGTTGGCGATCCACATCATCGGGCGGAATGCCGATGCGCGTAACCATATACTCACTCATCCGCTCGCTGATTTCTTGCATCAAGCCGGAGGTCGGCTTGTAAAGCGTATCATCAAGATCGAATAAAATATACCTAATCATCCTACTTCTTGCTTCCTGTCTTCTGCGTTCTGCCTACTGTCTCCCGCCTACTGTTTCTGCGTCTCCGCCCGCGCCGCCAAATAAATCCCAGCCAGAATCAGCGCACCGCCCACCACCTTGATAGGCGAGGGAATTTGGGCAAGAATCGGAATTGCCAACAAGGTTGCACCGATTGGCTCAGCAAGCAAGGTTACGGTAACAAACGTTGCACTGACATATTTCAACGCCCAGTTGTACGAGGTGTGTCCAATCAATTGCGGTCCCGCCGCCAGCAACGCCACCCACACGTACCCAGTCATTGAGTACGCTAACAAATTGGCGCCCATCGCGATTGCCATTGCGAGCAACACGACCGCCGCCGTTGAATACACCAAACCGATGTACGCCAGCAACGATAATTGTTTGCGCAAACGTCGTCCGATAAGCAAGTAGCCGGACACGGTTACGGCGCCCGCCAGTGCGAGCAAATTTCCTTGCAACGATTCCGTCCCCGTTTGTTCTAAATCGCTGAGGGCAATGAGCGCACCACCTATCACCGCAATTACAATTCCGAGAATGGTGCCGCGTTGCAACGATTCACGTAGCAGCACTACCGATGCCAGTCCAACAAAAATTGGGTTGGTGCTGACAAACACGACCGAACTCATCACCGAGGTGTAATCGAGCGATGAAATCCAAAAGGCAAAATGAAGCGCGAGCAAAACGCCGGCAAGCATCGCTAACGCAAAATCGCGCCGCGCAAGTCTAGCCCACTCGCCGCGCGCGCGGGTCCACACAAATGGGGCAAGCGCAAGTGAGGCAAACGTGAGACGCAACGCGGCGATGGCAACGGCGGGCACCCCTTCGGCGCGTACAAAGAAAATAATAATCGCGGCGGACGAGACCGCCAAAATACCGATCATCAGAACAATGTAAGGACTAATCGGCGGTTTTGTCATTTGAAGTCTGGGATTTGAGATTTATTATTTGAGAGAGCAATTCCAGATCAATGTTTCCACCACTAAGCACCACCGCCACCCGCTTGCCGCTCAAATCAATCTTGCGCGCCAAGAGTGCCGCAACACCCACCGCGCCCGATCCTTCCACGATGAGTTGCTGGGTTTCCACCAATGCGCGAATCGCGGCACGCGTCTCTTCTTCTTCGACAAGGATTACCTCGTCAATGAATTTTTTCTGTGCCGCCTCGAACACCATTTTGCCGATTCCGCCAGCCAGTCCATCGCAGATGGTTGGCGCGGCGGCATACTCTTCGTAGCAAACGCCATCGCGCAAGGAATCGCGCAAGGAGGGCGATGCCGCTGGTTGCACGCCGATAATTTGCACCGCTGGCGCAAGCGCCTTGATCGCCACGGCAATGCCGGTAATCATTCCACCGCCACCCACCGGCACCAAAACGGCATCTATCGCCGGCGCATCTGCCACAATTTCCAAACCCAACGTACCCTGCCCAGCGACCGTGCGCGGGTCATCGTACGCGTGAATGAACGTTGCGCCGGTCGCGCGCGCGTACTCCTCCGCCGCACGATGTGCCTCCTCGTACGTCTCGCCGACTGGATGCACCTCCACCGGAAACTCGCGCAGTTTTGCCAACTTGGTACGCGGTGCGGTGCGCGGCACAAAAATCGTGGCAGGCGCAATATGCATCTGCCGCGCTGCATAGCCCACACCCAACGCATGATTGCCGGCGCTCGCCGTCACAATGCCGCGTGCGCGTTCATCGGCGGTCATCAACGCCATCCGATTCAACGCACCGCGCAACTTGAACGACCCCGTGATTTGCCAATTCTCCAACTTTAGGAAAACGCGCGCCCCAATGTGTTCGCTCAACAAAAACGATTCGCGCAACGGCGTGCGAAAAATGTACGGCTGAATCGTTTGCTGGGCACGGTGAACATCTTGCAACGTAATCATTGCTGCGCATTGTAACTGATGTTTTGGCAAAACGCAATTTACAATTCGCAATTCACGATTTTCTGTGTTACAATATCGCCGATGACTATTCACATTCTTTCTGAAGACCTTGCGTCAAAAATTGCGGCGGGCGAAGTGATCGAGCGACCGGCGTCGGTGGTCAAAGAGTTGATCGAAAACTCGATTGATGCTGGCGCGCGCGAAATCAAAGTGGAAATCCGGAACGGGGGCCAACGTTTGATCCGGGTGGTGGACGATGGGGCGGGCATTCCCGCGAACGAGGTTCAAACCGCCTTTGCGCGCCACGCGACGAGCAAACTCAACTCGGTGGACGATTTGTTCAACATCCGGACGCTCGGCTTTCGCGGTGAAGCGTTACCCTCGATTGCGGCAGTCGCGCGAGTAACGATGATTACCCGTGCGCGCGACGAAAATACCGGCACGCAGATTCGCGTGGATGGTGGCAAGATTATTGAACAACGCACGCACGGTGCGCCAGCGGGGACGATGGTTACCGTTGAGGATTTGTTTCGTCACGTGCCGGCGCGTTTGAAATTCTTGAAAACGCCAGCCACCGAAGCCGGGCATATCGCCGATCTGGTTCACGCGTACGCACTCGCGTTTCCGGCGTTGCGCTTTTCGCTCGTGAGCGATGACCGCTTGGTGTTTCAATCGCCCGGTACCGGCAATCTGTTTGACGTGTTAGTCAAGGTGTTGGGCATCCAAGTGGCAAATCAAATGTTGCCGGTTTCCCGTTCCAAGGTTCGAGATTCCACGATTGCACAACCTGAAACCTCGAACCTGAAACTTGAAACTATTCAGGTTGCCGGTTTCATTTCGCCGCCCAACCTCAATCGCTCGACCCGCAAATATATGTTCTTTTTCGTCAATCATCGCTGGGTGCAAGATCGTACACTCCAACACGCCGTCATCGAAGCGTATCACACCGCGTTGATGGTGGGGCGCGCGCCCATCGTCGTGTTGGATATTGCGTTGCCGCCGGACGCAGTGGACGTAAATGTGCACCCCACCAAAAGTGAAGTACGCTTCCGCGATACAAGCGCCGTGTTCAACGCTGTGCAACGTTCTGTGCGTGCCGCACTTGTCGCCCAAGCCCCCATTCCCAGTGTGAGCATCGGCACATCCTTTACGCCGCGCAACGCAGAAGCCTCGCAACTCGCGATTGATTTGCATCGCCCTCTTTCGCCGGCAGACGACCGCGTGCCGCCTCTCCCATCACCCAATCACCTAACCACCCAACCCTCCAAACTTCCAATGCTCCGCGTTCTCGGGCAAATCCTTTCCGCCTACATCATCGCCGAAGGACCCGATGGGTTGTATTTGATTGATCAGCATTCCGCACACGAACGCGTGTTGTACGAACAATTAATGGCGGAACGCGCCAATGCTACCGTTGCAACTCAGGAATTGCTCGATCCGTTGACATTGACTTTGACGCCGGCGCAACACGCTGCGCTAGATGCCCATCGCGCCGCGCTCACTTCGGTGGGCTTCCGCTTTGAAGAGTTTGGCAATCAAACGATCTTGTTGCGCGCGGTACCCGCCGTGATGAAACAAAGCGATCCGCGCGCCACGCTGATCCACATCATTGATGAGATGGAACAAGGCGAAGAGCCGTTGGAAAAATCGGCGGAGGCACGCTTGATCTCGAGTGTGTGCAAAAGCATCGCGGTGAAAGGCGGGCAAGTTTTGTCGCTCGAAGAAATGCGCGAGTTGGTGCGGCGATTGGAATTGACAACCGCCCCGCGCACCTGCCCGCACGGCAGACCCACGATGATTCAACTGAACCTGGGGCAGTTAGAACGCGAATTTGGGCGTAAATGATTTTGGATTGTCATTGCGAGCCGCCAAGCAATCCCCGACCGGATCGGAGATTGCTAGCCAAGAACGTCTTTGCGCAATGACGCTCGCAATATCAAGGAGGATTCATGGAACGCCGCAGACCTAGTTTGATTGGACCGTTGATTCTCATCACCATCGGCGTACTGTTCTTGCTCGCCAACTTGAATGTTTTGCCGCTCACGTTTTGGGAGATTGCCGCACGCTATTGGCCCCTGATTTTCATTTTGATCGGTTTGGAAATCATCATCGGTAGGCAATCCATCGTCGGTGGATTGATCGTGCTCGTGTTGTGGGTCGCGATTGTTGGCGGGGTGTTGTATCTATCGTTCATGCAAGGCACTGCGCCAATGGCAGGGGGGACAACGGAAGAAATCTCTCAACCGCTCGGCGACATTAAAAGTGCGACGATTGATTTGAACATCGGCGTTTCAAGCACAAACGTTGCCGCGCTTGAGGCGAATGCCACCGATTTGATGAAAGGCAAATTTACACACGCGCCCGGCGTACGCATCGCTCAGACGTACACCGTTGCCGGGAGCGAAGGGCGTTTGACTCTGAAAGAAGAAGGGGGCACTTGGACTCTGGGTAGCGCAAACACCAGCCGTTGGGAGATTGGATTGAACCCAACCATTCCATTTGACCTTGCGCATCAATGGTGGTGTGGGCAGAGCGACTCTTGATTTATCCGCGCTCAAGGTATCTTCGCTGAGCGTTGACGCTGGCGTAGGCAACCTCACGATCACGACGCCCGATACCGGCGTTACGCTGATGCGTGTGAATGGCGGCGTGGGCAACTTGACAATCACGATTCCACAAAACGTTGCCGCGCGCATACGCGTGGATGCGGGAATCGGAAGCCTCCGCGTAGATCAGACGCGTTTCCCCAAAACAGGGGACACGTATCAAAGCGCCGATTACACCAGCGCGTCCAACAAAATCGAAATTGCAATAGACGGCGGGCTAGGAAGCATCACTGTGCAATAAAAACATCGCGGGCGACCTTGCGGTCGCCCTTTTTTCATTTCGCTTCGCGCCGAAAAATTCTTTCCAAGATTGCCAACGCCGTCGCATACGTGGGATCCATTCCAAAGTACGAAGGATGCACCGCGCCCAAATTCTGTCCCTTGCTATACGGCGTATCCGAAGCGTAATGCAAAAACCCAATTTCGAAATCGGCTTGGTACAACCGGATAATTTCATTGACCGGGTAACGCTTGGGATAAATCATTTCATACACGGCAGACAAGTAGGGACCGGCTTCCATCTCAATGTCGGTATATCCTTCCCGGTAGAACAACTCCATAAATTTGCGATTCTGCAAAAAGGTCCCTTTCACTGTGATGGCTTTTTGATTATCCAGCACCGAGCCATACACCAAGTACGGCTCAACATCACGCGCGCTAAAAGCATTGTTGAACAAGTAGGTATTCTGCGAATGCTCGTCGTACACCACATTCGGAATAATCACATCGCCGATGCGACCATTCAGCGTAGCGGCTTTGCCCATCAGATAAAAACCTTGAATCTGATCAATGTTGCGCGCCACTTCGGACAGGATTTGGTACGCCGCTAGCCCCAGCGGGTAATCAATGTTAAAAATCACCGCACGACTGTGACGCAGACGTTCCAACCCTTCGCGGGGCAGACGCGAATCCAAGCGGGCTGGAATAATCTTATTCAACTCGATAATCTGCGCGTCCACATCTAAATAGCGTTCGCTTTTCAGATGGGTCAAGCCGGCTTCTTGTTCGGCGCAACTTTTTTCGCGGGCGGCGGACGCATTCGCGGGATCAGCCAGATACTTTTTCAGAACATAGTACAGAAAACTTTCTTTACTGCTTTCCGATTTTTCGGCTTGAATGTCACGGTATTCTTTCAACAGCCGTTCGTTTTGAATATCTTGGATATAGGCGATCAATTCTTGTTCGTGGGCTTGGGCGTAGCCGGAAATCAAATTGGCAAAACTGTGCGTGTTGCTGGAGACAAAATACACGGGGCGCCCCGCCAACAAATCAGCGGCGTCGCGTGCGATGCGATTCCACCAATTCCGCGTCGCCCGCCGATAATCCACCAGCGAACCCGCCAGCAAGCGTAACGAAAATGCCTTGCGGCTTGCCCCCATCGCCGCGAGATGCGTGAGCAACTTGTCGCCCCAAATGTTCTCCAGCGTCGTCAAATCTTGCGCGGTGATGCGCAACACGCGCGCCAATTCTTCGCGCGCCATTTCATCGAACCGCGTCGCCGCACGCAAGCGTTCTATCCCCCCAGCTTGCGCCAGCAAATCGTGAATCTTGTTCCATTCGATTTGAAACGCCGTCAGCATCGGGATGAGGTCGTCAATATCGGAAGCGCTCGCAATGAACGCCGCCAACGTATCCTTGCCATCGAAAAACATTTTGCGCCGGCGTCCTGCCGCGCTCACCTCTTGCCAATGCTCCACATCCGTATAGCCGGCTTTATCGAACACCTCATCCGACTGACCCAGCAACACCAGTCGGACTTGATTGATGCATTCCGGCAAGCGCAACGTGGTGTACACCAACGCCGCCATATCCGGATGCTCGGCGCGAGCGTACAAGTGCAACGACGAATCCATCTGCGTATGCGTCTCGATGAGCGACTTGATCTGAATCACGCCACTCGAGCGCAAGAGCGAATAGTAGGTGCGCATATACAGTTCGATTTCTTCGTTCGCAGTAAATGGAATGGCACGATCCATGAACAACCCCGTTGACGGAAGACGAAAGATGGATCCATCTTTCATCGTCCGTGAGTTTAGATTTTTCCTTTCAGGATTTCATACAACCACGTCGGCTCACCCAAAACGCGCGTGGTATAGTACCACACCATCGCCAACGATTCGCGCGTGGTGTACCAAATGCGATTGAGGGTACGCGTATAAGTTGGACTGTTCAGCGCACCGGAACCGTACGCCTCGATCCCCACATCCCGCGCGATGATCTCGGCGCGATAAAGGTGAAACGGATCGCTGACGATGATCGCGCGATGCAAGCCGCGCGCCGCCATCAACGCCTTGGCATTGCGCAAACTCTCTTCCGTTGAATGCGATTGGTCTTCTAAAATCATCGCGCTTGCCGGGATGCCCGCACTGGTCGCCAGCCGGCGCATCACTTCGGCTTCGGTAGGCGGATTGCCGCCCAACCCGCCACAGAAAATCAGATACGGCGCATACCCCGCCTGATACAACGCAATCGCGTGTTGCGTGCGAGCGTAGAGCGATGGGCTAGGACGCCCACCTTGCCACACGGCTGACCCAAGCACAATGATCACATCGGCGCGCTGTGCGTCATCCCGTTGCGCGCGCGTATCAATTTGATAGTACAACAGCGCGAACACAGCCAGCACGCCGGCACCAAAGCCCACGATGATCTGGACGCTCCGATGTTTAACAAGCCGATTTAGCCGGTCTAGAATTGATTTGGCAAGCATCGGAATAAATCTAAGACGTGGAGATCCCAAAAAGGTCTATACCTGAATCCATAGAGTACTTAAATTTTTCAAGGCACTCGCGAACGAGAATCGCATCAAGATTATGGCTTTATTCCAAGCCAACTCAAAAAACGCGGTGCATCTATCCGAATATCGCGACTATGTGGATGCGCTCACGCGCATTGGGCGTTTTCTGGATGACGTGTACATACGCAAGCGGATTCACGCGGCACTTGTATCTCACGCCTGCCGAGTATGAAGCGCGTTGGTACGCGCATCAGAATTCGACAAGTGTTCCGTAAGAAATGTCAATTTCGTGTCCAGTTTTTAGCAGTACAGGTTTCTATGTTTTTTCTCCGCGTTCTCTGTGTGCTCTGGTAAAATCGCGTAAGGTGAGTGAATAAAATTTTACAGCACCATCATCACAAGTTCGTGGCGGCTCAACTCGTAATACAAATCATCGAGTTGTTCTTGGCTGGTAGCGATGAACGTGGTGGTTACGGAGAGATACTTGCCATCCCGGCTCAACCGACTGCTGATTTCTTTGTCCTGCAGATCGGGGACGTGCCGGCGGACAATCGCAACGATAATCTCTTCAAAGTTGCCGGTATTTCTGCCAATCGTCTTGACCGGAAAGCGGCAAGGAAATTCCAATCCTTTTGTTGTCATTCAAAGTCTCTTTCTAGTGGAGCATACTTTGCACAATTGGTCGCAAACCGTTAAAGAAAAATTCGACGGCGATTGCCATCACCATCAAACCCATCACGCGCAACAAGACCTTGTTGCCGCTATGTCCCAAGGCGTGCATGACCTGCCGCGCACCGATGAGAAACACAAACGTGAGACCCAGCACCGCGGTGATTGCCATCAGCAAGGCGATTTGTTTTTCGACATTGCCGGTTGCCTCGTTCATCAAGACGATGACCAGCGTAATCGCGCCCGGTCCGGCGATGAGTGGAATCCCGAGTGGCGTGATCGCAATATCTTCGATGTACTCGCTCACCGATTCTTCGTCTGATTTGGTACGTGTGAGGCGCGCTTCGAGCATTTCGTAGCCCATAATGAAAAAGATCACGCCGCCCACGATGCGCAGACTGTTGACCGAGATGCCAAAGAACTCGAACACAAAACGCCCGGTCAGCGCAAAGACGATCAACACCAGCCACGCCGTCAATGCTGCGCGAAACGCCACGCGGTGCGATTCATGGTGCGACAAGCGCGTGGTCATCGCCGTAAAGATCGGCAATGCGCCGATGGGGTCAATCATCGTGAAGAGCGAGACAAAACAGAGCAAACCGAATTGCAGAGGTAACGTTGTCATCATGAATGCGCCGATTATAAACGGAGGTGGAGAGATGGTCAAGCCGCGCGTTAGCGGCGTTTAGGGCTGATGCAAAGTCTATTGACGGGCGGTTAAAACCGCTGCAAGAGACGAGTCGGCGACTCGTCTGTACTCGCCGCTTGGGGCGTTGGTTGCTGCGACTTCAGTCGCCCGATCCGACTTTGCACTAGCCGTATAGCGGCGTTACGCCGTGGTTGACAAACCGTCCAATCTCACTATACTTGGGTCAACTTGACAAAGGGGTCGGGCGAATTATTTTGGAGGAAAGGCAATGCCCAACCCATCTACCCCTAAACGCAAAAAAGAAAACAAACCCTCGGTTCAAGACGCGTTCAACAATTGGCTGGAACAACTCTTGTCCTTGTTACGTTCCCGAACACCGGCACGCGTGCCGGTGCGGCGTCCGCCGTTCCCACGCCGATGGCGATAGAATGCCAAACCCCGTCAGAGTACGAACCTGACGGGGTTTTATTTAATCACTGATGTTACGCGGTCAATGATTTGTTCACCACAGAGTTCACCGAGGTTTCTATGTTTTTTCTCTGCGTTCTGTGTGCGCTGTGGTAAAATCGCGTAAGGTGAGTGAATCCCAGATGTAGAGCGTGTTTTGAAATTGGCACTCACCACTTCTGCCATTGCAAAAATTTTGTGCGTGTGTATAATCCAGATGCACTAACCTTGCAAGGTGAGGACTTGCCCTTGCAAGGTTAAATGTTGCCGAGGAGAAATCGAAAAATGGTTGCGGGTTACTATCGTTTTCCAACAATTGCTGGCGACACGGTGGTTTTTGCATGCGAAGACGATTTGTGGATGGTGCCAGCCACCGGCGGAGTGGCGCGACGTTTAACCTCAAATTTGGGTGAAGCGACGCGTCCGATGCTCTCGCCCGATGGAACGCACCTGGCGTTTGTGGGCTATGAAGAAGGGGATCCGGAAATTTATGTGATGCCGGCGATAGGCGGACAAGCCAAGCGACTCACGTTTATGGGCGGCACACTTTGTCAAACGGTTGGTTGGCGCGATGGCAAAGTTATCTTTGCCAACAATGCGGGGCAACCCTTCAACGCGTTGTTGCATCTCTATACGGTGGACACCGCGGGTAATCCTCCTGAACGTCTCAATGTGGGTCCGGCACGCACAATCTCGTATGGCGCGCGGGGCGTCGTGATTGGACGCAATACGGCTGACCCGGCGCGTTGGAAACGTTATCGCGGCGGAACGACCGGGCAAATTTGGATTGACGGGCAAGGCGACGGCAACTTTGTGCCGCTGAAATTAGAAGGCAATCTTGCCGCGCCTATGTGGCTGGGCGAACGTATCTATTACATCTCCGATGCCGAAGGGATTGGCAACCTTTACTCGTGCTTGCCCGATGGCAGTGATGTGCGGCGGCACACGCATCACACCGATTTCTACGCGCGCAATCCAACCACGGACGGCAAACGCATTGTCTATCATGCGGGGGCGGATTTGTTCCTCTTTGATCCACTCACCAACACAAGCACTCTGATCCCCATCGAATTTCATTCGCCGCAGATGCAACGCAACCGCAAATTTGTGTCCGCGAGCAAATATTTGGAAGACGCCACATTGCATCCCCAAGGTCAAGCCATCGCCATCTCTGCGCGCGGCAAAGTGTTTACGATGGCAAACTGGGAAGGAGCAGTCTTTCAACCTGGCGATAACGATGGGGTGCGTTATCGTTTGCCGGCGTGGCTCAACGATGGTGAGCGATTGATCGCGGTAACGGACGAGGGCGGTGAAGAATCATTGGTCATTCTCAGCGCAGTTGCCAACCAAGACCCTGTGCGCATCGAAGGGTTGGATATTGGGCGACTGACTGCTATCGTTGTGAATCCCCGGCACGATCAGATCGCGTTCAGCAATCATCGGTACGAACTTGGGTGGCTCGACTTGACCACGCGTGAAATGAAAATCATTGATCGCGGTGTCGCGCGACCGATTGCCGGGTTCGATTGGTCGCCGGATGGCGCGTGGCTAGCGTACAGTGTTTCCATCTCGCTCCAAGTGGATGTGCTGAAATTATGGAAACGCGAAACCGGCGAAACCTTCCAAATCACGCAACCGGTTCTCCGCGATGTTGCACCCGCGTTCGATCCCAATGGCAAGTTTCTCTACTTTTTGTCGTATCGCCATTTCAACCCGGTGTACGACAATATGCACTTTGATTTGAATTTTCCACGCGGGATGAAACCGTTTTTGATTACGTTACAAAAAGAGACGCCTTCGCCATTTATTCCCAAGCCGCGTTTGGAAAAGAAAAAGGATCAAGACGAAAAGAAAGGCGAAGCCGGCGAAACCAAGCCGGCAGAAAAGCCGGACGAATCCCAACCACCCGCCCAAGCCAAGCCGGCAGAGCCGGAAACGGACAAGCCGATTCAAATTGATTTGGAAGGCATTCAGTCGCGCATTATCGCATTTCCGGTGGACGAAGGATTGTATGGCCGTGTGCTAGGCACCAAGGACGGCAAAGTTTTGTACACGTGGTACCCGGTGGAAGGATCATTGGGACGCACATGGGCACAACAAGGCGAGCCGCCGGCAAAAGGCACCCTTGTCGTTTATTCGTTTGAGGATCAAAAAGAGGATGAGATCGTTACCGGCATTACCGACTTTGCACTTTCGCGCGATGCTACGATGTTGCTCTATCGCGCCGGCAATCGTTTGCGCGTGTTCAAAGCCGGCGAGAAACCGGAACGCGACGGTAGTTTGCCGCCCAATCGCAAAAATGGTTGGCTCGATTTAGAGCGCATCAATCTCGCCGTGAATCCCGGGAGCGAATGGCGGCAAATGTTCCGCGAGGCGTGGCGTTTGCAACGTGATCAATTCTGGACGCCGGATATGTCCCAAGTGGATTGGCTCGCGGTGTATCATCGTTATCTGCCGTTGGTGGATCGCGTGGCAAGCCGTTCCGAATTTTCCGATTTGCTCTGGGAGATGCAGGGCGAACTAGGCACCTCGCACGCGTACGAACTGGGTGGCGATTATCGGCGCAGTCCGGATTATTCGCAAGGATATTTGGGCGCCGATTTCGAGTACGATGCTGCAACCGATGCGTGGAAAATTGTGCGCATTGTTCAAGGTGATCCTTGGGACGAAGAACACGATTCGCCGCTGAATGGTGCGGGCGTCAATGTTCAAATGGGTGATTATCTCTTGGCGATCAATGGTCGCAAACTCTCGCGCACCCTTGCCCCGATGATGGCGTTGGTGAATTTAGCGGGCAAGGAAATTGCGTTGACGGTCAAGCATCTAGACGAGCCGCCGCGCACAGTGATGGTGAAAGCCTTGCGTGGAGAAATGCTGGTGCATTATCGCGAATGGGTCGAGCGCAATCGGCAACGCGTGCACAAAGCGACGAACGGGCGCGTCGGTTATGTGCACATCCCTGACATGGGGCCGCGTGGTTACGCTGAATTTCATCGCGGCTACCTCGCCGAGGTAGATCGGGAGGGCTTGATTGTGGATGTGCGCTTTAACGGTGGCGGTCACGTCTCGGCATTGATTTTGGAGAAACTGGCGCGCCGACGCGTGGGGTACGATACATCGCGTTGGGGTCAAGTCCCGGAACCGTATCCGCCGGAATCGGTCTTGGGTCCGATGGTCGCCTTGACCAACGAGCAAGCCGGCTCGGATGGTGATATTTTTTCGCACGGCTTCAAGTTGATGAAACTCGGCACGCTGATCGGCAAGCGGACATGGGGCGGTGTGATTGGCATCTGGCCCCGTCACACACTCGTGGATGGAACCATCACCACGCAACCGGAATTTTCGTTTTGGTTTGAGGACGTGGGGTGGGGCGTGGAGAATTACGGGACTGATCCGGATATCGAAGTGGACAATACGCCGCAAGATTACGCGCGCGGACACGATGCGCAATTGGAACGCGCCATCGAAGAGATCCAAAAATTACTCGCCGCGAATCCACCCCAGGTGCCCAAGTTCGATGCGAGACCTAGTCGCGCATTGCCGCAGTTGCCCAAATAAAATCTTTTGACCCGCCGATGCTCTTGTGCTAAAATCGCACCGCAAGCGTTGATGCGCTCGCTATTATTTTGTTGGAGGAGAGACCGAATGAGTGCCTCATGGTTATTTACCCCTTATCCGGCTTCGCGTTCCGTCATCGAAAACGATTTGCGCCTGGTGTTCTGGCGCGCCGGTTTGAAAAGTATGTGGGTCTCGTGTACCAAAGAGACGCCGCCGTTTGAATGCCATGCCGATTGGCGCGGCGAATCGTTTGTGATCGAATGGGAGCCCAAGAAATATTTGCTCCTCAAAATGAAAGCGCCCAATCAAGATTTGCTCGATGCATTTGAACGGATCTTGAAACATCCCGCGCTTGCCGCGTACAAGCATGGCGATGGTCAAGTGATCGTGGAATGGCGCGTGGGCAATGCCGACGCCCGTTTTGAAGAACTCAAAGCCAGCGGCGTTACCAACTTGGAACGCTTGGATAAATAATCAATTCAGCAATGCGCCAATGAGCCCATGAATCAATTTGCAAGCCAGATTGGTGAATTGGCTCATTGGATCATTGGCTCATTTATGAAACTCGTTCTCCTTGATTCTCACGCGCTTATTCATCGCGCGTACCACGCGATCACGCACCTCACTAGCCCCACCGGCGAACCCACCAACGCGACGTACGGTTTCACCAACACGCTGCTCAAAGTCTTGAGCGATGAACAACCGGATTTTATCGCGGCGACGTTTGATGTGGGCAAAAGTTTTCGCGACGATCTCTTTGCCGAATACAAAGCGCAACGGTCCGAACTTGCTGATGATTTGCGCATTCAATTGGAACGCTCGCGGCAGATTGTGGAAGTGATGGGCATCCCGGTGTTTGGAATGGAAGGGTACGAAGCCGACGATTTGCTGGGTACCCTGGCACGCCAAGCCACCGAACGCGGGATTGAAACAATCATCGTCACTGGCGATACCGATACGCTTCAACTGGTCAATCCGCACGTGCGCGTGTTGATGTTCACTCCCCAAGCCGGCGGTGGTTTTACGTTGTACGATGAAAGCGCGGTCGAGAAGCGTTATCAACTCAAGCCGCATCAACTCATTGATTTCAAAGCCCTCAAAGGCGATCCCTCCGATAACGTGCCCGGCGTGCCCGGTATCGGTGAGAAAACCGCGGCGAAACTCATCCAGACCTATGGCAGTCTTGACGCGGTGTATCAACATCTCGACGAAATCGAAAAACGTTGGCAAGAGAAATTGCGCGCGGGGCAGGCGTTGGCGGAGCAAAGTAAGAAACTGGTAACTATCGTTACCGATGCACCGATTCAATTTGATCCAGAGACGTGTCGTGTTAGCAAACTCAATCTCGCCGGCGCAATCCCTCTCTTTCGCGAACTTGGTTTTCGCAGTTTGCTGGAACGGTTGTCTGGGTCGGGCGCTCCAACGGAGGAGTTTGCCGCGCCGAATGCGGCGCAGTATCACATCGTTGACACCCCAGCCGCGTTGGACCACCTCATCACACGATTGCGCCAAGTGCCGGCGTTTGTCCTTGACGTGGAAACTACCGATACCGATCCGATGCGCGCCGAGTTGGTGGGCATTGCGATTGGTGTAGGCAAAGGAGAGGCGTATTACATTCCAGTGGCAAGTCAACCGTCGTTAGGTGTGAGCCAGCAGAACACCGGGCAACTTGCCTTAGCCATGACTGCGCCTACCACCCCGTCCACCGCTTTTGACGCACATGAGGTTCTCTCCAAACTTGAACCCATTTTCGCGGACGAACACATTGTCAAATATGCGCACAATGCCAAGTACGATCTCACCGTCCTCGCCGAAGCTGGCATCGAATTGCGTGGTCTCGCCTTCGATTCGATGATTGCCGCACACCTCATCGAGCCGAGTGCTCAATCGTTGGGGCTCAAGAATCTCGTCTTGGCAAAGTTTGGCGTGCAAATGACCGAGATTGAATCACTGATTGGCAAAGGCAAGCGTCAGATTTCGATGGCTGAGGTGGACGTAGCTCAAGTGGCGCGCTATGCGTGCGCGGATGCGGACTATACCTATCGGTTGGTTGAACATTATCAACCGCAACTGGCGGAGCGTGGTGTAGCCGAGTTGTTTTATCAAGTCGAGATGCCGCTGGTGCCCGTGTTGATGGAGATGGAACGCACTGGCGTTTTACTCGATCTTGATTTTTTGGCGCAAATGTCGCGCGATCTCGCCCAACGCTTGCAAGAATTGGAAAAACAAATTCAAGCGATGGTGGGCGCACCGATCAACCTTGCTTCGCCGGTGCAGTTAGGGGATGCTCTCTTTAATAAACTGGGCTTGCCGGCGGCTGGATTACCCAAGACCAAATCGGGGCAAATCTCCACCGCGGCTGGGGTGCTCGAATCTCTGCGCGATGTGCATCCGATCATTCCCCTCATCCTCGAACACCGCGAGTTGTCTAAACTCAAAGGGACGTACGTGGACGCCTTGCCGGCGTTGGTGCATCCGCGCACCGGGCGAGTGCATACCAACTATAATCAAACGGGAACGGTCAGCGGGCGGGTCTCGTCTTCTGATCCTAATCTGCAAAACATTCCGATTCGGACCGAACTGGGCCGCCAAGTGCGCCGCGCGTTCATCGCACCACGCGGAAGCAAACTGATCAGTGCAGATTATTCGCAAGTGGAACTGCGCATCCTCGCGCACATTGCTCACGACCACAACTTGTTGGAAGCGTTTGCGCGTGGGGAAGATATTCACGCGGTAACTGCCGCACGCTTGTACAAAGTGCCGCTTGAGCAAGTGACGCCTGCCATGCGTCAACACGGCAAGACGATTAACTTTGGCATCGTGTATGGCATCACCGATTATGGGATCTCGGCGCGGTCGGAAATGTCGCAAGCTGAAGCGCGTCAACTGATTGATAGTTATTTCGCCCAGTTTGCCCAAGTAAAAGAGTACATCGAAAACACTAAACGCCAAGCGCGCGAACAAGGTTACGTGCAGACGCTTTTGGGTCGGCGACGTTATTTTCCGGAATTGCAACGCGGAACACAGAATATTAGTGCGCGTAACGCCGCGGAACGTGAGGCAATCAATCATCCCATTCAAGGCAGCGCGGCGGACATTATCAAATTGGCGATGCTTCGCTTGCATCGCGAGTTGCACGCGCGCGATTTGAAAACCCGGATGATTCTCCAAGTGCACGATGAATTGGTGTTCGAATGTCCGGACGATGAAATAGACCTGGTTGCGCCGATGGTGCGTGCGGTGATGGAGTCGGCTTACCCCCTCGAATCGAAACTCAAGGTGGATTTGGCAGTTGGGCAAAACTGGGATGAAATGACGGCAATGGGCGAATGAGCAAATGACAAATGACTAAAGACAAACGACTAACGACCAAAAACTAACGACTAACGACTAAAGACTAACGAATGTCTCGCCACGCTAATTTCCTCGCGATTACATTTCTAGTTCTCTTGCCCTTGATTTACTTTTGGCAGATTACCCTCGCCCAAGGGGTGTGGTTTGGCAATGATATAGTACGCACCTATTATCCCCTTGGCGTTGAACTGGGACGAGCGCTCCAACAAGGACGGATTCCTCTCTGGACAACCGGGATGTATGCCGGCTTTCCCATCCTCGCCGATGCACAAATTGGCGCGTTGTATCCGGTCAATCTCGTTTTGTTTCGTGTGTTGCCGGCGCATTTTGCATTGGCATACAGTCTGCTCTTGCATCTCGCGTGGGCAGGGTTGGGAATGTATCTCCTTGCCAGATCGTTTGGCTTGCGCACCGCCAGTGCCTTGCTTGCCGGAATTGTTTTTGCGTTCAACGGCTTTATGTTCGCGCGTTTGGAACACGCTACCGTGTTGACTACAAGTGCATGGTTGCCATGGTCACCATTCTTATGGGAACAATTTCAACGCGCGCGTACGCAGCATTCGTCCAAAGCCGGCTTGTGGTTCGCGCTGGTTGCGCTAGCGTTGGGCGTTCAATTCTTGTGCGGTTTTCCCCAAGTGGCGTTTATGAACACACTGACGTTTGCACTGTTTGCGTTTTTCGGTGCGATGCTATGGCATTCCAAGGTTGTCTCGCTGAAAACGATATTGACGATTGCCGCGACCATCGTCTTGGCGATGGTGCTGGCGATTGGCGTAGCGGCGGCGCAAATCTTGCCGACGCTGGAATTGGTCGGTTTATCGGTTCGTGGCGGCGGAACGAATTTTCAATTTGCGACCAGTTACTCGTTACCTCTGGATTTTCTGCCCCACTTGATTTTTCCGCTTTGGCAAGGCGAGCCCTCCGAAGGCATCAACAATGAATATTGGGCAAATGTTGGATTAGCGCCGCTGATCCTTGCGACGTTGGCTCCCTTTTTGCGTCGTGAGCGGCGCACCCTTTTCCTAGCGTTGTTCGCGCTGGGGGCACTGGCTTTGGCGCTGGGTGAGGCAAATCCGGCATATGGTTTCATTTATCAATTGCCCGGCTTTAGTTTCTTTCGTGTGCCGGCGCGGTACCTTTTGTTATTTGTGTTTGGGTGTGCTTTGCTGAGCGCCAGCGCATTCGATACGTTAGCGAATCGTTTAGCGCAAATACCGACTCGCTCCCAGCTCACTTTGCTGTGGGGTACCGTGTTTGGAATCTTGCTCGTCGTTTCAATTGTCTGGGCAGAAGTGCAACCCATCGAGTTCTGGTTAACGGCGTGGCAAATCCTGCCAGCGATTTTTGCCGCCGCGACTCTGTTCTTGCTGGTTCTGGCTTGGCAACGCCAGACGAGCCGCGCCACGTTCCAAACCATCGTTGTTGGATTGGTACTGATGGATTTGACTGCGCTCGCGCCGCTTTTTATGAAGACATTGGGCCAAATCACGCCATCGGCATCGGCAACAACCGTGCCCCGTTCGCTTGCCGCCATGGACACAGCCCCGGGGAACGGCCGGGTATTTGCCGACCAGTCCATTTTTCCATCGGTGCCGGCAATCCGCAACAGTTTGTATCCCAACACGGCTTTGCTTTACGGCAAAGAGAGTGCGGACGCGTACTCATCGCTGGCGTCGGCGCGACATGTGTTGTACCTTAGTCGGCTTTCGTCGGTCATGTTGAATTTGCTCAACGTGCGCTATTTTACGATTCCGCTCGAGCCACGTCCGCGTACCAAAAATGCAATTCCCTGGGACGGGCTCACGCTGGATGTATTGAACAACGAGGAAATGATTTCTCCCACGCCGGCGACCGCCATCGAGATTGCTTCCTTCACCGAGCAAGCAGAACCATTGGCGGAGGGGACGGTGGTGGGGCAGGTGGAGGTGCGCCAGCGCGATGGGCGGATTGATGTGTTCCCGTTGCGCGTCGGCATTGAAACAGCGGACTGGGATTACGAACGGAAAAAGTCACAGCACCAACGTGCGCCCACCGCGCATTCGTTCCCAGCGTATTGGCGCGCGTTGGGTCGCATGTTTGAGGGGCATACCTACTTGGCAAAGTTTGCCTTAAACCCCGGCGAGATTATTAGTGTGAGTGTGCGCGTTGAGCGCCCCGACGTCTATTTGACGGTTGAGGACATTACCTTGTACAATGAGCAGGGTCAATCCCAGTCGCTTGCCAGGTTGGTTGGCAAGAACCATTTTCGGGTTGCCTATTTTAGCGACACGGTGGCAGTGTGGAAAAATCTGGATGCCTTGCCACGCGCGTTCATCGTCCATTCGGCGCAGATCGCCGATGATCAGACAGCATTGGCGCGTTTGCAAGAGCCGGATTTTCCTGCTGATCGTCTGGCGCTCCTTGCCGATGGAGAACCACTTGATGCACCTTCATCGCGCGATTCTGTCGAGATTGTTGATTATCAGCCCGAACGCGTCCAACTTTTGGCGAGGACGGAACAGCCCGGTTATCTCTTGCTCGCCGATTCGTGGTATCCGGGGTGGCATGCTATGGTGGACGGCCGCGCCACGCCGATTTATCGGGCGAATGTTCTGTTCCGGGCGGTGCCGATTGAGCCGGGGACACACAGCATCGTATTTGAATATCGCCCGGGGTCATTTGTCTTAGGCGCAACAATCAGTATAATCAGTATCCTAGTTCTCGTGATCATTCCGTTAATCTTCCATTCAAGAACCAAATTCTTATGAGCAAAACCGCATTCTTCTTCTCCGCCGCCGATTACGCCGTGTTCAATAATGGGTTGGGCAACAATCCAGAATACGATAGCGAACGCGAACGAGTCAAAGACAAGTTGGTGACGTTGCACCGCGCCATTTATCCGATCATTCGCAAAAACAAGTGGGATTTGCATCCGCATTGGATGGCACAATGGCTCATCAGCGCATCGCGGATTTCGCCGGCGACCCCGCGCATTGATTTTATGACCTTGCGCTACAGCAAACCTGAAACAACCATCAAGTTGATGAAAAAAGAACTCTTTGAAGATTTTGGTCATTTCTACGCCAACGCGATGATTGCGATTCGCATTGACAAGGACGGCTTAGCTGTCGAGATTTATGCCGGCGAGCGTGCGTGGGTTGATGGGCAGAACTTGAAACAACGGATTCAATCGAGTGCGGAAGAACGCGGATATTTTCGGACGCTGCTCGCTGAATTGGGGGGTGAACATACCTTGCGTCTGTCGCAGTTCGTGCGGAATGACGATGGCTTTGGGCGCTCGGAAGAAATTTTGCGTGCCAAAGCCAGTCGGCTGGTCAACGTGGGAATGTTGAACGCGACAATCGAAAAGTACAAGCCGGGCGGACACGACTTGCGGTTGGGAATCTGTTACAAGCCGGATGATCAACGGCTTGCTGCCGATCATATTGTCAACGAAGTGATCACGCGCATTGGACAACTGTATCCGATTTATCAATTTATGAGTTGGTCACCCAAGAATAATTTTAGGACATACTCGAATGTTCATCAAAAACCATCTCGCCGATCTCGTTAAGCAAGCTATCCTTGCCGCACAAAAGGCCGGCGCGTTACCCGCTTTTACACTACCGGACGTTTTCGTTGAGCGACCGCAACGCAAAGAGTTTGGCGATTTTTCGACGTCGTTGCCGCTCAAGTTAGCCAAAGAAGCCAAGCGAGCACCCCTCCACATCGCGCAAGCGATTGCCGCGCATATCGTCAAAGATGAAACCCTCACCGAAGTAACCGCGACCGCACCCGGCTTTGTGAATTTCAAGTTGAGCGATGCGTGGGTTGCGCGTCAGGTGGATGCGATCCTTGCCGAGGGCGCGCGCTTTGGTAATTTGCAACCCGCTAAACGCCTCAAGATTCAAGTGGAACACGTGAGTGTGAATCCCACGGGTCCCATGCACGTCGGTTCGGGACGGAACGGCGCAATCGGCGATACGTTGGCAAACGTATTGGAAGCAGCGGGACATGAGGTACAACGCGAGTTTTATATCAACGATAATGGCTCGCAGATTCGTCACTTTGGCGCAAGCATTTACGCACGGTACGCCCAAGCCTTGGGTCGTGATGAGAAATTTCCGGAAGATGGTTATCAAGGCAAGTACGTGTTCGACATTGCGCAACAATTTGTTCAACAGTACGGTGATCGGTTTTTGCAAATGCCCCGCGACCAAGCCATTCGCGAATTGGGTTTGCTGGGCATCGAGGTAGTTACGGCGCAGTTGCGCGCCACATTGGAACGGATGAATGTGCGCTTTGATTGCTGGTTCTCGGAGCGCTCTTTGCACGAGGATGGCACCTTTGCGCATGTACTTCAGATTCTCAAAGACAAAGGATTGGTCTTTGAAAAAGACGAGGCAACGTGGTTCGCGGCGCAAGCCCTGGGCGAAGAAAAAGATGCCGTGCTGATTCGTTCACCCAAAGTGATTGCTAACCCGGACGAACGTCCCACTTATCTTGCCTCGGATGTGGCCTATGTTTGGAACAAGTTGGCAATTCGGAAATTTGATCGCGCGATTTATGTGTGGGGCGCGGATCATCATGGCGATGTACCGCGTGTGCTGGCGGCGGCGCGCGCGTTGGGGTTGGATGAACGCAAGATCACGATTCTGCTTTATCAGTTCGTGACCCTGCGGCGCGGCGGCGAAATCGTGCGGATGAGCAAACGCACCGGCGAATTTGTTACGCTCGATGAATTGCTGGACGAGGTGGGACCGGATGCGGTACGCTTTATGCTTATCACGCAGTCGGTCAACGCAACGATTGATTTCGATCTCGATGTGGCGGTCAAACATTCGGATGAGAATCCGGTGTACTATGTGCAGTACGCGCACGCGCGCATCGCCAGCATCTTGCGGAATGCCGCGCAAGCCGGCGTTAACGCGGATGGCGATGTCTCCTTGCTCACGCATCCTGCCGAACAGGAATTGATTCGCGCGATGATGCGATTGCCGGAAATTATCGAACTCGCGGCGAACAAGTTGGAACCGCATCATCTTCCGCATTACGGCATCGAACTGGCAGGCTTGTTCCATTCGTTTTATAAGCAATGCCGTGTGCTTTCATCTGATCCCGCCGATTTGCCTCTTTCACGTGCGCGGCTCAAATTGATTATGGCGGTCAAGCATACCTTGGCGCGGACGTTGAACTTGATGGGAGTTAATGCACCAGAGACGATGTAGGAGCGTGCAGAATACAACAGACGACAGATTGAGGTCTGTCGTCTGTTTTTTTGTTACTTGAGATATGCTGCTTGCCCTAGCACATCAAAAAGAGGATTGGCGAGAATTTGTGGAAACAAGCCGGTGATGACAAGCGTGCCAAGTAGCCAGAGTACCACAACGGTGCAAAGAAAAGGTACCAATTTGAATTCGCGTGTCTGTACCTCCGAACGCTGCTCGGTCAGCACGCGCCATCCCATTCGGAGCGTTACGATCAATGCGATGCTGTTCAAGGTAAGCAACGCTATCGTGTAACCCAGATCGCGCGCGGCAAGATCGCGATAGATCGGTAATTGCGCGGCAAACCCAAGCATCGGTGGAATGCCCGCCAAGGTCCAGCCGCCCGCCACGATCGCTAACCCACCAACGATTTGCCAACGTCGTTCGAAATGATGTCGCACAAAACTCAAGCCACCGCCCAGCAACGCCACACCGATTGCACGATTGAGCATCGTCAAGACCGTACTCACCAAACTCAGACGCGTGCCCAAGCCGAGCCCCATCAACACGCATCCCAACGGAATCAACGAAAGATACGCGAGCCAGCGTCCATCGCGACGTTCAGGGATGGCAAGTAATGCGCCGGTCAATGCGGTCAACATGCCGCCCCACAACAGAATGGTCAGCAAGGGCGATTTATCGGTCAGCCATCCCACCTCGCTCATTTGTTGAATCAAAAGCCACAATCCCACCGGTTGCGCTACGCCGATTAGAAACGCAATCGCCAACACCGGCATTTCATCGGCGAGGGGACCCAACCAAATGCTGAACGGAAACACAGCGAGCAACAATCCCAAACCCAGCACGAGAAAGATGATGGTACTCCGAATCAAATCGGCGTTTTCCGGCGTGAGCGGATACAAATCAATGAGACGATTAGTGAGCAACAGACTGGCGCTGGCGATAATGATGATGAGCAGAAACTGCGCTGCACCGCCTACGCGTCCTTCACGTTGGGGATGTGATGCCAACATCAACACGACCAAGCCACTTGCCCAAAAGAACACCGCGAGCGGAAAACTATCGAGGACAATCGCGATCACCAGAGGTGCGAGCGCCCAAAAAAAGTATGATCCTTGCGAATTGGCAATGATCACTGCCGGGATGTTGCTCACATTTTGAAAAGTTAGGGGACCAAAGAACGCGAGTGTGGCGGTAATCATCACTGCCGGGGCAATCAAATACCGCGCGGCTATATCCAGCGTCAGCGTGCGACCAAAAAACGTGAGGGGATTGCTCGGTGCCGTGAAGACAACCGCCGCAAGCAAAGCGGCGCCGGCAAGCGACACACCGAAAACAAGGCGCGGCAATCGCCGCACAAGACGAATGGCAACGCCGGTGGCTAGACAGATCAACACCATCCAGATGACGGTCATTGAGTTTCTCCATGCCAATGCTGTGGGCTGGCGTGCACCGGCAACACGCCCAAGTGTGCAATCACAAGCGCGATGAGCAAATCGGAAATGTTGAGCAAGCCAAAGAGTAACAGACTCGATTCGGTGGCGGTTTCCAAAATACTAAACCCACACGTAAACATCAAGATGCCCATGCCCAAGCGTAACACATCCCGCGACAGAATCGCCACGAGAATGCCAGCGGTGATCAACCACATTCCACTAAACAATACATTCCCGGGGACACCCAGAAATGATAACGAGGTCGCGATGCCAAAGATACCCAGCGCTACCAACGCGAGGGCGAAAAATCGAAAAGGCAAGCCAACCACAAACACCGTGTAATGCTCTGGGTGAACAGGCGTATCGTCCGGCGAGGTGAGCGCGTGACGCAAACGTTCTGATTTTTGGCGTAAGGTGAGGTACAGAATCAACAGTGCCAATGTCCCCGAAAGCAGGCGCACGAGGGCAATTTGGAACGGGACGAGTTCGATGAGGAGTGTGGCGGCGACCAGATATTGAACGATGAGCGCGAACAGCGCGAGTCGCCAATCGGGAATGAGTACGATGAACGCGGCGGTAATGATCAAACCGCCCAAGACGGTTGCGATGGAAAAGGTTTGGAAATCCAAGGGCAAGAGGAATACTCCTTCGATCAATCAGACGCCGGCTTGGGCGCTCAACGATTGAAAGAATTGAATGATCTCTGGGCGAGTGAGGGGGTGGGTGTGGGTACGCGCATAATGTAACGCCGGTTTGCCTTCTCGCTCAACCGATGCCGGGTCTTGAGTGGTTGCAATCACCGTAAACGATTGGTGGGGGTGGAGATTGACCCGCCACAAACCGGGCAAGTACAAATCTTCGACCGAATCAAGCCCGCGCGCTTGTTCAACGCGATGACGAAACCGCCAGTACCACAGATTGAGCGGGACCAGATTGGCGGCAGGCGACGTAATCAAATGATACGGGGTTGCGTTGTGGTGGGCAATGATCGTTACTGTGTCTCCCTGTGCTGTTACACCCAAATGCCAATCCGCCGCGCCGCGGAGTTCGGTGTGAACGTTCCGATAGGTGCATAGCGGCAACAGAGTTAATTGCACCGGTGCAGACGTCTCTTCAAGGGTGTATCGAACAAAGGTGGTATTGTGCTCTGGTGCGAGCCAAATCGTCTTGGTCAACGTGAAATTGGCGGCGTGATAAACGAAGGTTGGAATAGCCCCATCGAATTCCACACGTTCCAAAAAGAGATAACCCTCGGGGTAAATTGTACCGCTTTCATACTCATTCGTTCCCAAACGATAGGTGGCATCCCCCACTTGGAGTTCTTCGTCTATTTTGGATAAGGTCACAATGGGTGAGGAGCCCAGTGCAGCCACCAGCAAACCGTGATAGCGGCGCGTGTTGGCACCACTAATCGAACTGGCGGTGTAACTCCCTTGGCTATTCGTAACCAGCCATTCATAATCGAGTGCCTGATTCAAGTCGCGGCAAATTTCGCGTGGGATGGTGAACATACGCCAAGTATACTACAGCCCAGAGTAGGTTTCAAGTTGAGGATTTTGGTGATTCCCCAAAACTCACCGCAGAGGCGCAGAGGTCGCCGAGTTGTCTTATTTTTTTCTCTGCGTTCTCGGCGTCTCGGCGGTAAAATGGAGATGTGAGCGAGTACAGACGAGTCAGCGACTCGTCTCTCGCCGACTCGTCTCTATCATCGAAATCGAAAGAGCATGAACGCTTGCGATCGCAAGCGTTCACGCCGAAGACTCAATCATTCATCGAAATCGAAAGAGCGTGAACGCTTGCGATGGCAGTGGTTTTAACCGCCTGTCAAGAGACTTGGCAACAGCCCTGTGGAGAGTGTGCCTTTCACGTTGGAGGCAAGTTGTGCCGGGCAAATCCAATTGTGGTAACCACCACGCGAAACCGACCTGCATCGGTTTTTCCTCCGTCGCCGGCGGGCAAGTGGGGGTGTTGGTGGCTGCAACTCGAGTCGCCTAATCCGACGGGGCACCAGCCTACTCCGTGGATGTAATTCACTTTCGGGAGGAACTCGGCGTCCGCATACCACCCGTTTGATGTCAAGTAGGCGTGAATCGCATCTGTTTTTGACCCTCAACCTGTCTTTCGCACGTCGCCGTGGGATGTTCCCCCTCTCATCCCCCTCCCCACGCCGCAAAGCGGCGTGGGGAGAGGGTCAGGGGGTGGGGCTATTCCGCTAGCGAAGGTGCGCAATTCAGGCTCAAGCACGAAACAAATCTATCCTCCAAAGTGAATTACACCCTACTCCGTATTCCATTTGACCAATCCCGTAAAGTGTGCTACACTTGCCTTAGAAAAGTGAAGAGTTACTTGGGGAGCTCGATATATGGTCGGGCTGAGAGGAAAGCCCTGAAGCTTTCGACCCACTGAACCTGATCTGGGTAATGCCAGCGCAGGGACGCTACACGCAATCCAACCGCCCCCCAGATCAAGGTGGGCGGTTTAATTTTTAGTAACTCACTTGACCATAGCAAATTTATGAATTTGCTCTACGGGAGCAAAGATATGGAGACGGGCAAACATATTCAACGAGGAGGTTGGTATGAAAAAATTACTCATCTTTGCGTTTGTCTTGCTTGCGCTTGCCGCTTGCACAACCACCACACCCGCGCCCACGCCATCGCCCACGTTTATTGCGATGCCGACCGCCGGCGCGCGGCCCACCGTGCCACCGCCTACCGAAGTTACGATAATGACACACGATTCGTTCAGCGCCAGTGAAGCAGTCATCAAGGAATTTGAGACGAGCGCTAACGTCAAACTCAAGATTCTCAAATCTGGCGATGCCGGCGCAGCGCTCAACAAAGCGATCCTCGCCAAAGACAGTCCGCTCGCCGATGCTTTCTTTGGCGTGGACAATACCTTTTTATCGCGCGCGCTCAAAGCCGATCTCTTTGAAGCATACAAACCCGCCAACGCCGTCAACCTTCCCAAAGAATTTGTCCTCGATCCCGATTTCAAATTGACGCCAGTAGATTACGGCGATGTGTGCTTGAACTATGATCGTGCCTATTTCGCCCAAAAGAATCTCACGCCCCCCAAAATCCTCGATGATTTGACCAAGCCGGAATACAAAGGATTGACCGTGGTCGAAAATCCGGCAACCTCATCGCCGGGGCTCTCGTTCTTGCTTGCTACGGTGGGCTATTTCGGCAAAGACAAGTATCTCGATTTCTGGAAAGCGCTGCGTGCCAATGACGTGCTGGTAACCGAGGGCTGGGAAGATGCGTACTATGCCAAATCCACGTGGGCAGGCAAAGGCGGTGATCGTCCGATTGTGGTGAGTTATGCCACCAGCCCTGCCGCCGAAGTCTATTTTTCGAGTGGCAAGTTGACCGAGCCACCTACCGGCAATGTGTTAGGCGATGGCGCTTGCTTCCGCCAAATCGAATTTGTGGGCGTCCTGAAAGGTGCCAAGAACCCCGATGGCGCGCGCAAGTTGGTTGATTTTATGCTCTCGAAAAAATTCCAAGAAGACATTCCCACGCAAATGTTCGTGTTCCCGGTGATGCCGGATGCCAAACTGCCGGACTTTTACAAATTTGCGGAAAAACCGAACAAGCCCGCAGTGGTTTCTGCCGCCGAGATTGACGCAAACCGCGACGCGTGGATCAAGGCGTGGACAGATACAGTGCTCCGTTGACTCGCGTGAGGGCGTAGCACAAGGCTACGCCCTCTTAGCTTGATTATGAAATCGCTGAACCTTCTATTCATCTTTCCGATTCTGTTTCTCGGCGGATTCTATTTTTATCCACTCGCCGCCATTCTGCAAACCAGTTTTGCGCGAGGCGGCTTTATGGAACTGGTAACCGATCCGTACTATGCCCGTGTTTTTGCCTTTACCATTTTTCAAGCCGCCCTCTCGACCTTGTTTACATTGATTGCCGCGTTCCCCGCCGCTTATATCTTTGCGCGGTACGATTTTCGCGGGGCGAATGTGTTGCGCGCTTTGACCACAATTCCCTTTTTGATGCCCACCATCGTTGTAGCCACCGCGTTCAGCGCGTTACTGGGACCGCGCGGCGTCCTGAACCTTACGTTGATGCAATGGTTCCAACTCGATACGCCGCCAATCCAAATTATGCACACGCTCGGCATTATCGTGTTGGCGCACACGTTTTACAATTTCACCATTGTGCTACGCATCGTCGGTGGCTTTTGGGCAAATCTCGATCCGCAGATCGAAAATGCTGCGCGCGTGCTGGGTGCGAACCGTTGGCAGACCTTCTGGCACATTACACTCCCGCTCATTGCTCCCTCTGTCATCGCCGCATCGCTCCTGGTCTTTATTTTCGATTTCACCTCTTTTGGCGTCATTCTGATTTTAGGGGGTCCGCGTCTTGCCACCCTCGAAGTAGAAATATACCGGCAAACGGTCAACTTGTTCAACTTACCTCTTGCTGCCGCGCTCTCACTCGTTCAACTCATCGCCACGTTTACCTTGATGGTGGCTTACACCCACTTGCAGGCGCGGCTCGCGCAACCACTCCGCTTGCGTCCGCTCACCATCGTGCGACGAACTCTGCGCACCGCGCGCGAAAAAATTTTGGTCTGGGGTTATCTGGGTGCCATGCTGATCTTTTTGCTGACCCCACTTGTTGCGATTGTTGCCGCATCGTTTGAAGGCGGACTCACCTACTACACCGAACTCTGGGTCAATCGGCGCGGCGCTATCACTTTCGTTCCGCCCATCGAAGCCGTCCGCAACTCTCTCTTGTTTGCATGCGCCACAATTGGGCTGGCGGTTTCCTTAGGACTCGTCGCCGCGTACGCGATCGTCCAAATGGATCGTCAAAGATCGAATGCTCAATCTGCCGGCTGGCACTTTCGTTTGCGCGCCGCTCTGCTCGACTCCCTGTTCATGTTGCCGTTGGGCACCTCGGCAATCACCTTGGGCTTTGGCTACATTCTTGCCTTAGGTAACCTACGCACGAGTGTCTGGTTGGTGCCGGTGGCGCATACGCTGGTGGCGTTTCCATTTGTGGTGCGCAGTCTCTTGCCAATCGTGCGGAGCATTCAGCCGCGCTTGCGCGAAGCCGCCCAACTTCTTGGCGCATCGCCGGCACGCGTGTGGCGCGAAATTGATCTGCCGATTATTCTGCGCGCCATTCTCGTCGGTGCCGTGTTCGCCTTTGTCATTTCGATGGGCGAATTTGGTGCCACCGTCCTCGTGGCGCGTCCCGATTTGCCAACCATCACGCTGGCCATCTACCGATTCCTGGGTCAGCCGGGTAGCATCAACTTTGGCCAAGCGCTCGCCCTCTCGACGATTCTCATGCTGGTCAGCGCCATCGCCATCCTCGCGATGGAATATTGGCGGATGGGCACAACGGAATTCTAACGATGCTTGAACTGCTTCACATCTCCAAAACCTACAACAACGCTCCGCTCTTGCATGATATTTCGCTCTCGGTGAACGCCGGCGAAATCGTTTGTCTATTGGGACCCAGCGGCAGTGGCAAGACCACGCTGCTTCGCATCATCGTTGGTTTGGAATCGGCGGAGCGTGGTGACGTCTTCTTTGCGGGCAAAAATATGCGGAATGTTCCGGTGCATCAACGCAACTTTGGAATGATGTTCCAAGACTTGGCATTGTTTCCGCATAAGAATGTTTTTGAAAACGTGGCGTTTGCCTTGCGGATGCAAAAGGTCGCTCCCGCCGAAATACGCACGCGCGTTCAAGAGACGCTCGACTTGGTAGGATTGCGTGGCTTTGAGCAACGCGATGTGAATCACTTGTCCGGCGGCGAGCAACAACGGGTGGCGCTTGCCCGCGCGCTTGCGCCACGCCCACGCCTGTTGATGTTCGATGAACCGCTGGGCGCGCTGGATCGCATTTTGCGCGAACAATTGGTCGCCGACCTGCGCACCATTTTGAAACGGATTGGAATGACGGCGCTCTACGTGACCCACGATCAAGAGGAAGCGTTTGCAATTGCGGATCGCATTGCGATTATTCACGCCGGGCAGATTGTACAAATCGGATTCCCCGCCGAAATTTATCAGACACCCGCCAACGCCTTCGTGGCGCGATTTTTGGGAATGACCAACCTCTTCCCTGCCCGCCGAACCAGTGATCACCAAATCGAAACTCCCCTAGGGACATTTCCCGTTGCCTCATCTTCACTCACCGACAATCTTGTGGCACTCGTTCGCCCCGATCGCATCCGGATCAACCCCCACGCCGAAACTCGCGCGCGCCTCGTCGAATGCACCTATCGCATTGGCAGGTACCGCTTGCGCGCCGTTACTTTTTCTGGCATTGAGTTGACCATCGAGAGCCCGGCCCCCTTCGCGGTGGGTACCGAGGTGGGTTTGGAAATCCACGCCATCGAATTGATCCCGGCATAGTGGTTTGCATTCTCAGCGAAATAGAATACAATGAGAGCACTATGCCATCTGCGGTCATTATTCCAACGTACAACGAATTAGACAACATTCAAAATCTCGTCAATCAAATTCTCGCGTTGCCGCTCGACCTGCATGTGATCGTCGTGGATGATAATTCGCCGGATGGCACCGGCAAACTGGTGGATGATCTGGCGCAAACCGAATCGCGCGTGCAGTGCATCCATCGCCCGGCAAAATTGGGCTTGGGGACTGCCCACATCGCCGGGATGCGCCACGCCTTTCAACTTGAACTCGATCCTATCCTCACGATGGATGCCGACTTTTCCCATCATCCCCGCTACATTCCCAACCTGATTCAACGTTTGGATCAGTACGATGTGATGATTGGCTCGCGTTATGTGCGCGGTGGTGGAATGCAGGGCCGGGATTTGAAATTACGCTTGGTCAGTTGGGGCGCCAATTGGTTTGCGCGGACGATGCTCAATCTCAAAGCACACGATTGCACCTCCGGTTTTCGCGCGTATCGCCGCAGCGTGTTGGAATCCATCAATCTCGATGCCGTGTTCTCGAACGGCTATTCCTTCCTCATCGAAATGTTGTTCCTCTGTCAAGCGCGGGGCTGGCGGATTGGCGAAACGCCGATTGTGTACGAAGATCGCCGGGCGGGTACTTCCAAAATCTCGCGCAAGGAAATTTACAAAGCGACCTATACGGTGATGCGGTTGACCTATCGGCGTCTGCGGAATGCCAAGAATCTTTTGTGGAAGCAAACCTAGACTGGGAAGGCGTCAATGAATCCGATCTTGCCGGAAGATATTCCTTGCAATTTGTGCGGCGCGCGAAATGTTACGCTGCTTTATCCCAGCACGTTGAAAAATCTCACCCTCAATACGGAGAACTTTCGTTGCACCAGTTCCGCGTATGGCATCCATCCTCCCATCGTACGCTGCAACGAATGCGGTTTGGTGTACGCGAATCCACGTTGGGACTCGTCACTTGTCAACGAGAGTTATAGCGTCGTTGAAGATCCAACCTACGTTGAAGAACGCGAAGGGCGTGTGTTAACCTTTCGTCGCAATCTCGCGCCGCTCGAAGCCTTGGTCACCGATTCGACTTCGCGGCGATTGCTCGATGTAGGATGCCACATTGGCGTGATGGTGGAATTGGCGCAACAACGCGGCTGGGAAGCGTGGGGCGTTGAACCCTCTACGTGGGCGGCAGAACAAGCGCGCGCGCGTGGGCTACACGTGATTACCGGCACGCTGGCAGACGCGGGCTTGCCGGTAAATTATTTCGATGTGGTTACGTTATGGGATGTGATTGAACATCTCACTGATCCGGCAGCAGAGATTCGGCAGGTGCACCGGGTTCTCAAGCCGGGAGGCATTTTTGCGATTCACACGATTAATATCGAAAGTTGGTTTGCGCGTTTGATGGGCGCCCGTTGGCCCTGGTTGATGGAAATGCATCTGTACTATTTTTCGCCTCGCACCCTCAAGCGAATGTTGGAACTAAATGGTTTTCACGTGATCAAGTCAAGCGCGCAGGGACGCTATTTGCGCTTGGGATATTTTATCACACGCCTTGCCCCGTATAGCCAATCCCTTTATCGAGTGTTGAATGCTATCGTCGTACGTCTGAATTGGGGCAGCGTTGCCATTCCGGTAAACTTTGGTGACTTGTTCACGTTGTATGCGCGGAAAATCTAGCACTTGCTATGAGATTGACCACCCGGCGTTTGTTCGTTAGCATTTTGTTCATCGCCTTGTTCGTGATGACCACCCGCGAAATCAGTGATCCGGATTTCTGGTGGCATTTGAGTACGGGTAAATACATCGTCGAAACACACACCATTCCACACGCCGATATTTTTTCATTGACGAACGCCGGTCGTCTGTGGGTTACGCACGAATGGCTGGCGGAAATTTTTATCTTTGTGCTCTACACCCTGGGGTCGTTTCCACTTTTAATCCTCATCTTTTCTGCTCTCATGACGCTATCGTTTGCCTTGGTTTATCTCCGCAGTCCCGGTCAACCGTATATCGCCGCGTTTGCCGTGATGCTGGCGGCACTCGCCACAGCACCCACGTGGGGCGTCCGTCCACAGATGCTTTCGCTGTTGCTGACGAGCGTGTTCTTGTGGATACTCGATCGCAAGGGGCGCTCCATATGGTCATTGCCATTCTTGATGCTCCTCTGGGTTAATCTGCATAGCGGGTACGCGTTGGGCATTGTGATTGTTGGGGTGTATGTGTTGGGCGAAATCGTTTCAGGATTCAAAATTGCCGGTTCCAAGTTAACGGTGCACGCGCCACATTCCCCCCTCTGGAGAGTCTTGCTGCTTTGCCTTGTCGCCGTGTTGTTCAATCCCAACGGTGTAACGATGTACCTTTATCCGTTTGAAACCCTCACTTCAGCCACGATGCAAGCGTACATTCAAGAATGGTTTTCACCCGATTTTCACTTGATCGAGTTTCAACCCTTTGCTTGGCTGTTGCTCGCCACCCTCGCGGCGATTGCTTGGTCCGGCAAACGCACCTCGCTCGTCCAAACGATTCTGCTCGTTGGATTCGGTTATGCGGCACTGCGCTCGGCGCGCCACATCCCACTTTATGCGATCATCGCCACGCCGATTCTCGCGGAACACGTGTGGTACATCATCGAATCGCAGGGTTGGGCAAATGTTTTGAATACCCGTCGGCAAATGACACGCATCGCTACAATCGTGAATTGGATTCTGTTGACGATGATTGTGCTCGCAGGCATTGCGCGTGTCGCTATCGTTGTAGCGAATCAGGCGGAAACCGAGCGTGCCAAGTTTCCGGCGGCAGCGACCGATTTCATTCAAGCGCAAAACATCGAGGGGGGAATCTATAACACGTACGCGTGGGGCGGTTATTTGATTTGGCGGATGTATCCGCAAGCACGCGTGTTCATTGATGGCCGCGCCGATGTGTATGGCGATGCGTTCATCGAAAACGTGTACCTGAAAGCGTACCGGGGAGGGGTGGATTGGCACGAGCCGCTCGAACGCTACAATGTGCGGGTGGTCTTGATCGAACCGAATGCGCCGCTTGCCGCGCAACTCGCGCGTGCGGCAACGTGGAAACAAGTGTACCGCGATCCGCAAGCCGTGGTGTTTATACGAGAGCCGGCGAGTCATTGACTCGCCGGCTCTGTTTACACCACATTCATTTCTTGGATCATTCGTCCTTCTACAAAACGTTCTAAATCGAGCATTGAAATATCAATCGTAGTTGCCTGGCCATCCAGAATCAGTTCGCTCATTACTTTGCCGGTCGCCGGTGAATGTTGAAAGCCATGCCCGGAAAATCCGGCGGCGATGTAAAAACCGGGCACCGCGCGCGCCTGTGCCAGAATCGGATGGGCATCCGGGGTCATTTCGTACAAACCTGCCATCTGGCTTGCTACGCGCGCATTTTCCAAAATCGGCAAACGATACATGGCGCGCTCAAGTGTCTTGAGATGAAACTCTTCGTCAATCGCGTACGTGTCGCCCGGCTTTTCATCTGGGTTAGACATCCCCACAAGCAAGCCCGCGCCTTCTGGATGAAAATACAACGAGGTGGCAAACTCGATCGTCATGGGATGGGTGCGCGGAATTTGGGGCAAGGCATCGGTTGTGAAAAATTGCCGGCGCAGAGGCACAATCGGAATATCCAGCCCCACCAGTTTGCCGATTTGAGCCGCCCACGGTCCCGCGCAATTGACGACAACGCGCGTGGCAATCTCGCCGCGATTCGTTACCACACTCGCCACGCGATCCCCATCGAGTTTGATCCCGATGACGGTGGTCTCGGTTTCGATTTGCGCGCCATACGCGCGTGCGCCTTTGGCAAATCCTTGCGTTACACTGTTCGGATCAGCCAACCCATCGCGCGGACAAAACGTGCCGCCGAGCACACCTTCTAAATTGACGAGTGGAACAAGCATTGCAATTTCATTCGGCGTAAGGAAGCGTACATCGTTCACACCTAACCGATGTTGAAGCGCAACGTTCGCCTTGAATATCTCGACTTCACGCGGCGTCGTCAGCAGAAAAAGATAACCTATCGGCTGATAGCCCGCCGAGACACCCAAAAGGTCTTCAAAGTGAGCAACCACATCGAGCGAAAAAAGCGAAAGGCGAACGTTGACCTCGGTGGAGAATTGATGGCGCACCCCACCGGCGTTACGCCCGGTTGAACCCATCGCCAAAAATTTTTCACGCTCGAGGAGGACGACGCGCGCGCCGCGTTGCGCCAGATAATACGCGGTGCTCGCGCCCATACATCCGCCGCCGATGATCACAATGTCTGCTGTTTTGGGTAACATGGCTTTGCCTCAAATATTTTTTTCACTACCTTGGAATACATTCAAACGAGACGGAAAAACAGGGTATAGCATAGCAACTGCCAATCAGCACAACTTGATCGCCGTTCACACCGCGCGATGAATCGCGCAACTACAAACCTGAAAAAATCTTAAACTCTGCGCCTCTGCGGTTAGTGAATCGGTGGGTATGCGACGGTCTCGAAAAGCATCGGCAAATGTGGCTTGAGATCGTGGGTGCCCTAGGCACTTAGTATAACGCGATGCCAATCGAAAAGCAAGCATCGAAGAGGGGAGAGGGGATACCTTTCACGTTGGGGACAAGTTGTGCCGGGCAAATCCATTCGCGGCAGCCGGTTGGTAGTATAGGCGATTTCTTGCCTCGTTTACGCGGCGCGATGAATTGCGCGACTACAAAGTGGCGCGATGAATCGCGCGACTACAAACTTATTTTCTGAATTATGCCACTGAGGGTTTCTAGGAAGGTGATGTTACTGACTGGCTTTGATTTCAAATTGATTCGTTTTGACCAACTGTCCTGCCCAATAAATTTCCACGCGATAGGTTCCTTCGGGTAACATTTTCGCCTCCGCCAGCAAAACCGGATACCATTGGTTGCCGGCAACCGCAAGCCGCCGCTCGGTCTTGACCAGTGTATTCCCTCGATAAAGTTTGATGTCTAGGGGCGCACCGGGAGCCAGCGCGATACCGGCAATTGCGCAATAAATCGGCTGGGTGCGCTCAAAGCGATGAATGTTTGCGCTGTACTCGGCGGGTGAACCATCTTGCTCCACCCGCCACGCCATCGTCGCCGCGAGGATGAGCGGCGCGCTCGCCGTTCCACCGCGCAACGCAAATTTCGCCATCAAGTACTCGTAGATGCGGCTATCCGTCCAATAGGTTACTTGTTTGCTCCCCGCACTCATATATGTCCACAACTTTTTTGAAGAGGTGCTTACCAATTCTTGTTCACGTTCCACCCAGTAACTCGGCTCTAGAATCTCCACGCCGGGACGCGGTGGATTGATTGCGTAATCGTAATCTTCGTACAACGCGTAGAGATGCCCAATTTCGTGCGCCGCCGTCGTGGCTTCGCCCAGATCGAATTGACTGGTAACCGTGCCTTGCACGGCTGTCAACGTCAAGCCCAGGGTTTTGGGCTTGCCATGTTTGCTAAACCACTCGGGGGGTAGAATGCCAATCACAATCGCGGCATCGGGACGATAGCGCCGACCAGCGATAGCGATGCTGCCGTACAAAGCGAGAGCGTTGCGATAACTAAATTTTCCCGCGCTATCCACTAATGTCTTTTCGAACGGCGTCAAGATGTGCGGTGTCATCGTCGAATCTACAATGATTTGCTCTCTCGCCAACGGATACGCGCCGATGAGAAACTCGGCAGCGTTTTGCACGTACTTGGGATACATCGTCGCGTAGTGGTACCGACTCTGCTCTTCAGGCGTCCAATCCACCGGTAAGAAAAACGCCACGATCTTTTCGACGGTTTGTACCGTTTGAACGGTTACCGACTGGGTGTTGTTCGCCGGATTGGGATCGCGGACGATGCCGGTGGGCGCCACCGACGCTTGGATCGTCACCGGCGCCAAGACGCGCGGCTCGGCAACCCGCAACGTGACCACCGTTTGCGGTCCCGCCAAACTCACCGCGCGTTCGTAGAGCGTCGCGTTCACCTCCACCACTACCTTTGCCTCCACTCGCGCGGTTGCCGGCAAAGTAATCTTGATGCGCACTGCGGTGGCTTTGCCCAACACCAACGGCGCCGCCGCGACGGCTTGAATCGCGCTCACCTCACTCAGCGCGAGATCCACATCACCGGCTTGCAGTGCTGGGATGTCCAATGCCAATGACTCGATCTGCGACATTGCGTCATTCGCGCGGGCAGGGAGGGTTGAATTCGCCGCGAATGTCAAGACGAACACGCTGATCAAGGATAGCCAGATACGGTTGAACGCATTCATAGTTGTTTTCCTTTATTGGGGCAGATGTTCCACGTAGGTCATTCGCGCGATGGCGGGCGCGGCGGGTGCGACGATGGCAAAGAGGTACTGCCCTTGACCCAGTCGCCATGTTTTCAAGGTGTCTGGCGAATCGCCACGCTTGAATTCCAAAATCGGCGTGCGAAATTCGGGCGATTGAAAAATGCGGAGGGCGGTGACGTTCTCACTCCATTCGACCAGCGTAAACGTATCGGCAAAACTGCCGGGCAGAATCACAAACTCTTGCCCGTGCCATTGATCACCCCAGGTTTCTTTCTTGAGCGTAGATTCAAGTGTGCGCGTTACCCGCGCTTCCTTGCCGCTATCGCCCGCGCCAAAATTCTTGTCCATAAAATTCTTGTCATCCATCCGATTGCCATCTTCATCGTACGCGCCCACATAGTCGAGGTAGCGCCAAAACTCGTTTTCGCTCATCTTGCCAGCGACAAATTGATCCCAGTTTGCGGTCTGCGCTTTCCAATACAAATACCAATCCTGTCCCTCCGCACGATAGATCAGAATCGCCAGGAGTTGGTTCGCCTTGGGGAACACAGTCCGCAACGTACCAAAGCCGCGAGTCAGTTGGGAATAAAAAGTACGATCGAGCGTTTGGCTTGCCATCCGCATCGCTACGATAGCGATGTTGGTAACTTCGCCGGTCGCACTCGTGCGCGAGATATAATTGGCGTCCACCTCGGCATAGCCCTGCTGGGTCAGACTTGTGATCACCGCATCCACCTGATCGGCTTTGGTGGTGACTGGCGGACCTACTACGATGGACACTTGACTGTTCAACGCTTCGGTTGAGACGCGCAGCAAGAGACTGTCGGTATCGGGCGGTGCCTTGACCGGTGCGCGCGCCGTGCCATTGGCATCGGTTACTGACGTACCCAGCGATCGCACCTCTTGTCCGGCGGCTTCGTACGAAAAATCGAGCGTGCGTCCAACGAGTGGCGCATAGTTCGCATCGAGGAGTGTTGCGATAAGCGTGACCGTCGTCTTGTCGTCTGCCGGCAAAAAAGTGGTGGAGGGGTCGAGTCGCAAGAGTGTGCCTTTGGGAAACGTGGGTACCGGGGTTGGCACTGGATTCGGTGGGGTGGTTCCAAAATCCTTGCCGGTTTGATTGTTCGATTTGAAATCTTTTTCATCGGTAAACGCTTTTCTGACCAAATCATAAATCTGAACCTTGCGGCGGACCTCGTTCCAAAAAACATCGCTCCGCACTTGACCTTGCACAAATGTGTCAAACGTCGTACTCGAGGTTGAAAAGAAAAGAGCATATTTTTTGTACGTGAGCACAGCCATAAGTGTTTCCGCGCGTGGAAAATATTTTCGCAATGCGTGGAAACCGAGGACGACTTGGGCGGCTGTCTCCGCACTGTCCAGATTTCCGCTGACGGCCTCCATCAAAACATAGACCACCTCTGGGCGCGGCTTGCCTTGCGCGTCGGGATAGTAATCTACCTCTATGACGGTGTACCCTTTGGCGGTCAAGAAAGATTTGACCTGATCGGCGGGATCAGGTTCTTGGGCGGCGACACTAGGCGTTGCAATGAGAACAAGCACTAGGCAAAAGCCGAGTGCCATCAAAAGATGTCTGTGCATCACAACTCCTGCGAGACCCGAAGGGTCCTCCGCAATGGAAAACCCTTCGGGTTGGTTGAGCCGTCCTACTTGAGTAAAACACCGACGACGACAATCGCGACGGCGATGACGAACGCAGCCCAGAGGATAGCGACGGCGTTATTGCCTTTTTTCAGTTCCTCCATCTCGTTAAAGCCCGGCGTGAGCACCGAAAAGACTTTGAGTCCAATTCCGATCGCACCCGCAAAGCCGATGGAGGCAACGAGCGACCAGAGCACTGCGAGGAGCATATTCAGTGCGATTCGTCCTGCATCGAACGTGTCGGGAACAGGCATGGGAGGCATAATCCTTCTCCTTTCTCGAAATGATGGTTGATCTAAAACCCAAAGGTGATGTCAGTAAAGTCCTTGACGGTGCCCACCACCTTACCGGTCCGTGCATCCAGCACAACGGCATTGTTGAACACAATGGCGAAGAAACGTTGCAGCGCGGCGTTGATTTTGGTCTTGTCACCTTTCGCCGCTTTGACAGCGGCAACGACTTGATCTACGTCGGTCGCTTTGACGGGAAAGACCAGCATGTATGCTTGTTCGTACACCACCGCCACGGCGAGTTTGCTGGCATCGGGATAGTTATCGCGCAAGGTGGCGCAGCCGTACAGAACTGCCCAAGCCAGATCGTCGGTGTCAAAATCTTCGCCCAGATCGAGCAACACCCAGACGTACGACTCGGCTTGGTTGTATTCAACCTGGAGGACCTTGTAGCCCTGACCGGCGAGGAACGTCCGCACATTGTCGGCCGCGGTGTCTTCCGCTTGTTCCTCGCCCAAGGTGAGGGTGGTGGTGCCGGTAGTACTGCCTGCCGTTACGGTGATCGTAACGGTGCCGGCTTTGGTACCGGCTTTGTAGGTTACCTTGGCTTGCCCTTTACTATCGGTGGTGGCGGTCTTGGGTTGAATCGTTCCCATCCCTGTCCCACTCACCGCGAACGTGAGCGTCGTGTTGGGCAACGCCTTGTTTTGTTTATCGTACACCGTCGCGGTGACTTGCGCGGTGCTCGTACCATCAGCGGGCAAAGTAGAGGGCGAGACTTGGACGCGCACGGAGCCAACGGTGCCCTGCTTGGGGTCAACGGTGGGCGGTGATTTGTACGTCCCCGCGCCAAAGTTCTTCTTCATGAAATCTTTCAGTTCCGCCTTGGGCACCCAATCTTGTTTCTCGGTGTCCCAAACCGAGTAGTAAAGCGCCGCGACGAACTTTTCAAAATCGTTGTTCTTGACGTAGGCATCCCAGTCGGTAACCTTGATGTCGTAACGAATCCAATACCGCTCGGTGTATTCCAATTGGACGATCAGTACGGTCGCGTTGGGAAAGCCCATGCGATCGGCAGTAAAACCATCCACGAGTTGTTGCGATGTTTCGGAAGAATAGATCGTCTTGGAGATCATGGGCATCCGCACGTAGGCGACAACCGTTCCATCGCTCCACGTCGTCGTACCAAAGTTGTTGACCGTGTACCCCTTGTCCTCTAATTCTTGCTTGGCGGCTTCTTCTTTGGTAAAGGCGTCAATTTCTTCTGTGGTAGCCAGCGTAAAATTTTCGACCGCTACCACTTTGCCGCTCACGCTAAAAGTAACCGTCCACTGCCCGGTCAAGTCGGCGTTATCGGTGCCCGCAATGTCGAGTTGCCGCCGCGCGACATTTTTGGTTCCCCATTTACCCGCGTCATAACTCTCCCGCGAAACGGTTGTGACCTTGCCGGTGTCGCCGCTGTACCATTGCGAGTCCACCTTGCTTCCCATCGGCGATGTGAATTGAACGTCTACCTGGAATTGTTTTTCTGCTGCGCCGCCTTCCGCTACCACGAATGCCCACGCATAGATGGCAGACACCTCTGGCGAGAACGAGGCATTGTATTCGCTACTCTTGGGATCCGCGCTCAAAGATGTTACCAAGGTATAGCCGGTTTTCTCGGCGAGGGAGGGCGCCGCGTGGAGGCTGGGAGTGCCCCACAAGCTACCCAAGACCAAAATCCCAAGCACAATCAAGCCACGTAGGATTAGTTTCATTTCTTTTCACCTCCTTTCTGTGTTGAATTTGTATTCACCGTATTTGCCACACGCGCACTTGCGTGAAAGCAATCGCGAGATCTGCCGTTCCAACATATAGACCGATATATCCTTGGGTGAACGATGAATCGCTCACGCGCGCGACTGATTTGCCATTGATGAAAAATTCGAACGAACTACCGCGCGCAAGCACACCCAAACGATTCACATCTTTCACTTGGATGACGGGATCGTTCGTCCAACGCACGAGCGACACAACGGTGTCGGTTACATTCTTGGCGATGCGAAATGAGCCGTCGGCAGAGATGCTAAAGAGATAGCCATGATCCATTCCCGAGTCGCCACGCAGAACCAAGCCGTAACCATAGTTGGTAGGTCCACTGACATAGCGCGCGCTCACTTCATAGAACCCATCGTCGAGATTGCCGCAGTCTTTGCACGTTACGCGCCACGCCGTATCTTTTTTGTGAGTGAGGACAATGTACTCCCCCTTTTCGATCTTGGCTTCTGTCCGCCGGGACACATCGGCGTTGGCGTTGCCTGTCCACCAGCCACGATGGTTGTTGATAAAATCGTCGTACAAGAGCAAGTTGCCTACCTCCACCGGCGCGCTGGGTGAGACGCTTCGCACTCGCGGAGGCGTCAGATTTTCTTGTTCATCAATCTCGAATGTCCCGGTGGATAACAACTCGCCGTCGCCATACACCTCGACCTCGTAACGCCCTGGCGCCATCACAAACCAAGAATCCATCTTTTTCTCTGCGCCGCCGCTGGTTTGCAAATCCCACTTGCCTGCGTAGCGTAAATTGGGTTTTTCGCTTCCCTCGTGATACACCTTCCATACGGTTTGCATCCCGGGCTTGACGTTGGAATAATTCCACAGCGCGTAAATGTTTTTTCCACGATAGGGAAACTGGTCGCGTTCAACGTAGGATTCAAATTCAGCGGCATCATTGTAGAACTTGTTGGCAAAGACCAACGGATCGAATTTGGCGCCGCTGGGTTTGACCACCGTCGTGTTAGAGTACTCGAGCGCGGTGAGCGCTTCCTTGATGCGCTTGAGATATTTCTCACCGGTTTGTAGAATCGCCGTGCGATCCGTCACCCGGCTGACATCATGTTGCTCGCGTTCGGGATAACAATGTTTTTGATGCGTCGCACACAAGAGATTCTCGATGTCTTGCGCACTCAACTCCATCTCAGTCCAGAGCGTCGTGGGCGCATCGAGTCCGGCAGCGCGATAGGTCTGGGCGATCTTTTCGCAGCGCGCGATCGCTGCGTCGTACTCTTGCTCGGCTTTGCTCACGTGCCCCATCGCCAAGCGCGCGATAGCGATATTGAACGCTGGTCCGCACACCTGGGAATTGAGCGTCAACGATTTCTGACTCGCCGCGATGGACTTGGCGTAATCACCGAGGAGGTAATAGCCCCACCCCAGACCCCAAAAGATGCTATAGTTGTCACTATCGAGACGACTTGCGGCTTGCAAATCCTGAATTGCCCGTGTGATGTCCGGCGGCACTGTGTTCAAGTAGGCCTTGCCCCGTTGCGTCAGCGCGTTCGCATAATCGGGATAAATTTCAAGCGCGCGTGTGTAGGCGCGGATTGCCTGGTCGTAGTCGCCTTGCCACGCATAACCATAGCCGTGTGCAAATTGTTGCAGGGCAGTGTCGGGAATGGTAGGGATGGGCGACACGGTGTTGAGCAACACGGCGAACGAGACAATTGTTGCTTGCCCCATTCCGACAAACAGAAAGAGCCATCGCACACAGCCGCTCAGCAAGGACGCCAAAGCCAGCAAGAACAGCACCACCGCCAAGACGACCAGCGCCACTTTGTAATTGTCGCCCTTGTTGTTCCACGCCTCCGCGATCTTGGCTGCCGCCGTGCTTCTTTCGCTGTAGAGGGTGGCGGTAATGACCCACGTATCCGCGTCATAACGACCGTATTGGGTTGACTCGCGCCAGCCGCGTTCATCAAACGTGGTGTACGGTGGCGCAAGGAACGGTGATTCTTTGGCGAGCGTTTGCGCGGCGGTGATAAACGCGCCGGCTTCCAACAGTCGGTTGTTATATTTGAGACTGCTGGCTTGATCTGTCAATTCATCGTACTCGCGGATGAGGTGATGGGCGAAGGTGGTGTCCAACAGCCCGTAGGTGCGTTGCGCCGTAGCCGCGGTGGCGTTTTCTTTTGAGAGACGCGAATACGTTACTTTTTGGGTGGAGGCGTTATCCTCGAGGAACGAGGTCGCCGTCACCATCAGAGTGACGAAGGCAATCAAAATTCCTAGCCACCGTTTGACGTGATCCTCCTTGACAGGTTTTTCTGGTGTGGTTTTTGCGGAAGCATCAGCCATCGGGTTTACCTGTTCACGGATATAAACCCAGCGCGCTCGCGAATTCAATCAGTAGCGCAATCAGGGTCGCTAAGGCAAAAACCGCCACACCCCCCAGGAGAAACAGATAGCGCAGGGGATTCTGGATGGCATCGGCGGTGGTCAGCATAAACGCGGCGAAACTGAGCAAGAAAATGGTCACGAGTAGCACGCGGGCTTTTTGTCGCGCCGCATCCGCGCGCGCATAGTGGGGCTGGGCTTCGGTATCTTTGGTGCGTGCTTCTTGCGCGATGTGTGCCCCCAGGTCGCGTTCGCGCATCAAGCGTTCTTCGCGATCAAGGTAGCGTTGGGGAATGGCGTCCAGCGCTTGGTTTGCCGCATAACGGAAAACGCTCGCATAATCGGCAAAGTCGGTGCGCGCGGGATGGGCGCGCGCAAGGGCGTCGTACGCATCGGCGAGCGCGTCGTTTTTAAGGTAGGAGGCGTACGCGATGAGGTGCTCGGTGAGGATGATCTGCGCACGCAAGGTGATGTCTGCGCGATCGGTAACCGCACGCAACGCCGCCCCATCCGCGCGGTTCGCCTCGTCCAACGTGACGGCGACCCGCCACGAGATGACCGCGCCCACTACCGCCACAAGTGCGATGAGAATCGTCACCAGCGTGTGAAAACGATCCGCCGAGGTTTCCGCGTCACTCATCTTTCCATTCCTGATTCTGGTCGGCTTGTGCCGAGGTGTTTGGATAACTGGTCAACTGCTGCAACAGGTCGAGCAGCATTTGCATATCGGTAAACGGATAGTCCGCATCATTCATAACCGAATGAAGCGTGCCACGCAATTGGTTTGGCTCGTCTGTATCTATCAAGAGGTAGAGAACAAAGGTACAAGTGGCCCGCATAAAAAAAAGACCCGCCGGGTTTTTGCCAAACCCTTCGGGTTTTACCATAGCACAGTGGACTGACGCCCGACTGACAGGGAGAAAAGTGGGGGTCAATCGTTGGGTTCGATGAGTGATTGGTACAAGGTGCGCAATTCGGGTTGGGGGATCGTGTTCAGTTCTTCGCGCAAGGTGCGCTCCAACTGGCGGTACAGGCGCATTGCCCCCGCCCGATCGTTGAAGACAAGATAGGCGCGCATTCCCAGCAAGACCGCCTCTTCTTGCCATGGATCAATCTCCAGGATTCGATGGCACGCTTCCAACGCTTCGCGAGCGCGCCCTGCGTGCATCTGGCGATGCGCGGTGATGAGGAGCGCGCGCAGGTAAAGACGCTTGAAACGCTCGCGTGGTGCAATCGCCCATTCGGCGTACCGATCATCGGGGAACAGGTCACCGCCATACAGCGCCAGTGCAGCGTCCCATTCTTCGGCGCGACAATGTGCTTCGAATGTTTGAAAATCAATCGTTGAACCGGACGGCAAGTGGAGGATGATTTGTCCTTCTTCGACCTGCACATAGCGCGAAGGAAACTTGTCGGGTAATTCGGGTTCCAGCGCGCGGCGCAGCGCGGAGGTGGCTTGATGGAAGAGAGCTTGGGCTGCCGCGGGAGCTTTGTCTCGCCAGAGCGCCTCGGCAATTTGATCGAACGCAAGCATGTGCGCGGGCGCAATCAGGAGCAACGCGAGTAACTCGCGGGCGCGGCGTTTGTGGAGCGCGCGTTGGTCCACGCGGTGCGTACCTTGCCACACCTGAAACGCACCCAAGGTAACGATGCGCAGGGGTGGCGGTGGCACACGTTCCAGATGACCGAGAAGCGTAACTGCCGCCGAGCGCAGAGGCGGCGCGCTGCTATTCAAATAGTGAGCGACCAATGGAAAAGCCAACATTCGCTCGCGTTGGAGCAGAAACGCATAGCCACCCTGGATGATGTGCGTGGCTGCCTGAAGCCAGGCGACATCGGCGTCAGGCTGTTCGCGCTGGTAAAGCAAAATAGCCAGCAATAAATGTGCTTGAGCGAGATCATAGTCGGCGCGTAAGGGCGTCAACACTTGAATCGCGGCGCGCAGATCGGCTTCTGCAGCAACCCTATCCCCACCCAGCCAAGTGGCGCGACTGTGTTCGATCAATGCCTTCCCCTGCGCGTGGCAATAGCCGACCCGCCTGGCAAATGCCAACGCTTCGTCTGCCCATGCGCGCGCCGCTGCGCCATCTTCTCTCGCACGGTGATAGCGGCTCATGCCCAGCCGGGCATCAATGTTCAAGCCGGGTTCGCCAATTGCTTCGGCGATGGAGAGCGCGCGCGCATAGAACGCCGGTGCCTTGGCTTCCTCTCCTTCGTCCAGCGCAAGATTGGCGACGAGATAATCGTGATAACCTTGATGGAGTGAGCTGGGTAAAACAATCTGGCTCAGTGTGTCTAGGGTGCTATGCGCGCGAGGGAACTGGCCGGTGATCTGAAAAATCCAGGCGAGGGTCGTCAGCGGATACGGGCTCCACTCGCCCAAGTTTTGTTGGGACGTAACGCGGTAGGCTTCTTCCTCAACGGTGAGCGCTAGATCGAACTGACCACGCGGCATATATACACCTTGGCCCAAGCCGTGCAGAGCACGCACTCGGAGAGGATGACAGCCCATCTCGCGGCTCAAGTCCGCCGCACGCTGGTAACAACTTTCGGCTTCTGCCAGCGAGTTAGTCTCGGCAGCACAATTCCCCAGAATCAAGAGTGCCTCGGCACGGGCAGAGGAATCGCGTGTTGCATTCGTCAGGGATTGTTGTGCCCACACGCGCGCCTGCTCATAGTGTCCCAAGCGAAAGTGAACGGATGCCACGCGATTGAGCGCAGTCGCCACAATCTCCGGATCGCCTGACGCCTGCGCGTGCTCAAGCGCGGTCTGGGCGTGCTGCAACGCCGCGCCGATTTCACCCGCGCGTTCAAGTGCGAGGCTGGTTTCGATTAACTCGTTGAAGGTTGATTCGATCATTACGATCGAGAAACGCTAAGAGGGTGCACCAATGCCACGTCGCAACACCCCCGTGTCAGCGACGCAGCAATGTCACACCTAGACCACCTAAATTCGTCGCCAGCCCAAGTTACACGACCGGATCGTCCCCTTGGACTAGATCAATTATACCGCTATGACTCTCAAGGTGTCAAGGATTGGCGATCCAATCGGCTTGCCTATTTCTATTGCAATCCCCATCGTTCACGCACACGCGATTCCAGGGGCGCGAACACCAAGCGATCAATGACCAGACCGATGACAATGATAATGAGCATCACGGCGATGACTTGGCTCATATCATTCAGTTCGCGTCCCATCGTCAATAAATGTCCCAGCCCCAGCGAGACGTACAACAACTCGGCAGCCATCAACGAGCGCCACGCAAACGACCAACCCAGTTTCATTCCGGTGATGATTGAAGGGAGTGCCACCGGCAAGATCACAAGCGCGTACATTTTCCAACCGCGTGCGCCCAGGTTGCGTGCAGCGCGCAGATACAAGGGCGGTGTATTCTTGACGCCGGCTTCGGTAGAAAGGGTGATGGATAATACCGCCCCCATCACCACCACAAACAGAATCGCCGTTTCGCTGAGACCAAACCACAAGAGCGCGAGCGGCAACCAACAGATCGAAGGTAATGCCTGCAAACCCAGCACCAAGGAGCCGAGTGTTTCATTCAACCAACGATGGCGTCCAATCGCCAGACCGAGTGCAAGCCCCATCACCGCCAAGAGGACAAAACCGATCACCAAGCGTTGCATCGAAGTAACGATGCCCACGATAAAAGTTCCATTTTGAAATCCGCGCACCAGTGTTTGCATCACGCTCAGCGGTGAGGGGAAAACATATTCGGGCCAGATTCCGATTCCGCTGATCACTTGCCAAATACCCAACAAGACGATAAAGAAAACGATGCGCCGCGTGTTCAGTGAATCAAAGCGTATCATCGCCCACCATCCGCTCTTCTAATTCGCGCAATAATTTGGTTTCCACTTGTTGTTCACTCGCGATAATGTCATCGCGGAGTTCTGCCATAATGACGCGCGCCAAATCCACCACGGCATAACTTTCGATTTGGCGCGGACGCGGCAGATCAATCGTAAAAATTTTTTTGATGCGCCCGGGTCGTGCACTAAAGACAACCACGCGATCACCCAGCACAATCGCTTCACGGACGTTGTGTGTTACAAAGAGAATGGTTTTGCGTGTCTCCAACCAAATTCGCTGCAACTCTTCGTGCAAAATATCGCGCGTCTGCGCGTCCAGCGCGCCGAATGGTTCATCCATCAACAACACATCGGGGTTGGTGGCGAGCGCGCGCGCGATCGCCACGCGCTGTTTCATTCCGCCGGATAATTCGTGGACAAAGGCGTTTTCAAAATCGCGGAGATTCACCATCGCCAAGAACCGGCGCGCAATCACTTGGCGCTCTGGCTTGGGGACACCAATCATATGCAAACCAAATTTCACATTGTCGAACACGGAGAGCCAGGGAAAGAGAGCAGCGGATTGAAAAATCATCACGCGGTCCGTCCCGGTGCCACGCACCAATTTACCATCTATATGCACCGTCCCGCTCGTCGGTTGATCCAACCCGGCAACAATGTTGAGCAACGTAGATTTGCCGCACCCCGATGGTCCCAACCAGCAGACAAACTCGCCGGCTTGGACATTGAGATTGATATCTTCCAGCGCAGTGAGTATGCCATTTTTGCTTGAAAATTTCTTGCTGACATTTTTGATTTCGAGTTTCACTAAAACCTCTTGAAAACAAGACCGAGGACGGAGAACCGAAAAGCTCTATCCTCCGTCTCCTATCTTCCGTCATTATTGAATGGGCACAAGATTCTTTTCTTTCAACACCTCATTCAGCAATTTCAAATCATAAATGTTATCCAGGGAAGGCATCGTGTCGCCGAGAAACCCCAATTTGAACGCGGCTTCCGCAGAACTCAGCAACGAAGCCCGAATTGGATCATAGGTGATCGTTTGCCGCGACCACGCATCGTCCAAGACTGGTTGGGGCAACGCCGCGCCGGTCAAGCGTTCGATTTCATGGTTCAGCGTTTGTTTGGCGGTGGCGGGATCCGCATTGATGCGTTGCGTCAACTCGACGTGCGCCGCTAGAAATTTCTTGACCCAATCCGGATTCGCGTTCAGGAATTTGGTGCTCACAATCACATGCGCCGTCACAAACTTGCCATCTTGCCATAAATCGCGTTCGTCGAGAAAAATCTTGCCGTTCGCTTCGCGCACCAGCCGTGCGCCCCAAGGTTCCGGTACCCATGCGGCATCAAGCTCTTTTTTGCGGAACAAGGTCAAGATGTCGGGGTTTGCCACCGGGATCACCTGCGTATCGCCCCCTTGCTCTTTGAGTTTGAAACCTTGTTTTTGGAGCCACGCACGCAAAGCCACATCTTGAGTATTGCCCAATTGCGGGCTGGCAATTTTCTTGCCGCGAAAATCAGCGGCAGAATTGATGCCGGCATCATGGCGCACCACCAGCACCGCGCCGCCACTCGTGGCACCCGCGATAATGCGCAATGCTTCCCCTTTCGACTTGACATAGCCGTTGATTGCCGGGTTGGGACCAATGTACGCCAGGTCAATCTGGTTCGCAAACATCGCTTCGATCACCGAGGGTCCCGCGTTAAAAACCTTGCTCTCCAACTTGACTTGATTGCCTAACGCACGCGCAAACGTTCCATCCGTGAAACCGATAACGGCTTGGGCATGCGTGATGTTGGGGAAATAGCCAACGCGCAAGACCAAGGAGTGATCAGGGCTAGAAACGGAGCAAGCAACCAAAACCAGGACAAGGAGTAGAAAAATGAGTGAACGCATCCGCACCTATTGACGATGAAAATTGAGTGTGTTATAGTGTTGACCGTATGGACTGAGCCAAGTATAACACGCTCACTGGCTCGGGTCAAAAAATCAACGCTCAAGGAGGAGACCATGCTGGAAGAATTCAAAAAGTTTGCCATGCGGGGAAATGTGATTGACCTTGCGGTGGGGTTTATCATGGGGGGCGCGTTTGGCGCCATTGTGTCGTCGCTGGTCAACGACATTATTATGCCGCCGATTGGAATGATTCTGGGACGCGTGGATTTCAAGGCGTTGTTTATTGACTTGTCCGGGCAAGGATTCAAGACCTTGGAAGAAGCGCAAAAAGCCGGCGCGGCGACGATCAATTACGGTGTGTTCATCAACACTGTAATCAATTTTCTCATCATCTCATTTGTTTTGTTTTTGTTGATTCGCGCGATCAACCAAATGACGGCAAAGCCTGCTCCCGCTCCTGCCCCAGCAACCAAGGATTGCCCGTACTGCCTCTCTGCAATTCCGATCAAAGCCACGCGCTGTCCGCACTGCACGTCGCAATTGTAAGCGAAGAAGCAAACTTGCGAAGGTCGTTCACCTTCGCAAGTTTTTTATTGGGCGGGTTGCATCATCACTCTTTGAATTAGGTACACGGCGCCCATCGCAATCAGCACATCGCCGATGCTAAAGATATTGGGGAAAGGCAAGCCGCGTGGGATTGCAAAAATATCGCCCAGAAACCACAAGCGCGTATCTGTCCCCATCCCAATCGAATTGTTCGAGGTCTGCCCCGGCGCGAGCGGTGGCAAGCCGGCAATCGCCAAAGCAGATGGCGACGCCGGCATAAAACCACCGTTCGCCGCAATCGCGATAGCGTTGGAAAGAAACCCTAATCCCAGCAGAACGATTCCCGGGATATGTCGGTTGAGGAGCAAAGCAATGAGCAACAACGCAAGCGAAGCCAGATAGGCGAGCGGCGTGAACGGGCGTAATGTCTCGTGGGTTTGCCAGAAATCCGAAAAGACCAAAACTTGGAGCAAAAAGCCAGCCATAATCACACCACTCCACCGAATTTCTAGTTCGGCAAATCGCTTGAGACTACCGCCCCGGAACAGGGCAATCAGAATGGCAGCAAGAAGGATGAGAAAGATGAACATCGGAAATTTACAGTTTACCGTTTTTGCGTAACAAGCGAACGAAGGCTTGAACCACCTGCGGATCGAATTGCGTGCCGCTCCCGGCTTGCAGTTGTGCAATCGCGTGATCGAACGTCAATGCCGGGCGATAAGGGCGATGCTCGGTCATGGCTTGAAAGGCGTCCGCGACCGAAATGATCCGTGAACCGAGAGGAATCTGTTCGCCGGCGAGTCCGTCCGGGTAACCGGTGCCATCATATCGTTCATGATGGTGCTTGACCAACAACGCCCCTTTCTCAAAAAGCGGGAACTTGGAAAGCAATTCCGCCCCCACTTCGGCATGCTTCTTGGCGTGTTGCAACTCACTGGAATTCAATGTGCCATTCTTGAACAGCACATCATCCACCATTCCCACTTTGCCTAGATCGTGGAGCAAGCCGGCTTCCGCCAAAACCTCAATTTCTTCTTGATCCAACCCCAATTCCTCGGCGATCATTTTAGCGTATTGGGCCACTCGTTCCGAGTGATCATAGGTATGATGATCGCGTTCGTCAATGACCCGCACCAAGGCGCGCAGGGCATCGTGGGTTTGTTGTTGCATTTGCACGGCAATTTGATAACTGTGCCGAATAATCAAAAAGATCACGCCGATCAACAGAACGCTGAGCGGATGAAAATTCCAGAGGATTGCCAGAATAGCACCGAGAACGGGATGGCTAAACTCATACCAGCCCACTTGGCGAATAGTATCTTTCAGGATATAGAGTAAAGCAGTCTGTGACACAAAACTAATCACGAGAGAGAGCAGCAGCAAATTCACCAAAACTGGCACAAAACCAGCCAACAAAAAAGCCAGAAGATTTTGCAGAATCCCCCAAAAATCTGGTTGCGGTATTAAGAGTGCTCTAAAGATAATTGCGACCAGACCATAACTAACCGTCAATTGCGCTATATTAAAATATTTTTTGACCGATGGGCGACTCTGGGTTTGTTCGCCAATTAGCGTACCCAAAAATGTACCAATGATCGTGACCGGCGCAGGAAATACCAAAATGGAGGCGATCTTGACGGAACTAGAAAAAGTGACCTCGACCTTTTCACCGAAAAGGTCCACTGGAATAGCATCTAGAAGAGCGATTCCGCTGGTAACAACAAAGACAGCAAACCACAGCGACCAATCGCTACCAATTTGGAGCGCAGAAAATAAAACCGCGCCCACCGCGAGCGCGACCAAGAGGAGAATATAGATTCGTGCAGCGAGAGGAAGAGAACGCATTCAACATCCAATTATTCCAACGCCATGTCGTAGAAAAGCGTTGGATAGGGTTATAAGAGGCAAACCGGCGAACCAATCGAGTGAATTGTCTGAGTTAGTTCCACTTAAAGTCAGCCATAATGGCTAACAGCATGCTCGCGATGGTCGCCAACGTCATCAGAACCTGCGCGACGCGCCACTTCACTCAGACTCACTTCCTTTCTGTAAGGGATTGACCGCCAGAGGTCGTAGTTCCCTTCGCTTCGCTCTTTCTCGCACAGGTTCGCCGGTTGACTCCATTTTAACACAATCTCTCTAAAAACGCAATAAATTACGTATCAATTTCCAATTTTTTAATAAAACAAGTATAAAAGGGCGAGATTCTGGCGATCTCGCCCTTCTCCCAAGAACAGGTGTGGCGCGACCTGCTCCCTTGGAAGTGAGTCCACTTGTAAGAGGGAGCAGATTGGCGATTTAATACGTTCTTTACCTGTCTTCTAACACACTCATTCTTCGTCGGGTTTGTCTTTGCGCGGGGCTTGCAACGTCAAATTATGCATTCGCCGATTGAGGGCATCCAACGTGGCACGCGCCGCCGATTCGGCGTGGCGCGTTCCAACAAAACTAGCCCCCACAAATGACTCTTCGTTACCGTCAATCAAAGCCGTTACCACAACTAGCAGAACTTCGTGGGAGCCCACACGAAAGGTCTGTGCCTCTTCCAAACGCACATCAATCGTATGGTTCACCAGGGTCTTCAACGCATTGATGGTCGCCTTCGCCGCCGTTCGAAATATATTGGGGTTGTCCACACGTTCATACGCCTCTCCCACCGCGCTGCGACTTGCCCCATGGATTTTGACCGTGATTTTCCGCCGATCACCCATCACCTCTTCGGTGACACTGCGAATTTCGGGGCGCGCCACCGGAAGGCGCAACAATTGTTCATCGGAGATTTGCACCATACTAATCGTGCGATAATCAATCTTGATCCGATGTTTGACGAATAGCATTGTTTCAATGTCGCGAACGATTTGTTTGGGCTTGCGGGCATCCGAGGCAACAATATGAATTTCGCTGACATCTTCATTTTTATCGAGGATCACACACGAGGCGTACACACCGCGGATCTGATCAATCGTCAGTACCAAATCATTTGCCGATGGTTTGGCTGGCGCTGTTGCACTCATCTGGGTCTCCGCTGCTCAGCCTCGCTTTCACACCCTTGCCTAACCAATAAGAATGCGCGTCCACTGAGCGGCTGGACTAGCCAGAGTCTATTTGACGGCGCAAGTGCGAAATCTAGGCTTAGAATATTATCCGCGATCGTGCGTGGGAGAGGCATAGAAAGAACGATTGCACACATTATAACCAACTTGACTAGGGTATCAAGCGTGGTTTGTTAGTTCATCGGTATCTTGATTCCATGCTTCCTCGCAAACTCGATGGCTTTAGGATAGCCGGCGTCCACGTGCCGAATCACGCCCATACCCGGATCAGAGGTGAGGACGCGTGCCAAACGTTTGGCGGCTTCAGGTGTCCCATCGGCAACAATAACTTGGCCCGCGTGAATGGAATAGCCAATGCCCACACCACCCCCGTGATGAATCGAAACCCAGGTTGCACCATTGACCGCGTTGATGAGCGCGTTCAAGAGGGGCCAATCCGCAATTGCGTCCGACCCATCGCGCATTCCTTCTGTTTCACGGCGCGGTGAAGCGACTGAACCGGCGTCAAGATGATCACGCCCGATCACGATGGGTGCGGAAATTTCGCCGCGTGCGACGAGTTCATTGAATTTCAAACCGGCGCGCGCACGTTCGCCGTAGCCCAGCCAGCAAATTCGCGCGGGTAATCCTTGGAATGCCACGCGCTTTTGCGCCATCCGAATCCAACGTTCCAGAGGTTTATTTTCCGGGAACAATTCCAAAATCGCTTCATCCGTACGATACAAATCCTTAGGATCGCCGGAGAGCGCCACCCAACGAAACGGTCCCTTGCCTTCGCAAAAGAGCGGACGAATGTATGCCGGCACAAAGCCGGGATAATCGAATGCATGCTTGACGCCGGCATCGAAGGCGCGTTGACGCAGGTTGTTGCCGTAATCGAAAACGATTGCACCGCGTTTTTGAAAATCGAGCATCGCTTGGCAATGACGTGCCATCGCTTGCATCGAACGACGCTGATATTCATCGCTATTTGCCACGCGCAGTTCGTTTGCTTCTTCCAACGGCATTTCGGGGACATACATCAACGGGTCGTGTGCCGGCGTTTGATCGGTTACTACATCGGGAACCACACCGCGTTCCACAAGTTCGGGCAACACGTCCGCCGCGTTGCCGATCAAACCGATTGAGCGCGCCTCTTTTTTCTCGAGTGCATCTTCCACGCGTGTCATTGCGTCTTCCAAGTTATCGGTCAACTCATCGAGATAACGTGTTTCAAGCCGGCGTTTGGCGCGCGCGGGGTCCACTTCAACGATGAGTGCGACCCCTTCGTTCATCGTTACTGCCAAAGGTTGCGCCCCGCCCATACCGCCCAAGCCAGCCGTCAACACAAATTTGCCTTTGAGCGACGACCAGCCCTGTTGTTGCGCGAGTGAGGCGAGCGTTTCGTACGTTCCTTGCAGAATACCTTGCGTGCCGATGTAAATCCAACTCCCGGCGGTCATTTGCCCGTACATAATCAAACCAGCGCGTTCCCACTTGTCGAAATTTTCTTGCGTTGCCCACGCGGGCACCATATTTGAATTCGCCAGCAAGACGCGCGGGGCATCGGGATGCGTTGGCAAGATGCCCACCGGTTTGCCGGACTGGACAAGCAACGTCTCATCGGTTTCCAATTCTTTCAATGCGCGAACAATGGCATCAAAACATTCCCAGTTGCGCGCAGCTTTGCCGCGTCCACCATAGACAATGAGTTCGTCCGGTTTTTCTGCCACATCGGGATCGAGATTGTTCATCAGCATCCGCATTGGGGCTTCGGTCAGCCACGATTTGCATGTGATTTGTGTACCGCGCGGCGCGCGGACAGTACGAGGCATAGACATCGTCGTCTTCTCCTTTTGCATTCTGAAACGATTATAGCCCGGCGGATGAGGCGTGTCAAAAGAGTGGGAGCATCCCAAGTCATTCTAAAAGCGCATTTGAACCTTTAGAGATCGTGAGGCAAATTTCCAAATTTGCCCCACAAAAAATCGCCCGCCTCCTTGGGCAAAGGAGACGGGCACACACCGGTTCAGGGACCCACAAAAGGCAAGAACAGCAAATTCGAAGGTGGGGGGTCTTCCGGGTTTTCTTGCAACTTTCTTCTTTCCCATTCTTTCCAATCGGGCACATCATCAATATCGTGAATGATGCGTGCGTCCACCAGCCCCGCGCCAAACGCTTCACGGCTTGGAATGGGCGCACCGCCCAAATGACAATAGCCGGTCAAGCAAGGAATGCCAGACAGATCGCCGGGCGAGGTGTCGGTTGCGCTCAAGCCGGGCGTCGCGTTGTCGCGCAAACGTTGCGCGCCAACTTTCAAGATCATTGTCATTATCCAGGGAAAGTGTCGCGCGAATACATTGCGGCTAGCAATGAGTGCGAGCGTGGCAGAAACATGCGGCACCGCCGTTGAAGTGCCTTGAATGGTCGAGTAACATTGATTCTCCGGAAACTCTTCGCCCAAATTAAAGTAGCATGGCATCGCTAATGCCCAGTTTGAAGTAACGCTGAAATCTTCCCACGCGTTGAATCCATCGGCAGTGGTCACCGGATAACCGGGCGTCCCACCCCGATCAGCATTTGGCAGATTGAATTTGCGCGCACCACCCGGCGCGGCAATATCAATCCGGGGACCAGAGTTGCTATAGTATGCTAATTGATTTTGTTTACCCACCCCAAAAGGTTGATGCTTATCCGAGACCGGCTTACACGTGGCGTTAGAAGTGTTTGCTGATTCTGGCGTGCAAGAGGCCGAAGCCGCATTGACCACATTGCTGGTCGAGGAGACCATAATCACACCGGGCACCCCGCCGGGCACTTGCCACATTCCATAGTAATCAACAAGTGGATCGCCCGGGATGGTCAGCCCACCGTGACTCGTTACTTGACCATTCGCGCCGATCCGCACGTGTTCATTGCCCGCGGCCGCAACTATGAGCGTACCTTTTCGCCGCGCATAGTTCACCATCTCGACGATTTGTCTGTAGAGCAAATCTTGGTCGGGGTCAGTGCGATCAAGGAAGGCGGTATAGGAAATGCTGACGATGGGAATCCGATTGTTCGCGGCGTACCGGAACGCATCGAGCATCGTAGAGATATATGCCGAGCCACACCATTGCCCGATCTTGAGGGCAACCAGTTTGATTCTCGGGGCGATTCCGTTGATGCCTTGCTCATCCAGCGCAGCGGCGATGTTGCCGCCGATCCAACTCCCATGACCATTCCAATCGGTTGTGGCGGGTCCGCCATAGATCGCCGCCATATCTTGATCGGAATAACCGTACAAGGTCTTGCACAAGGGAGGATTTTCGTTTACCGTCAGATCAACCACGCGATCCACTTGGGTTTTGAGTTCGGAATGGGTAAAGTCCAAGCCGGTGTCCGCCACGGCGACACGTACCGCTGGACTGCCCGCGCTATATTTCCATGCTTCCGGCGCACGAATGCGCAGAACATTCCACATTAAACCGGGCAAGGAAAAAGCCGGGTCAGGTGTGATGCGCTTTTTCTTGAATGGTTTGCGTAGATCAATGCGGACGCGTTCGCCGAATTGGCTAGCATTGAAAAATTCGCGTTGATGACTAGGATTGATCAACTGGATCGTGACGTCTTTGACCATACCTTCGACCAAAGGACTCGCTTGGGCACGCCCTCTAAAATCGGATGAGCCCGCCACCACTAACGTGCGCGTCTCACGCATCTCGTTCAGCACCCGTGCGCCCAATCGAATGGCTTCGGCACGGAGATTATCAAAGTCATCATCGCTCTTGGCGACCATAATCCAGCGATCGCGTGGATCGGCGGATTCGACCTTGGGCGGATTAGGATTGAACAACAATCCCAAAACAATCAGCATTGCCACAAGCGGAATGATTCGTGCGGGCATAACGCGCATAACGATCTCCTTGATTAGGTTATCTTGCGCGAACGTAGGCAAACAAAAAGCCGACCGATGACATACAACCGGTCGGTTACGCTACTTGCTACTTCTAGTCCAAGCGTCCACGTTCCAGATTGCTCTGGCAGACTAGAGATCAACGCATCCGTTGTAGGATAGGTTTGCTGTTGCCGGAAACTTGCTGTATTCTACCGCGTAGTACAGTCACTGTCAAGCCCTTTTCTGGTCCACGCTCTACTGATCAGTCCACTCTTAGATGGGGGATTGACTTACTCGACATTCACAGTATACTTTGCCCACTTGCAAGCAGGTTACTTTTGCAAGATAGGCACGAGTGTTCTTGTGCTTGAATCGAGGTCTTGATGAAATACAGCAAGTCTATCAGCGTTGCGCTTGGATTGTTGGCAACGCTGTTTTATATCATTGTCCCGATTGTCCCGGCAATCGCCGCGCCGCCGTTCCAAGGTCCCCCCGTTCCCAATAAACCGATCACACTCAAAGACCCCTGCGCCTACGATCCTAATAATTTATTGCGCAATGGATTTATGCCACCACCCGGGCGCGATACCCCATACGGTCGCGTGGTCGTAGGTTGGGAGCCATTCATCTTTGCGGGCGCGCCGCCACAATTCAACGCGGTTGATAACGAAGGGATTGACGATGTGCCAGGCACATCGCAACAAATTTTCTCCAGCAACACGTTCGATGCCGGGATTCGGCAAACGGTTACCGGTCTCAAACCCGGCACCTACTATTGGTTCCGCTTGGGTTATAGTCTCGCCGCCAAGTCGGTGGATGGTCCCAATATTCGCGTGGACACCATTGGCAGACAAGTGGGCGTAGACCCTTTGGGTGACACTGATCCCAAATCATCGAACGTGATCTGGGGACCGGCTTTCTTTGACGGCAAAGCGGCGGTCAACATTGCGGCGATGACAATGTTGTTCGTCGCACGTTCGGAGCGCGCCACGATTTTCTTGCGCGCGATTGCGCGCGATGGATCTGGGGGCGAGAATCGCGTTTGGTTCGATGCGGTGTGTATGGAGCCGCGGCTTGATTTGCCCACCGTAACCATTCCACGTCCCACGCAAACACGCACGGCGACTGCCACCCTCACTCTGACTCCAACCGTAACCCCCACCTCCACCACGACACCAACCCCGACGGACACTCCCACCCCCACCGCGACAGCCACGTTAACCCCAACCCCAACTCCCACTGGCTTGTTCAGTGGTGGAACCGGCGGCATCGCCGGCATTGGTGCGATTCTTGCGATCGTGGCATTGCTGATTGTGGGAGCATTCTTGGTAATGCGCCAACGCATTCCCGAAGGTGCGCCGGCAAACCCCGTCGCCGCGTATGCGCGGTACTGGATACCCGCAACCATCGGCATCATCATTTTGATCGCCCTCGGTGCATTGGTGTTGGCGCAACCCAACATCAGCAATCAAACAGCGCGATCATCGCAACAACCTAGCCCACCCGTCACAATCATTTACGTGGTCTATGTCATCGCCAGCCCAATCCCCACGCCTACCCTTGCGCCTTCGATCACACCATCGCCCACATCGTTGCGTCAGGCGGCGGGCTCAACAATTACACGCACCAGCACGCCGCCGCTCTCATCCTCATCACAGGTAATGGCAACGGTTACACGCGCGCCAGTCCAAACTACTTACTCTACCCTGCCGGTGGTTCCGCCACCCAGTGACCGCCCTGCCGCCCAACACGCCGACTTGAACCTAGGTTTACGCGGCTATGTTGCGACCCAAGGATCGCTTGCCTTGCTCGATCTCGCCGGCGCAACCGATCCAGGTGGTCCGCAGTTGCCCAGTTTGTTTGCCGATAATCGCGCGCGTGCCATCAAAGCACTTTACCAAGTGTACAACTGGGATTGGGGATGCAACTGTCGCGGCAAACCGATTGATGATCCCGAAGTAACGATGATTGGATTAGCGGCGACGCCGGGCGAGACGTTGTACTTGCCCAACGGCGGCTCGGACATTATGAATGGTTTCCGCGCCTTGGTACTGTACGCCGATGCCCAACGCATCACGTTCAAGTACACGCGCGAAGATACGATTGTGGGTGGATACGCGCTGCACGTCGAAGGAATCGCGGTGGATTCTAATCTGCTGGCGTTGTACCAAAAATCGAATGCCGAGGGGCGCGGCAATTTGCCGGCGTTGCGCGCGCGCCAGCCGTTTGGTACGGCTCAATCGAATGAGGTTAAGGTTGCCATCCGCGATACCGGCGAATTTATGGAACCCCGCTCGCGCAAGGATTGGTGGCGCTGATGTAACCTTTTCGCTCAATGTGCATCCAACAAGTGAAGGCGACCAAGATCGCCGGACATTATCCATCAGGAGGGATGCAAAATGAGCGGATTGATTACGTTTATGAACGGCACGTTGGGACGCGTATTGCGCATCGTGTTGGGATTGGTGCTGATCTATCTAGGTCTCGCTGTTGTCGGCGGCACCGCGGGCATCATCGTTGCCCTCATCGGTCTAGTCCCCATCGTGATGGGCGCGTGGGGCAAGTGCTTGCTCCAATTCGTATCCAAGTAAAAAAATATTAACCCACAACCAGACCTGTCCGGTTGCAGAAATCGGACGGGTCTTTTTTCTTATTTGCTTCTATCCTCTTTTGTGATATACTCGATAATGCTTTGCGGCTATCAAAGAACACGTTGGACAGGCAGAAAAGGAAAGTGATGAATCGGAATAAAAAGAAACGCGTGTCCGCACAGACGTCACACCCGCGCCTCCGTCAGTCAACGACGCTACTCCAAGCCCAACTGCGCGCCACGTTGTATAGCATTGGCGATGCCGTCATTGTAACCGATGCCAAAGGTCGTGTTACGATGATGAATCCGGTCGCCGAAGCGTTGACGGGCTGGAGCGAGAATGAAGCATTAGGCAAACCACTTGCCCAAGTTTTTCGCATCATCAATGAAGAAACGCGCGCCGAGGTCGAAAACCCGGTGGCGCGTGTTTTGCGTCAAGGCATCGTCCTTGGGCTAGCCAATCACACCATTCTTATCGCGCGTGACGGCCGCGAGATTCCTATCGCCGATAGCGGAGCGCCGGTGCGCAACCAACGTGGCAAGATTGCGGGGGTTGTGCTGGTCTTTCGCGATCAAACCAAGGAACGCCAAATCCAGAACATTATCCGCGAAGCACGCGACTTTGCCGAAAGTATTGTCGCTACGGTACGCGAGCCCTTGGTCGTGCTAGATACTAACTTGCGGGTGGTCGCGGCAAATCAGTCGTTTTATCGCACCTTCCAAGTCTCCCCCGCCGAAACCGCTGGTCGTCCAATCTACGAGTTGGGCAATCGGCAATGGGATATTCCACAATTGCGCGCCTTGCTGGAAAATATCTTGCCGCAAAATACTCACTTTGATAACTTTACGGTCGAACATCAATTTGAACACATTGGTCAACGCACCATGTTGCTGAATGCGCGGCGTCTTCGGCACGTGAATGTCCAAGCCCCCATGATCTTGCTCGCCATCGAAGACATCACCGAACAGCGACGCACAGAAATCGAATTACAAAAAAGTGAAGAACGTTATCGCCACATCTCGGAAATGATTTCGGATTACGTGTATGCTTTTCGCGTGGATGCCGATGGGACGATGCGCGGCGAATGGATCACGGATTCTTTTTTGCACGTCTTTGGATACACCTTGCGCGAAGTGGACGCGCGCGGTGGCTGGCAAAGTATGGTGCATCCCGACGATTTGCCCATTGCGCTCCAGCACGCCCAACGTGTCCTCAGCGGAAAACTGGATGTATGCGAGATGCGCTTTGTAACCCGCGCCGGCGAAGCGCGTTGGCTCCGCGATTATGCGATTCCAGTCTGGGATGCTCAACACAATCGTGTTATACGTATTTACGGTGCGGCACAAGACATCACCGAACGCAAGCGAGCGGAAAGCGCGCTGCAGGAAAGCGAAGAGCGCTTCCGCATGCTGACGGAATCCTCACTCACCGGCATTTATCTGATTCAGGAAGGCCGTTTTCGCTACGTCAATCCAGCGTTGGCGCAGATCTTTGGCTATCACGTTGAAGAGTTGATTGACAAACGGGGCCCGCTCGATCTCACCCATCCCGATGACCGCCCGCGAGTTACTGAACTTATTCGGCAGCGCATTACGGGCCAAGTCAAGAGCGTGCGCTACGAATTTCGCGGATTACGCAAAGATGGTTCTGATTGTTTCATCGAAGCCCATGGCTTGCGAGCCGACTATCAAGGTCAACCCGCCATCATTGGCACACTCATTGACATCACCGAACGCAAGCGGCACGAGCGCGAATTGGAAGCAGAAGCCTTGATGGCGCAAGCCTTGAGCGAAACCAGTGAATTACCGGCGCTGTTGGAGCGTTTAATTGCCGCGGCCAGGCACGCGATCCCAGCAGCGGAGAAAGGCAGTTTGGCGTTGCTCACCGATGCGGAACATTTGCAGGTGCGCGCGCTAAACGGTTATCAAGATTCTTCCGTGTTGGGCTTTACCTACCCCATCACTTGGGGGTATGCCGGTCAAGCGGTTCGCGAACGGCGCGCGCTTCTGATCCACGATATTCAGACCAACCCAGCATTGCAACAAGATGCCCAGCGCGCCCCAGTCAATGAAATTCGGGAATTACGCAGCGCCATCGTCGTACCATTGCAAGCGTACGAAACCATCCTGGGCGTCTTTTCACTCGAAAGCGCAAAACCGAATGCCTTTAGCGAATCTGACCTGCGCACGTTGCGGCAAGTCGCCACGACTGCTGGGCTCGCCATTGAACGCGCGCGTTTGGCAGAAGAAACGCGCGCGCGTTTGCGCGAACTGGAAATCCTCCAAAACCTTTCGGCAGCCTTGCGCCAAGCCCACACGGCTCAAGAGATGATTCCGATCTTTGTCCGGCACGCTGTCCAAGCGGTCCAAGCCCACAGCGGTTCGATTTTTCTCTTGGAAGAAGCCAGCGGCGATTGGGTCTCGTCCGGCTGGATCAACTCCCAAGGCGAGTGGATCGAACCGATGGTCCTCCGTCTTCACGCTGGCGGAGTTACCGGTCGCGTGGGCACCACCGGCGAACTCTATATCACCCAGGATTGGCGCACCGATCCGGTTACAATGCTTTTACCCGGCGAGGAACGCCTTTTAGATTCTTTGCAGACCGGCATCTCGCTCCCCTTACGCGCTGAGCAGCAAATCATCGGCGTGTTGCACATCTGGTACGCCCAAGCGCATACCTTTAGCGAGGGCGAGAAAAACCTGCTCACCGCCATCGCCGATATGGCAGGCAACGCTTTGCAACGTGCCCGCCTCTTCGAGGCGACCCGCCTCCACGCCGAACGCATCGCCGCAGTCAATGCGCTGGGACGCGCCCTTGCCGCTACCCTCGACTTGCCGACGATCTATCGGACTGCCTATCAGCACATTCGCATGCTTGTTCCCTGCGACAATTTGGCAATCACGTTGTACGATGACACCACCCACACTCTGCGTGCCGCGTTCATTCTCAGCGACGAGCAGGAATTGGATGTCAACCTCCTTCCGCCACTCACACTTGATCCTAACACCGTGCGTGAGGGACGCGCCAAAGCCATTCTCGATGCACAAACTGTCATCGTCAACGATCTCGCCGTCAAAACCCAACAAGGCCGTGGAATCATCATCGGCAACCACCGCACGCCGCAATCTGCTGTGTACACACCGATGCTCGTCGAGCGCCGAGTCATCGGTTTGCTTGAACTGCAAAGTTATCGCAACCAGGCATACCAAGCCGATGATCTGGATCTGCTCCATATGCTCGCCAACCAAATTGGTTTGGCGATTCAAAACGCACGTTTATTTGCGGAAACACGCCGTCGCTTGGAAGAATTAAACGTTCTGCATCAAGCCAGCCAAACCTTGCTCCTCAACGAACTGGACCCCGAAGCCACCTACGTGGCAATCCATCAAGCCATCGAACGCACCATGCCCTGCGAAGCACTGAGCATCACACTGGAAGATGAAGCAGCGGGCGATTATCACGGCGTTTACCTGTACGACAAGAATGGTCGAACGCCCTCACAACGGATTCCGCGCGGCGCAGGTCTCAGCGGACTCGTCATCCCAAGTGGCAAGACCATCCTGATTGACGATTACTTGGCGCAAGACGAAATCAAAGCGGTGCATTTTGGCAACCCGGAGCACGTCCGCTCGATTCTCGCCGTGCCGCTACGCCGGGGTGAACAAACCATCGGAATGGTTGCCACCCAATCCTATCAACCCCACGCCTTTACGCAAGAACATCGCGTCTTGCTCGAAACGCTCGCCGCCCAATTTGCTACCTCTATCGAAAACGCGCATCTTTATCAACAAACCCGCCTGCGTCTGCGCGAACTCGAAATCGTTTCTGCCGTGAGTGCGGCATTGCGCACAGCGCCCAGCCACAAGGAAATGTTCTCGATCGTTCTGGATCAACTGCTCACGCTGCTCAAGGTGGACGGGGCAGCCATCCAGATCCTCAATCCCGCGAACGGCGAATTGCAGGTTACAGCGGCACGTGGGGTATGGACATCCTTGATCGGGCTCAAGATTCCGCGCGGCGCAGGCGTGAGTGCCCAGATCCTTGCGACTGGCACACCCTACTTGAACAACGATGTGCGCAACGATCCGAATGTCTTTTATCCTTATGTCTTTGAGGAATGCCGCGCCGCCGCCGGCGTACTGGTGGCTGTCCAGAAACAGATTATTGGGTTGCTGTGGATTGGCAGCAAACGCCTGCTCAGCGAACACGATTTGCGTTTACTGGTCGCCATCGCCGACATTGCCGCCAACGCCATCCACCGTGCCACGCTCAATGAGCAAACCGAACGACATCTCAGTCAACTTGCCACGCTCCACGCGATTGATCGCGCCATCAGCAGCAGTTTTGATTTGCGGCTCACGCTCAACCTCTTGCTCGAGCACGTTACCACGCAACTCCACGTGGACGCAGCAAGTGTCTTGCTCTTGAATCCACAGACCCAGGTGCTCGAATATGCCGCTTCACGTGGCTTTCGAACGCGCGCCGTGGAGCGAACGCGGATACGGCTGGGCGAGAGTTTTGCCGGGCGTGTCGCGTTGGAACGGCAGAGTATTCACCTTCGTGATCTCCCCGCCCATGCCAAAGAATTTGTCGTGACCGAATTGGTGGCGGAGGGTTTTGCCGAGTATTATGGCGCGCCGTTGATTGCCAAAGGCAATGTGGTGGGCGTCATGCAAATTTTTCACCATGCGCCGCTGCCCACCGACCCCGAATGGCGCGATTTTTGTGAAACGCTCGCTGGGCAAGCCGCGATTGCCATTGACAATGCGCGCCTGTTCAACGATCTCCAACAAGCGAACGCGGAACTCGCGCGCGCGTACGATGCTACTATCGAGGGATGGTCCCGCGCGTTGGACTTGCGCGACAAGGAAACCGAGGGGCACACTCAACGGGTAACTGAAATGACCCTGGAATTGGCACGCGCGCTGGGCATTGGGAAAGACGAAATCGTTCACGTTCGGCGTGGTACACTTTTGCATGATATTGGCAAGATGGGGGTGCCGGACAATATCCTACTCAAACCGGATAAACTCACCGCTGCGGAAATGGCGATTATGCGCCAACACCCGCAGCGTGCCTATGAATTGCTCTTGCCCATCGAATATCTGCGTTCGGCGCTGGACATTCCATACTGCCATCACGAAAAATGGGATGGCACCGGTTATCCGCGTGGATTAAAAGGGGAGGACATTCCACTGGTGGCGCGTATCTTTGCCGTTGTGGATGTGTATGATGCACTCACCAGCGACCGCCCGTACCGCAAGGCGTGGAGTCGTGAGGACGCCATCGAGTACATTCGACAGCAAGCGGGCAAGCATTTCGATCCACACGTGGTAGAAATCTTTTTGAAATTGTTTGGCAAGTAACGCAATCCGTTACCCACCTAGGGGCATCGAATCACCCCTTGCGCCCACAAACATCCCCCACACGTGGGAAAGGTGTTGCCGATGCAATCCTCTTCGTTTGCCTCTGCTAAATCACAGCCCCCACAAAACGTGCACGGCGCAAAATGGAAATCTTGCACCCGCTCCCGAAACGCAAGATGTTCGGGCGCGTTCCACAACGCAGAGAGATCACGGTCTTGCACATTGCCAATCACCCAACGTCGCGAGAATCGTTGGCGATCGTTGAGAAAACTGGTGTAACTGTGCAAGAGCGGCAAGCAAGGACTCAAGCCGCCATCCCAGCCCACCACCCCGGCGCCCTGCTCGATAAAGGGGCACCGATCATTGGCGCCGCCCAAGTTCGCGCCAACCCACGAGATGTTCACTGTGCCCTGCATTACTTGATGCAGCGATTCGTGCATGGTGTCGTCGAGGTTCATCTTGGGTAAACTCAAGTGAGGCACCCAGATCGAACGCAGATACAAAATGTTGCTCAAGGCATTTTGATATAATGCCTCATCCCGCAGCGCTTGGGTGTGCGGCAACACATTCGTGATCAAAAATCGTGACGCTCCCAGCGTTCGCCCCAAGCGGACGAGCGCGGGTAATTCAGCCACATTGCGTTTCATCGCGACGAACGCAATGCCGATTTCCGGCGTGGGCCGAGGCGAAGGTCGGCGCGCGTCGCGAAATTGTTTAATGTTCTCCACCACCTTGGGGAGTTCCGCGCCCAAACGCACATCTGCATAACTTGCTGGCGTGGCTCCATCAAGCGACACCCAAAGCACATCGAGTCCCGCCGCAATCAAATCGCGCGCCAAGCGGGCGTTGAGTAGCGTACCATTCGTGATGAGTTCCACTGGTGCGCCTAACGCTTTGGCTTGCGCCACCATCTCGACGATCTTAGGATGAAAGAGTGGTTCACCAAAGCCGCCCAAGAAAACGGTGGGCGGTGGCGAAAAGGCACGTAACCCTTCCAGCGTCCGCGCGAACACCGCCTCCGTCATCATCCCCGCTGGCTCGTCCCACACGTTGCGCATACACGTCCGGCAAGCGAGATTACACCAGTTCGTTGGCTCGATGTAGAGTTTCGCAAGTTGCGTCACCGGACGCCGAAGGAGCAAGCCATAGGCATCTTCATCTACACAAATCCGTGCACCGGGCTGGATGCCATAACGCGTGGCGAGGTCGGGGGAGAGGAGCAAACGCCCGGCTTCATCTACGCAAGCAGATCTTGGCATTTTAACTTTGCCTCAACATTTCATTTGAAAACACGCACAACCGACTTTGAATCCAGTCTAGTTTCCATCCGAAAATCTCGTAGCGTGGGCTTTCGTGGACGTGGGCTTTCCAGCCCGCTAAACACGGCGACCTAGAAAGATCGCCCCCACCACGCTTTTTGATGAGAACCAGTCTAACTGCCCAAGGTCAGAAACAGGTTGCAAATCTGGTTGTAATTCAAGCCATTTAAGTTAGACCACGCCAAGGGGTTCTCGCCGGCGGAGGTCGCCCGACCCAATTTAGCAAGCCCTGCCCAAGAACTGGATCACTTGCCGCCGGGACGAATTTTGGATTCGATGGCTGTGAACTTTTTGGCATTCACCCAGACACCTTTTACGACGAGATTTGCCCCGGCGATTTTCGCTTGGGCAGTTTGCACGATCCGCGTGCTTGATCGGAAGGCGCTGGCACGACGTCATCGGCGTGACGAATCACCACACGTCGAGTTGTGACGATGTCGCTTGGCGTACATTCGCGCTGCTGTGCCGCTCAATCCTATCCGCGTGGTGGAGGTTGATCATATGTCTCACGAGCCGTGCTGCGCGCGGGCATCGCCCATTTGCGGGGTAGATCGCAAAAGAGTTGCTCATTCGCCTTCGGCGCATCAGCAGAGAGATGAAAACAAGCGAGTACAGTCGTAGTATGGCGATTGATCGCCCGCGCGACTACAAACCTATTTTCAGAGGAGTTGCTCATTCGCCTTCGGCGCACCAAAAGTCGAATGAAAATGGACTACGCGTAGGACAAATTTCAAATTTGTCCCACATTTTTCAAGGGAGGAATGATGAAAGCGGAGAGAATCGAAGCAATTATTTTTGAGATTGGCGGAACGTTGCGTGAACGCGTGCCAGACGAATCATTTTAGAAGCGATGGCGCACGTTTTGAAAATACTCGGCAAACCCGATGCGCCCAAAGCGTATTGGGAGGCACTGGTGCCGCGATTGGAAGTATACTCGATGTGGGCGCCAGAACGCTTGCAGTATCGGAAGAAGACCTTTGGACGCGCTGGGGAGTTTCAGAACTTGTACGCAAACAGATAGCGCGGCACGCCGTCGAGTGGATGATCGCGTGGCGCAATCTAGTGCAACAACATGAAATCGTTGCATACCAGACTAAGGGAAAGACGTTGACAGACGTGGCTAAAAATCGAGTTTCTACCACGCACTTTCATGGTGGTGCACTACTAGCCGACTATGCCGACGAATCCAATAGCGTCGGCAGCAAGATGAACGCATACCGCGCGTATAGTCTCCGCCGAGGTTGGGCTTCTGGCGCTGTACGCTCTCATCAAATCCGGGATGAAAAATATCAAGCGTGGTGAGAGGAGAGTCAATCAGCGGTAAAAGGGCGCAACATCAATGACTGAAATTAACTGCGCTTAACGGGGCGTTTTTCCTTCTTGCTCTTGTTCTCTTCGTAGGCGTAACCATTCGTTCGAAGCGGTTTCCCAAATGGCTGGATACTTTTTGAAGAATTCATTCACTTGATGCTCATCAACCTCATCGTTTTCAACCAAGCCTGCTTTGTAATAGTCAATTTCGTTTCGCAAGGCATAGAGCTGAGAGAGGGTCAATTTTTGCTTGACCCAAAGTTCTCGATACCCCACCACCCTTTCGATGGTATTGATCACAGAAATCAGAGCGCCACATACGAGCGAAGTTTTTCAATTCCGTACTCCATGCGCTAGTCTGCAAGCCCAAAGCGATGGTCACAAGCGCGCCCAGTGTGGCAGAGGACATTCGTATGGTAAAGGTCCTGGACTTGTTTCTATCCCCTTTCGATGTCATGGCTTTGATGCTTTTGGCAACTTCCTCTTCCAGATATTTCAGCTTTTCATGGTATTTCATCATGTTTACACTTCAGGCTAAAGTATATCCAAACACGAAACCAACCATGGGGATTGACACATTAAGAGACCTGAACGGTTACTTTGGGAGGACTAAAAAAGGACGAGTCGGCTGCTCGTCCTTGGGTTTATTTACCAGTGCTGCTAAAGTACTTGAGCCAGTATTCAAACTCGTTGATGCTATAACTGCCGCGCACGCGGATGCGTTGCATTTCAAAGATGTTGGTCGAGGTTTGACGAATTCCTTGCGATTCGATGGTCACGGCGCCCAGATACCCTGCCGCGCGCAATGCGCTAATCGAGTTGGCGTCGTACTTGCCGGAGGGATAGCAAAACGATTTGACCGGCGTCCCGATGCGGGATTCGATGGCGAGTTTGGAGCCGGCAATCTCGCTGGCTTGGAGGGCACGCGGTTTACCTTTCAACTCGAAATGGGACATGGTGTGCGAACCGATTTCGTGTCCTTCGATTGCCATCTCTTCGAGTTGATCCCAAGTCATATAACCCGGCTTTTGCGCATCCACGTAATTAGTAATGACGAAGAAGGTTCCCACGAATTTGTATTTCATCAAAATCGGAAACGCATTTTCATAGTTATCGAGGTAACCATCGTCGAAGGTCAGGACGATGGGTTTGGGGGGCAGGGGCTTGCCCGTGAGCAAGTGTTCGGACAAGTCGGATAAGCGAATGGAGGTATAACCTTGGGTTGCCAAGTATTTGACCTGTGCCTCAAAATTTTCCGGCGTTACGGACAGATCAAGCCGGTATTTGTCGGCATCAGGCGGAGGCACGCTGATATAGTGGTACATCAGGATCGGGACGCGCGCGGAACGGATAGGTGCCCGGGTCGGTGTTGGAGAAACGGTTTGGGTGGGTAGAGAAATGGGGGTCGGCACAAGCGTCGGTTCCGGAGTAGCATCCGAAACGGGTGTCTTTTCAATGGTGAACGCATCGGTCGAAGCAAACACCATCAAAGGTGAATCCCCCACGCCTGCGACCTGGACAGTGACGCTAGATTGTGAGTCCGGCCCCATCGCAAAACCAGCCATCGTCAAAAACAAGGCAATGGGGGCGGTAACAAGGAAGCGTTTCAAGTCCATTATACACCTAGTATACCACAAAGTTTTTAGAAAATCAAAACGTCGTATGCTTTCACGTAAAATGTTACTGAGGTAAAATGGTTCACTCAAATGAAAATGTTACCGAGGAGAACCATGCCAATCGAAGCACAAATGACCATCAACGAACGCCGAAAGTATCTGCCACTGATGCTCCCGCGCTACCAACGCGCCGACCGTGCCGAGCGTAGCCGCTTGCTCGATGAGAGGCAAGCCGTCACGACTCTCGAACGCAAGAGTCTGCTCCGCCTGCTTCACGCCGACACACTGGAGCGTCAACCGCGCCGACAGCAACGCGGCGCCACCTACGATCATCACTTCGATGAGGCCTTGCGCCTCCTGGCCGAAACGCTCGACTATGCCTGTGCCGAACGTCTCCAACCTGTCCTCCCAGAGTTGGCACTTCAGCTCGCGGCGCACGGCGAGTTGACCTTGACCACGGACCTATTGATCCAATTGCAACAGGCCAGTGTTTCCACCGTCCGTCGCCATCTCGCGCACCTGACCCAAGATCAGCCCCGCTTGCCACGCGCACGCCCGCTGGGCAGACGAAGTGTGGCACGCGAGATTCCGATGCGACGCATTCCTTGGCAGCTGCAGACGCCAGGCCACTTGGAGACGGATTTGGTTCATCATGGCGGCGACACCGCCGTCGGGGACTACGTCCACACCCTTCAAATGATTGATGTCGCAACGGGCTGGAGCGAACGGGTCGCTGGTTTGGGGCGGAGTCAGCGGGCGCTGGGGTTTTCGCCGTCTCCAAGCCCGTATCCCCTTGGCCATTCGTGAGATTCATCCCGATAACAGCAACGAGTTTCTGAACCATCACCTTGTGCGCTTTTTCCACCGCACGATTCCAGGGGTGACTTAGTCGGCCCTACCAGAAGAACGACAATCGGTATGTCGAACAAAAGAACCATACTTTGGTGCGTGCCTACTTTGGCGACGCGCGCTTCGACACCCTGGTGCATCAACGCCTCCTGGACCAACTGTATGACCAGATGTGGCTCTACTACAACTTTTTCCAGCCCGTCCTGCACCTGCGGGACAAGCAATCCAGTACCGTGCAGGGCGAATTACACATCCATCGCAAGGGGGATAAAGCCCAGACGCCGCTGGAACGCCTTTGTGCGAGCGGGGTATTGGTTGAAGCTGAACAAGCGCGTTTGCGAACGTTGCGCGCACAAACCAACCCACGCCGGTTGCGTCTCGGAATTTATCAGATGCGGGATCAACTATTCGATTTACCTTTAGCGTGTCGTCCACAGGATAGTTGGCTGATCCTCGATGAAGAGACGGCGGAGGTATGACCATACCACGGAAAGAGAAGGCATGCGGGTAACATTATCATTTGATAGAGCCATTCTGCTTCGGTAACATTATCATTTGATTTGACACGAACGTGCTTCAACGAATTTTTAACGCAAAACGCCAGCCTCTTGCATAATTTTGCGCAACATTGCGCGATCTTCGGCGCTCATTGGTCGCACCGGCAAGCGTGGCGGACCTCCGTAAAACCCTTGATTCAATTCTTCGAGGGCGGCTTTCAAGCCGGCAACATTCCAACGTGTAGTAACGGCGGCATTCAACGGAACAAGGCGCATTTGTAATGCACGGGCTTCATCGTGGTGGCCCGCGCGGAAGGCATCGTACAGCGCCACACATTCGCGTGGCGCCACATTGGCAAGCGCGGCAACGGCGCCTTTTGCGCCCACGCACAACGCCGGATAAAAATAGCCACCCGATCCCGCAATGACCGCGAAATCGGGACGCACGGCGCGAATGATTTCCTCAAACTTGGTGATGTTGCCACTGCTATCTTTGATACCGATGATGTTGGG